>NZ_JAUOOA010000003.1:0-387570 GCF_030548425.1 Uliginosibacterium sp. 31-12 | reverse complement strand
AGAGGGACAGCCACAAGCTGCGCTTGTGGTGCCCTACGCTGCTTCGCAGCTCCGGCTGCCCCTCACTTCCACGTTAGGCCTACAAAATGAAGTACTTCACTTCGGAATGGTGGGGCAGTGGATGCGAAGGCGCTGACGGTGTCTTCGAGAAGTACCAGCAGTACATCGCGTCAGTAAAGCACCGCCTGCCAAAGGCAGCGGTCACCTTCGACGCGCACCACACCCTCCATGACTCGGAGGTCAAGGAGATAGTGTCTAACTTTACGAAGAAGGAAACGCGGCTGAGTTTTCTTGGGTGGAACACCGGTTTCAATACGAAAACGAAATACCACCTGACATTCACTGGCGTTTCGATCTTCGAACAACATCTGCCACCTGATGAATACGTGGGGTCCGAACTCGGCGACATCGGATACTGGGAGTGGGAAGCACTTTCTGAAGGCACTGAACTACGCATGATCTTCGCGTCCTCAGCTATGTTTCGGCTGGTTTTCAAAGATTTGGAGTTCGCACATGAGAGCGTGCAGGCCTAACAATTCCGTCGAGAGGGACCGCCCACAAGCGCGCTTGTGGGTTCCCTTCGCGGCTTCGCCGCTACGGCGGCCCCTCACGTCAAACGTTAGAGCTAATAATGTCCGCACTGAAAGATCACTATATTCGTGCGCTAGAGTTCGCAGAGTCTCGTGGCGCATTCACGCTCCAAGAACTTGAGGCGGCAATTCGGCTAAGGGTTGGACGCTGTCGCTCACAAGCATCGCGCTGACTAACCGCTCAGGCCGAGCAGTGTGAATTGGCCATCCGACAGGTTCCAAAGCGCAGCGGCCATCCAGATAACTTCAGTGCGGCGAGAGTGGCAGACCGTTCCTGACCGAATACAGATGTGACCAACTCCTTCGACTGTCAGACCACCGGGCAGCGACGCGTGCCATGTGCCCATCTAGCCCCACGTCTCCTTTCCTTTCCGGCAATTGATGTCTATACGTCATAACAGGGCTGCCCAGTTCAACCTCTGAGTGTGTACCAACATCTGCACCTGCGTGATCCCCATCTGTATTGTGCAGTACACGTACGAGAGCCAAAGGATGCGCTGAATGGCTCACAGGCCAGACACTGGCCTCCGCACCTCAAGCCTCACTTCCCCCGGGCATCGCTTGCTCGCTTGAGCCATGCGCGACATGGTTCGAGGCCCGCACTGTGTGCGGGCATTTGGTTTGCCAAGCAAACCAAATGGCGCGTGTAGTGTTTTCAAAACAAAGTCACTCCGTCGCGAGCCCAAGATGTTGATGAGCGATCTTGAGGCCGAGGCGACCCACCTCCGCTGCTCTCTTCCTCCCCGAGCTTTGCCGTCTCGTTCCCCGGCGCGTCGTAGCCAGAAAGTTCTTGCACTGCATTTGGAGGCGCTCTGTGGATCGATCGCTGCTGCATGCCCCCAGGCCTGTACGTTCAGAAGCGACCCTCATAGCCCATTGGCACGCACTGAATCTTGGTCGTCTCAAGCCTGTTGGCTGTAAAAACACGTCTAAAACTCCCGTGCCTCGCGATCTGGCGTGTGTCGCACAAAAATTTTTTATCATCTGATTTTGTCTGCATTAACCAATGTCCGTAAGAGACATTATGTTTTTATCCTTGTAAATCAATGGTTTGGGCAATTTTGTTATCCGCTGTCTCTGCGGGACATTAATAATGTCTCTGCAGGACATTACAAATGCGTCTGACTGACAAAAAAAAGTAAACATTTTTCTTTTCTTGATCTAATCTTCGAACTCTTCAGCCGACCAGCCCCCGTTTTCGACATCGGGAGCAGCGGGTCTGGCGAACCAGGAGATCAACCTAAGATGACGAAGTCCTGAACTTTCAGCAGCCGGATTTGAGCAGCTCGCTCCCGACCGTAGCCATTTACCCAATTTATTGATCGACGTCCTGTCTGCGTCTCGGACCAGGATACGGGATCGGCTTGCCTTAAATTTCTTAAAACGTTTTTGGCAGGTCAATTTTTATAACCATCCCTTATGACTGGAGTGCCAATGACGCAGATTCAAGTGGTGAAGGACCCACGATCTCTCATGCAAGAGCTGAATACTGTATTCACCAAACCACCAGATGACTCCGGGATATTACAGGGCGTACGGAAATTCCGAAGCGGGCTGCCTCATGTGCGTGTGGTTCATTTTCCGTCGCCAAAAAATGGCGGGAATTTCATTCCCTGCGAGGGACGCCTGGAAGCAAAACTGGCGCTCGCACTGGAAGTGGATCCTGAGGTTCTTGCGTATCGGACCCAGCCATTTCTGTTTCCGGGTCCGAATGGTCGAAATCTGGTGTGCGACTTCGCGGTGAAATGGAAAAACCATTCCTATTCGATTCTGGACGTCAAACCGGAAGGCCAGCTTAACCGGCCTTCCGTAATGGAAAGAGCAATGTATGTGCGTGCGTTCATGGAAAGGCTTGAAATTCCATATCGGCAGATCACTGAGAAGGATCTGGAATTCGAGCCATTACTGTCGATTCGCATGCAACTGAATAAAGGTTCGCATGTCGTGCTGACCAAATATGAGCGCGAAGTACTGATGGGAATTTTGAGGGAAGGGCCAATGACGCTCGGTGCCTTGCGACAGGCCGCAAGTCTGGCGGGGTGCCCTGTGATGAGCCCGGAGGCTCTTGTACTGAGCGAAGACGTCCTCTTTCCCATTGGCGCACCGTTGCGCGAATCCACACTGCTTGGAGCAAATCATGGAACACATTCTTCAACTTCTGACGGCTGGGGCTCAATTCGAAATGCACGGTTGCCACTATGAAGTTGCGGCTGTTCGCAAGGATGAAGTGCGGGTGGCGCCTACGCGGGGCGGCATGTTCAAGAATCTGAAGTTCAAGGCCATGAACGATCTGTTCAATGATCAGCGCATCAAGGTGGTCTACACGCCCCCGCATGCGTCAGCCGACGCAAACGCAGTGTCGCGTAGCGCGCTGACGCCCTCTCAGCTGGTCAAGCTCAACTATCAGCTGAGCTGGACTCACGCGCTGATGAAGCGGATCCCCGAGTCGCCGTGCTCCCAGGATGCAATCAAGCGCGTTCGGGAGGCGCTTCATCAGGAAATCGGTGGCGAGTGCTGCCCGGCTGTCTCTACGCTGGCGAGCTGGATGACGCGCTGGATCAAGGGCAATCGCCAGGACGAGGCACTCATGTCCAAACCGAGGCCAAGCCGCGTCAACCACACCACGCTGGATGCGCGTGTGCTGGAGATCGTCAACGCTTCGATTGAGGCGGTTTACCTGACCGAGCATCGAAACCCGATCTCGGCAGTCCATGCAGATGTCGAATTCGCCATCGCGAATCACAACGCCTCAAGCACGGAAAAGTTTTCTGCGCCGTCCGTTGAGACGATCCGCAACATCATCAACCGCATCGACAAGTATGAGCGCGATGCCAAGCGGTATGGCAAGCACTACGCGGCGCGCAAGCACCGGGCCGCAGGCGCCTCATCACTCGCGTCTGAGCCGCTCGAAATCTGCCAATCCGATGGGCAGATCATGGACATCATCGTGGTCGAACCCAATCGGGCAGATGGCGCCCAGCCGGAGGAACTCGGGCGTCCCTACATCACCGTGATCATCGATGTTCGAACGCGCTGCGTGCTCGCTGCCTATGTCTCGCTGGCCCCGTTCTGCGGTGCGACGCTGATGAAGACCCTGCAGAGGGCCGTGGTTGCCGAGCCCGGCTGCCCGCGCGGCGTCATGTCAAAGCTGATCGTCGACAACGGATCGGACTATCGCGACTCCGGGTTCATGAAGTTCTGCGCCGCGCTGAATGTCACGCTCGAACCCTGCCCGCCGAAGTCGCCAAACGGCAAGGCGATTGTGGAGCGCTTCTTCCGGACCATGAATGAAGCGCTCATTCACAAGCTGCCTGGAACGACGTTTTCAAATCCCCAGAAGCGTGGGGATTACAAATCTCAGAAGCATGCCCGCCTGACTCTGGAAGAGCTCAACAAGCACGTTCAGACGTGGATTCAGGGGATTTACCACCACACCCCCCACCGTGGCCTGGGTCGTGCCCCCATCGCAGTCTGGAATGAGGAGACGCAATCGTGAGAGTGCCGATCCGAACGATATCGCCTCAGGACGCCGACATTCTGGGGCGCACGATCCTGACGAGGACCGTATCGAATGGCTGCGTCGAGGCTTACGCGCTCCATTGGCGCTCTGACGCACTCAAAACGTGGGAGCTCGAGCAGCGTGCGCGCGGGGAAAAGCCGATCGTCAGTGTTCGTGTTGATGAGCTGGATCTGTCTGTCGTGTATGTCGAACTGATGGACGCCAGAAGAACGGTCGTAAAAGCTTTGTCCACCAAACGCAAATACACCAGCAATCTTTCTTTGTATGAGCACGACAAATTAAAGAAAGCGCTGAAAAAAGAAAATCTCAAGGACACCCTGATCGCAATGAGCGACGAAGAATCGTTCAACTTGCGCCTGAAGTACTACGCCGCGCTGGGCCGGGCAAACGACCCGATTGCTTATCGTCGCCTGGTTGAATTACGCGACCAGTTGGCCGCTTTGCGTGAAGAGGATGTTGATCCCGTTAACGAACCGATAACCAGGCCTATTTCTGAAATTATCCCTAAACAAAAGGAGAAAACGCCCAAAAACAGCAGCCCTAAAAAACCGCCGCGCCCACCCAAGAGTTCGGACTCTGGTGACAGGCCCGAGCTAAACGCGCCGCCGGAGAAACCGGTTTCAGTGGAAATAACGGAACAGCGCGATCATGAGTCTCTCGAAATCAACAAGGTATTAAAGATCAAAAGGATGAAGAAATGACTAATCAACCCGTATCCAACAATTCTGCTGCCAATCAATCGGATCTGGATGAAAACGAAATCTGCCTGATTCAGTCTGTGAGTGAATGCATCATTCAGCATGCCGATCTGGTAAATGCCAAGGCATGTATCGCGGATGTCATCCGGGAAAACGAGTTTCTATCCGAGCCCCGGCACTTGTTGCTGGTCGGAAATTCGGGCTGCGGAAAGACGACACTGCTGGACATCATCAGGAGCGAGCATCCGGCGACAACGGATGAGTTTCAACTTGGCCTCAGGGCGAATCAAACTATCGTCACGCTGTCGCTGCCAAGCACGGTCACCTCCCGTTACATGGCGATCTCCATTCTGAGAGCGCTCGGCGACACCTCTGCTCTGAATGGCAACTGCCAGGAACTCACCGAGCGACTCATTACCAACATCCAGAAGTGCAACGTCAAGGCGATTTTTCTGGACGAATTCCAGCATATGCTCGCGCTGGGACGTGCCGGATTCCAGAACGCCAATCAGCACCTGCTGGGTGCTCGCAACTGGATCAAGTCCATCATCAATGTGACGGATGTGACGTTCGTGCTGATGGGCATGCCAGAGTCTCAGGCGCTCATCGATTCGGAGCCGCAGCTCGAGCGCAGGTTCCCGTATATGGTTCGGCTGAATCCGTTCGACATGCCTTCAGATCAGGAGACAGGTCTGGCGGAATTTGCAGACAATCTGCTGAACGCCGTAATCGAAGAGACGCAACTCTTCGTCAGCGCCGAGCGCTTCCAAGACAACATCCAGGAAGCCATTCGCTTGTACACAGCGACTCAAGGCATTCCGAGCAGCATCAAGGATTTCGTGACGAAGGCCGTCCTCATGGCCTATCGCAGGAAGTCCCAAACCGTCACGATGCGCGACTTCGCGAGCGCCTTCAGGATTCTGAAACAGCCGCGCCTTGATTTCGCGGCCATACAGGAGCTCCGTGGAGCGAATCGGAGCCTGATCGATGCACTGGCAGGGCGCTCTGTGAATCCCTTCACCATTCCTCAAAGTGAGCTGCACGCGCTTGCCTTGACGATGACCGCGTAAAACGATGCCTCCCTTTCCCTTCACCCCGAAAGTTCAGCCCGATGAAGCTCCCTTGAGCGTTCTGCTCCGGGGAGCGCTCGGAAACGCACATCGGTCCCTGTTGCGCTTTGCGTTCTCGGTCAATCCGGCGGTTGATCACTCCAGCTGCGCTCTGGGAACGCTGGCTCGCAATCCCGAGCTGTTCGTGGCGACGTGCAAAGGCATCGGCGTCCCGGAGGGGGCGGCACGGGTAGCCGCGTATGCGCGCCTGGGCCGGGGAAAGCTGGATCGGATCATGTGGAGAGGTTTTCCCGTGCGCCTGGCGCATCTCCGGTTCTCGAGATCGAAACTATGTGTGCAGTGCTACCTCGAGCAGGGATACGCGCCGGCGGCATGGGACCATGTCGCCATTGAGGCCTGCGCAAAACATCGCGTGCTTCTGGATGATGCGTGTCCTTGTTGTGGGGCGCCCTGGTCTCCGGGCCATGATCCGTTCGCTTGTGGCTGCGATCCCAAGGTTATGGCGGAACGTCAGCAGCGCTGCCCGGAAGAGGTTGCTGACAGAATGTCCCAGATTCTCGAGGCGCAGGATGCCCGGGTGGTGAATGCAGCGGGAGATCTCTGGCAGCTCACGCAGTACTGGAGGCAACTGGGCATCCCACTGAAGAAGGCGGGCGTCGCTTCTGCACTCGTCGAGCTGGGCCATGCAAACTGGCCTCATCTCCCTTCTGCAATGAGTACCCATTTTCTCCACCCTCGCGTAGCGCTGGCCCCCTTGCTGGCTAGCCGTGACGACGCGTGCCAGATCATTGTCGGCGAGCTGCTTGCGAAGCCCATGGCGCGCGTCGCAGTACCGCAACTGGACACTGTTCGGTGGACAGCCGCCGTCGTGCAAGCCGTCCTCGGAATCGGGCGGGTGCCTTTCAAGAAGCTGGTCGCGGCAGGACACCTCAAGATGTCTGCAGATCGGCGCTACTCGGCCGCATCCGTCAATGAGCTGTTGTGGTGTGTCGCCGGTGGGCCTATGGATGAGCGTACAGCGCTGTCGGCCGTTGCGCTTCGCAGCGCCTCGTATCGTCTGTCATTGGCGAGCTTGGTCACCCAGATCAAGTCTGGAGAGATTCAGCGCTATAGCTGTGCCGCGAGCTCGGGCCTTGCGGGCCTTCGCTGTGAGTTGCCTCGGCCGCAGCCGGTCGATCAGAGGCCGGGGCTCGATCTGTCTGCCGCAGCTTTGCGTCTTGGTACCAATACGGAGTCTGTCCGCCGGGCAATCAAGTTGGGGGTGCTGCCGGCCAAGAGGAATCCATCGCCGGAAAGAGCTGTGCAGTGGATCATTCCGATCGCAGTGATCGAATCGTTCGAGTCTTCCTTCGTGTTTGCGTCAGCCATTGCAAAGCGCCACGGCGCGTCCGTGACAACCATGTCGAGCCGCTTGCGCTCCGCCGGCCTTGCGCCAACGAGTGGTCCGGGAATCGATGGCGGCGTCAGTTTCATCTTCCGCCGATCCGAGCTCGAACAACTGAACCTCCAGAAAGTGCTGACCGCCCCTTACACGTCTCCTGCCGGGCGCAAGAAGAGCGTGACCCAGGACGCTGCTCTCCAAGTGCTGCTGACGGTTTCAGAGGCGGCGCGCCAACTTGAGATCTCTAACCAGCAATTTCATTCGGTCGTACTCGATGGATGGCTGAGCCCCGCCAATAGCCCGAGGCGAAAGCAGCAGTTCTGCAGTACAGCCGTCGATGAACTCAAGCTCAGGATCGCAAATGAGTTCATCGCAGTGGATGCTGCGGCCCAGCTTCTCGATCAGACCCCACACGAGTTCATGAGGACGTGGATTTCGACAGGCATGGTTCGATGCCACTCATTCGCACGCAAGCGTCTGATTGAGCGAACCGAGTTCCTCCGGGTGCAGGAAATCTGGGAGAAGGAGGGGACCGCGTCCTCCATCGGTAAGCGCTTGCGACGCCAGCGCTGGCTCTGTCCCAATCTGACAAAAATGGGACAGTTCGGGATTGCCAGTCTCCTTGGATCGGGTACAAGAACCGTCCGCTTGTATAGGCGCACCGAACCGATACTTGAGCGGTATGAAATACCTGTTCATCATGAACTGGGCAGCGGCTAGCGTCAGACGCTGAAACACCTGCTTCCAGGTTTCGCCTAGATTTCCGAGAACGCCGGGCTGGCTGCCCGGCTTTTTTTCGTCTATCTAGTTTCTATGGAATGGCTGTCATGCAGCGCAGCCACTACAGAAGCAGAGTCGTTATGCCAATCAAATCTTGAGTTAGCTCCAAACGTCTTTTTGAGGAAATCTGGAATTAGCAAAATTTGGGGTGTATCGGGCAAATCTGACTTTAGCCCCCTGAATTTGGAGGGAATCTGGTTTTAGACCCTCGATCCATCTAGATTGAGGCTTGGAATTTTTCCGTAAGTTATTGAATTAATTGAAGGGGCGATCTGGCCGAAGGCTTGTCCCTTCGAAAAAGGCCTCGCAGTACGCGAGGCCTTTTTTTGGTGTCTTTCCAGAGTGAAGCGGTAAGCCTGTATTGCTGTGTGACCCTGCCTCAAATTCACCGGCGCTGCGCCTCATGATCAGGCACCTCGCGGATCATCTCGCCTTCGATCACCATGCCATCGGAGTTCTCAGCTGGGCTGCGTGGTGCAAAGGGCTCCTGCTGCACGGGGGGCTGGGCTCGCAAGGCACGGCGCAGGGCGCGAGTCTTCCACCAGAAATAGCCCAGAAACACTGCGCCCCCGACCAGCACCACGCTCAGCGCCACCACCGAGAACATCACCATGGCCACGATCGCCACCAGCGTGAACAGCCCCGCCATGATCCGGGTAAAGGGGCCGGCTGGGGTGCGTGGGCGCGAAGAGGGGATACGGATGAAAACGGGTGAAGGCATGACAGGTGATCCTTGTAGCCAGCGAGCCGGCTGGGTGCGGGGAAGATGGAGGTTCAGAGCGCGGATCCGGCAAAAGATTCCCCGGCCGGGCGTGTGTCCGTTTTCCTGATATGGGGGAGAAGGGCCAGGTTTCAATGCCGATCTTGCCGAGGAGGGCGCGCGCAGCGACTGACGCCGATGCATGGCCAGGCCTGGGAGCGAGTCGTTCTGGGCACACAAAAATTAACTAGACGACCGGTCTATTTGTGCTTTAGGATCCAGGCCATGAACTCCGAACGCCCCGATACCCGTCAGCACATTCTTGCCTGTGGCCAGCAACTCATTGCGGCCAAGGGTTTCGTGGGGGTCGGGCTGGCCGAGATTCTGACGACCGCAAAAGTGCCCAAGGGCTCCTTCTATCACTACTTCGCGTCGAAGGAAGCCTTCGGCGTGGCCTTGCTGGAGAGCTACGAGGCCAGCTACCTGAATCGTCTGGCGGCGCTCAACGCGCGGCCCGGGCTCGATGGCGCACAGCGGCTGCTGACTTATTTCGAGCGCTGGGCCGAAACCCAGCGCGGCGATGATGCGGCCGAGTACTGCCTGATCGTGAAGCTCAGTGCCGAGGTGGCTGATCTTTCCGAAGCGATGCGGGCTCGCATGCTGGCGGCCACCGATGCTGTGCTGCGCGAGCTGGCCGGGCATGTCTCTGCTGGCCAGACAGATGGCTCGATCGGCAATCCGCAGGATGCCGCGGCGCTGGCGCAATGGCTGTATGAAGCCTGGCTCGGCGCATCCTTGCTGGCCAAGCTGCGGCGGGACGACAGCGCCTTTGCCGGCGCCATGGAAAAAACCCGCGAGCTGCTGCAACTGAACTGAAACAACACGACGCACGCGGTGGGGCAAAGGCCTCGCCGCTTTTTTTGATCCCGAACTAGACGATCGGTCTAGTGCGAAATGCCCGAGGACTCTCCCATGAGCGCATCTGCCTCTCTCAACCGCCGCATCGTGCTGGCTTCCCGCCCTGTCGGCGAGCCCACGGCCGCCAATTTCCGCCTCGAAACCACACCCGTACCGCAGCCCGCCCAGGGCCAGGTACTGCTGCGTGCGCTCTACCTTTCGCTGGATCCTTATATGCGTGGCCGTATGAGCGCCGCCAAGTCCTACGCCAAGCCGGTGGAACTCGGCGATGTGATGGTGGGCGGCACGGTAAGCTGCGTCGAAAACTCGCTGCATCCGGATTTCAAGGCCGGTGACCTGGTGCTGGCCTATACCGGCTGGCAGGACTACTTCCTCTCCGACGGCAGTGGTCTGCACAGGCTCGGTGATCTCGCCCAGCCTTCCCTTGCGCTGGGCGTGCTGGGCATGCCCGGCTTCACCGCCTATATGGGCCTGCTTGATATCGGCCAGCCCAAGGCCGGCGAAACCGTAGTGGTCGCGGCCGCCAGTGGAGCGGTGGGCGCGGTGGTAGGGCAGATCGCCAAAATCCTCGGTTGCCGTGTGGTGGGCATTGCGGGTGGGGCGGAGAAATGCGCCTATGTGACGCAGGAACTCGGCTTTGATGCCTGTATCGATCACCACGCGGACGACATGGCCGCACAACTTGCCGCTGCCTGCCCGGCCGGGATCGATGTGTATTTCGAGAATGTCGGTGGCAAGGTCTTCGATGCCGTGTTGCCCCTGCTCAATACCAAGGCCCGCGTGCCGGTGTGCGGCCTGATCGCCAGCTACAACGCCACCGGCCTGCCGGAGGGGCCGGATCGCCTGCCGCTGCTGGCCAGCACCATTCTCAAGCAGCGCATCCGCATGCAGGGCTTCATCATTTTTGATGACTACGGCCATCGCTATCCGGAGTTCCTGCAGCAAATGGGCGAATGGTTCGCGGCCGGTCGGATCAAGTTCCGCGAAGACATCGTGCACGGCCTCGAGGCCGCCCCCGAAGCACTCATCGGCCTGCTCAAGGGCCGCAACTTCGGCAAGCTGATCGTCAAGCTGGCTGACTGAACATCCCCTCCGACACGGAGCAAGAGCATGAAAAACGTCCTCATCGTTCTCACCTCGCATGACCAGCTTGGCAACACCGGCCTCAAGACCGGCTTCTGGCTCGAAGAATTCGCCGCCCCCTACTATGTGTTCAAGGATGCCGGCCTCAACATCACTCTCGCTTCACCCAAGGGCGGCCAGCCGCCGCTGGACCCCAAGAGCGACGAGCCGGACTTCCAGACCGAAGCCACCCATCGCTTCCGCGCGGATGCGGCGGCCGTCGCTCATCTCGCCAGTACTCAGCGCCTTGCCGACATCCGGCTCGCGGACTTTGACGCCGTGTTCTACCCCGGCGGCCACGGCCCGCTCTGGGACCTGGCTGAAGATCCGCACTCCATCGCCCTGATCGAAGCCGCCCTTGCTGCCGGAAAACCGCTGGGCACCGTGTGCCACGCCCCGGGCGTGCTGCGCCATCCGAAAAATGCCGATGGCACGCCCCTGGTAAAGGGGCGCCGCGTGACCGGTTTCACCAATACCGAAGAAGAGGCCGTGCAGCTCACGAAGGTGGTGCCCTTCCTCGTTGAAGACATGCTCCAGGCCAATGGCGGCCACTACAGCAAGGGGCCGGACTGGGCGCCGTACGCCGTGGTTGATGGCACACTGATCACCGGCCAGAACCCGGCCTCTTCCGAACTGGTCGCCCAGAAAATCCTTTTGGCATTATCCTGAAGCCCTCCGGTTTCATCCCCTCCTCTGAAACATCGAAAGCGAGTCCTCATGTCTGATCTGTTGAAAAAGCTCCAGTGGCGTTATGCCACCAAGAAGTTCAATCCGGCCAAGCGCGTGCCGCAAGAGAAGGTCGAGCGCATCCTCGAAGCCATCCGCCTCACCGCCACCTCCAGCGGCCTGCAGCCCTACGAGGTGATCGTCGTCAGCAACCCCGAGTTGCGTGCCCAGATTCAGCCGCATGCCTGGAACCAGGCCCAGATCACCGAAGCCTCGCACCTGCTGGTCTTTGCCGCATGGGATAACTACACCAGTGATCGCATCAACATGATGTTCGACCTCGTGAACGACGAGCGCGGCTTCAAGAACGAAGGCTGGGAAAACTATCGCCAGCAAGTGCTTGGCAGCTATGTGCCGCGTGATGCCGAGCTCAACTATCAGCACGCTGCCCGCCAGGCCTACATTGGCCTTGGCACCGCGCTGATCGCCGCCGCCGAAGAAGGCGTGGACAGCACCCCGATGGAAGGCTTCGATCCGGCCAAGGTCGACGAAATCCTCGGTCTCAAGGCACGCGGTCTGCGCTCCGTCATCATCCTGCCGCTCGGCTACCGCGCCGACGAGGGCGACTGGCTGCAAAACCTGAAGAAAGTGCGTCGTAGCCGCGACAAGTTCATCATCGAGCTCAAGTAAGCCCGCCGGGGAGCGCGGCGTCCAGGCGCCGCCGCTCCCTGCCGCAGCTCGCGTCACCTCTGATTCAAGGAAAAAACCATGAGCATTTACGTGTTTGCCAGCGTCACCCCCAAAGCCGAGCACCTCGAAGCCGCTGAACAGATCCTGCTTGCCGCCGTCGCACAGTCGCGCAAGGAGCCTGGCTGCCTGCGCTACGATCTGTTCAAGTCCGTGCAGGGCGAAGCCTTCTTCCAGTTCTATGAGGTGTATGTGGACCAGGCCGCGCTCGTTGCGCATGCCCAGTCCGCTCACTTCCTCACCCTCAAGGAACAGATCACCCCGCTACTCGCCCAGCCGCTCACGATCAGCATCACCAGCGCCGTGGATGTAGCAGCCTGATCCAGCCAACGCTTCCATGCAGACCGCCGCCAGCCTCGCCACCCTCCTGATCGCCCTGCTCCAAAGCTGGATCTTGATCCTGGAAATGTTTCTCTGGACCCACCCGCTCGGCAAGAAAACCTTCCGCCTGAGTGACGAGTTCGCGCAGGCTTCCCGTGTGCTGGCAGCGAACCAGGGGCTCTACAACGGCTTCCTTGCCGCTGGATTGCTCTGGGGCCTGTGGCTCGGGCCGGAAGGCGTGGCGATCCGTCTGTTCTTCCTCGCGTGTGTGCTGGTGGCTGGTCTCTACGGTGCGGTAAGCGTCGGCAAGAAGATCCTCTTCGTGCAAGGCATTCCCGCCGCGCTGGCCATGGGGCTGGTGTGGCTGGCAGCCTGAGACCACCTTCGCCCTGAACACAGTGCAGGTTCCGAGGCCATTCCCCAACCCAGTCCGGCGAGCCCGCATGATCGACCACCTTGACCACCTCGTTCTCACAAGCACCAATCTGGAAGCCACCGTCCGCTTCTACACCGGTTTGTTGGGCATGCGTCTGGAGCAATTCGGCAACGGGCGGCATGCGTTGAAATTCGGCAACCAGAAAATCAATCTGCATGTGCGTGGCAGCGAGTTCGAGCCCAGGGCGCACCTGCCTGTACCGGGCGCGTTAGATCTGTGTTTCATCGCCGCCATCCCGCTGGATGAAGTGATCGCCCGCATCACCCAGGCTGGTGGAACGATCATTGAGGGCCCGGTGCCGCGCACGGGGGCCACCCATAAGCTCCGATCGATCTACCTGCGTGATCCGGATCTGAACCTGATCGAAATATCAGAGCCCCTGCCGGATTGCTGACAAGGCGTTCTGGCTCGCAAACCCGGGCAGCGCAGAGTGAATGCGCACAAACAAGCTCAAGGGCGCATTCAAAACAAGCCCAGATGGGGATAAAGCCACATGATTTCAAGCACTTGAAAATCACGTGTGGCGTACGCAGATAGGGAGGGCAGGCGCTCACGGTGAGGCCTGCTGAACCCTTATATCGCTTACGAGGATATGAAAAATGCGTACCTATGATTTCTCCCCGCTGTACCGTTCCGCCATCGGTTTTGATCGCCTGGCCCAGCTCGCCGAAACCGCGCTGCGCACCGAGCAGCCCAGCTACCCGCCCTACAACATCGAGCTGGTGTCGGAAGATAAATACCGCATCAGCATGGCCGTGGCCGGCTTCAGCCGCGATGAGCTGGACGTGGAAACCGAGAAAAACACCCTCAAGATCATCGGCAAGAAAGCCACCGAGCCCGGTGAGCGCACCTTCCTGCACCGTGGCATCGCCGCGCGCGATTTCGAGCAACGCTTCCAGCTTGCAGACCATGTCAAAGTCGTTGCCGCGAGCTTTGAGAACGGCCTGCTCAATATCGAGCTCGAGCGCGAAATCCCCGAGGCCCACAAGCCGCGCAAGATCCTCATCGACGGCGGTGACTCCCTGCCGCTGATCAGGGGTGAAGCCGCGTAAGTTCCAAAGTCCGCCCAACACAAAGCCCCCATCCGGAGTTACCGGCGGGGGCTTTTGATTTTTGGGCTCATCCGGGGGCTCGAACGGCGGGCATTCAGGCGCAGGGCATCGTGAATAGTGCCACCCCATCCAACGCGTGTAGCGAAGTACAGCAGATGTTGGAAGCGGCTCAGGGCGTACTCGCTAATGACTCACAAAGATGGCTACGAGCCCTGTAAAAAACACGACGAGGGCAACAACACCGAGCGCCAGGCTTCGCTTCAGGAGCGCAAGAAAGAAGAGCCTTTCTTCAAATGCCGCGATGGATGCCAGAAGAACGAAGGAAGAGGACCACAGATAGAAGCCAGGATGAGAGAAGAGGTCAGGTAAAACGGACCTCAACTGCCGCGCAATGACGACATTCAGCACTGCAGCCGAAACAAGCAGAAGCGTTCTGAAAAGGGTGTTTGGATAGCCCGATCTGCTTGCCTCTCGCCGTATTTCGTCCAGCATGAGCAAATTGCTCAGCAGGCTGATGGCCTGAAATGGCATACCGAGCAAGCCGACGGGGAATATGAAAGCCATGCCGAACAGGCCTGCCAGGGCGACCTGCGCACCAAGCGCGACTGTTCCGTTTTGCAATGTGCCTGTGGGCACAACAAAGCTGATGAGCCACAGAGCAATGGCGAGGCGTCTAAGGTGTTGAGTCATGCAAACCAAGGGATGACTTCATAGATTGCCGTAGCAGAGATTTTGCTCATGGCGCGCACAGCTAATGTTTGACGTGAGGGGCCGCCGTAGCGGCGAAGCCGCGAAGGGAACCTGCAAGCGCAGCTTGTGGGTGGCCCCTCTCGACGGAAGGGTTAGCATGTACGCTCACATGAATACTTTCATTTTTGGCAAGTCATTTCTATTGACGCCAAATTTGTAGGAGCCTTGACACCTCATCATCTCATCAACAGTTACATTATAAAGTCGAAGGGCCTCATGGGCGCTATCGTAATAGTCGCGAGGATCTGAGGAAGATTGAACATTTATTAGATTTTCAACAGAAAGCGATAGACTTTCAAATGCTGGCGGGCAGTTCAGGGGTGGCCCTTGCAAAAAATAGCTATCTTTCCGAGCAAGCCACTCCAGAGTTGCAGCAATTCGCTTCCCATCTTTCATGTCCTTTGATTTTATCAAATCATAAAAATTGTCCCGCATCGAGCAAAAATCGGCCCAAGGAGCGCATTCTCGAGACGGAAGATGGGACTTCGATTCTATTATTGAAGAGTACCGCATGACTCCATTTGCAAAATACAGCACCCCTATACTCGCAATTGCTGACCAGAATATCTTTGAACCGCTAATACGCATGATGATCTTGCTAACGTTTGACGTGAGGGGCCGCCGTAGCGGCGAAGCCGCGAAGGGAACCTACAAGCGCAGCTTGTAGGCGGTCCCTCTCGACGGAATTGTTAGGCTTACGCATCGGCTATCAACCAGACAGGCGTGCCAATTGGGACTTGCTCTTTTTTGACAAAGGACTCAACGCTAAATCCTTGGGGCTTGTAAGGGCTGAATGGCGACGTATGTTGAAGAGACGTTACCTTAGTGCGAAACGATGGGGCCCCGGCGGGGCAAAACTCCAATACGTGGCCGACTTTTAGCAGTTGCGGAATTTGATGAATCTTCCGGTCAGATGCAAACACCAGCCCTTGACCACTGACCTCAAAAGACTCCGCGATATTGAACAAATGTTCGCGCATGTGAGAAGAGAAGCCTAACGTGAAGTAGTCCTCAAAATGAGGAAATAAAGGTTTATTTGTCAAAACGATTCAGATTTGTAAATCACTGTTTTACAACGCATCCGAGGTCTTGCTTGGTGTCATGGTGACTAATAAACCATGAGCACCTGTTTTTGGGTGCAGGTCGCCCTATCTCTCCGGCGTGCCGCGCTTGACATGAACATGCCTACCGCATCTTCTCCAGCCTCTCCGCCAGCGTCAATCGGCTTCAGGCTGGAAGTGTGAGAAATATCAAACCGGGCTTCATGTTTGTCATCGCCCTCTGTACTCCGGAGGTCTGTATGAGGTTTGCGGTCAATGGAGGGGTAGCGTTCTGGGCGTGGAGGTGGGCGGTGGGCGGGACAGATGTCGTGCGCAGGTATAGTGATGTGCAGGTCTGGCGAATGGAGATGAACGGGTGAAAGCACACTTTCTGGGCTGGCTCGCGTTGCTGTGTGTGGCCAAGGCGCATGCGCTGGAGCCGGAGCGGGTGCTGCATTTTGAACTGAGGCAACAGGTGCCGATTCTTCAGGTGCAGGTGGATGGCCGGGAGGCATCCCTGATTCTGGATCTGGGCGGCGCTTCGGCTCTGGCCCTACGGCCGGACTGGGCGGAGGCCGGGGCGGCGGGTGAGGCGAGTGAGCATTTACTGGCGCTTGCGCCCGGTGAGCTTGAAGCGGTGCCGGCCACGGTCTGGAAAAAGACGCGTATCCCGCCGGGCATTGATGGTTATCTGGGCTGGGCCTATCTTCAGCGTTACAAGCTGGTGTTCGATTACGCGAAACAGGCGGCAAGGCTCTATCCGCGCGGGGCGGTACATGCCGAATGTGCCGGCGCGCCGGTGCCCTTGCACCGCCTGGGCTCGCTACCCTATGTACAGTTTGATCATGCGGGTCAGGCGCTCCTGTTGGGCCTGGATACCGGGGCGAATCAGAATCTCATCAAACCCGGTGTAGCCGGCGCGGCCTTGTCAGATAAAACTCTTTCGATCGACGGCGTGACGCTGGCCGGGCAGGCGCTCAAGCCCGGGCCCTTGCGGGTGATGGAACTGCCGATCCCGACGCTGCACGGTCTGCTCGGCTACGATTTCTTTGCCCGCTATCGCGTCTGCCTCGATCCTGCCGCCAACACCTTCGCGCTTGCGGCCTTTGAACCGGAGCCGGGAGTCGCAGCCAGCGGGGCGCGCTGAGTCTTCAGCCGGGGCCAGCCAGGGGTTGCGTGGACAAGCCTTTCATCTGGAGCGGGGGGCTGAACGCCCGGCCAGGCATTGCAAACCTGCGGCTGGCCTTACTTTTTGAGCAGATCCTTGAGTGCGGCAAAGGGATTGTGCGTCGCCCCGCTGTGATTGTTCTCGCCGCTGCCTTGCCCCGAGTCCGCTTCGAGGTAGCGTGAGTGTTCGTTCTCGTGGCAGTAGATGCACAGCAGCTCCCAGTTGCTGCCGTCCGGGGGATTGTTGTCGTGGTTGTGGTCGCGGTGGTGCACCGTCAGTTAGCGCAGATTGTCGCGCGTGAATTCGCGGGTGCAGCGACCACAGACCCAGGGGTAGAGCTTCGGCGCCCGCTCGCGGTAGCCCTGCTCGCGTTGCTCGGCACTCTTGCGAGAATCGCGCACAACGCGGAGTCGCAGCAATATCGCCCTCAGTTTTTCAAACTGAACACCGTGCCATAGCCAACACCATCACTACCGGTCGTTCCAAACAGATTGCCGGCGCTATCCAGCACCAGCGCACTCGGGCGTCCGCTGCTGAAGGAGTAAAGCGTGGTGAGCGGTGCATAGCTGCCGTCTGCGTTACGCACAAACTGGAAAATGGAGCTATGGCCGTAACTGCCTGCGTCAGTCTTCCCGAAAAGATTGCCGGCACTGTCGAGTAACAGACTTGCGAGCGGATAGTTGACTACGCCATTTGTGCTGAGCGAGTGCAGCGTCGTGGATGAATAGCTGCCATCTGCATTGCGTGCAAGCTTGAACACGATGCCTTTGTTCGCGCCGCTCTCCGCAGCGCCGAACAGGTTGCCAGTGCCGTCGATCACTAGGCCCCAGAAGGGATTGGCGGAGCCATCGGTGCCGCCGGTGAATGAATACGCGGCGATCGCGGGTGCGTAGCTGCCATCTGCCTTGCGCGCCAGCTTGAATACCACGCCCTTGCCGTGGCTGCCGCCACCGGCTATGCCGAACAGATTGCCCGTGCTATCGATGGTCAGCGGCCCTGACGGACCACCGCCATCGGCACCCCCCGTGAACGCATGCAGCGTGATGGCAGGCAAGTAGTCGCCATCCGCCTTGCGTACCAGCTCAAACACCGTGCCCTGGTTGTTGGCTCCGAAATAGGAGGCAGTGCCGAACAGATTGCCGGCAGCATCCACGATCAGACCGCCCATGGGTACTCCACCAGCGATGCCTGTGGTGAATTCATGCAGCGTGGTGGCGGATGTGTAGCTGCCGTTGGGGTTGCGGGCAAGCTTGTAAATGGTTCCGGCGCCAGCGCTGCCTCCGCAGACCATGATGCCGAACAGGTTGCCGGCGTTGTCTATCGCGAGTGCTCCGTAGGGATAGTAACCATCCGCCAGGGTGAAGGAGTACAGCGTGGTGGCCGGCGCATAGCTGCCATCAGCGTTGCGCGTCAGGCCGAATACCGCGCCCCGGCCATAGCTGCCGCCTGAAGAGGTGGCGCCGTAAAGGTTGCCATTGCTGTCCATCGCCAGCGCGTCCGAAACGGGATAAAGTCCATCGACTCCGTTGGCGGTGAACGTGGCCAGCCTAGAGAACTGCATGGACGTGCAACTCACCGTGATGTTGGTGACATCACTGTTCAGCGTGCCGGACGCGTTGCTTACCTTGCAGTGCTTGCCTGCGGGTTGCTGGTTCAACCCCACGCTGTAGGTGCTGCCCGCAGGCGCGGGAGGAAAGCTGAAACTGCCATCCTTGACGAGTGTCACCGTATTGGTGAGCTTGTTCTGCAGTTTGAGTGTACCGCCATCGACACCTGTGGCGTTACCGCTCACTGTGTAGTTTGCGATCGCAGATGAAGCCGATGCAGCAGAGCTGGAAGCGCTGGAGGAGAAGCTGCTGGCCGCGCTCGAACCGGCTCCGCTGTTCGAAGCACTGACGCTGGCGGCACTTGATGCACTGTTTCCAGAGGCCGGGCCTACCGCTGTGCCCGTCTCCGAGCCTTCGCCACCGCCGCACGCACAGATCAGGCACGCCACAGCCGTCATGAGCAAGCTGGATTGAGTTGTTCGTACCATATTCCCCGAAATCGTTATTTTCGTTGAAGCATAAACTGTCCTGGCCATTATAACGCCCGGGTTTTGGGCGGCAGCCTCATCTAGCCGGTCGCAGACCTTCATGCCAAAAACTATTTCTTGAGCAAATCCTTCAGCGCCGCGAAGGGATTGTGCGTAGCCGCCGCCAGACCGTTCTCTCCCATGCCGTGCCCGGCCGCCGCTTCCAGCTGGCGCGAGTGCTCGTTCTCGTGGCAGTAGATGCACAGCAGCTCCCAGTTGCTGCCGTCCGGGGGATTGTTGTCGTGGTTGTGGTCGCGGTGGTGCACGGTCAGCTCGCGCAGATTGTCGCGTGTGAAGCTGCGCGTGCAACGGCCGCAGACCCAGGGGTAGAGCTTCAGCGCTCGCTCGCGGTAGCCCTGCTCGCGCTGCTCGGCACTCTTGCGGGCCTCGGCCACAAGGCGGTCAAGGCGGCTGGGGTCGGGGGTTTTGGGCTGGGCCATGAGTATTGTTCCGGAGGATGAGGGCGTGGGGACTTAGTGCTGCCTGGCGCGCCGGGCGGGCGGAATGTTGAGCACCCCGGCGCCGTCGATGCGCAGTGCTTTGCCGAGCCGCACGGTTTTCACGGTGACGCTGAATTCCGGCCAGCCCCTGCCTTGCAGTTCGACATAGCCGGGCGCCGGGCAGCGCCGCAACTCGAAGCCCTGCTCGGGGTAATCCTGGGCATCAAGGAGCAGATCGAAACCCCAGCCGAGTTCTGGGTCTTGTTGCAGACCCTCAGCCTGCTTGGCGCGGTAGGCCTTGCGCAAGCCCGGTGAGGCAAGCGGATTGGCATCGAGCCAGGCCTCGACGGGCTGGCTGCTGCTGCCCAGAAACACGGCATCGTTGTAGGCGAGATAGCCTTGCATGAAGCGCAGCGCAAGGGCCGCCTCTTCAGGGCAGGCCGCTTGCGCTGGCATGAGGGCAAGGCTGCAGGCCAGGGCGGAGAGGAATCGCTGCATGCTGCAGGGCGCTTACTTCGGTGAAGGGATGTTGATCAGCGGCGTGCTGCTCATGTTGGCCGGGATCACCACGGTATGGGCCGAGCCTTTCTCAGCGAACTTGGCCAGGGCCTGATTCACTTCGTGCTGCAGGTATTCGCGGGTGAGCGAGCCGGAGATGATGGCCTGGGCCTTGGCGATGCCTTCGGCTTCGGTGATCTTGATCTGGGCTTCGCGCTTGGCGATTTCGGTCTGGATCGTCATGGCCTCGAGGCGCTTCTGGTTGGCCACGGCGGCGCGGATGGATTCTTCGATGGAAGGATCGGTCATTACCGAGCGGATCACCACGCGTGACACGGAGAACACCTTCGGGTCATTGGCTTCGAGCTGGGCCTGCACATTCTTGTGCATGGCCGCGGCGATTTCGTCGCGCTTGGTATGCAGGATCAGCGAATCGACCCTGGAGACTTCCTCATAAGCCGCGTTCCGCACCAGACGTGAGACCAGGCCGTGGGCCGGGAACCACACGCCGCTCTCTTCATCGCGGGCGGACTGGTTGGCGTACTTGGCCTGCAGCTCGGTGATGCCGCCAGGGGCGACGTGGTAGTAGATGGTGATGTCCATGTCGCGCAGGCTGAGGTTGTCTCGCGCCTTGGGCGTGAGGTCCTGCACGTCGATGGCGATTTCCTTGGCGGTGAATTCCTGCACCTTGGAGATGAAGGGCCACTTCATGTAGATGCCCGGCCCGATTTCGTCCGGCGAGATCACGCCCAGCGTGGTGCGGATGCCCACGTTTCCAGTGCCGATGGTGCCGAACACGCCGCTGAACGCGAAAAACAGGATCAGGATCAGAAAAAAGAAACTACCGAGTCTGGACAACCATTGCGCCTGCATCCTGCTCTCCCTGTTTAAGTGTCGTGTGATCCGATCAGCATATCATCGGGGTGTTAAGCCAGCTTCTGCTCAGCCGCCGCGAGGCTGGCGTAGCCATAGAGTTTCGCGGTGTGCTCCATGGTCACGGTGGTGAGGTTGCGCCCCTCCTCCTGATATTCCTCCACCATGCGCAGGTAGGCGCGCAGGGTGTCTTCGGAATAGCTGCCAAGCTCGCCGCGCAGATAGGTTTCGAAGGAGGTGCCCTGCGGGCCGTCCTCCTCGGTGCGGATCAGGCGAGCCTGATCCGACATGCGCGGCCAGTCGCGCGCGAAGGCTTCGCGCCACTCCAGCTGGATCTCGATGATGCGCTCGATGGTGCGCTGCTGCCAGGCACTCAGCGGCGGCAGCAGATGGGCGAAGGCGGCGTATTCGGCCGGCGCGGTGGAGGCCATCATGCGGGCGTATTTCTCCTGCACGAGATTGCGGCCCAGCTGCGCGGCGCGCTTGAGATCGGCGTAGTAGCTGGCCAGCGTGGCGGAATCCCAGGCCAGAAACTGGCTCTTGCGCATGATTTCGAAGGTCTCGAAATTGTCCTGACAGCTGGCGCGGCCGCCTTCGTTCTGCACCTTGTCGAAGGCCTGCCATTCGAGTTGCACGATGTCGTCGATGAGGCTCATGGGGTTTCCTGTGTGTGTTCCGTAGGTGCGGCTTCAGCCGCACGCATGGATGGCGAAGCTTGCGTAGGGCGGACTTCAGTCCGCCGCCACGCGTGGTGTGCGGCTAAAGCCGCACCTACGGGTTGGCGAGAATGCTGTCGACATGCGCTTCGAGATAGGCCTCGCCCGGCTGGCTGAAGCCCTGCGCGATCACTTCCTGCAGCACAGCGGCGCAGATTTCTTCGACCAGCGGCGTGGCCTCGGCGGCCAGGGTCTGCGCCAGTTGTGTGAGTCGACCGTGCAGCGCGGCAAGCTTGGGCAGGCTGCCGACGCTGCGCACCAGCCACTTGTCGGCCGGGGTATAGCGCCGGTTGAGCACATGAATCGCCGCGCAGGCCTGGCGGATGAACTCGGCCTGCGCCATCAGTGCAGCGGCCGGCTCGCCGCGCGTGAGCGCACGCGGCAGGTTGTACTGCCCGCTCTGCGCCATCTTCGCCACGGCCTGCGCGAGCTTGCGCCGCAGGATGCCATCCGGGTAGTAGGCAGCCAGCGCAGCGCGAATGCGGCTGAACTCACCGGCCGGGTCGGAGAAGACTTCGCCATTGGTGGCGCAGGCCAGCAGCGGCTCCGGAATTTGCAGCCAGTCCGCCTCGGACTGCGGCAGCTCGGCCGCACCGAGAAATTCACGATAGAAGCCCGAGATGCTGAATACGCCCACGCGCTGGCCGCTGCGACGCCCGGGCCGGCGCGCCGGGAAGCCGGCGAACTCGGGCGGCAGGCGCTCATAGTCGGCCTGCATCTGGCGGCCGACTGCGGCGTAATCCTCATCCGTGAGCCAGATGCAGAAGCCGGGGCCGAAATCGTGATCGCGGGACTGCTCGTCATCGAAGCCGAAGCACTCCGAGCCGTGGCCCACCAGACCCACGGCGATGCGGTGTGCAATCGGCGCGTAGTCGGCCAGCAGGCTGCCGCGCATGGCTTCGTAGTACTGGCGCGCAAGCTCCAGACCCTTGAGTTGCGGGCGCAGCGCGGCGGCTACCTGCTGTGCCTCACGCTTGCAGGCTGCACTGCGCGCCGGATCGGAGGCTTCGAGCACCAGCGCGAGGCTCTCCAGCATGTCGGCATAAGGCTGGTTCTTGCCGAAGCGCGCCTCGATCTCGCGCAGGGCACGTTCGTACAGCGCGGCGGCTTCGCTCGCGTTCCCCTCCTTGAAGCACACCTCGCCCAGCGCGGCGATAGCCGCAGCGTGATGGCCGCTCGGGCGCGGCAGTGCGGCGAACAGCCGGTCGGCCTCCTCCAGCGCAGCACGCGCTTCGGCGAGCTGGCCCAAGCGCACGCGCGACTGCGCGAGGTTGGTGAGGCTCACCGCCACATCGTGTTCGGCGCCCGGGTTGCTGCGGCTGATCGGCAGCGCGGCTTCGAGGAACTGGATCGCGCGGGCGTGATCACCGGCTTCCTGCCAGGCCAGGGCGAGGTTGTTGTAGAGCGTGGCGACGAGGAAGGCATCCTGCACGCCCAGCGCGAGGAACATGCGCCCCACTTCCTCGAAGAGCTCGATGGCGCGCTGGAACTGGCCGTCTGCGCGCCAGGCGGTGGCCACGTTGAGCAGGGTGGTGGCGTAGTGCAGGCTGTTCTTGAGGCCCAGTTCTTCGAGCAGGCCTAGCGCCTTGCTGGCCGCAGCGAGCGAATCCTTGAAGCGGCTGGTGCTGCGGTAGTAGCCCATCAGCTCATTGAGCAGCGAGAGCACCGCGCCCTTGTCGCCCTCGGCCTCGGCGCGGGCGATGTGGTCGAGCATGAAGGCTTCGACCTGATCGTAGGCGCCGCGCTGGAAAAGGCTGTCGAGCTGCTGCAGGACCTGCTGGATGTCCATCGGTGAATCCTCTCTGGAGTTTCCGACAGCCTAGCAAGGAGCGGGTATTTGCGGCTGGTCTCAGATCAAGTCCAGCCGCCAGGCATGCAGCCTTACTGAAAGGCGACTTCGGCGAAGCTCCGCAGCTTGCGGCTGTGCAGCGCATCCGGCCCGCGCTCGCGCAGGATCTCCAGCGCCCGGATGCCGATGCGCAGATGCTGGTCGACGCGCTCGCGGTAGAAATTGTTGGCCATTCCGGGCAGCTTGATCTCGCCATGCAGGGGCTTGTCGCTCACGCAAAGCAGGGTGCCGTAGGGCACGCGGAAGCGGAAGCCGTTGGCGGCAATCGTGGCGCTCTCCATGTCCAGCGCCACCGCACGGCTCTGCGAGAAGCGGCGCTGCGGGGTGTTGTCCGGCAGCAGCTCCCAGTTGCGGTTGTCGGTGGTGGCCACCGTGCCGGTGCGCAGGATGCTCTTCAGCGCCGGGCCCTGCAGGCCGGTGACGTCGGCCACGGCGGATTCGAGGGCGAGCTGGATTTCGGCCAGCGCGGGGATCGGCACCCAGATCGGCAGGTCTTCGTCGAGCACATGGTCCTCACGCACATAGGCATGAGCCAGCACATAGTCGCCCAGCGCCTGGGTGGTGCGCAGGCCGGCGCAGTGGCCGAGCATGAGCCAGGCGTGCGGGCGCAGCACGGCGACGTGGTCGGTGATGGTCTTGGCATTAGCCGGGCCAACGCCGATGTTGACCATGGTGATGCCGCTGCCATCGGCACGCACCAGGTGGTAGGCCGGCATCTGCGGCAGGCGCGGCGGCTGTTTGCCGAGCGCATCCAGCTCGCCCGCCGGCTCGCCGACGCGGCGCGTGATGACGTTGCCGGGCTGGACGAAAGCGAGGTAGGGGCTGGCCGGGTCATTCATCGCCTCCAGCCCCATGCGCACGAATTCGTCGATGTAGAACTGGTAGTTGGTGAACAGCACGAAGTTCTGGAAATGCTCCGGCGAGGTGCCGGTGTAATGGCGCAGGCGCTGCAAGGAGTAATCCACGCGCGGGGCGGTGAACAGGGCGAGCGGATGGGCTTCACCGGGCGCGGTGGCATGGGTGCCGTTGGCAATGCCGTCGTCCATCACCGAGAGATCCGGCAGATCGAAGAGATCGCGCATCAGCATGCGCCGTTCGGCACTCATGCTGCCTTCGATGTGGTCATAGTCTCCGAAGGAGAAATGCACCGGGATGGGTTGCGAGCTGATGCCTACTTCCAGCTCCACATCGTGGTTCTGCAGTAGCAAACGGAATTGGTCGAGGAAATAGCCGGCGAAGAGGTCCGGTCGGGTCAGGGTGGTTTCGTAGTGGCCGGGGCCGGCGACGAATCCGTATGACAGACGCTTGTCAGCGGTACGCGCCTTGGCAACGGTACTGGTGTGGATACGCACGAAGGGATAGCAGGCGCGGGCGCGTTCCTCTTCGGCTTCCGGCACGGTGCCGGCTACGTATTGCTGGAGGGCTTCGCGCAGGTGGTTGATGCTGGCGTTGTAGATCAGCTGAACCTGGGCCAGCGCGGCATCGGCATCGGTGAAGCGCAGCGGGGCAATGAAGGGCGGGCGATGGGGCATGGTGTTTTTCTCCGTGATATTCCAGTCTGGATCAAGCATACCGCATGCCGGTAGATCGTTTTCAGCGCTCCGGCCGCCGCCACAGCCAGATGGCCACCGTCAGCATCACTAGTGCCACGCCGAGGGTGATCAGGCGCGGGGCGCCGGAGAAATACATCAGCCCGGCGCTGGCCGTCATCATGATCGAGGCGGCCCATTTTGCGCGGCGAGACATGGCACCGTGTTCACGCCAGGCGCGGATGCTGGCGCCCCAGCGCGGGTGATTCAGCAGCCAGGCTTCGAGCGCCGGCCAGCCGTGCCCGGCAGCCCAGGCCGCCAGCAGCAGGAAGGGCACGGTGGGCAGGCCCGGCACGAAGATGCCGATGAAGCCCAGCAGCAGCGCGCTACCCGCCAGCAGGCGCCACAGGATCAGAGCCAGCATCCGGCGCATCAGAGGAGGCCTTTCACGAGCAGGCCGGCCAGGGCGCAAAGACCGATCACGCCCATGACATTCGCCTTGTAACGCAGCAAGGCCACTGCAGCCGCCAGCGCAATCAATGCAGCTGGCCACTCGAAGCCCACACCAAAGCCCTGCGGCCACAGCACGTGGTACGCGAAGAACAGCGCCAGATTCACGATGACCCCCACCACGGCCGCTGTGATCGCAGTGAGCGGAGCGGTGAAGTGAAGAGCATCGCGGGTCGATTCCACCAGCGGAGCGCCGGCGAAGATGAACAGGAAGGACGGCAGGAAGGTGAACCAGGTGGCCAGACAGGCGCCGGCCAGCGCCGTGAACACGATGGCTGGGCCGGACAGGAAGGCACCTGAGGCCATCTGCGTGCCCTCGTTCCAGCCGCCGACGAAGCCGACGAAGGCCACCACCATGATCAGCGGACCCGGTGTGGTCTCGCCGAGCGCCAGCCCGTCGATCATCTGGCTGGGGCTGAGCCAGCCGTAGTGCAGCACCGCGCCCTGATACACATAGGGCAGCACCGCGTAGGCACCGCCGAAAGTCAGCAGCGCCGCCTTGGTGAAGAACCAGCCGGTCTGGCTGAAGAAGTGCGTCCAGCCAGCGAAAGTCACCAGCAAGCCCATCGGTAGCAGCCACAGCACGGCGCCCAGGCCGCAGATCAGGATCAGGCGGGGCCACCGGAAACGCGCATGCTCCGGTGTGGGCGTGTCATCGTCGATCAAGGCTGGGCCGTAAGATTTTGCCGCGCCAGCATGACCGCCACCGGTGCTGAAAGCTGCGGGCTGCAGGCGCCCGCCAAGCCAGCCCAGCGCTGCCGCGCCCACCACGATGGCCGGGAAGGGGACATGCACTACAAATATCGCGATGAAAGCCAGCGCCGCAATGCCCCACAGCCAGCGGTTGTGCAGGGTGCGCCCGCCGATACGCCAGGCCGCCTGCAGCACGATGGCGCACACCGCTGGCTTGATGCCGTAGAACAAGCCCGCCATCAGCGGCTGCTGGCCGTAAGCCATGTAAAGCCATGACAACAGAATCAGGATCAGCAGCGATGGCAACACGAACAGCGCCCCTGCCGCGATGCCACCCCAGCTGCGGTGCATCAGCCAGCCCAGATAGGTGGCGAGCTGCTGGGCTTCCGGCCCCGGCAGCAGCATGCAGTAATTGAGCGCATGCAGGAAACGCTTCTCCGAAATCCAGCGTCGCTTTTCCACCAGTTCGCTGTGCATGATCGCAATCTGCCCGGCCGGCCCGCCGAAGCTGATGAAACCCAGCTTGAGCCAGAAGCGCAGGGCGGTGAAGAAAGGGATGCTGGCGGGCAGATTCAAGCGAAAGTATCCAGATACAGGTTTTCGACCTGAGTGCGGGCCCAGGGGGTCTGGCGCAGGAATTTCAGGCTGGACTTGATGCTTGGATCGAGAATGAAGCAGCGCACTTCGATGCGCCGGCCGAGTTCTTCCCAACCGTAGTGCTCGACCAGGCGAGTCAGGATGAATTCGAGCGTGAGGCCGTGGAGAGGATTCTTGGGCTGCGGATGCATGAGGAGGGGACGGAGCGCTGGAGCCGGCAGCGGAATGCTCCGGCGTTCCGCGCTAGTATGCCAGCACCCTGTTTCGCTAGGACCACCATGCGCTATCGCAATGCCGCTACCCGCCGACCCGATCCTCAAGATGCCGCCCGTGGTGAGCACGGTGAGCTGCTGCGCCTGCTCCTGAGCGTGAGTCTGATCCTCGTGGCCTGTCTCTTCGCGGCAGATCGGCTGGCCGTGTGGCTGGCGCCGCACTTACCCTTTGCGGCCGAAGTGCAGCTCGCCGAGAGCCTCAAACTGGATCGCCTGGCGCCCACTCTGGGCGGCGGCGCCCCGGGGCCACAGGATGCGGCGATCCAGCAAGCCCTGCAGCAACATGCCGGGCGGATAACAGCCAGCCTGCAGCTGCCGTCCCAGATGCCGATCCAGCTGCATTACGTGGCGGGGGATACGGTGAATGCTTTTGCTACCCTGGGCGGACATGTGTTCGTGTTTCGCGGCCTGCTCGAAAAGCTGCGCTACGAGGAGGAACTCGATGCCGTGCTGGCTCACGAAATCGGCCATGTGGCGAATCGTCACATGGTGCGCCAACTCAGTCGCGGGGTGATGACGGCCAGCGTACTGGGCCTGATCGGCGTGCGCAGCCCGGCGCTCAATCAGTGGCTGATCGGCGATGTGCAGCAGTTGCAGATGCTGGCCTATAGCCGTGAGGCTGAGCGCGAGGCGGATGCCACGGCGCAGCTCGCCAGCCAGCGCTTGCACGGTGGCAATCAGGGCCTCGTGAAGCTCTTCGAAACCTTTACGGCCCTTCAGGCTGAGCGCGGCGTGCGCGCACCGGCTTGGCTGCAGAGCCACCCGCTGCCGGCCGAGCGGGCGGAGCATGCGCGCGCCGCTGGGCAGGATGCGGCACGGCTCACGCCGCTGAGCGGAGCACTGGCCTTGGGGCGAGCCGAACCGTGAGCTTGTTTTTTCAGTGCTGTGCCGAGTACCAGGCCTCGTACTGCGGCCCGAGCGGTCGCAGGTCGTACTGCAGCACGCCCAGTGCGCCGCGCAGCACGGTGAGGTGTACCGGGCTGCCTTCAGGCTGGGCCGCCCAGTAATCGGCGTAGTCGTAGAAGTAAAGCTCCGGCAGGTCTGCTGTCACCGGCTGCAGCAGGCCTTCGCTGGCGACCTTGTACGCTACCTGCTGCGGGCCGTGGCTGAGCAGGCTGTTGAGGCGCAGCACGCCGAAATAGAGCGTGGCCTGCAGGGCGGGAATCGTCAGCAGGGATAGCACGATGGCACTGGACCACGGTGTCTTCGCGCGGCGGGCCCACAGCAGCAGGGCGAGGCCAACAATGCAGGCCAGCATGAAGAACAGCGCCGTCGGCGCACCATGGGCATAGCGCCACTGATGCGTGAAGCGTGCGTCGCCGATGAGTTCGACAAAGGCATAGATCACCGCTGCTACCAGCGCGAGCAGCCAGGCACGCGTGAAGCGGTGTTTGAACAGGCTGAAGTTCTCCGGCGACGCCAGCGCCGGTCCTGTCCGATAGTGGGCGCGGCTCTCGGCGACCGAGCCTGTCGCGAGGACGAAGGCGGTGCCGACCGCCAGCACTTCCACCTGGGTGGCTTCGCCACCCCGGCTGTTGGAGATGCGGCTGGTGGTGATACGCACGTTGAATACGTGCTTAGCCCCGCGCGCCTTGGCCGCCTGCTTCAGACGGACCATGGCCTGGCGACGACCGCGTTCCAGCAGCTGTTCGTAGGCGCGGTAGTTGCCGCCGACGATCTTGCGCAGGCCGGCCACGAAGAAGCGGAAATAGTCCGACGCGATCACTGCACTGCCGGTGACCAGCAGCGGATCGAGCACTTGGGCGGAGGGCGGCGGATAGCGCGTGGCGAAGACCAGCACATCGGCCACCGCGTCTTCCTCGGCGGCGAGGCTGCGCAGATGGGCGCGCTCGTTGCGGCGGCCGCGCCAGTAGCCGATGGTCACCAGCACGAGGAAAACCCCGAGCTTGATCAGCAGTTCCATGACGTGGGCTTACTCGAGGATGACGGCGGTGCCGTAGGCGAGGATCTCGGCGGCGCCGGTGGTCACGGAGGTTGTGGTGTAGCGGATGTTGAGCACCGCGTTGGCGCCCATCTCCTCGGCCTGCGCCACCATGCGGTCAGTGGCCTGCTGGCGCGCCTCGACCAGCAGGTCGGTATAGGCCTTGAGTTCGCCGCCAACGATGTTCTTGAGCCCGGCCATGATGTCGCGCCCGGCATGTTTGCTGCGCACCGTGCTGCCTTCGACGATGCCCAAGTGTTCCTTGATGCGCCGGCCCGGCACGATTTCCAGATTGCTCAACAGCATGTCAGCTCCTGCATTCAGATGTGGGGCGCACCTTGCAGGAACATGCCGGGCGGGTCAAGTCGGGATCAGGCGCTGGCCAGTTCCTGACGTGCCTGGCGTAGTACCGAGAACCCACCGGACAGCGCCAGCCCGGCCATCACCAGGGCCACGGCCAGATCCGGCCAGGCACTGCCGGTGCCGAACACGCCGGCCGCAGCGAGCATCACGGCGAGGTTGCCGATGGCATCGTTGCGGCTGCACAGCCACACCGAACGCATGTTGGCATCCCCTTCGCGAAAGGCGTAGAGCAGCAGGGCCACGCCGGCGTTAGCGGCCAGCGCGATGAGGCCGATCATGCCCATGGTCAGTGGTTCTGGCGGAATGCCCTGCCAGGCGGACCAGCCCGCGCGGAGCAGCACGAAGACGCCGAAGGCCGCCATTGTCGCGCCCTTGAGCCAGGCTGCGCGGGCGCGCCAGACGAGGCCCAGTGACAGCACCGCCAGCGACAGTGCGTAGTTCGCCGCATCACCCGCGAAGTCGACCGCATCGGCCCACAGGGACACCGAGCCGGAGCTCAGACCGCCAATGATCTCGACGCCGAACATCAGCGCATTCACCCACAGCGCGATCCACAGCGCACGGCGAAAGCGCGGGCTCGGGGCGGTGCTGGTGGAGCAACTGGTTTCACAGGAACAGCAGGCCATGAGGATTTCCTTGCAGGGAGGTTGAGGAATGACTGGATTCAACACCCTGTAGTCACTTCAGGGTCAAGCCTTTAGTATCACCGCCTGCAAGGAGCGAAACATGAACACCATCTGGCGCATCGGCGAGCTGGCCCGGGCCACCGGGATCGAGGTCGAAACCATCCGTTACTACGAGAAAACCGGCCTGCTGCCGCCCCCGGCGCGCCAGGCCAATGGCTACCGGGCTTACGCGGTTGCGCATCTGGAGCAGCTGGCCTTCATCCGCCATTGCCGTGCGCTGGATATGAGCCTCGCGGATATCCGCCGCCTGCTCGATTTCCTGGAGCGGCCACAGGCCGATTGCGACGATATCAACCTGCTGGTTGACGCGCAGTTGTTGCGGGTGCGCGCCCGCCTGGCCAGCATGCAGGCGCTGGAGCGGCAATTGATTGAGTTGCGCGGGCGCTGCGCCCAGCCGCATCAGGTGGCAGACTGCGGCATCCTGCACGAGCTGGTGGCCGCCGCGCATGGCGAGGCCTGTGCCTGCCATGCGCCCGGCACGGAGCCGCCGGTGGCTCAGGCGCCGAGGTAGTCGCGCTTGCCGATCTCCACGCCGTTGTGGCGCAGGATGTTGTAGGCCGTGGTGACGTGGAAGTAGAAGTTCGGCAGGGCATAGCCGATCAGATAGTCCAGACCCTTGAACTGCAGCTCGCGCGGGCCGGCCTTCACGGTGATGTCACGCGTCTCCGAGCCATCGATCTGCGCAGCCGGGATGGTTTCGATGAAGGCAATGGTCTTGGCGATGCGCGCGTGCAGTTCAGCAAGCGTCTGCTCGTTGTCCGCGTAGCTCGGCACTTCGACGCCGGCCAGGCGGGCAACCGTGCCCTTGGCGAAGTCACAGGCGATCTGCACCTGGCGCGTGAAGGCGAACATGTCCGGGAACAGGCGACTGGCCAGCAGCACGGCCGGATCGATCTTCTTGGCTTCGGCATGGGCTGCGGCCTTGGCGAGGATGGCGTCGAGCGCCTTCAATTGGGCAATCAGGCGCGGGCTGCTGGCGACGTACATCGAAATGCTCATGGTTTTCTCTTTTGAAGTTCCCGGAGGGCGGACCTGAAGCTTAGCGCATCGCCAACAGGCTTCCGACCTTACTCCGGACGTGGCTGAAATCTTGCTCCAAAACCGTAGACTGAAGACTGAGCCTTTCACCGCACGCTTCCCATGCCCTTGCCCGCCGATCTCGCCGCCCTGCGCTTCGACCCCCGTTTCCTGCGCGCCCTGCCGGCCGATCCGCTGGATCTGCCACAGCCGCGCACGGTCCAGGGCGCGGTGTATTCCTTCTGTGCGCCAAGCCCGGTGGCCGCCCCGCGTCTCCTGCACTGGTCGGCCGATTGCGCGGCCCTGCTCGGGCTCGGTGCGCTGCCCGTCGATGCGCAGGCTGCGGCGGAAGTCTTCGTCGGCAATCGCCTGCTCCCCGGCAGCCAGCCTTACGCCACCTGCTACGGTGGCCACCAGTTCGGCAACTGGGCCGGCCAGCTCGGTGATGGCCGTGCCACCCTGCTCGGCACGGTGATCGGTGCAGACGGGCTGCGCCTCGAAGTGCAGCTGAAAGGGGCGGGGCTGACGCCTTACTCGCGCCATGCCGATGGCCGGGCGGTGTTGCGCTCCTCGATCCGCGAATATCTGTGCAGCGAGGCCATGCACCATCTGGGCGTGCCGACCACCCGCGCGCTGTGCCTGGTTGGCACGGGAGAGGCGGTAGTGCGCGACATGTTCTACGACGGCCGGGCACGCGAGGAGCCCGGCGCTATCGTGACCCGGGTGGCGGAGAGTTTCCTGCGCTTCGGCCACTATCAGCTGCCAGCTGCGCGCGAAGACCTCGGCCTGCTGCGCCAACTGGTCGACTACACGATCACGACCCACTTTCCGCAGCTTGGAAGCCCCTCGCAGGAGGTCTATCTGGCCTGGTTCCGGGAGGTCTGCGAGCGCACCGCGCTGCTGATGGCGCACTGGCTACGGGTGGGCTTCGTGCACGGCGTGATGAACACCGACAACCTCTCGGTGCTGGGCCTCACCATCGATTACGGCCCGTATGGCTGGCTGGACGCCTTCGAGCCCGGCTTCACGCCCAATACCACCGATCGTGGCGGGCGTTATGCGTATGCCGAGCAAGCCCGCGTGGCCGGCTGGAATCTCTCCTGCCTGGCCAATGCACTGCTGCCGCTGGTGGGCGATATTGGCGCGCTGGAGCGTTGCCTCGATGCCTATGGCGAGGCCTTCGAGCGCCACTATCTGGCGATGCTGCGCGACAAGCTGGGTCTGCCGCAGGACGGGCCGGCGCAGCCGGACTTCGAACTGGTCAGCGCGCTGTTTGCCTGCTTCGCGACAGTCGATACAGACATGACAATCTTCTACCGCGCGCTGGCCCGCATTCATGTGGAGACGGAACGCGAAGCCGCGCTGCAGATTCTGGCTCCGGCTTTCTATGCTGAGCCGTCCACCCAGGCGCGCGAAGCCTTCGCAAACTGGCTTGGCGCCTGGCAGGCGCGGATTGCGCTTACGCCGGAGCCGGCTGCCGCGCGGGTGGCACGCATGAACTCCGCCAACCCCTGGCTGATCCCGCGCAACTGGCTGGCCCAGAACGCCATCAAGGCTGCCGAAGCAGGTGACCTGAGCGTGCTGGAGCGGCTCATGACGGCGATCCGCCAGCCCTGCACGGAGCAGCCCGAATTTGCCGATCTGGCCGGCCGCCGGCCGGACTGGGCACGTAACGAGCCCGGCTGCTCGGCCTTGTCCTGCAGTTCCTAGTCGGTTCAGAGCTTGTAAGCGGACACCACGCCCTGCATTTCCTGCGCGAACTGGTCCAGCTCATTAGCCAGGGAGGCGCTGCTGCGTGCTGCGGCGCTGCTCTCTTCAGCCATCTGGGCGATCTTTTCGACATGCACGGCGATGCTGTTGCTCGCTGTGCTCTGTTCGCGGATCGCGCTGGAGATTTCTTCCACCATGCTCTGCGAGTTGTGGCTGCCTTCGCTGATGCGGTGAATGGCCTGACTGGCAATGCCGGCGCGCTCCACACCCGCTTCGACCATGCTGACAGCCTCTTCCATGCTGGTGGCAGCCTCTTGGGAGAGGTTGCGGATGGCGCTCACCATGTTGCTGATCTCGGTGGTTGAGCTGGCGGTGCGTTCGGCGAGCTTGCGCACTTCGTCGGCCACCACCGCGAAACCACGGCCCTGTTCGCCGGCACGGGCAGCTTCGATGGCGGCGTTCAGCGCCAGCAGATTGGTCTGGTCGGCCACTTCCTTGATCACCGAGACGATCGAGGAGATCTGGTCACCATGTGCTTCGAGCTCGCGGATACGCGAGGACACATGACTCACCGAACGCGAGATGGCGTTGATGTCGCTGACGGTTTCGTCGATCACGCGGATGCCGTCGTGGGCCAGTTTGCCGGATTCCTGGGCCAGATCACGTGCTTCGGTGGAGCGGTCGCTCACATGGTTGATGCTGACCGTCATCTCCTCGATGCCGACGGCCATGCCGGAGGCTGAGTCGCTCTGCAGGGCTGCGGCGTGCGCTACTTGCCCGGCGGTGTCGCTCATCTGGCTGGAGGAAGTGCTGATTTTGTCGGCATGACCGGCAATCGAAGAAAAGCTGGCATTGAGCTTGGTGAGCAGGCGATTGAGTGCATTCGACACGGTGGCGATCTCGTCCTGCCCATTCACCTGAGCGCGTACCGAAAGATCCAGATCCCCTTCAATTTTCTGCATCGCCTGCTGGATGTCGTCGAGCGAGCGCTTGATGCTGCGAATCACCGAGAAGCTCAGGCCGCCAATTACGGCCAGGGCGAGGAGGATGATGGCCAGGGAGATCAGCATGTCGCGCCGGGCATCTGCTTCAGCGGTTTTGGCCTCCCGGCTGGCCGAGTCGATGTTGAACTCGATGTGTTCATCGAGCAGCTTCGAGAACTGGGCGCGCTTGGCGCCCATTGGCCCGGACATCTCGGGTGCGCTGCCGCTGGCGCGGGCTTTGGTGATGAATTCGGCAAGTAGTCCCAGATATTCCTTGACCAGTCCGCTGGTCACCCGGAAGCGTTCCTTGCCTTCGGTGGTCTGGATCAGCGCTGCGTAGCCGGCCATGTCCTGCTTCACCCGCTCGGCTCGTTTTTCCATGTCTTGCTCGATCTGCGCCTTGACGGCGGGATCCGTGCTGAGCGTGTGGCGGAACAGGCCGATGGCGATCTGCTGCTGCTCCGAGCGTACGTTGTGAAGCAAGTTCAGGCCCGGAATGGCGCGGTTGTTGATGTCTTCGAGCGTTGCGGAGCCTTCCCGGGCGGCGTACAGACCGGCTGCGCCCACCAGGATCAGGGCAGTGGCTGCGCATAGGGCCAGGATGATCAGCTTGCGGGCGATGGACATGATTTCTCTCTGTGGGGGCGTTGGGGGGCGCTCATTCAATGCTGTACGGCATCCGGCGGAGGCTTCTTGAACGGACGTTTGCCGCGATGGCCCGGCTCACGGCCCGGCGCCGCAGGAAAACCCGCACAGGTGGGCACGCAAGATTTGCGTTGGCGTGACGTTAAGCGTGGGATAGCGCCGTGTACGGCATTCAGGTTCTCATGCCTCACTCTGTCCAGATCCATCATTCCGCCCCCTCCATCCTGCGTCGCGGGCTATGGCTGTCGATGTTCGCCCTGTTGGCCGTGATGTGGGGCCTGGTGCTGGTGTTTTCGGGGATGTATCGCGATCGCCTGTTGGCGTCTTCGACGCGGGAGCTGGAGCAGCTCAACAGCGTGGTGACCCAGCACACTCTGGCTTTGTTGAAGAGTGTTGAAACCGATCTGCGGGTTGTGGATCTCTGGCTGCAGGCCCATACGGGTGCCGATCCGCTGACAGACCCGACTTTCCTTGCGCTGCTTGCGGAGCTGCGGCGCCTCTCCGGCGATCTGATCGATCTGCGTCTGCTTAGCAGCGATGGCACGGTGCATCCTGGGGCTGAGGTCGCAGGAAGCGCGCTGGTGAATGTCAGCGACCGTGATTACTTCAAGGCCCAGCTGGGGCATGGCGAGCGCCGCCTGTACATCGGCAGCCCGGTGGTGAGGCGCACGACGGGGACATGGGGCATCCCGATTTCCTGGCGCCTCGAAAACGAGCGTGCCGGGCTGAAGATGGTGGTTGCTGTGGTCGAGCTTGACCGGCTGATCAAACCGCATGAGCAATGGCGCCTCAAGGAATGGGGCGGCCTGCTGCTGGTGCGTGCGGATGGTCGTCTGCTGTCGCGCGCACCAATGGATCCGGCCATGCTTGGCAAGGATGTCAGCGGCTCGCCGAACTTTCCGCGTTTTCATACGGCGGAGCGGGGGCATTTCGAGTCCGATGGCCGCTTCAGCGATGGCGTGCGGCGCATCGTCAGCTTCGAGCACTTGCCGGACAAGTCGCTGTTTGTCGTGGCAACCCGTGGCTTCGATGAAGCGCTCGAGCCCTATTTCGCCACCCGCCGCCTGGTGTTTACGGTGGCCGGCGTCCTGAGCGTGCTGGCGCTGGCTTTTGCCGGATTCATGCACCGCATCCAGCGCTCTCTTTTCAAGGCCCAGCACCATATCCAGCGTCTGGCGATGGAGGATGAACTGACCGGGGTGATGAACCGGCGCGCCTTCTTCCTGCAGGCAGGACGGGAGTTTGCGCGGGTAAGCCGGGCAAAGGGCCGGCTCAGCCTGCTGATGATGGATATCGACCATTTCAAGCAGATCAACGATCGGCATGGTCATGCGGTGGGTGATGAGGTGCTGGCAGCGCTGCCAGCACTGTGGGCGCAGGCCCTGCGGCGTGGCGATCTGCTCGGTCGCCTCGGGGGTGAAGAGTTTGGTGTGCTGCTGCCGGATACCGGGCCGGAGGGGGCGGCCGAGATCGCCGAACGCCTGCGTGCCCTGAGCGCACGCTCGCGGCCGTCCAGCCGGGTGGCCGCTCTGGAGGTGACGATCAGCATTGGCGTGGCCAGCAGCACGCCCGCCGATGCCGACTGGCAGGCCATCCTGGCGCGTGCCGATGCGGCGCTCTACCGGGCCAAGGCGACAGGTCGCAACCGGGTCGAAGTGTGATTCAAGCCTGCTGAGTTTGGGGAAGCGCAGGTTTTCGTGCCCGCACCTATCGTTGCATGATGACCACCGCGTGTTTCCGGAGCTGGTGGAACGTATCGACCCGGCCAGGCCGCAGTCGTCTCCTGTTTGCAGAAAAATCCGAAAAGCAGTCTGTTAACGGTGCTCAGCGCGGCATTGGTTGTCTGACCATTTAGCCTTGGAAACGCACAAGAGGCTGCGTGTGCCACGCAAGAGGCTGCGCAACCGGCACGTGCGAGCTGACTGAATCAGGACAGGCCCTTGAGCAGCGCGCTGAGCAGGTCCGGCTCGGTCTGGGCCCATACCACGCGATTCTGGCCGCGCCGGCGAGCCCGGTAGAGGGCGACTTCGGCTGCCTCGAGGAGCATGGCTTCGCTGATGTGGCGTAGCCCTGGCGTCCCATCGGCCACACCGATGCTGACGCTAAGTAAATATTGCGGGCCGGCGGCAATGTGCAGGTCCTCAATTTCGGCGCGCATGGCCTCAGCGATCCGGCGCGCCTCGGTGCCGGGCGTGTCGCCCAGCAGCACGACAAACTCGTCGCCGCCGTAGCGTGCTGCCAGATCGGTGGGCCGGCGGGCGTGTTCGCGCAGGAGGGTGGCAATGGCGATCAAACATTCATCGCCGATGCGTGTGCCGTGAAGTTCGTTGATCGTGCGCAGGTGATCGGTGTTCAGCATGAGCAGGCTCAAGGGCTGTTTCTGGCGTCGGGCGCGGCCCAGCTCAGCGCTGAGGCTGAGGGCGAACAGCTGACGCGTGGCCAGGCCGGTGAGCGCGTCGTGCTGCAATTGCGGGCTGTGGAGAACGCCCAGCACAACTTGCCCTGCGTACTCGATGCGCCAGGCCTTGAGGTGGTAGTAGTCGTGCGCTTCCGGGCCCTTGCTGAAGTAATCCTGGCTGAAGCCTTCGCCCCCTTCTTCCGCCAGCCGACGTAAACCTTCAGCGGTAGCACCGGCGCTGCGGTCACCGCCGCCGGCCGCCGCATTCAGCAGCGTGAGGTAGTTCTGCCCCGGCCAGGGTTGGTCCGGTGCGCTGCTGACGCGTGGGCTGAGATTCCAGGCCGGATTGGCGAAAAGGATCTCGCCGCGTGCGTCAAGGAGCAGCGCCGGGGCTTCCAGGGACTCCAGAAACAGGCGAAACAGCTGTGGATCAAGCGGAAGCATGGCGGGCTCGCGGAAGGCTGCACATGCTCTGCTATAGCAGTCGCCCCCGACCGCCTCAAGGCGGACGGCCCGGAGGTTCGCGCATCTGGCGGGTGGGCGGCCGACCTCAGGCGGCGGCTATGGCCGCGATGGCCGCTTCCAGCTCCGGGTTGTGTTCGCGCGGGATCACACGTGGGCGCTTGTCGGCGCCGATCGCGACGTAGCTGAAGGTGGCTTCGGTGACGCAGAAGCGCTCGCCGATCTGTTCGCCGGTCACTTTCTTGACCCATACCTCCACTTTCACCTTCAGCGAGGTACGGCCGACGTGCGCACATTCGCCATACACGCAGACCACATCGCCCACTGCGACCGGGCGGTGGAAGCTCATCGCATCGACGGCCACCGTGACGATCCGGCCGCGTGACAGCTCCTTGGCCAGGATGGCGCCACCCAAGTCCATCTGTGACATGAGCCAGCCGCCGAAGATGTCGCCGCTAGGGTTGGTGTCGGCCGGCATGGCCAGGGTGCGCAGTTGCAGGCTGCCGCGCGGGGTACGGGTCAGGTCGTTCATGGAAAGTGTTCCTGTGTGGGGGGCAGGGGCATTATGCCGCGAGCCCGATCTGGCCGGGGTGATGATGCTGATAGCCCGCTGCACATGGCTTCCTGCGACAATACGTGCCCGCTGAATCGATCTTCATCCGGAGTTCCCCATGAGTCACCCCGTCCACACCCAGCCTTCCACCACCGCCTTGCGCGTGCATAGCTTTGCCGGCCTTGAACCAGGCCCGAAGCTGCTGGTGCTGGGCGCCGTGCATGGCAACGAGGTGTGCGGCTCGCGTGCCATCGAGCGCCTGATTGCCGAGTTCGATTCCGGTGCGATGAGCCTCAAGTGCGGCACCCTGACATTCGTGCCGATCACCAATCCGCTGGCCTACCACCTCAAGCAGCGCATGGGCGACCGCAATCTCAACCGCAACCTGCGCCCCACCGCCGAGCCGGTCGACTTCGAGGATCACATCGCCAATGCGCTGTGCCCCCTGCTCGAGGCGCATGACGCGCTGCTCGATCTGCATTCCTTCCACACCGGCGGTGAGCCTTTTGCGATGCTTGGCCCGCAGGACAATTCCGGCTCCCTGGAGCCATTCAGCCATGCTGCGCAGGAGCAGGCGCTGGCCGTGCGCCTGGGCGTGCGCCGCATCGTCGAAGGCTGGCTGGACACTTATGCGCGTGGCGTGGCCCGCCGTCTCGCCTACCCGGACGCCAGCCTGCGCGCGCAGATGCTCAGCACGGATCCGAGCTATGGCGTGGGCACCACCGAATACATGCGCTCCAAGGCGGGCTACGCGATCACGCTGGAATGCGGTCAGCATGAAGATCCGGCGGCACCGGAAGTGGCCTATAAGGCGATCCGCAATACGCTGGCCTTGCTGGGGCTGATCGACGCGCCCGTTCCGGCGCCGCACCCGGCGCCGGAACTGCTGCGTCTGGTGGATGTGATCGACCGCATGCACCCGGACGACCGTTTCGTGAAGGAATGGAAGAGCTTCGACCCGGTCGAGGCGAGCGAGGTGATCGGCATCCGCCACGATGGCACGGAGGTACGTGCGCAGGGCACCGGCTTCATCGTCTTTCCGAACCCGAAGTCCCTGCCCGGCAACGAGTGGTTCTACTTTGCCCTGCCGAGCGATCGGCCGCTCTGAATCCTGCGCAGGCTTTCATGCACAAGGCCCCGTAAACCGGGGCCTTGTGCTTTCTGGCGGGGCGGTTTCAGTTCGCCGGAGAAGCGGCCGCCTCAGGTTTGGGCGCGACAGACGGGTGCATCACTTCCGGCGGCACGGCATCACGCTCGGCGCCGATGTGCTGTTCGATCGGCGGCAGGTTGTGGGCAATGCCCTTGTGGCAGTCGATGCAGGTCATGCCGTCGGCAAAACCCTTCTGGTGCATGGCCGCGCCGCGGCGGTTCTGCTCGGCGTAGTCCATCGAATCGTAGTTGTGGCAGTTGCGGCACTCCTGTGAGTTGTTGGCCTTCATGCGCCGCCATTCGTTCTGCGCCAGGCGCAGGCGTTCGGCCTGGAACTTCTCGGGGGTGCTGATGCTGCCGGTGAGTTTGCCCCACACTTCTTTCGAAGCCTGGATCTTGCGGATCACCTTGGGCACCCACTCCTTGGGCACATGGCAGTCCGGACAGGTGGCGCGTACGCCGGTGCGGTTGGAGTGGTGGATGGTGTTGCGGTATTCCTGATAGACGTTTTCCTGCATCTCGTGGCATCCGATGCAGAACTGTTCGCGGTTGGTCAGCTCCATCGCAGTGTTGAAGCCGCCCCAGAAGATGATGCCGGCGGCGAAGGCCACGGTGAGCCCGCCGAGGCCGATGAACCATTTTTTCTTGAGCAGGGCGCACAGCTTCGCTTTGATCCCGTTGCAGGTGGTGTTTTCGCTTGTCATGTTTTTGTCCTGTGAAGATCGAGTTCTGGGACTAAGCGGAGGAGCCGCCATAGCGAGCGCGTCAAGGTCGTGAAGAGAGGCGAAGTCGTACGAGTGGTACGGCGAGCATCGGAGTCACGAGATTGGCGTGCGTAGTCGGCGGATACCCGCTTAGCGCATGCCGGCCGCCGGCTGGAACTTGTTCGCCACCAGCGGCTTGGCATCGGTCTGCGGTACATGGCACTGGGTGCAGAAGTAGCGGCGCGGGGAGATGTTGGAGAGTTCGGTGCCTTCGCGGGTCTTGAAGTGAGTCACGCTGACCTTGGTGGCGCCGGTGTCCTTGGTACGGTTCCAGGCGTGACAATCCATGCACTTGTTGAAGTTCTTGGTGATGTTGTAGCCCTTCACGGTGTGCGGGATCAGCGGCGGCTGTTGCACGAAATCCCGCGGCAGTGGCGGCTGGTCGCGCTCGTTGCGGAAGTTGTCCGACGCGGCTTCCGGGCCGTCGATCGGTACGCCGCGCATGCCGAAAGCCTTCACGCCGGCAAGCGGATCAGGCACGGGTTCGGCTTTCTGGGCGTAGGCCGGGGCCAGCATCAGGCAGGCGGTGAGGATCAGTATCAGTTTTTTCATTTTTTGCTCCTGTTGAATCGGCTGCCGAATCGGAAGACCTCTTGACTGCATACGTCGATACAGCGACCGCAGTTCGTGCAGTCACCATCCAGAATCAGGGGGCTGGCGGCCGCATCGCGTGGCTTGAGGGCCGGCCGGATCACCTGGGGTTCAGGGCATACGGCGAAGCAGTCCATGCAGTCGTTGCAGGCGCTGCGGCCATGAGCGGAAACGCGGAGCAGGGCTGTCTTGCCGATCAGGCCGTAGAGGGCGCCCATCGGACAGACATGGCCACACCAGCCGCGTCCGGCCAGCAGCAGGTCGTAGAGAAACACGCCGGCCACGAAGACCCAGGCGGCACCGAAGCCGAAGATCAGGCCGCGCTGCAGCATCGATACAGGATTCACCCATTCCCACACCAGCGAGCCGGTCAGCGCGGCCGCCAGCAGCACAAAGCCGAGCAGCCACAGGCGGGTGGCGTCGTGCGGCGTGCGCCCGCCTTTGAGGCCCAGGCGGCGGCGCAGCCAGCCGGCGCTATCCGTCACCACATTCATCGGGCAGACCCAGGAGCAGAACACCCGGCCGCCCACCAACAGGTAGAAACCGAGCACGATGGCCACGCCGATGAGCGCACTCATCTCAGGCCAGTGGCGGGTGGCCAGCATCTGCAGGAACAGGAAAGGATCGGTCAGCGGCAGCACATCCAGGGTCAGGCTGGAGGCGAGGTTGCCCTTCACGAGCCATCCGCCGAACCACGGTCCGGCGAGGAAGGCGGCGAGGATCAGCAACTGCGACGCGCGGCGCAGCAGCAGCCATTTGTGGGCGGCGAACCAGCCCTTGTCGGCGATGGCTTCGAGGCCGGGGCGCTGCGCGCTCATGGCTGGCCTCCCGGCGCCGATTGCGCGTCGAGGCCGCGTACGGGCAGCTTCAGCTGCTCGCTGATCAGTGAGCCACCGGCCTTGTCCTTCTCTTCCCAGCCACGCCGGTAATGCTCGGCAGCCTTGCCTTGAGCCAGGCGGGCGGGCAGCACCTTGATGGCGGCTTCAGGAAGGATGCAGCTCTTCTCGCACTTGCCGCAGCCGGTGCAGGCGTCGGCATGCACGGTGGGTATCAGCATGGCGTGGCGGGTGGCGGCCGGGCCTTCGCGCTCTTCACGCGGGTTGCGCCGCATCTCCAGGGTGATCGCCTTGTCGATGACCGGGCAGACGCGGTAGCACACGTCGCAGCGCAGGCCGAGGAAGTTGAGGCAGTTCTCCTGGTCGATCAGCACCGCAATGCCCATCTCGGCCTCGCGGATGTCGCTGAGCGCGTGATCGAGCGCGCCGCTGGGGCAGGCCTTCACGCAAGGGATGTCCTCGCACATCTCGCAGGGGATGTCGCGAGCCGTGAAATAGGGCGTGCCACTGACTACGCCATCACCGGGCGTGGCGAGCTTGAGCGTGTCGTAAGGACAATCGCGCACGCACAGGCCGCAGCGGATGCAGGCGCCCAGAAAATCGTTTTCAGCCAGCGCTCCGGGCGGGCGGATGGCTTGCGCGGGCCGCGCTCCCGCCTGTTTCGAATAGAGCGTGACGCCCATGGCGAGCAGGCAGGCGCCCCCGGCCGCACCGGCCATTTCCTTGAGGAAACGGCGGCGCGGGCTGGCGTTGGCTGGCTTGGTGGGCTCGCTCATGAGGGGCGGAGTCAAGGTTCAGGCGTGATCCCGGACCCGGCCGGGATCAGCGCATTCAGGCGCGGGTCACTTTCACCGCGCACTTCTTGAAGTCCGTCTCTTTCGAGATCGGGCAGGTGGCATCCAGCGTGAGCTTGTTCACCAGCCGGCCTTCATCGAAGAAGGGGATGAAGATCAGGCCCACCGGCGGCTTGTTGCGACCGTGCGTTTCGATGCGCGCGGTGATTTCGCCGCGCCGCGAGGCGACCTTGACCAGCATGCCGCGCTGCAGCTTGCGCTTCGTTGCGTCGTCCGGGTGCATGAAGATCACCGCTTCCGGCACCGCCTTGTGCAGCTCGGGCACCCGGCGCGTCATCGAGCCGGTGTGCCAGTGCTCCAGCACGCGGCCGGTGCATAGCCACAGGTCGAAATCCTTGTCCGGCATTTCCGGTGGATTCACATAGGGCAGCGCGAAGATGACGGCCTTGCCATCCTTGTGGCCGTAGAACTTCACACCTTCGCCCTTCTTCACATAGGGATCGAAGCCTTCGCGGAAGCGCCACAGGGTTTCCTTGCCATCCACCACCGGCCAGCGTAGGCCACGCGCCTTGTGATACATGTCGAAATCGGCGAGATCATGACCATGGCCGCGGCCGAACTTCGCGTACTCCTCGAACAGGCCTTTCTGCAGATAGAAGCCGAAGATTTTCGACTCGTCGTTCATGTAGCCGGTAATGGCGTGGGCATTCACCTTCTCGACTTCGCTGAGCGGGAATTTGTTGACCACCTTGTTGGCGTAAAGCACGTCATACAGGGTCTTGCCCTTCAGTTCCGGCTTCTTGGCGATCAGCTCGGCCGGCCACACTTCCTCGACCTTGAAGCGCTTGGAGAACTCGATGTACTGCCACAGATCCGAGCGCGCGTCGCCCGGCGCCTTGACCTGCTGGCGCCAGAACTGGGTGCGCCGCTCGGCGTTGCCGAACGCACCTTCCTTCTCGGTCCACATCGCGCTGGGCAGAATCAGGTCGGCGGCCAGTGCGGACACCGTGGGATATACATCCGAGACCACCACGAAGGCGGCCGGATTGCGCCAGCCCGGGTAGACCTCGCCATTGATGTTCGGCCCGGCCTGCATGTTGTTGGTGGTGCTGGTCCAGTAGCACTTGACCTTGCCATCCTTCAGGGCGCGGCTCTGGGCCACGGCGTGCAGGCCGACCTTGTCGGAAATGGTGCCGTCGGGCAGCTGCCAGATCTCTTCGGCGTGCTTGCGGTGCTCGGGGTTGGTGACGACCATGTCCGCCGGCAGGCGGTGGGCAAAGGTGCCGACTTCGCGTGCGGTGCCACAGGCGCTGGGTTGGCCGGTGAGCGAGAAGGGGCTGTTACCGGGCTCGCTGATCTTGCCCACCAGCAGGTGGACGTTGTAGATCATGTTGTTCACCCAGGTGCCGCGGGTGTGCTGGTTGAAACCCATGGTCCAGAAGGAGATCACCTTCTTTTTCGGGTCGGCATACAGCTCGGCCATTTTCTGCAGCTTGGCGGCCGGCACGCCGGAGAGTTTGCTGACCTTCTCCACTGTGTATTCGGAGACGAACTTGGCGAACTCTTCGAAGCTGATCGCTTCGGCTTTGCCCACGTCGCCCTTGGGTTTGCCGTCTGCCCCCGGGTAGCCGTTGTTGGTGGCGTTCTTTTCCAGATCGTGGCCGGGGCGCAGGCCGAAACCGATGTCGGTCTCGCCTTTCTTGAAGTTCACATGCTTCTTCACGAAATCCAGATTCACCTTCTTGTTCTGGATGATGTAGTTGCAGATGTAGTTCAGGATCGCCAGATCGGTGTTGGGCACGAAGACCATGCCGTTGTCGGCCAGGTCGAAGGAGCGATGCTCAAAGGTGGATAGCACGTGCACCTGGCATTGATCGTGGGATAGCCGGCGATCCGTGATGCGGCTCCACAGGATCGGGTGCATCTCGGCCATGTTGGAGCCCCACAGCACGAAGGCATCGGTCTGCTCGATATCGTCGTAGCAGCCCATTGGCTCATCAATGCCGAAGGTGCGCATGAAGCCGGTGACGGCGCTGGCCATACAGTGGCGCGCATTCGGGTCCAGGTTGTTGGTGCGAAAACCGGCCTTGTAGAGCTTGCTGGCGGCATAGCCTTCCCAGATCGTCCATTGGCCTGAGCCGAACATGGCGATGGAATTCGGGCCGCTTTCCTTGATCGCAGCCTTCCATTTCTCGGCCATGATGTCGAAAGCCTTGTCCCAGCTGATCGGCGCGAATTCGCCGTCCTTGGCGTACTGGCCGTTCTTCATGCGCAGCAGCGGCTGGGTCAGGCGATCGGCGCCGTACATGATCTTGGACAGGAAGTAGCCCTTGATGCAGTTGAGCCCCCGGTTGACCGGCGCGTCCGGGTCGCCCTGGGTCGCTACGATCTTGCCGTTCTGCACGCCCACCAGCACCGAGCAGCCGGTACCGCAGAAGCGGCAGGCGGCCTTGTCCCAGCGCACTTCGCTGGGGGTGGCTGCGGCCGTGGCGGCATGCACCAGCGGGCTGCCCACGGCGGTTGCGGTGGCAGCGGCCAGCGCCTGGGTCTTGATGAAATCGCGACGACTGAGCGTTGCACCGCCCCCGACCCGGCTAGCCGCCGGGTCACCCCCCGCGGGGGTCAAGTCAATCTTGGACCGGTCCTGCGATTGTCTTGTGGTCATGCCTGCATCTCCTGTACGTGTCTTTTCTTGGAACTGGCCATGGCTGCTGCCAGTTCGTCTGGGGTGACTTCTTCGTCGGTGTATTCGTAGGCCAGCGTGGTGCCCAGCACGCCGCTGGCGACGGACACGGCGAGAATCGAATCGGTGACGGCATAGCCTTCGCCGTCTTCCAGCATTACCACCAGGCGGCCCCCATCCGGTGTCGTGCCGTGCAGGCTTACGCCGGCAATGCCGACGAGGCGGGCGGCGACTTCGGCGGCCTGTTCCGGCCTGACCCTGACCAGCAGACTTACGATCTTCATGTGGTTCTCCAATCCCGGTGGGCTATCAAAGCAGTCTGGTAAAAATGCACTGCTGTGGTGCGTCATTTCGCCCAAAAGGGAAATGCCCCGCACTGGTGCCATCAGGGTGATTGGAGTCGTTTCGCCGGGGCGGCCTCCTTGATTCGTGTCAAGAATGGCCAGAGCCCTTGCTCTGCAAGACTTTGCGAGACTCAGGGATTACCCGTGGCCGGGCGAACGCGAGGTGGCAGGGTGTGAAGCAGGGCGAGGCGCTGGCGGTAGGCGTGCATCGCGCGAGCCAGCAAGCTCAGCTGGACGAGCTTGCTCGCCGCGAGCAGGGCCGCACCGGGCAGGACCAGCACGGGAACGAAGGCGGCCGTCGTGAGCACCAGGCTGGCGCCGAAATCGGCCAGCAACTGCGCACGCTGGGCGCGCTCAGGCACGATCTGGTGCAGCAGGGGCAGACGCGCGCGGGCCTTGTTGGCGCGCTGCCAGTGCAGCCAGATCAGGAAGGGCACGATGCGGTAGAGCATCACGCTGATCGTGCCACCCCCCAGTCCGGTCAGTGCCAACACGCCGAAGGCTACGCCCCAGTGCGGGTCCGACGCCAGGCTGGCGAGCAGGCCCAGCAAGGCCAGCCCGCTGCTCAATGCAGCGACCGCCAGCCAGCCCCAGTGGAAGGCATCGCGCTCGCCGCGCCGCGCTTCCACCACGCGCAGCCCGGTGAGCAGGCCGAAAGCCAGGCACAGAACGGCCAGCAAGGCCGTACAGAGTTGTGCCAGCGTGCTCCAGCCGGCCAGGCTGGCGAGGCCACCGGCGAGCAGCAGCAGTGGCAGGCCACGCGTAGCCAGCTCCCAGTGCCTGGGATAGGGCGCGCTGACATGGAACATCGGCACCACCACGCTGCTTACGCTGATGATCAACCCGCCGACCCAGCCGATCAGCCCCCACTGCGCGTGCCAGTCAACGAGTTGCAGGAAGGGCAGTGCCCAGCCGAAACGCATCACGCCAATCAGTGTGAGGCCCAGCAGTACGGTGGCGGCAAAGGCCAGGGCATTGCGGCGCAGGGCGGCGGGCAGGGTGGCTTGCAGCTTTTGCTGCCACAGCGCGCGAAGCAGCTTGGCCAGAAAACTCAGCAGGCTCGCGGCCAGCAGCAGGCCGGCTGTGAGCAGCCAGGCCGGGTCGGCGAAGAGGAAGCCGCCGGCGAGCGCGTAGGCCCCTGCCAGCAGCGCGAACAGGATCAGCCAGTCCAGCCGTGGCCAGCGCGGCAGGGCCAGGCCGCAGGCTACCGGCACGAACTGCAGGAGCGCTCCCAGCATCACCGGCATCAGGCCGGCCAGGGCGAACAGATGCACGGCGGCCAGCGCGGCCGGATGCCAGCGCGTGAGCAGCGCTTCAGGCTGCCAGGCCAGCAGGATTCCCGCCGCGCCCATGCCGGCCAGGCCGGCCAGAAAGTGGGCGAAGGAAAGATCAGGCGCAGGCGAGGCTTCGGTGGAGACGAGTTGCATGGGCGTGTACAAGCGGAACTGGCCGCGAAGGTTTCGGTCGGGGTGCTTGTGGCCGGGTCAGAGACTTGTTTTCGTAGGGGCGACTTCAGCCGGCCTGCCACGCGGGGTGTGCGACTGAAGTCGCACCTACGAGGTTTGTCCCGCCGCCGCGATGTGCAGGCGGAACTGCTCGTAACCCGAAAAATCCTCGCGCTTAGCCGTCCATGTCCAGCCGCGCTCGCGCAGCCAGTCGTAAAGCGGGAAGGGCTCGCGGTGGATGAGCACTTCCAGCGCTTCGCCGGCCGGCAGCACATCCAGTGCGGCCATGATTCGTTCGAAGGGTTCGGGTGGCGGCAGGCCGCGCACATCCAGTGTTTCCATCAGGCCTCCCGGCGCAGCACGATCTGTGCGCTGAGCTCATCGACGCCCGTCCCAAGGCCTTGCTGCGCCATCGGGTAGAGGATGTTTTCCTCCTTCATGTTGTGTTGCTGCAGCAGGATCAGCAGGGCTTCGCCGTAGCCGCGCACGCCGTCCGTCTCCTGTGAGGCGATGGATTCGGCCAGATCAAGCAGCAGTTCGCGCGCTTCCTCGTGCTCCATGCGCATGACGGCAGTGGGCCCGCATGTCATGCCGGAGCTGGCTTCGAAGGCCGGGAAGAGCACTTCCTCCTCGGCGGCGAAGTGGGCCAGGATGTCATGGCGCAGGGCTTCGAAAGCGGCGTTGGCGGCCTGCCAGTCGCCGCCGATGGCGCTGCGGCGCAGCGCGCCGAGCTGCTCGTCGCAATGGCGGTGATCGGTGGTGAGATAGGTCACGAAATCAGGGGAGCTCATTGTTTTATCCATTCTCTGAGTGTGGTCTGAGTATGGGAATTGCCGCCCCCGGCTGTAATTGACTCGTATCAAGCGCGTCAGCGCCGCTGGCGGCGGTGCGCGTCTCGTCGCGGCGAGGCCGACACAAGTGTGCGACTCTGTGGTTAAATGAGAATGGTTCTTGTTAAGAAATCATGAACAGCTTCAAGCTGTTTCAACTCATTCGTGGATTCTGTCGTGCTGGAGCGTTATCACCGCGAGCTGCTGAATTTCCTGAATCGCCAGGTGAGCGATCGCGATACGGCGGCTGATCTTGCGCAGGAGAGTTTCCTGCGGGTGCTGTCGGTGCAGGGCAGCGGCCAGGCCATCCTGGATGTGCGGGCCCTGCTCTATCGCACGGCCCGCAATCTGATTGTCGATCTCCATCGGCGCGATGCGGTGCGCCGGCACGAGCCCCTCGATGCCTTGCCCGAAGAGCTTCATCCGCCGGCGCCACGCCATCTGCAACCCGAAGAGGTGCTGGCCTCGCAGCAGATCATCCGTGCCTATGTGGCCACCATCGAGGCGCTGCCGCCGCGTTGCCGTGAAGCCTTCGTGCTGTCCACCCTGGAAGGCCTCAGCCATGCGCAGATTGCACAGCACATGGGGGTTTCGGTCAGCATGGTGGAGAAGCATATGGTGCGCGCAATGGTGGCCTGCAAGCTGTGTGAGCGGCAGCTGCGTGGGGCGGGCTCCGGCTGCGTCTGAGCTCGGCTATAGTCCGCCCAAAAGTACGCCCGTCTGTCGCAGGGGTGAGGAAATGCCCACCCTCATGCGTCTGCAGAACAAGAACATGTCTTCCGCCCCCTGCCCATGAACTCGCGCCCACACGACCACGCCCCCGCCGCCTCCCCGGATCCCGAAGAGGATGCGCGCGACTTCGACGCCTTTGCTCAGGATCAGGATCCGCTCGACATCGAGGCGGCGACCTGGGCGCTGCGCCGGCGCAATGGTCTGGACACAGCGGGTGAGGCTGAACTGGCGGACTGGCTGAAGGCGGATCCGCGCCATGGTGCGGCCCTTGAGGACATGGAGCACACATTCGATGAGCTGCGGCATCTGCCCGACGAGCATCTGGCGTCCCTCAGGGCCGGCCTGGGTGAGCGGGCTGCAGGCGTTCCGCCGCAGGCTCCGGCCCCGGCCTGGCCGCCTGCCTTACCGCGCCCGCCGGCTCGCAGCGGCTGGAGGGCATGGCTGCAGGGCGGCTGGTTGCCGCAGGCCATGGCGGCGGCGCTGGCCTGTGTCGTGGTGGCAGGTGCCTGGCTGGGCTGGCAGCAGTGGCAGTTGCAACCGGGCTTCGTGCAGGCCTATGCCACCGAGCGCGGGCAGCAGCTCAGCGTGACCCTGCCGGATGCGGCCAGCCAGGGCAGCACGCTGCAGCTTGATACGGCCAGCCGGGCCGAGGTGCGCTTGTTCCGCGACCGTCGCGAAGTGCACCTGCAGGAAGGTCAGGTCATGTTCGTCGTGCATCCGGACGCGCAACGCCCTTTCCATGTGTGGGCCGGAGGGGTGCGCGTCACCGTGGTGGGCACCCGTTTTTCAGTGCGCCACAGCCAGAGTGGCCGTGATGCCGGCCAGACGGTAGTGGAAGTAGAGGAGGGACGGGTGCGGGTGGCGCCCGCCACCGTTGATGCCCGCCTGGCGAGCGTGGAGTTGCATGCCGGCCAGCGTGTGGTGGCAGATGGCCGCGGCCAGCTCAGTGCGCCCGCCGCACTGCCACCCACCGCCGTGGCCCCCTGGCGTGAGGGGCGGGTGAGTTTTGACCAGACGCCGCTGGCCGATGCCATCGCTGAGTTCGAGCGCTATGGCCATACCGGCCTGGTGGTGCGTGATCCGGCCGTGGCGGCGCTGCCGGTGGGCGGCAGCTACACCTTGCGCCAGTTCCAGCAGTTCGCCCGGGCCTTGCCGCAGCTTCTGCCCGTGCGGCTGGAATCGCGCGGCGCGCTCACGGAGGTGGTGGCAAGGTAGCGGCAAAAAAAACTTTGAAGAATTCTCATTTGCAACATGAGGATTCGCTGGGGGTGGTGCGTCTTCATCGGCAGGAGGATCCGCAGCGGCGAGCTGCGGTCCGGCAATCAACGACCGATTCAGGAGTTCCCCCATGTGCGCAGCGCTGCACCACAAGAAACGCTTCACCCCGGCGCCCTTGGCCCTGGCTGTCGCCCTCAGCCTGACCCTGGCGGCCACGGCGCCGGCCCATGCTCAGAGTGGCACCCCGGCGGCTGCCGCGCTGAGCATCAACATCCCGGCCCAGCCACTGGGCCATGCGCTCAACGAGCTGGCGCGGCAGGCCAACCTGCAGCTGAGCTTCCCGGCCGAACTGGTGGCCGGCAAGACGGCACCGGCCGTATCCGGCCAGCTCACACCGCGTCAGGCGCTCGATCGCCTGCTCGTCGGAAGTGATCTCGAAGCCAGCGTGGACGGCAGCGCGGTGCTGGTGAAGAAGGCCCCGCCGCGCACGGCCGGCGCTGACAAGGAACTGGCCGCGGTCGTGGTGAGCAGTCTGCGCGCCAATCGCGTCTCCAAGGGCGCGACCGGTCTGCCGATGGAGGTCAAGGAAACGCCGCAGAGCATCAGCACCTTTGACTCAGTCGACATGCAGAACTACGGCGTGACCGGCAGCAATCAGGCGCTGCAGATGGTCACCGGCATCAATGTGGAGCAGTACGAGACCAACCGGGCGACCTTTGAATCGCGCGGCTTCGAGATCCAGCTCACCCAGATGGATGGTCTGGGCATGACCAACAGCTGGGGCACGGTCGTGGGCCAGCAAGACACCTTCCTGTTCGACAAGATTGAGGTCATCCGCGGCGCCAATGGCCTGCTGACCGGGGTGGGCAACGCCTCCGGCACGGTCAACTACGTGCGCAAGCGCCCCACCAACAAGGACGAGGGCCAGGTGGTGCTGGAAGGCGGCTCCTACGACAAGAAGCGCGTTGCGCTCGATTACAACAAGGTGCTGACCGAAGACGGTACGGTGGCTGGCCGTGTCGTGCTGATCCATCAGGACAAGGACTCCTGGATCCGCAGCCTGAACGATCGCGACACCACGCTGTACGGCGTGATCGACAGCCAGATCGGCAGCAACGGTGTGCTGACGGTGGGCGTGACGGACCAGGATCATCGCCAGAAGTCACCGATGTGGGGCTCGCTGACGCTCAACTACGCGGACGGTAGCCAGGCCAGCTTCGATACCAGTGCGTCCACCTCGCAGGACTGGACCTACTGGAACACCAAATCGACAACCGCCTTCGCTGAATACACCCACTATCTGAGCGATAACTGGGAAGGCAAGTTCACCTACAACAAGCGCCACGCCGAGGAAGAAACGCGCCTGCTCTACGCCTACTCGCTTTCGGGGGCGCTCAACAATGACAACACCGGCCTGGTCGGCTGGCCCTATGGCAGCTTCACGACGACTGACAGCGATCTCTTCGACCTCAACCTGAGCGGCAACTTCAACCTGTTCGGCCGCAAGCACGAGCTGATCACCGGCCTGAGTCACTCCATCGAGGAAACTGACACCGATACCTACGGTTTTGATTCCAGTTACATGCTGCAGGCCTTGCCGGCCTTCCCCTACGGCGGCAACGTCTATCCGGAGCCGAACTGGGGCGCACGCACACCGGCCTCCGGGGGCAAGCAGACCCTGACCCGTCTCTATGGCGCGACCCGTCTGGCGCTGACTGATGAGCTGCGTGCGATCGTGGGTCTGAACTCCGTGAAGCTCGAGCGTGAAGGCAGCTCGCGCTACGGCTCGGTCACCACCACCACCGAATATCCCGACACCCGTAAGTCCAGCCCCTATTACGGCCTGACCTACGACATCACACGCAACTTGCTGGGTTACCTCTCCTATTCCGAGATCTTCCAGAATCAGGACCAGACCGACTACAGCGGGGCCTATCTGGACCCGATGAAGGGCGTCAACCGCGAAGCCGGCCTGAAGGCCGACTGGCTCGATAAGCGCCTGCTGACCACTGTCGCCGTGTTCAGCGCCAAGCAGGAAGGCCTGGCTACCTATGACGGTATGACCAGCGCGGGTCAGTACGCCTACGTGCCCAAGGATGTGAAATCCACCGGCTTTGAGCTTGAGGCCACCGGCAAGATCGGTCGCGACGCGAACCTGGCCCTGGGTTTCACCCGCATCAAGCTGACAGGGCCGGATGGCAATGACATCTATGAATGGGTGCCGCGCACGCAGGTGAAGGCGCGCTTCGACAGCGCCATCCCTGGCTTGCCCGCGTTGCGTCTGGGCCTCTCCACACGCTGGAATTCCGACGTGAGGAAGAACGGCGGCGCCCGCCAGGACGCTTATTCCGTGTCCGATGCCTTCGCCCGCTATCAGATCACCCCGGAGATGTCGGCCCGGCTCAACGTCAACAACCTGTTCAACCAGAAGTACGTCACCGGGATTGCCTATGGCGCGGTCTATGGCGAGCCACGCAGTGCTTACCTCACGCTTGATTACAAGCTTTGAGCTTTGAGCCCGGACCGGCAGTTTGATGCCGGTCCGGCGTACGCCATCCAGACCGGACCTGCCGGACCTGCTTCACCCAACAGGCTTAGCCCAAAGACATGACACGCACGCATTCGCGACCCCTGCAGCAACTCGGCATTGCCCTGCGCATCCTCGCTGCCATCCCCGGGAGCTGGGCTTTTTCCTGGGGCTTCGTGGCCTGCGGCACGGCGGCCCTGGTGGCCCTCGGCGCGCCCTTTCATGATGCCGAGACGGCTCTGCTGATGCTGGGCCTGCTGGTTTTTGCCGGCGTCTTCCTGTGGTCTTTCGCTGCGCGCAGCGTGTTGCGGGTGTGTGCGGTGCTGGTCGGCGGTGCCCTGCTCTTCAACGCTGCGGCCCTGCTGCTGCAGCGCGCGATCCTGTCCTGAGGGCGCCGTCATGTTCACGAGTTTTCGCCAATCCATGGCCTGGCTGCATACCTGGTTCGGCCTTGCGCTGGGCTATGTGCTGATGGCCTGTTTCTTCTTCGGTGCGCTGTCGGTGTTCGACCGCGAGATCGACCGCTGGGCGCTGCCCGAAACGCGTTTCGCACCGCAGCCCATGCCTTCCTTCGACAAGGTCTTGCTGCCGGCCTTCGCGCGACTCGAAGCGGACCCCGCCGACTATGCCCTCAACATGCCGGCGCTGCACGATGCGGCCAAAGGCCCGCAAACCCCGCGCCAGGAACTGCCGCCTGACGAGTACTGGGCCTACACCACCCACCGTGATCCGGTGCTGGCCATTGGCGCCGGCTTCCGCGTGCCGCAGCCGAAAGATCCGGGCCTGGAAAACCATATCCACGCCAACGCCACGATCGATCCGCGCAGCGGCGCGGCCGTGCCTTCGGACCAGCTCAAGATCGGCAGCCAGTGGTTCTACCCCATGCACTACAGCCTGAACTGGCCGTGGCAGAACATGGGCATCTTCACCGTGGGCCTCGCCGGCCTGGTGATGCTCGTCGCCCTGGTGAGCGGCGTGATCATGCACCGCAAGTTCTTCCGCGAGTTCTTCACCTTCCGCCCGCAGAAACAGCCCCAGCGCAGCCTGCTTGATCTACACAACCTCACCGGCGTGGTGGCGCTGCCCTTCCACTTCTTCTTTGCCTTCACCGGCCTGCTGATCTTTGCAGGCTTCTACTACTTTCCGGTGTCGCAGTTCCAGCTCAAGCCCCTGCACGATCAGCACGAGATCATCGAGGCGCGCGAAACCGGCCTGCCGCATCAGCGTGCCGGCATCCCGGCGCCGCTGGCTTCGGTCGACGCCATGATGGCGGAGGCCAAGCGGCGCTGGGCCGCGCGCGACATGGCCGGCGAAGTGGGCTTCCTGCAACTGCATCACCTGGGTGACGCCAACGGCTATGTGAGCATCTATCGCGCCGGCAGCGACCGCGTGGCCCTGGTCGGCGAAGCCATCCACTTCAAGGCCAGCAGCGGCGAAGTGCTGCGCGAGGAGCCGCCGCGCGCGGCCGTGCCGGCGCTCAACGAATTCCTCACCGGCCTGCACCTTCAGCATTTCGAGCACTGGCTGTTGCGCTGGCTCTACGTGCTGGGTGGTCTGCTCGGCTGTGCCTGCATCGCCACCGGCTTCATCTTCTTCGTCGAAAAGCGCAAGCGGCAACACGCCGCAGCCGGCAGTCAGGGCGCCCGCATAGTGGATGCCCTGGCCGTAGGCTGCGTCACCGGTATGGTGATCGCGGCGGTCGGCATGCTGGTGGCCAATCGCCTGCTGCCCTCCGGGCTCAGCGGCAAGGGGGAGTGGGAGCAGCAGATTTTCTGGGGTCTGTGGTTGCTGGCCTTCGTGCATGCCGCCCTGCGCGGCGCTCCCGTGGCGCAGGCACGCATCAATCCGGCCTGGCGCGAGCAGTGCTGGGCCATCGCCGCGCTGGCGCTGGCGGCGGTGCTGCTGAACTGGCTGAGCACCGGCGACCACCTGCTGCAGACGATCATCCTCGAACCGTACTGGGCCGTGGCCGGCGTGGATCTGAGCCTGCTGGCCGCCGCCGGCCTCGCCACCCTGGCGGCGCGCCGGCTGGCGCGGCGTGAGCAGCACGCGCTGCTCAGCCCGAGTGCTGCGCCGGAGACGGAGGTGGTTCATGCCTGAAGCTATTTGGCTCTTGCTTGCCAGTCTGCTGAGTCTGGCCGGCATGGCCTGGCTGGCCCTGGCGATGGCTGTGCATTGGGAGCAGGTCATGCTGCAGCCGGCGGCCCGGGCGGCTGGTGTACGCCTTTTGCTGCGTGGCACGGGCGCCTGCGCCCTGGCCCTCGCGGCCGCTGCCTGCCTGCTGGCTGACCGGCCTTCGATGGCGCTGCTGGTGTGGCTGATGTTGCTTGCTGCCAGTGCCCTGACGGTGGCCCTGACGCTCGCCTGGCGACCGGCCCTGTTGCGCGGGCTGTGCCCCCTGCGAGGCTGAGAAGCCCTCGACGACGCGGCCCATCGCTGCGATGCTCGGGGCTTCGTCTCCTGCTTCCCGTCCGTATGAACTGTCGCTCTGGTTGCGCCGCCTGCTGCATCGCGCCCTCGATCTCCAGCCCCATCCCCGGCATGCCGCAAGGCAAGCCGGCCGGGGTGCCCTGCATCCAGCTCGATGCAGCCTTGCGCTGCAAGATCTTCGGCATGCCCGGTCGCCCGGCCGTGTGTGGCGGGCTGCAGCCTTCGGCGGAAATGTGTGGCGATTCGCGCGAGCAGGCGATGCACTGGATCGGCGCGCTGGAGCAGGCCACGCGCTGATCGCATCGCGCGTCGCCGCCGTCTGTCGCGATCGAATTCTGCAGGCGTACGCCACGCGCGGGCTGTAGCCCTGATGTGCCCCGAGGCCAAGTTCATCACGCCGGCATGCATCATGGCGCGGCCTCGCCGCAGTGCGCCCGTATAATCCGGGTTTCCCCCAGCACGGCGCATTTTCATGGACCTCATCCTGCTGCTCAAGGCCGCCATTCTCGGCATCGTCGAAGGCCTCACCGAATTCCTGCCGATCTCCTCCACCGGCCACCTGATCCTGACCAGTGCGCTGATTGATTTCAGCGGCGACAAAGCCAAGCTGTTCATGATCGTCATCCAGTCAGCAGCGATCCTCGCAGTGGTTTGGGAATATCGCCAGCGCCTTGGCCATGCCGTGGCAAGTGCCATGCACGAGGCCGCTTCGTTGCGCCTGCTGGTGAATGTGGCGATTGCCTTCGTGCCGCTCGCAGCGATCGGTCTGGTGTGCGGCAAATGGCTCAAGCTGCACCTCTTCAACGCGCCGGTTGTCGCCACCACCTTCATCCTCGGCGGCCTGATCATCCTGTGGGCCGAGCGCAAGAATCACCACGAGCGCGTCGCTGCGGTGGACGACATGAACTGGCTGGACGCGCTGAAGGTCGGTATTGCCCAGTGCTTCGCCCTGATCCCTGGCACCTCGCGCAGCGGCGCGACGATCATCGGCGGCATGCTCTTTGGCCTTTCGCGCCGCGCGGCCACCGAGTTCACCTTTTTCCTCGCCATCCCCACGCTGGGCATCGCCAGCCTGTACGAGCTCTATAAAGAGCGAGCCCTGCTCTCGGCTGACGATGTGGGCATGTGGGCGGTGGGCATGCTGTTCTCCTTCATCTCGGCTTTTGTCTGCGTGCGCTGGCTGATCCGTTTCGTGTCCACCCACAGTTTCAAGGTCTTCGCCTGGTACCGCATTGTGTTCGGCCTGATCGTGCTCCTCACCTGGCAGATGGGCTGGGTGCACTGGGCTGACTGAGTTTGATGCCTGAGTTCTGTTGTTCAGAAGCCCGGCTGTGACCGGGCTTTTTCATGCCTTGGGCCGGCCAGGCCGGGGGCGTCTGCAGGGGTGTTGCCCGGACGCGACGCCCGGATCACATGCCGCGAAAGCTTCGCCAGAAACTGGTCGCCTTCAGCCCGGTCTCTTTGTTAGCCTCCCCCGTCTTTAAAATTTTTAACAAGTTGTACGGGGGAAAAGATGTTCAAGTACGGATCGGGGTGTGCCGCGCTGCTGACGGCGCTGGTATTGGTTGCGTGTGGTGGTGGCGGTGGGGGAGGTGGTGCGAGCGCGCCGGCAACAGCCGCCGCGGCTGGTAGCAGCTCGTCTGCCGCGGCCTGCGCCGGCAGCACCAGTACGGCTACGGCCGATTTCAGTTTGTCCACGACGGCGGTGAGCCTCACTGGCACGGCGGGCTCGCCCCTGGCTTCCTCGTAGACTGTCACGATGACGGTGAGCAATCCGGCAGCGACCACCGTGTACATCACCCAGACCGATGCCTGGCTGACGATCACCCCCAATCTGGCCGGCGGCTATGCCACGGTGACGGCCAATGCCTCCACGCTGGCGGCGGGTTTTTACTGCAGCATCGTGAACGTCGCCCTGCGTAACGCAGCCGGGGCCACCCTGTCGTCGCGGGATGTGGCGGTGAGCTTCAGTGTTGCGACCGGTGCAACTGCGGCTTCGAGTTCCTCGCGTGCTTCGAGCGCCTCCAGCTCTTCGCTGAGCGTGCCGGCATCGGTGAGCTGGAACAGCTACAACGGAACGCTGCATCCGACTGCGGACGGCGCGCTTGTTCTCGGGAGTGGGAGTGGCAGCAAGTTCGTGCTGATCGGCGGATCGATCCCCGATTCGTTGCCGGCCTCCAGTTCGAGCTCCAGCACGAGTTCGACGAGCAGCTCTGCGGCCAGCTCAAGCAGTGGCACCGCATATTTCATGGATTACATGAGCGCCAGTGGTGGCACGCTGAGCCTAGATTCGTCAGCCGTGCCGCTGAACCGCAGCCTGATCCGCAGCAATAACACGCTCAACGCGAGCCCCAGCTATCCGCGTTACATGACTTTCCTGACCCGCGTGATGCCGGTGAGTGGTGTGAGCTATGACGTCAATACCCGCCTGGCTGAGTTCGAACTGGCCTTTGCCGACAGCCGTGTGGTGCTGGTGCTGCGCGGAGACGCCAGCAGCAGCAATGTGCGACTGCAGACTGTCGAACAGGGTGGGAGTGATGTGGTTGCGAAGATCGACATGACCCAGCCGCATATCTTCCAGATCGCGGTGACCCTGACCAGCGCCTACGCCGGTACCGTGGCAGTGTATGTGGATGGCGACTCCACCCCCTTGCTGGGCCCGCTGAGCACCACCAACATGCAGCGCACCTATGCGGTGGGGCAGGACTATGTCCAGTTCGGTGACAACCGCAATGTGGCCTTCCGCAGCAATCTGGACTGGATGGCATGGACCACCCAGGGCGCTTACAGCCCGGCGCAGCTGGCCGGCAAGCTACCCAGCGGCCTCGGGGTGACCACCGGTTACTGATTCGCTATTGCCGTAGTCGCGAGGGCGCAGCTTTGGCTGCGCCCTTTTTCTTTGTTGCAATGCATCACGCTGAGCGGCGCAGGCTGGCAGAATCCGGGTTTGCCGATTTCTGGCCGCTTGCCATGATCCTTTACCTCCACGGTTTCCGTTCCGGCCCCCAATCCCAGAAGGTGCAGGCGCTGGCCCTGCGCATGGCGCAGCGCGGCCTGGGCGATTACCTGTGGTGCGAACAGCTGTCGCCGGTGCCTTGCGAGGCGATTGCCCAGGCCGAGGCGCAGCTTGCGCGCTGCACCACGCCGCCACTGCTGGCGGGCAGTTCGCTGGGTGGCTTCTACGCAACCCATCTGGCCGAGAAGCATGCGCTGCAGGCTGTGGTGATCAATCCCTTCGTGCCCCATGCCGGCTTTGACCAGAGTCTGTTCATCGGAGAGCACCAGATGATCTACAGCGGTGAGCGCTTCAGCTTCACGGCGGAACACGCCGCGCAGATCGCCGCGCTGGATGTGGCGCGGATCAGTCGGCCGGAGAATTTCTGGCTGCTGGCCGAGGAGGGCGACGAGGTGCTGGACTACCGCCATGCGCTCAAGCGTTACGCCGGCTGCCACCAGAGCGTGCTGCCCGGCGGCGACCATAGCTTCACGCGCTGGGATGATTACCTCGATGCAGTGATCGAGCGCGCTGGGCTGGCCGCATGAACGCAGCACAACAAGGCACGCGCGCCGGTTTCCTGGCGGCGCTGACGGCGTTTTCGATCTGGGGCGTGGCCCCGCTGTACTGGAAGCTGCTGACCGGCGTGCCAGCGCTTGAAACGGTGGCCCACCGCGTCGTCTGGTCGCTGCTGATGCTGACTGGCGTGATGGCCTGGCGGGGGGGCTTCACGGTGTTGCGCCGGCTGGCGGGCGAGCCGCGCCTGATCGGTCTGCTGGCGCTGACCACGACCCTCACAGCGGTGAACTGGCTGCTCTTCGTGTGGGCCATCGTCAACAACCATGTGCTGGAAGCCAGCCTTGGCTACTTCATCGCGCCGCTGATCAATGTGCTGCTGGCCGCGATCTTCCTGCGTGAGCGTCTGCATGCCTGGCAGAAACTGGCGGTGGCCCTGGCCTGTGCCGGCGTGCTGTGGCGGGTGTGGCATCTGGGTACGCTGCCCTGGGTGTCGCTGAGTCTGGCCGTGACCTTCTCGCTCTACGGCCTGCTGCGCAAGCGCGCGCCGATCGGAGCCCTGGACGGGCTGTTTGTCGAGACCCTGCTGGCGGCACCCGTGGCGCTGGGCTGGCTGCTGTGGCTGCAGGCCGGCGGCGAGAGCCATTTCAGCGGTGCCGGCACGATTGCGGCGCTGATCGGCACCGGCCTGATCACCGCATTGCCGCTTTTTCTCTACACCGTGGGCGCGCGCCGCCTGCGCTACACCACGCTGGGCTTCATCCAGTATGTGGGCCCCAGCCTGCAATTCGCCCAGGCGGTGTTCCTGTTTCATGAGCCCTTCAGCCATGTTGCGCTGATCAGCTTCATGTTCATCTGGGCCGGGCTGGCGGTGTTTTCACTGGACGCCTTGCGCCGCGCCCGTGCGGCTTGAGCAGCTTCCGGGGCGGCGCCCGCTATAATCGCCGGTCGCAACCCCCGCAGGCTGAATTTGATGAATGTGCTGTTTGAAGAGGACGGGTCTTTCAAGACCGCCACCATCCTCACCGATAACGATTCCTCCCTGCAGGTGGAAACCGCCACGGGCAAGCGTGTGAAGCTCAAGGCGGCGAATGTGCTGCTGCGTTTTGCCAGCCCCTCTGCGGCTGATTTGCTGGCCCAGGCCGATGTACTCACGGCCGACATGGATACCGAATTCCTGTGGGAAATGTGTGGCGACGACGAGTTCGCCTTTGCTGAGTTCGCGGCCGATTATTTCGGTCACACGCCCTCGGCGGTCGAGTCGAGCGCCGTGCTGGTGAAGCTCTTCGCTTCGCCGATCCACTTCCATCGCAAGGGCAAGGGCCGCTTCCGCAAGGCGCCGCCCGAAATCCTCGCGGCCGCCCTGGCCGGTGCCGAGAAAAAGCGCCTGCAACAGGAGCAGGTCGAGCGCATGAAGACCGAACTCATGGCCGGCACGCTGCCCGCCGAATTTCCGGCCATGCTGCAGGCCTTGCTCTACAAGCCGGACCGTAACCGCCTGGAGACCAAGGCGCTTGAAGCGGCGGTGGACGAGAGCGGTCAGTCCGCGCCGCGCCTGCTGCTCAAGGCCGGCGCCTTGAAGAGCAGCCACGAACTGCATCTGGGCCGCTTCCTGTTCGAGTATTTCCCGGAAGGCACGGCCTTCCCGGCGCTGGCCGCCCCGCCCCTGCCGGAGGATCTGCCGCTGGCACGGGCCTCGGCCTTCTCGATCGACGACGCCACCACCACCGAGATCGACGACGCCTTTTCGCTGGTGCCGCGTGCCGAAGGTGGCTGGACAGTGGGCATCCACATTGCCGCGCCGGGCCTGGGCATCCGCCCCGGCTGCCCGATCGACGCGGTGGCCCGCAAGCGCCTGTCCACGGTGTACATGCCCGGCAACAAGATCACCATGCTGCCGGATGAGGTGGTCAGTGCTTACACCCTCGGAGAAGGCCAGGCCCGCCCCGCGCTGTCGCTCTACGTCGAAGTGAATCGCGACTTCAGCATCGCCGGCATGGCGAGCCGTATCGAGCGCGTGCATGTGTCGGCCAACCTGCGCCATCACGACATCGAACCGGTGTTCAACGAAGACAGCCTGCAGGCCGAGGCCTTGCCGGATGCGCCTTACATGACTGAGCTGAAGACCCTGTGGGAGTTCGCCACGGTGCTGGAGGCCGGGCGCGGCAAGCCCTCGGCCAACCAGAATCAGATGGACTTCAACTACTACGTCGACTGGTCGCAGGAGACGCAGGATGGCCCGGGCTTCATCACCATCGAGCAGCGCAAACGTGGCTCGCCGCTGGACAAGCTGGTCGCCGAGCTGATGATCCTGGCCAACTCCAGCTGGGGCAAGCTGCTGCATGAAGCCGGCCTGCCGGCGATCTACCGCATCCAGGCGGGTGGCCGGGTGCGCATGAGCACGGCGGCCGGCCCGCACGAAGGCCTGGGCGTGGATAACTACGCCTGGAGCTCCAGCCCGCTGCGCCGCTATGTCGACCTCTGCAACCAGTGGCAGCTGATCGCCCACCTGCGTGGCGAAGCAGCCCCGTTCGCACCGGGCTCGGCCGAGCTGGCGCACGCGATGAGCGATTTCGACGCCACCTACAGCGCCTACAACGAGTTCCAGCGCGGCATGGAGCGCTACTGGTGCCTGCGCTGGCTGCGTCAGGCCGGGGTGAAGGAAACGCCGGCCAAGGTGCTGCGCGAAAACATCCTGCGCCTGGAAGAGGTGCCGCTGGTGTTCAAGCTGCACTCCCTGCCGGCGGGTGTGAATGCGCATGAGCGCGTGCAGGTGGGCGTCGACAAGGTGGATCTGATCGACGTCGAGCTGCGCGGCAAGTACCTCGCCACCCTGGCGCCGCTGACCACCGCGGAAGACGGGACCGACGGCGAAGAAGAAGAAACGCCGCTCGCGTAGAATTCCCGCGCATGTCTGCCGCTACTCCCCGCCCCTCCACCCCCAAAGCAGCCAAGGCTGAAAAGCCTGCTGCGGCGGTGAAACCTGCTGCCTCGGCTAAGTCGTCTTCTTCCGGCAAGCCGGCGCGCAAGCGGGTGCGGGGCCGTTCCCTGTCCTGGCTGGGCGGCCATGCCCTGGGCTTGGGGATTGCGCTGTCGGTGCTGTTGCACGGCGTGTTCGGCGCGATGAATTTCGTGGCGCCCCCGGGCGGCCTCAAGAAGCTGGAGGAAAAGGGCCTCCAGGTGGTGCTGGTGAATTCCCGCCACAAGAAGCCCCCGCGCGATGCGCAGGCCTTGGCTCAGGCCAACCTCGATGGGGGGGGCGAGCAGGCTGACCAGAAACACATGCCGACTTCGCCGCTGCCGCCGCAGGATTCGGTGCGTGATGGCGAGGCCGTGGCCGAAGCCCAGCAGCGTGTGCGCCAGATGGAGGCGCGCCAGCGTGAATTGCTGGCCCTGGCGCAGGGCAGCAAGAAGCAGGTGGCACCCGAGCGGGCCAAGCAGAGCGAAGAAACCCCTAGCGAAACCAAGCCTACCGAGCGTGGCCTTGATCTGAATTCGGCTCAGGCCATCGCGCGCCAGGAGGCGGTGGTGGACAAGCTCGTCAAGGATTACGCCTCGCGGCCGCGCAAGGGCTTCATCTCGCCGCGCACCAAGGAACACAAGCTGGCCATGTACGGCGAAGCTTTCCGCCTCAAGCTGGAGCGTATCGGCGAGGTGAATTTTCCGCGCAGCGCGCGCGGCTCCATGTACGGCAGCGTGATGGTGGTGGTCGAGATCCGCCCGGACGGTTCGCTCGAATCCGCCGAGATTGCCCGCCCGAACGCCAATCCCAAGCTCAATGAAGCCGCACTGCGCATCGTGCGGCTGGCTGCGCCCTATGCGCGCATCCCGGATGAGCTGCGCAAGGATTACGACATCCTGGTGCTGGCGCGCACCATGAACTTCACGCGCGACGAGATCAGCGTCGAGCAGTGAGCGCTGACAGGGATCACACATGTCCAGACTGATTGCCGCCAGCCTCCTGCTGCTCGCCCTGCTGCCGGCCGCCCGGGCTGACGAGGCGCCACTGGCGGCGGCCAGCCCGCCAGCTGAAGCCGCCGCGCCGCGTACCATCGTCGTGGCCCTGCGCAGCCGCGAAGCGCGCCTGGCCTTCTATCGTGAGGCCTGCCTGCAACAGATCCTCTCTGAATTGCGCGAGCGGGTGCCGCGCGATGCGGCAGGCAAGGTCGCCCATGGCAAGAGCCTGCTGTCGCTGGAAGTGGCTGCCGATGGCAGGCTGGTGGCGAGCGAGCTGATCCAGCCGGATACCAGTGCGGCCCTGAATGCAGCGCTCTTGCAAAGCGTGCAGGCGGCCGCGCCCTATCCCGCTTTTTCACCGGCGTTGAGCAAGGATTACGATCACATGGTCCTGATCCTGCCCTTCAATTTCGGTGACTGAGAAGCGCCTCACGCACGCTTCCAGCGGGCCAGAGGCGGCCCTCGAAAGTTTGCGCGTGCTGGCCGCCGCGGCCGTGGTCTGCGTGCATGTGGCGGCGACCGCCCTGCTCGCTGCGTCCGATGCCGTGAGCTGGTGGAGCGCGAATCTGTGGGACAGCTTTGCGCACGGGTGCGTGCCGGTCTTCGTGATGCTCAGCGGCGCCTTGCTGCTCGGTCGCCGCGAGCCGGCCTCTCATTTCTGGCGCAAGCGCGCGGCGCGCCTGGTGTGGCCGCTGGTCGGCTGGAGCCTGATCTATCTCGGGCTGCAGGCCTGGCAGGCTGCGCACTGGTCGCTGCCGGGCCTGCTGGCTTTGCTCGTGCGCGGCACGCCTTATTACCACCTCTGGTATCTGTGGATGTTGCCGGGCCTGTATCTGGCCACGCCGGCGCTACGCCTCTGTGTGGCGCGCTGCTCGCGGCGCCAGTTGTGGTGGCTGTGTGCAGGGCTCAGCGTGCTGGCGGCACTTGAGGTGCCGCTGGGCTGGAGCAAGCAATTTTTCCTGAGCAGCAGCCTGGCGTATCTGGGCTGCTATCTGCTGGGCTGGCTGTTGTTCACCCAGCCAACCCAGCCGCCTGTGCGCTGGCTGTGGGCCGGTTTTTTGCTGGCCGGCGCTGGGGTGGCTGTGGGCGCCGGGCTGCTGCTGCCCCTGCTGGGAGCACAGGCCATTGAGTGGATGTATGCCTACCCGAACCCGCTGGTGTTGGGCATGGGCGCCTGTGCCTTCATGCTGGGCCTGCGCCTGTTGCCGGGGAAGGCCTGGGCCGGGTGGCTCGCACAGTTCGCGCCGCTTTCCTTCGGCATCTACCTGGTCCATCCGCTGTGTTTGCTGGGTCTGTCGAAAGCCGGCCTTACGGCCCTGCACTGGCATCCGGCACTGGGCATTCCGCTGCTCAGCGGACTGGTGCTGCTGCTCTCGGCCGCCGGTGTGGCCTTGCTGGCGCGGCTGCCGGGGATGTGGCGCCTGGTCCGCTGAGCGAAGGCTGCATACGCTAGCGTTTTGAGTTGGGTCAAGTAAGGCGCGGGTGGCTTCAAGCTTGGCTGTGGCCGGCCGTTAGGACCTGATGGCCCGCTTCCTTTGTCACCCTGAGCGTGACGCAGATACGGCCTCTCCTTTGACTCCTGTGCATTCCCCACGGCCATGAACCTCAGCGTATCCAGCCGCCTGCTCGTGATGAGCGGCGCATCCATCCTGTCCCTGTTCCTGGTTTCATTGGCCGGTTTCTTTGCCGCCAGAGCCCCGCAACAGAGCCTTGAGCAGTTCCAGCAGAACCTGCTGCCAAGCATGGAGCTGGTGGCTGATATCGAGCGCGATTTCCTGGCCGTGCGGCGCCTGATCACGGTGCACGTCACCGAGCTGTATGACACCAAGAAGAAGGAGGATCGCGCTGCGATCATGGCAGCACGTCAGCGCATGGATGCCGCCTTCGAGCGTTACAGCCGGGAGATGGTGGTCGACGAGGAGGACCGCAGCCTGCTCGAGGCGGTGCGCAAGGAAGTGGCCACTTACGATCGCGTGCGCGACGAGGTGCTGGCCAAGTCCGATGATTTCGATGTGGATGGCGCCCGCGATGCCCTCACCGGCATCGGCGTGGCGCAGGGCAACAAGGTTTCGGAGGCGATCAAGGCCCATCGCGAGTACAACCATCGGCAGGCGGACCGGATGGTGCAGGCGGCCTCCAGTCAGGCCTCTTTACTGCTGACGGTCTCCTGGATCGTGGCCTTGCTGGCGACCCTCATCAGTGGTGGCCTGGCTTTCATGCTGATCCGCAGCGTGCGTGTGTCACTGCATGCGGTGCAGGATACGGTCGAGCATATTGAGCGCCGGCTGGATTTCACGCGGCGTATCCCGGTACTGCAGCGCGACGAGCTGGGGGCCATCGCAGGGGCGATCAATCGCCTGATCGATCGCATGCAGGGCAATCTGCAGACCATTGCCGGCAACGCCCAGTCCCTCGCCGCCGCCGCCAGCCAGACGGCCGGATCCTCCGAACAGGTCGCACGCGCTTCGCTGCAGCAGAGCGAAGCCGCTTCCGATATGGCGGCGACCGTCGAAGAGATGACGGTGAGCGTCAACCATGTGGCCGAACGCGCTCAGGAGGCGAACCAGCTCTCCAATGCGTCGGCACAACTGGCGGCCAACGGCGAACTGGTGATCGGCCAGACCGTGCGTGACATCAATGACATCGCCGTGGTCGTCGCGGATTCCTCGGCCCGCATCCACGAGCTGGAGGCACATGGCGAACGCATTTCCAGCGTGGTGGCCGTGATCAAGGAAGTAGCGGATCAGACCAATCTGCTGGCCCTCAACGCGGCCATCGAGGCCGCCCGGGCCGGTGAGCAGGGGCGCGGCTTTGCCGTGGTGGCCGACGAGGTGCGCAAGCTCGCCGAGCGCACCCGCAGCTCCACCCAGGAGATCGGCTCCACCATCGAGGCCATGCGCGGCAGCGCCTCTGCGGCGGTGGCCTGCATGCAGGAAGCCGTGCTGCGGGTCGGCACCGGCGTCTCTGGCGCGGAAGAAACCAACCAGGCGATTCAGGTGATCCGCAGCGGTAGCCGCGACGCGGTGCAACGCGTGGAAGAAATCGCCACCTCGATCCGTGAGCAGGGCGCCGCCACCAACTCGATCGCGATCCAGGTCGAGAAGATCGCCCAGATGTCCGAAGAAAGCAGCGCCGCCGCAGGCGAGAGTGCCGACGCGGCGCGTGCCCTGGATCAGCTGGCCCGCCAGATGCACGAAATCGTGGCGGCCTATCGGCTGTGAGGGGGGAGTAAAGTTGGCGCGGTTTCCGTGGCTGCGGCGTCAGTCACGCGCAATGCTGACGCCATGACTGGCTTCGAGTTCGTCGAAGAAATCATTGAGGCGCCGGCCCGGCAGATCAGGGAAGCGGACGGGCAGGGTGTCGAGATGCTGGATGCGGTCGACACGGAAATGGCGGAAGCCCTCGCGCAGTTCGCACCAGGCAATCAGGGTCCAGGCGCGTCCCCAGAAGAACAGGCCCAGCGGCCACAGGCGGCGCTGTGAGGGGGTCTGGTCTTCGCGCACATAGGCGATGTGCACGATCTTGTGCTCGCGTACTGCAAGGCGCAGCGGCTGCAGCCAGGGGAGCAGATCTGCGCCGATCGGTGGCACGAACAGGCGGGCGAGCTGGGCTTCGCGTTTGAGCGCTTCCGGCAGCACGTTGTGAATTTTGGCCAGCGCAGCGCCGGCCGAACGCGCCAGTTCCGCATCGCCCCAGGCCTGCACCATGCGCGAGCCGACCAGCAGGGCTTCGAGTTCTTCCGGGCTGAACAGCAGTGGCGGCACATCCAGCCGGTAGCGCAGGCGGTAGCCGACTCCGGCCTCACCCTCGATCGGCACGCCGGAGAGGGTGAGGTCGTGGATATCGCGGTACAGGGTGCGCAAGGACACCTGCAGCTGCTCGGCGAGCCACTGGCCGGTGGCATGGCGCCGGGCACGCAGCAGTTCAACGAGGCGGAAGAGGCGGTCGGCGCGGCGCATCAGGCAGAGTGGAGCGGATAGCTGAAGAATCGCACCTTACACCAGGCCGCTCAGTGCATTGAATGCAGGCCGATGACATTGCCCTCGGTATCAAAGAGCAGGGCGAAGTAACCGATCTCGGGGCGGATCAGGGTCTTGGGCGTCACGATCATGCCGCCGGCTGCTTCGACGCGCGCCAGCACCTGGCCCAGGTCGTCGCCACCGTTCAGATAGATACGTACCCCGTCCTTGTGCGGGCGGGCCTGGGCCATCTCGATCAGGCAGCCGCTTACCGCTTCGCCTGCGTGCGGCCAGATCGCCATGCGGCTGTCCGGCCCGCAGGCTTCCGGCTTGAGTTCGATGGCGAAGATGGTTTCGTAGAAACGGCGGGCGCGCTCGAAATCGGCGACGGGGATTTCAAACCAGTGAATGGCATGCATGACAGACTCCTTGTTGCGGTTGAGGAGACGTCATGTTGCGCGGGGCCTGCTGACAGCGTGGTGTCAGCAGGCTAGCGCTGCAGACTCAGTTGCAGCGGCCCTGCAGCGAGTTGCAGCAGCACGCTGCCGTCCGCCTGCTGCTGCCAGCTTTGCGCGCCACTGAGGGTTTTCACGCCAAAGCCGGGGCGCAGCCGCAAGCTCAGTGGCTCGCGCAGCGTGGCGGAGAGACTCAGCCCGTGGGGCGTGCGGAGGCCTTCCAGACTGAGCGCTGCGCTGGCGGAGAGCTCCAGCGGGCCCGCCAGGCTGCGGGCTTCGATCAGGCTGAAGCGCAGCGTATCGCTCTCGCTGCTGAAGCTGGCGGCCATCCCGGCAAGCTGCCAGCCCGCCGCCTCGACCTGCTTCTCGGCCTCGCGGGCGATCAGGACGAGATCATCGCCAATCCGGGCGGCGTAGCCCTTGCTGGCGGGCAGAGTCTGCACATTGGGCAGACCCGCTTCGTTTGCCCGCCAGGGATAGAGCAGGGTGAGGAAATCCTGCTGCTGCGCGGGCGACCTTGTTTCGGTCGTGACATGCCATTCGTTCGGCATTTTCGCTTGGTAGCTGGCGCCCACCGGCGGTTCGAAGGTGTCGCTCTGGCGCATCGTCAGGGCACTCGCTGCCGGGCTGAGGAAGCGCACCGTGAGGCGCGCATCCTTCTGCTGCTGGGTGATCTCGCCACGCTCCGGCACGAGGCTCATTTCGCTGCGGGCATGGAGTTGCCACTGGAACTTCACCGCCTCCGCTGCGCTGGCTTCATCGAGCATCACGAAGTAGCGCCGGTTGACGAAGAACACGTGGCGCAGAGCGCGCTCGGCATGCGGGGAATAGGCGCGGCTGGCGTCGCCTGTGGCAAAGCTGAAGCTGGCGCCATCGGCAAAGCGCGTGATCGTGCCGCTGGCCGAGGCGTCCTTGATGCGCTGGCCCTCGCCGCCGAAGAGCAGCGCGTTCTTGGATTTCGTCTGGCGGCTCCAGCCTACGTGGTGCGGGCTGTCGTAGAACTCGCGGTAACCCGAGTTGATCGCCAGCGGCTGGCCGAAGGCGTTGAGCACGAAGCTGTTCTGGTCGGCAAAGCCATGCGAGGCCGAGCCCTGTGGGCTTGAGCGGAAGGCCAGCATGATGTCGTCCGGCGAGCCGAGTGCTGAGTGCATGCTGACGACGCCGATGTCGTCGAAATAGCGGCTCTGCGGCAGCTCCGTGAGCTTCACGTCAGGCAACGCGGCCTGGCCGGTGCGGAAGCGTTGCAGGAAGGCGTCGATGCCATCGTAGGTGTAGTAGCCGAAGCTGGTCGGTGGTTTCTGCCGCAGCAGGCGCGCATAGGCCAGCGGGTAGGGGTCGGCATTCAGCACCGCGGCCTTTTCGAGGATCAGCGCGATGCTGCCGGAGGGGTTGGCGATGTTGTTCAGATCGCCGAAGAAAGAGCCGCCATAGGGCATCTGGTTGTACACGCCGAAGTAGGCGGTGTTGCGCCAGAAGGGGCGGGCCAGCGGTTCGCTGAAGCCCAGCAGGGCCATGCCTTCGAGGAAGCGTTGGTGCTGGGTGATGCCGGTGCTCCAGTAGTTGAGCCCTTCGGCCCAGCCGCCGGCCGGTCCGCCCCACACTGGGAACTGGCGCAGGTAGTACTCATGGCTCCAGGCCAGCCAGTCCGCTGCAGCCTTGTGTTCGTGCAGCAGCGCGAGGCCGCCCTGACCGAGCGTGGAGATGAAGCGCATCGGGTGGCTCAGCGAGTTGTCCGGCACGGTCGGGCGGGTGAGGCTGAACTTGGGCTGAACCTGACTCGCCAGCACTTCCATGCGTGCAATCAGCGCGCGGCTCACGGTCTTGCGCTCGTCTTCGCTGAGCGCGCCATGAGCCCCGTCGTACGCAAACAGCATGGGGCGCAGGGATTGGATGAAGAGCTCGTCGTTGCTGCGATAGGTGTCGCGGTCGATCGACCAGCTGGCCAGATGCAGCAGCCAGCGCGCGGCTTCGCGGCCGTAGGCGGGGTCTTCGGTGAGCAGCCAGGCCAGCGCGTAGCGTTGTGCCCAGGCGGCGGTGTCATTGGCGGCCTTGTAGCCGGCCTGCCAGAGCTGGGTGCCCTCGCTCGTGCCGTTCTTCACGGCGCGGGGTTCGGGGATCAGTGGCTTGTTGTCCAGCGCGGGCAGGGCCAGCTTCGCGAGCGTGGCGCCGTCCGGTTGCGCCGGCAAGTCTTTCAGGAAGGCACGCAGGGCGGGCAGGTCGGCCGGGCGCAGCAGCAGGCGCGGATGCGTGTTGGCGATTTTCTGGCTGAACTCGGCACTGCGCGTAGCGACCAGATTCGCGTCGCTCTGCGCGAAGACGGGCAGACTCAGGAAGGCGATGAGGCAGAGCAGCTGGCGCATGGGGGTTCTCACGAAAAAGCTGTGCAACGTAGGTGCGACTTCAGTCGCACGCGGAGTGTGGCGGCGGACTGAAGTCCGCCCTACGAAAACCCGCCTCGCTTCTACAGGAGTTCGACCAGCACCGGCGCGTGATCGGAAGGCCGCTCCAGCTTGCGCGGCGCCTTGTCCACCCAGCAGCGCGTGGCCTGCGGCACCAAGGCCTGCGAGAGCAGCAGGTGGTCGATGCGCATGCCGAAATTACGGCGGAAAGCCATCATTCTGTAGTCCCACCAGGAATAGATTTTCTCGGGTTGCTCGAAGAGGCGGAAGGCATCCGCGAGGCCCAGATCAAGCAGGCGGCGGAAGGCTTCGCGCTCGGGTGTGGAGACGTGGATCTCGTCCTTCCAGTCCGGATGCGCGTCGCGGTCTTCCGGGGCGATGTTGTAGTCGCCGGCCAGCACCAGCTTCGGGTGGCGGGTGAGCTCATCCTTGATCCAGGCGGTGAGTGCCGCGAGCCAGTCCATCTTGTAGGCGAACTTCTCCGAGCCCACGGCCTGGCCATTCACCACATAGGCGCTGATGATGCGCACATCACCTACGGTGGCGGCAATGATGCGTTTCTGCTCGTCGGCGAAGCCGGGGATGTCGCGCTGCACGTCCTGCGCCGGCAGCTTCGAGAGGATGGCCACGCCGTTGTAGGTTTTCTGGCCGTTGAACACCGCGTGATAGCCGGCGGCTTCGATCTCGGCGAGCGGGAAGGCCTTGTCTTCGCACTTGAGCTCCTGCAGGCAGACGGCGTCGGGCTGTTCGCTGGCTAGCCAGTCGATGAGATGCGGCAGGCGGACCTTCAGGCTGTTGACGTTCCAGGTGGCAATTTTCATGGCGGCTCGTGTTCTTTGCGGCGCAAGGGTGTTGAGGGTGGTGCAGTCATCCGGCTACGCCGGTGATGATTTGCTTGTGGCAGGCCGGCAGTTGGGCACACTGCCTTGGCTGTGTCCGGCACAGGAAAGGCAGTCGATGCAGGCGGGGCATGAGGTTGTCAGAAAGCGTGCGACAGGAACAGCCCGGCCTCCCAGCTATCCAGTTTGCTGACCCCGATGCTTTGATAACTGGCATTGAGTTCGATCTGTGTGCGGGCACCGAGCGAAACGCGGCCGCCCAGACGAACGAAGCCCAGCCATTCGGCATAGTCGGACTGCAACACGTTGCTGCTGGCCGAATTGGGCCACTGTTTGGTGTAACGGGCTCCGAATTCCGCGAAGGGCACGTAGAGCTGGTCCTTGCCCCGCCTGATTTCCCGATTGATTTCGAAACTACTTTCCGCCGACCAGCTCTCGCTCTGTTGTGCGTCCAGACCGACGCTCACGCTCTGGCCAAGTATCTGGCCGGCAAGCATGAAGGAGTCAGTCTTCGTGTGCTGATAGCTGAGGCCGATACGCGGTCGCAGGAAGCTTTCTTCCGATAAGGCGTGCTGGCCCTGGGCATTGAGGCTCGCGCTGAAAAGTCGTACGTTGGCTTCACCGGATAGGCTGACGACTTGGTGATCATCGCGCTGATAGCCGAGGCCCATGCTGCCAAACAGGGACCAGTGCTCCGAAATGCGCTGGGAGAGGTAGGGGCCGACCGAAAAGCCGCTGGATTCCTGGGTGACGGAGCCGGAATAGCGCCGGCTTTCGGCGTCGAGCGCAGAGGCCATGATTCCGATGGCCAGACCGCTGTGAACCTGGCGGTCCACTCCAAAAGTCAGGGTGCCGCTCCGGCTGCTGCTTTCAAAACCCGAACGCTGATCCTTGGTGCGGAGCGCGCGTGCGTCGGCCCATGAGTTCCAGAGCGAGTCCTCCAGCAAGTCGCGGCCCGGCGTCAGGGGCACTTGCGTGTTTGTCTGCTGCTCGGGCGCGCTGCAGGGATCGAGGCGCTGGGCGCTTGCGTCGATCTGCGCGGAAGCTTGGCCGTGACACGGGAGGGTCATGACTAGAGGCATGCCCTGATCCGGGCGCTGGGCAGGTGGGCGCTCAGGCTGCAGCCCCTCTGGCGGCAGTACGGCAATCGGCGGTGTAGGCCTGACCGGCACGCTCGGGGTGATACCGTCCGGTGGCAGCACACCAAGCGGTGGCTCCGGTCTGGAGGGGAGTGTAGGTGTCACGCCGTCTGGAGGTAGCACCGCGATAGGGGGAGCGGGTCTGACCGGCAGGCTAGGAGTGACGCCCTCAGGTGGCAACACGCCAATCGGTGGCGCCGGCCGGCTGGGGAGAGACGGTGTGACGCCCTCGGGCGGAAGTACACCGATCGGCGGCGTGGGCCTGACCGGCACGCTCGGGGTGATACCGTCCGGTGGCAGCACACCAAGCGGTGGCGTCGGCCTGGAGGGGAGCGTAGGTGTCACGCCCTCCGGTGGCAGCACCGCGATAGGGGGAGTGGGCCTGACCGGCAGGCCAGGAGTGACGCCCTCAGGTGGCAACACACCAATCGGTGGCGCCGGCCGGCTGGGGAGGGGCGGCGTGACGCCCTCGGGTGGCAGTACACCAATCGGCGGAGTTGGTCTGGTCGGGAGTGTGGGCTTTATGCCCTCCGGGGGCAGTACCGCGATTGGCGGCGTGGGGGCAACCGGAGGTCTTGCCGGCGGGCGCCAGTTGGGCGGCACCGTGAGTCCGCCTTTCTGATTTTGGCTGTCGAGCTGGCAAGACTTGTTGCCGTCTGTGCCATACAGCTTGTGGGTGCCCCCATTGCCCGGGGATACAACATCAGACAGGGTCAGGTGTGCGCCTGCGTTGCTGCGGCTCCAGCGATCCCGTTCGGTTCCCTGGGCTTCGACAGAGAATTCGCCGGCGCTCGTCGCGGAGAGCCAGACCGAACGGCCCTGCCCGACGGTGTTGCCGACATAGAAGATCTGGCCATTGCTGTCGCAATTCCCGGCCATGGCGGCGGCTGGCGCGAGCGCTGCGATCAGTAGTGCGATCTTTCTCTGGGGGGGGTGTCCGTGGGGCATGGCGGACCTTTGTTCTTTTAGTTTTTGACCGGGGAAGTGTGCCAGTGCATCCGAGTGATGACAACCGCCTAGATTGTGACGGAAAAGTTGTGCCCGTTAGGGCTAGCAGAGCTAGCGTATGAGCCCTCGCGCAGGAGCGACTGGGGTGGGTGATCTCTGGCAGCCTGGCCGGCTACTTTGCGTCAGTCGGGGCGGTGGTAGAGCAGCACTTTCAGCGCGCGCTCTTCCGACTGGTCAGCAAAGACATCCGGGTTGGCCAGGCGGCGCACGAACTCCAGCTCTGGCGCAGCCTCCTGCATGCGCTCGGTGAGGAAGGCCGTGTCGAGCTTGGGCGCGTTCAGGCACACCAGGGCGTGGCCGCCGGGGGCCAGCAGGCCGGGCAGGCGACGCAGCAGGCGGATGTAGTCCTTCTCGGCCACGAAGCTGCCTTTCTGGTAACTGGGCGGATCGACGATCACGATTTCATACGGCCCTTCCCGCCCGAGCCGGCCCCAGGACGTGAAGATGTCGTGCGGCAGGAAGCTGGCGCCGCGCTCCAGGCCGTTGAGCTGGTGATTGCGTTTGCCGATGGCCAGCGCGCCCGGGCTCATGTCCACATTCACTACGCGTGCCGCGCCGGCCTGCAGGGCGGCTACCGAGAAGGAGCAGGTGTAGGCGAAGAGGTTCAGCACGTGCCCGCCGTTGTGGCCCGCGAGATGCGTGCGCAGCCAGCGCCGGGCTTCCCGCATGTCCGGAAAGAAGCCGTGGTTGAGGCCGCGCAGCAGATGCACGCCGTAGCGTGCGCCGTCTTCGCTGACGATATGCGGCTCTGGCACGCTGCCGGCCATCAGGCGGGTTTCGGCGCGGGCATCCTGGCGGAACTGGTAGATCCAGTTGAGCGCCTGGCCCGGTGCGAGGCTGGCCACGCGGGTGGCCAGTGCGTTGTGCACGACGCCGAGCTGCGCCTCTTCGAGCGGCTGAAAACTGGTGAGCAGCCAGACCGGCGGGTAGAAGTCGAGCGAGAGGTGTTCGCAGCCCGGGTGCAGGCCACCCCGGCCGTGAAAGATGCGACCGGCATCGGTGGGCAGATCAGTGTGGGCAATGGCGTCCAGCAAGGCTTGCATGGGGGAGCTAGGGTGGGGATGAGGGCGGCCATTCTGCCAGCGTCTTGGCCGAGTGGCGCTTTCGCCTGCGGCTGCGGGCTAGAATGCAGCACTCCCACGAAGACGCTTTCCGATGACAGCCCTCTGGATTCTGGTATTGCTGATTGCGGTGTCCGGCCTGTTTTCACTGGCTGAGATGGCTTTTGCCTCGGCGCGGCGCGCGCGCCTGATGCAGATGGCGGAAGACGGCGATGAAGGCGCGGTGGCCGCGCTGGCGATCAAGGAGCAGTCGAGCCGCCTGCTGGCCGCTACGCAGACCGGCATCACCGCCGCGGCACTGCTGATGGGCGTATATGGCGAATCGGCGCTGACCAGCGAGCTGGTTCGCTGGCTTGATCTGCATGCCCCGGCGCTGATGGACTGGAACGGCATGATTGCCTTCAGCTGCATGATCGTGGTGGTGACGGCGACTTCGATCGTGTTTGGCGAGATCGTGCCCAAGCGCATTGCGCTGGCCTACCCGGAGCGCCTGGCAGCCTCGCTGGCTCCGATGATGACGCTCTTCATCCGTGCCTTGTCGCCCGCCATCTACCTGCTCTCCTTCCTGGCTGACCGCGTGATTGCGCTGCTGCCGGTGCAGGCCGCGCCGGCTGTGACCAGCATGGAAGACATCCTCGCTTTCGTGACCGAGGGCGAGCGCACCGGCTCGATCCAGCGTGAGGAAAGCCATCTGCTGGGCAATGTGGTGCGCCTTGAGGATTGGCGCATGGCGACCATCATGACGCCGGTGAGCGACGTGGTGTACATCGATCTGCTCGACTCACAGGAGAACAATCTCAAGCGCATGGTCGAGTCGCCGCATTCGCAGTTGCCGGTATGCAAGGGGGATGTGCAGCAGGTGATCGGCATCGTGCAGAGCCATGACATTCTCAAGGCTTCGCTCGAAGGCCGGATCGAGTTCGGCTCGCTGCCGCTGGAGCCGCCCTTGTTCGTGCCTTCCAGTCTGACCCTTGGTGATCTGCTGCGTACCTTCCGCCAGCGCCGGGCGGACTTCGCCTTTGTCGTCAGCGAGTTCGGCCTCACCGAAGGCATCGTGACACTCGGGGATCTGATGACCTCGCTGGTGGGCGACATGATGCCCTTCTCGGATGATCCGGACGAAGCGCTGGCGGTGGAGCGCCCCGATGGCTCCTGGCTGCTCGATGGCCTGCTGCCAATCGATGAGATGCGCGACAAGCTGGGCCTGCGCGAGCTGCCGATCGACTCGATGGGCACCTATCACACCGTGGGGGGCTTCGTGCTCGCTACGCTGGGGCATATCCCGCGCAAGGCCGAACGCCTCGTGTGGGAAGACTGGGAATTTGAAGTGGTCGACATCGACCGCAATCGGGTGGACCAGGTGTTGGCGAGCCGCCTTTCGGGCCCTGTTACGGCTGTGCCGGGCTGAAGTGCCGCTGGCGCTTCAGTGCCCGGCAGGGCCCGTCGGGCACGCTGCGGCGCACACACAATTGCGCCCCGAATCCTTGGCCTGATAGAGCAGTTTGTCCGCATGCTCGAGGAGTGCCTCGGGAGCCATCTCGGACGTTGGCACCAAGGTGCTGACGCCCAGGCTGATGGTGACCGAGGGCGCGCAGACCGAGCCGCGGTGCGGGATGCCCAACTCAAGAATGGCCTGACGGCACCTTTCCGCGATCAGTGCAGCGGCCTCATTGGGCGTGTCGGGCAGCAGCATCACGAACTCCTCGCCTCCGTAACGGGCAAAGAGATCCGTTGAGCGGACCGGGATTCCAGTGATCGCGCGGGTGAGGCGCTGCAGGCACTCGTCGCCCTGCAAATGACCGTAGCTGTCGTTGTACTGCTTGAAGAAATCAATATCGAAGATGATCAGGGACAGCGGCGACTGGCTGCGCTGCGCACGCGCCCATTCGCTCTTCAGGTGCTGATCGAACAGGAAGCGGTTGCCGATACCGGTCAGCCCGTCGCGCCGAGAGATCTCCTGCAGTTTCTCGTTGAGGGAGAGCAGCTCTTCTTCCATCCGCTTGCGCTCGGAGATGTCGAACATGAAACCGACCAGATCCGTCGTCTTGCCCTTGGCGTCGCGGATCACATGCACCACATCGCGAATCCACACGAAACTTCCGTCTGCCTTCAGCGCACGATAGTCCGCCTCATGGTCGATGCCTTCTTCCGACTGACGGATGCAGAAGGCTGCTATGGCAGCACGCTCTTCCTCATGGATGCGGTTGATCCAGTCCATGGCGCCCAGCCAGCTCTCCTGCGGCCAGCCTAGCAAGGCTTCGATCTGCGGACCGATATAGTCGAACTGTTTGGTCTCCCAGTTGAGTTTCCAGGGGATCGCATTGGTCGATTCCAGCAGCGTCTTGTAGATCCCCCAGTCGTCATCCCTGGGCTCGATCTTTTGGGCGGGCTTGAAGTTGTCGATGTAGTCCATGGCCGGAGTTTCTCAGAGGTGGTGGGGTTAGCCGGGGCCGCAGGTATCGGGGCTCTTTGCATGCAAAGACCATGCTCGGCTCAACTTGTGCAACGCGCCAATCAGGCGGGGCTGATCGTGGGCGGCGAGATGGCCAGCGTTCAGCACCTTGATCCAGCTGAGGCCGCCGCCATCCTGGATGAAGCCCAGCACTGGCCCCTGGGGATCATCTTTCCATTGCTGCGTGGAGGCGCGCTGGAAGGCCGCGGCGCTGTCGCCCTGCAGGCGGCGCAGCCACGCGCCGGTGCCGAGGAAGTTGCAGTCCTTTGCATCATTCAGGCCAGACACGATGATGAACTGCAGGCCACCGTCCAGCAGCTTCTGTACCGTACCGAGATACGAGTCATTCACGCCAAACGCATACAGATTGCCGATTGCTGCGGACCACGATTCAGTGACGACAGGCTCCGCGGGCGCATGGATCGCCGCGCGGACGTCTGCCCGGTTGATGTAGTCCAGTACTGGCTGGAAAGGTGGGTCCTCGGTTTGCGCCGTATTCGCCATGTAGAGGCCGCAGAGCTGCTGGATGGCCTGATTGATCTGCGGGTAATTGTGCGCATAGTCCGTATCGAGCGTCTGCTTCTGCTCCGGCGTGATCAGTCCGTGGCTCAGGGCATAGCTGGTGTCAGTGGCCATCTGGGTCATCGGATCGACCCAGGCATCGGCGAGTACTACCGTCTGCAGATCCAGCACCGGATTGCCCGGCACCTGATTGCCGGTGAGGATGGCTTCGGCCAGCAGGGGCAGATAGGTGCCGGCGTAGGATTCGCCTGCCAGAATCAGCGGATTGGCCGCGATTTCCGGATGCAGGCGGATGAAATTGATCAGCGCCTGGTAGAGCTGATCGATGCCTTGCTTCACGTTCTGCGGGAGATTTTTCTCATCCTTCGCGAAGGACAGCGTGACGCCGAGCGGATGCTCGAATACCAGATAGTTCGCGACCTGGTTCCAGCCGTTTGGATTGTTGGCAATCCTGAAACTGCCACTCTGGTCTTCATTGAACACAAAGGGGCCGTTTTCGATAAACAGGCCCCAGAAGCTGCTGGAGCCTGGGCCGCCGTTGGACCACAGGATGGTCGGGCTGTTCTTGTAGTCAGCCGTGCCGGCGAACCAGTAGAACAAGGCCTCATCATCCGGCCCACCGGGCTGGGGGCGAATCGAGGCGTAGCCGGCGAACTGCGTCTGCGCAGGCACGCCCAGATCCGGCAGCGTCGTGACTTGGTCGGCTGGCAGGAAGGGGGCGGGATGGGGGCGAGGATCAGGCACGCTCATCGCCCTGGCCGCCAGTCCGGCACCACATTGCGTGCCATCTCGAGGCTGTCCTTGTCATACACCAGCACCGTGTTGGCACTGGCCAGCGCAGAGTCCGCCACGGTCAGCGCATACACGCCGACCAGCGTGCCATCGCCGTGGATCGTGCCGCTCGGAGTGTAGAGCGCATAGCCATACGGGATCTGGAAGGCGGTGAAGTGAAAGACTTCCTCTGCAATCTGCTTGCCGATCACGATGTAGCCGCCGCATGCTTCCGAAGTCGGGATATGGATGTGCGGGAAGTCGTGGGTCTCGACGAAGATGCCACCACCACCGTGGACCTTCATCAGAAAGTCTTTCTTGTAGTCCTTGGTGTAGTCGTACTCCATCAGGGCGATTTCGTACTTGGGCGACGAGAGCACGAAATCGCTGCCGGCTTCGATCAGTTGCAGGCCGTAGTAGCCGACGTTGTCGGGCGTGGCGATGACGGTCGGGATGCTGAAGTCTTCCGGCACCAGCAGGCAGCCCATCGCGCCGAACACGTTGGCGCTGCCGCCGCTCACTACCTTGATGCCGGTTTCGAGCGCTTCCTGCGTTGAGAACCAGCGTGCCTCCACCTTCACCATCGGCGGTCGTTCAGCCACCGGACGGATCGCATGCGGGTCCGATAGCTCGAAACGCCAGCTGGAGACGCCTTTGTCGACAAAGGCGAGGTTCTTCCCGGTTGTCATTACCGGCTTGCTCGGGTCCGGTTTTCCCTTGCGAATAGCATAGCGGGTCAGTTCCACGCTCTTGACGATGGTCTCGCGCAGAAGCCCGGGATGAAGCTTGCCCTTCTTACGACTGCTCTTCTTGTTCATCGTTGTTGTTCCCTGTTGGTTCGAGCGGACTTTCGGGAGCCCTGGAGTTATTTGCGACTAATACCAAAGTATAAAATCGATATTAGTGGCAAATATGCTAAATCCAGCCATTGAACAATGCAAAGGATTACAAATATTCGGTTGGAGTGATGATGGTGGGGATTTCCTGGTGCTCTGCCTGTGGACGCGCGAGCGCCTCCTGCCTGCGGCGGGGCGCCGATGCAGGGAAGCGGGAGCGGGCCGGATGGCCCGCTGCGGGAGATGACGCTGAGAAAGTTCTGGTGGGCGGCTTACTTCGGATAGCCTGCCAGATCCAGCTCGCTGCCCCAGGTGCCCGGCTCGAAACCGTCTAGCACCCGGCTGCCGACCATCAGTGTCGGCACGCTGAACTCCTTCTTGCCGGTCTGGAGCTTGTAGGCGTCGATCTCTTCCTGGGTCTTGAGCAACTTCTCGCTGAAGGGCGCCTTGCGTTTGCCGAGGTAGTCGCGCGCCAGCTTGCAGGGCTCACCGCAGCCTTCGCCGGTGACCAGAACCAGCGGGAAGCGACTGGCTGCCTGGCGCGTTGCGTAGGGCAGCTTTTCCTGCTCAATGCTGCTGTCGTAGAGGCGACGGGTCTGGGCCTCGGTCTCCGTGGGCGGGGTGTCGGAGTAATGCACCTTGCCGCTCTTGTCCGTCCAGCGATAGACCTCGGCACTCGCCGTGCCGGCAAGGCACAGCAGGGCAATGACCAACAGAATCTTCGAATGCTTCATGCTGCCTCCTTGCAGGATTTCAGGCGGCGATCATGCCGCTGTGGCGCAACAGGGCGTCCACTTCCGGATCACGGCCGCGGAAGGCGCGGAAGGATTCCAGCGCCGGCCGTGAGCCGCCCACCGAGAGGATCTCGGTGAGGAAGCGCTCGCCCACCTGACTGTCGAACACGCTGCCGCCGGCTGGGCGGGCTTCTTCGAAGGCCGCGAAGGCGTCCGCCGACAGCACCTCTGCCCATTTGTAACTGTAGTAACCGGCCGCGTAGCCGCCGGCGAAGATGTGGCTGAAGCTGTTGGCGAAGCGGTTCCACGCCGGCGGGAAATTCACCGCCACTTCACGCCGCACTTCGTCGAGCAGCGGTTGCACGCCGGCCGCGGGATCGAAAGCCCAGTCATGGTGCAGGCGCAGGTCGAAAAGCGAAAACTCAAGCTGCCGGACGGTCTGCATGCCGCTCTGGAAGTTGCGTGCGGCGAGCATCTTGTCGAACAGCGCGCGCGGTAGCGGCGCCCCGGTGTCGACGTGAGCCGTCATGCCCTGGATTACGTCCCACTCCCAGCAGAAGTTCTCCATGAACTGGCTCGGCAGCTCGACTGCATCCCATTCCACACCGGAGATGCCGGATACCCACAGCTCCTCGATGCGCGTCATCAGGTGGTGCAGGCCGTGGCCGGCTTCGTGGAACAGGGTCTGCACATCGTCGTGGCTGAAGGTGGCGGGCTTGCCATCGACCGGGCCGGGGAAGTTGCACACCAGGTAGGCCACCGGGGTCTGCACGCCGGCAGCGGTGCGGCGGCGCGTGATGGCGCTGTCCATCCAGGCGCCGCCGCGCTTGGTGGCGCGGGCATGCAGGTCGAGGTAGAACTGGCCGACAAGCTGGCCGCCGCGTTCGATGCGGTAGAACTGGACGTCGGCATCCCACACCGGCGCGGCATCCGGGCGGATCTGCACGCCGTACAGGCGCTCGACCACGCCGAACAGGCCCGCCAGCACCTTGGGTTCCTGGAAGTACTGTTTCACTTCCTGATCGGAGTAGCTGTAGCGCGCTTCGCGCAGCTTCTCGGCGGCATAGCCCACGTCCCACGCTTCCAGCGTGGCGAGCCCCAGTTCGCTGGCGGCGAAGGCGCGCAGCTCGGCCATGTCGCGCTCAGCAAAGGGCTTGGCTTTTGCGCCCAGATCGCGCAGGAAGGCCAGCACCTGCGCAGGCGACTCGGCCATCTTGGGCACCAGCGAGACTTCGGCATAGCTCTGGTAGCCGAGCATGCCGGCCAGCTCGCGGCGCAGCTCGACGATGCGGGCGATGTTCGGCGCGTTGTCCCATTCCGGGTGGTCCAGCTCTGCCGAGAACTCCGAGGCGCGGGTGGCCGAGGCGCGGTACATGGCTGCGCGCAGGCTGCGGTCTTCGGCGTACTGCATCACTGGCAGGTAGGAGGGCATGCGCAGGGTGAACAGCCAGCCCTCTTTGCCGGCGGACTCGGCCTCATTGCGTGCGGCGGCGATCACGTCGGCCGGCAGGCCGGCCAGACGCGCTTCGTCGCTGACCAGCTCGGTGAAGGCATTGGTGGCGTCCAGCACGTTCTCCGAGAACTTGGCGGCCAGCGCCGCCAGTTCCTGCTGGATGGTCTGGAAGCGCGGCTTCTGCTCCTCGGGCAGCTCGGCGCCGGAGAGGCGGAAATCGCGGATCTCATTCTCGATGATGCGCTGGCGCACGCTGCTCAGGCGGGCGAACTCTGACGAAGCGCGCAGGGCCTTGTACTTGGCGAAGAGGGCGAGGTTCTGCCCGAGCTCGGAGTAGTAGCGCGTTACTTCCGGCAGCAGGGCGTTGTAGGCATCGCGCCAGGGCGGTACGTCGAGCACGCTGTGGAGATGGCCAACGATGCCCCAGGCGCGCGACAGCCGCTCGCCGGCATCCACCATCGGGGCTACGAAGGCATCCCAGGTGGCTGGCACTTCAGGAGCGGTCTGGCACGCGATGAGGGCGCGGCCTGCTTCCAGCAGCTCACGAATGGCCGGGCCGACCTCTTCCGGGGTGACGGCATCGAAACGGGGCAGGGAGGAGAAATCGAGCAGGGGAGAGGTCATTTTCGAGTCCTGGAGGCAAATACTGAAGTTCAGGTGCCATTCTGCCGTCAATAAGGCAGAGCGGCAAAAATCGGCGCGAGAGGGTTGGACTATGGCGGAAACAGGCGATCGACGGGCGGCTTTCAGTGCCGCCATCGAAAAGGAATTGAAGAGCGGTGAACTGGTCTTCCCGACCAGCATGCAGGCCACGATGAAGATCCGGCGCGCGCTGGATGATCAGAATTCGAGCCTCACGTCGGTATCCCGGGTGATCAGCCTGGAGCCACTGCTCTCGGTGAAGCTGCTGCGCATGGCCAACTCGGCCTTCTTCAACCCGGCCGGGGTGGAGGTGACGGATGTGCAGCGCGCGCTGATGCGGGTGGGGGTGAATAACGCCCGTACCCTGGCACTGGCCGTGATCGGCGATCAGCTGGCTACGGCTCAGGAGTTTGCGCCGGTGTGGCGCCTGGCTGACCAGTTGTGGCGGCATTCGCTGGACGTGGCCTCGCTGTCCTACGCGATTGCCATCCAGCTCGACAGCACGGTGCCCGATACCGCGCTGCTGGCCGGCATGGTGCATGACATCGGCCAGTTCTACCTCCTGGCGCGTGCGCACGAATTCCCCGAGCTGCTCGAAGAGCAGAGCGAGCTGGCTGAGTTCATCCTGTACTGGGACCGGCGCGTGAGCCAGGCCGTGCTGCAGTCGCTCGGTACGCCGGAAACCATCACCGACGCGCTCGACGCGCAGGAGGAGTGCAGTGGCAGCTGGCCGCCGCGCAAGCTTTCGGACATCCTGTTTCTCGCCAACTCGGCCGCTGGTACGCCGAATCCTTTCTCCACCGTGTCGCTCGAAGAGCAGATTGCCCGTCGCCAGGCAGCTTTCGCCGGTGCCGATCACGAACTGGTGAACCGCCTGCTTGATGAAGCGCGCATCCGGCGCGCGGCGGCGATGGCGATGCTTACGGCCTGACTCAGGCCTGGAACGCGGGAGTGGGGTTTCAGGGGCGGGCGGCCACCAGGCGTGCATCGCCATAGACTTGCGCCAGCAATTGGCGGAAGGCCGGGCGCTGCGTGATCGGGGTGGGCCGGATCACGCCTTCTGCTTGCAGGGCGGCTATCAGCTTGAGTGGCGCCACCTCACGATCACCAATGATCTCGACATGACCGGCCTGCAACTCCAGCCGTGTGGTGCGTGGATCACCATCGACGGCAGGCTGCTGCTGCTCGGCGAGCGCGAAAATCTCGTCACTCTCCACACAGCGGCTTCCTTCAAAACGGCGGCAGGTATTGCGCTCGTCGGTGTCGATCTTCAGGTGGCGAGTCACCTGCGTAGCGAGGCCACCGGGCTGGCGGATGAAACGTGAGGACCAGGTGATGTCCGCCCACTTGGCGCCGGTGACCATGTGGCAGGAAGCCGGCATCAGCCCCAGCGTCACGACGCGGAGCCAGCCTATACCGCAGGGCGCGGCAGCCTTGATGCCGGCAAAGGGACCGGAGACGGTCACCAGTTCCTTGCTACCTCCTGCTGGCAAGGCTTCGGTCAGAGGCTGATCACTCAGCGCCCGGCGTGCAATCAGTGCGCCCTGGCTGTGACCGATCACCGTGACGGCCGGGCGGCTGCCACCCTCATCGAGCAGATGCAGGGCACGCCGCAGGGCGCTGGCGCTGTCGTCCAGCGCGGCACGATCATCGTAGGTAAAGCAGGCGCTTTGTTGGCCGTGGAAGGCCAGCACCTGGGCTAGCGAGCGGAATTCACCGCTGGAGCCGAAGCAGCCATGCACCATGATGTTGACCGGCTCGCCACTACGGATGCGCAGGGTGCGATCCGGGTTGTCGGTGCAGGGGCCGAGGCCGGGAATGTCCAGTGCCAGATCTGCTGCTGGCAGGCGACCCGGCTCGATGCTGAGTGCCGGTCTGGAAGGCGTGGGGGCAGCACAGCCGGCAAGTACAAGCAGCAGGGTCAGTAGGGCAGCAGGGCAGCGCATGGGCAGGGGCTCCGGCAGCAGCGGGCGGGAGCAAGCATTCTGCCCGATTTGTGCCTGCCGGAATCAGGGAGTGGCCGCTTGGCCGTTCTGAGCTGCGGGCGTTTGTCTCTTTGGACTAAGGGTGCTGCGTGATGCTGGCTTGTCCATATCGACGCTGGCCGCTGTTGCTGCAATCGGCTCACCCACCTGAACGCAGGCCTCCTCGATGTCCCAGCCCTTGCTCTTGCCGATCCGGCTGAGGGTTTCGCTGCAGGCCGTGAGTGTGCGGCCGGTGACCGCGATCGAGAGTTTCCAGAAATCGTTGTGGACCTTGCCGGCAAATGGCAGCTTGATGGACTCCGCCGTGCAGCGTACAGGTTGGTTGCCGAAAATGCCGATCAGATATTCGCAATGCTCCTTGTCCGGCAGGGTCAGTTCATTCAGTGGCGCATCGGTCGGCCCGACCTGCAGGTAGGGGCCGTCGGCACGCAGAATCTTGGCGCCGCAGGCGCTGAGCGTGAGACATAGCAGCGCGAGTGAAAGAGAGTGGCGCATTGGGTGTCCGATCAGAGTTTGTGGCATTCAGACAAGACCTTGCCGTTGCCTTTGGCTTCGGATTTCAAGCTGCCTTCGCGTGCTTTCTCGCAGGCTTCCATGCTGCGTGCGGAAATGACAAGTGGTTCTAACAGAGGCGGCTTGCTGTCAAAACCGTAAGTCAGCTTTGCACTGCTGGCCGCGCAGTGGCTGATCTTGCGCTGGCGGTAAGGCATCTCTTTCAAGACCATCTCGCAGGTGCCACGGGTTTCGAACGGGATTTCTGAAAATGCGGCGTCCGCGGGCCCGATCTGCAGGAAGCGCCCTTCAACGATCAGTGGTGTGGAGGCGCAGGCCGCCAATATCAGGCAAACCGTTGCCAGTGCGATGTGTTTCATGGATATCCCCGGAGTGTTTTTGTGCGAACGATTGTAGCAAGGCCGCTGGGGGGCCATGCGTGGACGTATGCTCAGGCACCGTAGACGTGACAAGGGCCGCACTGGGCGGCCCTTGCTGAGTGCGGGGAGGTGCGGCAGGCTCAGTCGGCGAGTTGCTTGCCGGTGAGGCGCTCGTAGGCTTCCACGTACTTGGCGCTGGTCTTCTCGATCACGTCAGCCGGCAGGCGCGGGCCCGGGGCGGTCTTGTTCCAGTCCAGCGTCTCGAGATAGTCGCGCACATACTGCTTGTCATAGGACGGCGGCGAGATGCCTTCGGCGTAGCTGTCGGCGGGCCAGAAGCGCGAGGAGTCCGGCGTCAGCGCTTCGTCGATCAGGTGCAGGGTGCCGGCAGCATCCACGCCGAACTCGAACTTGGTGTCCGCAATGATGATGCCGCGGCTGGCGGCGTAGTCACGCGCTTCGGCGTAGAGCCGAATGGCGGCATCACGGGCGCGGGCGGACAGGTCTTCACCCATCAGTTCCACGCACTTGGCGAAGTCGATGTTCTCGTCGTGCGTGCCCATCTCGGCCTTGGTCGAGGGCGTGAACAGCGGCTGTGCCAGTTTGGCTGCCTGCTTCAAGCCGACCGGCAGGGTGTGACCACAGACCTGGCCAGTGGCGAGGTAATCCTTCCAGCCACCGCCGATGATGTAGCCGCGCACCACGGCTTCGATCGGCAGGGGCTTCAGGCGCTTCACGACCAGCGCGCGGCCGCGCACCTGATCGCGTTCGCTGGCGGTCACCACGTCTTCCGGAGCGATGCCGGTGAGCTGGCCGGGCAGGATGTGGGCCAGCTTGTCAAACCAGAACAGGGCCGTCTGGGTGAGCACCTGGCCCTTGCGCGGGATCGGGTCCGGCAGGATCACGTCGAAGGCCGACAGGCGATCCGAGGTAACGATCAGCAGCTTGTCCTCATCGACAGCGTAGATGTCGCGCACCTTGCCGCGGGCGAGCAGCGGCAGGCTGTTGATCGAGGATTCGTAGAGGGGCTGGCTCATGGCGGGAAACCGTGGAAAGGAATGAAGGGAAGCGGAAACAGGCTCGGGCACCGGAAGCTATCCGGCGCCGGGCGCAGTCTCTGGCCGCTTACTGGGCGGGCGGAACGAAGCCGGTGGCGGCATCCGCGCCACCGCCGAAGAAATGGCGATCCATCTGTTCGGCGAGATATTTGCGGGCCTTCGGGTCCATCAGGTTGAGGCGGTTTTCGTTGATCAGCATGGTTTGATGCTTGATCCACTGCTGCCAGGCCTCTTTCGAGACGTTTTCCCAGATTTTCTTGCCCAGTTCGCCGGGAACGGGCGGGAAGTCGAGGCCTTCGGCCTCGGTGCCGAGCTTGATGCACTTGACCATGCGTGCCATGACGGGATTCCTGTGTTGCGTTGGGGGAGGCGCAATTGTAGTGGAAACCTGCGGCAAGGCGAATCTTCAGCGCCCCCGGCGCAGATGCCCGCCGCGCGATGGCCCGCTGCTGCGGCGCTGGCCGGATTTGTGGCCGAAGCGGTCGTCCCGCACGGCAGCTCGCTGGTGGCTCTGGTGCTGGCTGGCGAGCATCTGGTCGACGCGCTCCGAGGTTTCGCGGGCAATCGCCACGGCCGCTTCGGCGTCCGGAAAGTAATCCGGCAGGCGATAGCCAAGCCAGGCATAGGCCGAGTATTTCTTGCAGGCGTCTTCGGCAGCTTGCAGCGGAAAGCGGGCGCGCTCGAAGGCTTCCAGATCTTCGCTCAGGTAGTTGGGGCGTTGCCGGGAGACATTGCGCGCCCAGCCCTGCCAGGCGTCGTTGAGCATCGGTACGCGGCTGGAGATCGGCACCAGCGAGAAGGTGAAGCGCTGCGCCAGCGGCAGGCGCAGCTGATCAAGCCATAAAGCCCGATTGATCTGTTCCTCCAGATTGCCGGGCAGGAAGAAATCGTCCGATAGATCGATGTTGCGCGAGAAGAGTTCGAGCAGCTTGGCCAGCGATTTCTCGCCGGTGGCGCGGGCGATGGCTTCGAGCTGCTGCAGCGAAGGCGTGACGTAGAAGCCGCGCCGCGGCAGGGCGCTGGCGTGGGTCTTCATCAGGCGTGCAATCAGGCGGTGGGTGTGATCGTCGAATCCGGCGATATGGCCGGCTTCGTGAATGCCGTAGCGCCCCGCCCGGCCGGCGATCTGGTGGGTGAGCCAGGCCGGCAGGATGTCTTCGGAGATGCCATCGTATTTTTTTGCGGTGCTGAACACCACGCGCCGGATCGGCAGGTTCAGGCCCATGCCGATGGCGTCGGTGGCGACCACCACGTCGGCCTCACCATCGCGGAAGCGCTGGGCCTGGGCGCGGCGCACCTCGGGCGAGAGATTGCCGTAGATCGTTGCCACCTTGAGCCCGGCTTTGGTGATGTTTGCCGCCCATTCCAGCACTTCGCGGCGCGAGAAGGCGATCAGCGCGTCGCCGCGCTGCAGTTTGCCGACATTGCCAACGCACTGCGCTTCCATCTCCAGTGGCGACTTGCGCTGCAAGGTGATGACCTCCAGCGGGCACTCCAGGCGCTGAGCGAGTGCTTCGATCGCCGGGCGCGCCGCCAGTGAGCCGAGCAGGTACACGGTTTTTGCCGGTACGCCGCAGACCGCAGCGGTCCACGCCGAGCCGCGCTCCAGATCTTCGAGCATCTGGATCTCGTCGATGATGGCGATTTCCACTGCGCGCGTTGCGTCCATCATCTCGATGGTGCTGGCGACATGGGTAGCACCTTCGGTGAGGCGGCGCTCTTCACCGGTGACGAGGCTCACCGCCACATCCCGATCCACCAGACGCTCGTAGTTCTCCAGTGCCAAGAGACGCAGTGGTGCGAGGTACACACCGCTTGCGGCCGCGGCCAGCGCTTCCATGGCCTGATGGGTCTTGCCGGAATTGGTCGGACCGAGAATGGCGATGAAGCGGCGGCGCATGCCGGTGGCCAGCTCGAAGGATTCCGGGTAACGGGCGAGGCGCACGGAGTGCAGCGCGGCCTCGGCCTGGCTGTGTTCTTTCTGCTGGAAGAGCGCCTCGGCGAGGCGGTCTTCCACCACCTGGAAGCGCCGGCTGGCGAGCTCGCGGCCGGTTTGCAGCGCGCCGAGTAAAGGCAGCGCATCCAGCCCCGCTTGGCGTGCGCGGCGCTCAACGCCGGCGATGAAGTGCTCGATCTCGACCTGCAACTCGGCCAGGGTGTCGGCATTCAGGCGCTCCTGTACTAGGGCCAGACGCTGCACCGCATGCAGCTTGCGCCACTTCATCACCCGCGCCAGCGAGCCTCGATCCGGCACCAGCCGGAAGGGCACGCCAGCGGCTTCGCCGCTCACTTCGATGGAGATGGCGTCGTTGCCGTGGATCAGGCGGGCATTGAAGCGGGCGAGATAGGCCTCGATGGCGTCGTCAGAGGCGGCGAGTTCGAGTTCTTCGGCTGCGTCGGAAGGGGGAGCGGTATGTGGCAAGGTGATGATCTGTCGGTACGAGGCGTGAGGCCGATCTTAGCTGGACCTTGGTGCAGGTGAGGGCTTATTGCGCGAGACGGCTGCGGCCTGATGGCACAATGCGGCTGCCAAGCACGCGTTGTCGGGAGGTCGCATGTATAGAATTCTTCGCTCCGCTCTTCTTGCGGCACTGACCACCAGCGTGCTGGCGGCGTGTGTTTATTACGAATCGCCCCCTGGCCCTGGCCAGCTTTCGGCTTCGCCAAGCAACTTCGAGCGGGCCTGGTACGGTGCGCTGGCCGCAGCACAGGATGCCGGGATCACCCTGAGCAGTCAGGATCAGGCCAGTGGCGTGATCCGGGGCTCGCGCGAAGGTATCGCGGTGACGATTCAGGTCTGGCGGCAGGCCGATGGTAGCGTGCGCGTGCAGTTCGATGCCAAAGGACCGGTCGAGCGTGATCCGGATCTGAGCCAGCGGTTTTCACAGGCCTACGATCGGCGCACCGGGCGTTACTGAGTCCTTGAAAAGAACAAGGCCTCCGCGCGGGAGGCCTTGTCAGTGCGGCAAGTACTTGCTTACTTGACCTGCTGGGCCAGTGCGCCGCTCTTGTAGGCCGCGGCGATCTTGTCCAGCGCGATCGGGCGGATCTTGCTGGCCTGACCGGCGCAACCGAAAGCTTCCATGCGCGCCTTGACGATGGCCTGGGCGGCGGTACGGGCCGGCTTGAGGTAGTCGCGCGGGTCGAACTTGGAAGGATTCTCGAACAGGTACTTGCGGACGGCGGCTGTCATGGCCAGGCGGATGTCGGTGTCGATGTTCACCTTACGCACGCCGTACTTGATGCCCTGCACGATTTCCTCGACCGGCACGCCGTAGGTTTCGCCGATGTCGCCGCCGTACTGGCGGATGATTGCCAGCAGATCCTGCGGCACGGAGGACGAGCCGTGCATCACCAAGTGGGTGTTGGGCAGGCGCTCGTGGATCTTCTTGATCAGGTCGATGGCGAGGATGTCGCCAGTGGGCTTGCGGGTGAATTTGTAGGCACCGTGGCTGGTGCCGATGGCAATCGCCAGTGCGTCACACTGGGTGCGCTTGACGAAGTCGACGGCCTGATCCGGATCGGTCAGCATGGCGCTGTGATCCAGCTTGCCTTCGGCGCCGATACCGTCTTCTTCACCGGCCATGCCGGTTTCCAGCGAGCCGAGGCAGCCCAGTTCAGCCTCCACGGAAACGCCGATGGCGTGCGAGAACTTCACCACTTCGCGGCTGACTTCGACGTTGTATTCATAGGAGGACGGGGTCTTGCCGTCTTCCAGCAGGGAGCCGTCCATCATCACCGAGGAAAAGCCACTCTTGATTGCGGCCATACACACGGCCGGGCTCTGGCCGTGATCCTGGTGCATGACGACCGGGATGTGCGGATAGGCTTCGACGGCGGCGTCGATCAGGTGGCGCAGGAAAGCTTCACCGGCGTATTTGCGGGCGCCGGCGGAGGCTTGCATGATCACCGGGCTGTCCAGTTCATTGGCGGCTTCCATGATGGCGGTGACCTGTTCAAGGTTATTTACGTTGAACGCGGGCAGGCCGTAGCTGAATTCGGCTGCGTGGTCGAGCAGCTGGCGCATGGAAACGAGAGCCATGATGGGAGTCCTCTGGGATTGTCGAAGTGTTCGTGATGACTGCTGGCAGCCACCCTGCAGGACGCGATTCTACCGTGCTGAACTTGTTATCGCATGTGCACAATTCCCGCCTCATGAAAAAACGGCCCCCCTTTTGCAAGGAGAGCCGTTTTTGGCCTTCAGGCGGGCTGCTGCATAAACCCGCATAGCGGGCTTAGGCTCAGCCGCCGATCTTGACGATCTTCAGGCTGTTGGTACCACCGGACTGGCCCAGCGGTTCGCCCACGGTCACGACCACGATGTCACCCGGCTGCACCAGTTTGTGCTTGATCAGGGTGAGTTCGGCTTCGTGCAGCAGGTGTTCGCTGCTGTCGGTGATGCGCGGCATGGCGATCGGGAACACGCCACGGTACAGCGCGGTCTTGCCGACGGTGTCTTGCTGCGAGGTCAGGGCGTAGATCGGGGTGCCCGAGTGCATGCGGCTCATCCACAGCGCAGTGGAGCCCGATTCGGTCAGGGCCACGATCGCCTTGGCGCCGAGGTGGTGGGCCGAGAACAGGGCGGCCATGGCAATCGACTGGTCGATGCGGGTGAAGTTGCGGTTCAGGAAGTCCTGGTCCAGGGTGTTCGGGTAGGACTTCTCGGCTTCTTCACAGACGCGGGCCATGGTTTCGACCACTTCAACCGGGTACTTGCCGGCAGCGGTTTCGGCCGACAGCATCACGGCATCGGTGCCATCCAGCACGGCATTGGCCACGTCGGACACTTCGGCGCGGGTCGGCACCGGGCTGGAGATCATCGACTCCATCATCTGGGTCGCGGTGATGGCCAGCTTGTTCATCTCGCGGGCCAGCTTGATCATCTTCTTCTGCAGGGCCGGCACGGCAGCTTCGCCGACTTCCACAGCCAGGTCACCACGGGCGACCATCAGGCCGTCAGAGGCTTCGAGGATTTCGCGCAGGGTTTGCGGTTCAACCGCTTCGGTACGCTCGATCTTGGCGATGGTCAGGGCATTGGAGCCGGCAGCGCGCAGCAGGGTGCGGGCCATGTACATGTCCGCCGCGTTCTTCGGGAAAGACACGGCCACGTACTCGATGCCGATGGCGGCAGCGGTCTTGAGGTCTTCCATGTCCTTGGCGGTCAGCGCCGGAGCGGTCAGGCCGCCACCCTTCTGGTTGATGCCCTTGTTGTTGGACAGCTCGCCGCCATGACGCACGCGGGTGTGGATCTCGGCACCGATGACCTTTTCCACGTCCAGCACGATGGCGCCGTCGTTCAGCAGCAGGATGGTGCCCGGCTTCACGTCGTTGGGCAGTTCCTTGTAGTCGAGGCCGACGCGCTCGTCGTTGCCCAGTTCGCATTCAGCGTCGAGGATGAAGCTCTGACCCTTCTCGAGGAAGGTCTTGCCGTTGGCGAACTTGCCGACGCGGATCTTCGGGCCTTGCAGGTCGGCGAGGATGGCGACCGGCTTGCCGACGCGCTTGGCGGCTTCGCGCACCACGTTGGCACGGTTCATGTGATCTTCGGCTTTGCCGTGCGAGAAGTTCAGGCGCACGACGTCGACACCGGCGCGGATCATGCGCTCGAGGGTTTCGGCATCATTGGAGGACGGGCCGAGGGTGGCGACGATCTTGGTGTGACGTTGCATGGAGACTCCTTCGTTGGAAGTGTTTTGGAGAGAGGGGGATTGAGTGGCGGTTTTTGCCTGGGCAGCCTTGGGCGCAGCTTTACGCGGCGCGGCGGGTTTCTTTGCAGGCTTGGCAGCCGGAGTATCTTGTTTGCTCATCGGGAGGCGGAGTTTAGCGGTAGTAGTGAATTCCGGGCGGTTCAGTGTGCGCGTTGCTGCAGGGCTTCAATGGCTGGCAGAGTCTTGCCTTCGAGAAACTCGAGGAAAGCACTGCCGGCGGTCGAGATGTAACCGATCTGTTCTGCGATGCCGAATTTGGCGATGGCGGCGATGGTGTCGCCACCACCTGCCAGACTCATGGCCGAGGATTCTGAAATCGCCTTGCCCAGCATGCGGGTGCCTTCGGCGAAGGCGTCGAATTCGAAGACGCCGAGCGGTCCGTTCCACACGATGCTACGGGCAGTCTGCAATTGTGCCGTGAGTTTTCCAGCGGTTTCCGGACCAATATCAAGAATCATGTCTTCATCGCCCACATCGGCGACGCTTTTGATCGAAATTTCGGCGTGCGGCGAGAATTCCCGCGCCACCACCACGTCCACCGGCAGGGGCACTGCTGCGTCACGTGCGACCATCTTGTCGAGAATGCGCCGGGCGTCAGGCACCAGATCGGTCTCCACCAGCGAGCGGCCGATCGGGTAACCGGCCGCCAGCAGGAAGGTATTGGCGATCCCGCCGCCAAGAATCAGCTGATCGGCCTTGTCGGCCAAGCTATCAAGGATGGCGAGCTTGGTGGATACCTTGGAGCCACCAACAATCGCCAGCAAGGGGCGTTCTGGCGTTTCCAGGGCGCTGCTGAGTGCTTCCAGCTCGGCGGCCAGCAATGGGCCGGCACAGGCGATCGGCGCAGCCAGCGCCAGGGCGTGGGTGGTGCATTCGGCGCGGTGGGCGGTGGCGAAAGAGTCGTTGACGTAAATGTCGCAGAGCTTCGCGAGGCGGGCGGCGAGTTCGGGGCTGTCCTTCTTTTCGCCTTTGTTGAGGCGGCAGTTTTCGAGCAGTACGATCTGGCCGGGTTCGAGTTCGAAATCTCCGCCGATCCAGTTCGGAACCAGCGGTACAGGGCGGCCCAGCAAGCGGCTCAGTTGCGTAGCGATTGGTGCCAGTGAGTCCTGAGGGTTTGGCTCACCTTCGGCGGGGCGTCCCAGGTGCGAGGTGACCATCACCGCTGCGCCCTGAGCGAGGGCCATCTGCAGCGCCGGTAGTGCGCTGCGGATGCGTGTGTCGTCACCAATGTTGCCGCTGTCGTCGAGCGGCACATTGAGGTCGGCACGGATGAACACGCGCTTGCCGGCGAGATCGAGATCGCTGAGTTTCCGGAACTGCATGGCCAACCTCCCGGCGGGAGCCGAAAAAAACGAGCCGCTGGTTCTCAGCGGCTCGTTCGGGTCTTACTTGCTGGCTGCGACGCGGACCATCTCCAGCACCTTGTTGGAGTAGCCCCACTCGTTGTCATACCAGGACACGATCTTGACGAAGGTCGAGTCCAGGGCGATGCCGGCGTCGGCATCGAACACGGAGGTGCAGGATTCGCCACGGAAGTCGGTCGACACGACCTTCTCGGTGGTGTAGCCCAGCACGCCCTTCATGGCGCCTTCAGAGGCAGCCTTCATGGCGGCGCAGATGGCTTCGTAGCTGGCTTCCTTGTTCAGTTCCACGGTCAGGTCGACCACGGAAACGTCGGAAGTCGGCACGCGGAAGGACATGCCGGTCAGCTTCTTGTTCAGCTCGGGGATCACCTTGCCCACAGCCTTGGCGGCGCCGGTGCTGGAGGGGATGATGTTTTCCAGAATGCCGCGACCACCGCGCCAGTCCTTGTTGGACGGGCCATCAACGGTCTTCTGGGTAGCGGTAGCTGCGTGCACCGTGGTCATCAGGCCGCGCTTGATGCCGAAGGTGTCGTTCAGCACCTTGGCGACCGGAGCCAGGCAGTTGGTGGTGCAGGATGCGTTGGAGATGATGGCCTCACCGGCGTAGCTAGCGTGGTTCACGCCGTACACGAACATCGGGGTGTCGTCCTTCGACGGAGCCGACATCACGACCTTCTTGGCGCCGGCGGCGAGGTGCTTGTCAGCGCCCCATTGGCCGCTCTTCTCGAGGAACAGGCCGGTGGACTCGACGACGACATCGGCGCCGACTTCGTTCCACTTCAGGTTGGCCGGATCGCGCTCGGCGGTCAGGCGGATACGCTGACCGTTCACGATCAGGGTGTTGCCTTCAACGGAGACTTCACCCTTGAACTTGCCGTGCACGGAGTCGTGCTTGAGCATGTAAGCAAGGTAATCAGGCTCGAGCAGGTCGTTGATACCAACGATCTCGATGTCCTTGAAGTTCTGCACGGCGGCGCGGAACACCATGCGGCCGATACGACCGAAACCATTGATGCCGACTTTGATTGCCATCTTGTCTTACTCCTGAGAACAAAAATAATTGTTGAACAATCCACCACCATCGCGTGCTGCGCCGGACTGTTGAATCCTGCCGGCTTCACCGGAGCGGGGGAGCACCCCGGTGCGCGAAAAACAAACAGTCTAAACCAGACTCTTGACGGCTTCGACCACCTTCTCGGGCGTGAAGCCGAAGTGCTTGAACAGCGTGCCGCCGGGGCCGGATTCACCGAAGCGGTCCATGCCGATGACGATGCCATCCAAACCGACATACTTGTACCAGCCGTCCGACACGCCGGCTTCGATGGCCACGCGCGGCAGACCCTTGCCCAGCACGCTGTCGCGGTAGGCCTTGTCTTGTGCGTCGAACAAACGGTTGCAAGGCATCGACACCACGCGCACCGGTACGCCGGCTTCTGCCAGTTGCTTCTGCGCAGCCAGCGCCACGCCGACTTCGGAACCGGTCGCGATGATCACGGCCTTGGCGTCGGCGGCATCCACCAGCACATAGCCACCCTTGCGGATGTCGGCCAGTTGCTGAGCGCTGCGAGCGCTGAAAGGCAGGTTCTGACGGGTCAGGGCTAGCACGGTCGGGCCATCGGCGCGCTCGATGCCGTGGATCCAGGCCACCGAGGCTTCAGTGGTGTCGGCCGGACGCCAGACATTCAGGTTCGGGATCAGGCGCAGGGAGGCGGTGTGCTCCACCGGCTGGTGGGTCGGGCCGTCTTCGCCGACGCCGATCGAATCGTGCGTGAACACCATCACCTGACGGATGTGCATCAGCGCGGCCATGCGGATCGCGCTGCGGCAGTAATCCGAGAACACCAGGAAGGTCGCGGTGTAGGGAATGAAGCCGCCGTGCAGCGCGATGCCGTTGGCAATCGCTACCTCGGCGAACTCGCGCACGCCGTAGTTGATGTAGTTGGCGTCAGTCACGCCCGGCAGGAAATCCTTGGTGCCAGACCAGTGCGTGAGGTTCGAGCCAGCCAGATCAGCGGAGCCGCCGAGCAGTTCGGGCAGGCTCGGGGCCAGCGCTTCGATGGCGTTCTGCGAAGCCTTGCGGGTGGCGATGGTTTCGGCCTTGGCCTGAACCTTTTCGATCAGCGCGTCAGCGGCAGTCTTGAAACTGGCCGGCAGTTCGCCAGCAACGCGGCGCTTGAGTTCAGCGGCCAGTTCCGGATGCGCAGCGGCATAGGCGGCGAAGAGGGTGTTCCATTCGCCTTCGGCCTTGGCGCCAGCGGCCTTGGCGTCCCATTGGGCGTAGATGTCGGCGGGGATTTCAAACGCCGCGTGCGGCCAGTTGATGGCCTTGCGCACGCCTTCGATCTCGGCGGCGCCGAGCGGGGCGCCGTGGGCGTCGCAGGTGCCGGCCTTGGTCGGGGCGCCGGCGCCGATGGTGGTGCGGCAGATGATCAGGGCCGGGCGTTCGCTGTCGGCCTTGGCCTCTTCGGTCGCGGCTTGCAGGGCGGCGGCATCGTGGCCGTTGATCGGGCCGATGACTTGCCAGCCATAGGCTTCGAAGCGCTTCTTGGTGTCGTCGGCAAACCAGCCGCCGACTTCGCCGTCGATGGAAATGTTGTTGTCGTCGTAATAAGCGGTGAGCTTGCCGAGCCTCCACAGGCCGGCGAGCGAGGCGACTTCGTGGCTGATGCCTTCCATCAGGCAACCGTCGCCGAGGAAGGTCCAGGTGCGGTGGTCGACCACTTCAAAGCCCGGGCGGTTGAAGCTGGCGGCGAGCATCTTCTCGGCCAGCGCGAAACCGACGGCATTGGCGATGCCCTGACCCAGCGGGCCGGTGGTGGTCTCCACGCCCGAGGTGTAATGCACTTCAGGATGGCCAGGGGTCTTGGAGCCGAGCTGACGGAATTTTTTCAGCTCGTCGAGCGGCAGGTCGTAGCCAGTGAGATGCAGCAGCGCGTAGAGCAGCATCGAGCCGTGGCCGTTGGAGAGCACGAAACGATCGCGATTGCTCCAGCCCGGGTTGGCCGGGTTGTGGCGCAGATGGCGGCGCCACACCACTTCGGCGATCTCGGCCATGCCCATGGGCGCGCCGGGGTGGCCTGAATTGGCTTGCTGGACGGCATCCATGGCCAGCGCACGGATGGCGCCGGTAAGGGGAGTGAATTCGATGCTGGGGGTGCGGGTGCTCATGTTGGATCTCGGCGGTGCGCCATCAGGGGTCGGGAACCTTGCATTATCTGACAAGCCCCGCTGCTTCGCCACCGGCGATTGATAGCCTTGAATTACGAATTTTCGTAGAAACGATAGCTGAGCCGGGGTGTGCTGGAATTGATGGAACTCAAGCTGTTCGGGTTTACCCGGAATGCTGCGCTGCAGCGCGTTTCTCCAGCAAAGCCTTGATTCGAGGCAGCAAAATCACCTGTAGGCCCAGCTCCAGCATTGGGCCTGGCATGACCAGGGTATTTGGGCGGGTCATCCAGCTGCCGTGCAGCAGAGTGAGCAGTTCCGGGAAGTTGACGCCGGCAGGGTTGCGGAAACTCACCACCACCAGGGTTTCGTTGGGCAGTGGCACATCCTTGGCGGCGAAAGGGTTGGATGTATCGACGATCGGCACGCGCTGGAAGTTGATATGGGTGCGCGAGAACTGCGGCACGATGGTGTGCACATAGTCGTCCATGCGGCGCAGGATGGTGTCCTGCACGGCAGGCAGGCTGTGGCCACGCTCCTGCATGTCGCGCATCAGCTTCTGGATCCATTCCAGGTTGATGGTGGGTACTACGCCGATCAGGAGATCCACGTGCCGCGCCACATCCACCTTGTCGGTCACCACACCGCCGTGCAGACCTTCGTAGAAGAGTAGCTCGCTATCCTCGGGCAAGGCTTCCCAGGGGGTGAAGCTGCCCGGTGGCAGGCCGCGGTGCAGGGCTTCTTCGGTGTCATGCAAATAGCGCCGGTTGAGGCCCTGGCCGGTTTCGGCATAACCGGCAAAGAGGGCTTCGAGCTCGTCGAAGAGATTGGCGGCGATTCCGAAATGACTCGGGCCGCGCTCGCCACGTAGCTCGGCAGCAAGGATCTTTTCCTGCATTTCGCTGCGTGAGTAGCGGTGAAAGGCATCGCCTTCCACGCAGGCGGCGCGGATGCCCTCGCGGCGGAAAATGTGGCCGAAGGTGCGCGAGATGGTGCTGGTGCCGGCGCCGGAGGAGCCGGTGACGGCGATGATCGGGTGACGAGCGCTCATTGACGATGAACCTGCAGCCAGGCCAACCATTCGCCGTAGAGGCCGGGGTCCGCCGCCAGCACCACAGCGCGTTTGGGCAGCGGGGCCGCTTCCAGTGGGCCGCCATCCAGCACGCCATACACGCCACCGGCTTCTTCAAGGATCAGGCGCCCGGCTGCGTAATCCCACAGGGCCTGGCCGCCATGCAGGTAAACGTCCAGCCGGCCGGCCGCGACAAAGCACCACTCCAGCGCCGAGGAGCCGAAGTTGCGTTGCGAGTAATACGGTGGCGTCATGACCAGATTGGCCGCCAGCTTGTTCGGAATGCGTTTGAAGTCGATCCCGGCCACCGAAAAGGCCAGGCGTTTGGCGGGCGCGCGCAGCGGCAGGCGTTTTCCGTTGAGCCAGGCTCCGGCGCCCTTGGCGGCGTAGAAGGATTCGTCGGTGGTGGGGTTGTAGACCACTCCGAACTGGGTTTCGCCGCCCACCAGATAGGCAACAGAGACGGCGAAGAGCGGGACGCCGTTGGCAAAATTGGTGGTGCCGTCGATCGGATCGATGCACCACACACCTTCCTGGCCGGCCTGCCAGCACTCGAGCTGTTGCTCGGGCGTCATCTCTTCGCCGATCACCGGGGCGTCGAGCACTTCCGGCAGGCGTTCAAGCAAGGCCTGCTGCGAGGCCAGATCGGCGGCGGTGACCGAGCTGCCGTCGTCCTTGAACTCACGGGCGGCACGCAGGAAGTGCGGCATGATGGCCTCGCGGGCGACATCGCGGACGACGGATTCCAGCGCACGGGCACGGGCAAGCAGAGGCATGGCGGACTCTCGGGTGGATTCGGCGAGGCAGCCAGGGATGCCCGGCCATATAATGTTCGACGCTCGCGCGTGCGAGCTGAACGATCATAGCACCATGCCCCCACGCTTCCATTGCCCCCTGCCACTTGCTGCCAACCAGAGTCTGCGCCTGCCCGCCGAAGTGGCGCACCATGCTCTGCGCGTGCTGCGCCTGACTTATGGCGAGCCGATCGTGGTGTTCGATGGTGCGGGCACGGAGTATCTTGGCGAGCTGATCAAACTTGATGGTGAGGCGGCCGTGCGCCTCGACAGAAAGCTGGATGTGCAGCGTGAGGCGCCATTGGCGGTAACGCTGGTACAGGCGCTGGCGGTAGCCGACAAGATGGACTGGATCGTGCAGAAAGCGGTCGAGCTCGGTGCGGTGGGCGTTCAGCCGGTGGATGCCGAGCGCTGTGTGCTGAAGCTTGCCGGCGATCGCGCTGGCAAGCGCATCGAGCATTGGCGGCAGGTGGCGGTTTCCGCCGCTGAGCAATGCGGGCGCAGTCATCTATGTGCGGTGGGTGAGCTGCAGAAACTGCCGGCCTGGCTGGCACAGCCGATGGCCGGTGAGCGCTGGATTCTGGCGCCGGAGGGCGGTACTAAGCTGTCGGTGATGCCGCGCCCGACGGAGCCAGTGAGCCTGCTGATCGGCCCCGAAGGGGGCTGGAGTGACAAGGAGCTGGCGGCTGCGCAGGCCGCTGGGTGCAAACCCGTGAGCCTCGGACCGCGCGTGCTGCGTACCGAGACGGCGGGTCTGGCGGCGCTGGCCGCGATGATGGCCCTGTGGGGCGACTATTGAGATGGACAGAATGAATCAGGAAAACCGGGTACTCAGCGCCAACCTCTCCGCCGCGGTGCGCATGGGCGATGACGAGGCGATTCGCTTCGTAGACTGGGTGCGCGGCGCCGCGCCTTACTTCCATGCCTTCCGTGGGAAGACCTTCGTGCTCGCCTTTGGCGGTGAAGTGGCGCAGGGCGAGCTGATGGAAGACTTGTGTCACGACTGCAATCTGCTGGCCGCGCTGGGCGTGCGTCTGGTGCTGGTGCATGGCGCTCGGCCGCAGATCGAGGCCGAACTGGCCCGGCGCGGGCAGGAGTCGCGTTATCACAAGGGCTTGCGCATCACCGACGAAGCCGGGCTGGAGTGCGTCAAGGCGGCGGTTGGTGTCACCCGCATCAATATCGAGGCGGCCTTGTCGCAAGGCTTGCCGAATACGCCCATGGCCGGCGCCTACATGCGTGTGACTGGCGGCAACTTCATTACCGCGCGGCCGATTGGTGTCGTTGACGGAGTCGACTATCAATATACCGGCACCGTGCGGCGTGTGATTGCCGAGGAAATCAAGGCCGATCTGGATCAGCAGAACGTGGTGCTGATTTCCAACCTCGGCGTGTCACCCTCCGGCGAAATTTTTAACCTCGTGATGGAAGAAGTCGCCGAAGCGGTGGCGATTGCCCTGCAGGCCGAAAAGCTGATCTACCTGTGCGATGCACCGGGTTTGCTGGATGAAGAAGGTCGCCTGATCGAGGCGATCACCGCCGAAGAGGCCGAGCGCAAGCTCAATGCCGGCGTCGGTCTAACCGAGGATCTGCACCTCTTCCTGCCGCGCGCCATCAAGGCTGTGCGGCGCGGCGTGGCACGTGCCCACCTGATCGATCGCGACAAGGACGGCGGGCTGCTGCTGGAGTTCTTCACCCGTCAGGGTGTGGGCACCATGGTCAGCCGTGAGCCCTTGCATCGCCTGCGCGACGCGACCATCGACGATGTGGCCACCCTGCTGCAGTTGCTCGGCCCGCTCGAAGCCGATGGCACCCTGGTACGGCGCGGCCGCGAGCTGATCGAGATGGAGATCGATCGTTTCGTGCTCGCCGAGCACGATGGTGTGGTGGTCGGTTGCGCTGCGCTGTACCCCTTCCCTGAAGATGGCATGGCCGAGATGGCCTGTCTTGCGGTGACTTCTGAATTCCGTCGCGCCGGTCTCGGTGAGCGCCTGATGCAGCACATCACCGAGCGCGCGCGCAGCGCTGGCTACAGGGAGCTCTTCGTGCTCACTACACGCACCCAGCACTGGTTCCGCGAGCGGGGCTTCCGCGAGGCCGGGCCGGAGGAGTTGCCCGAGCGCAAGCGCGATCTGTACAACTTCCAGCGTCGCTCCAAGATTTTCATCAAATCCCTGCTGCCGGGCTGAGGATCAGACGCGTGCTGCACGACCTGCGCAAGCGCCTCTTTCCGGAAGACCTTCACTATCGCCGCTGGTTGCGCATGCTGCGCATCTATGCGCTGAGCGCAGGCCTTGTCGCTGGCTCGGTGGACCTCGTGGTGGATAGCCTGGCCAATGGGGGCGTCGAAGCGACCACGCTGCTGGCGGCGAGTATCACGGCCTTGGTCACGATCCTGCTGGTGACTGGCGCTTTTCTCGCATCGCGCGAGATCGCCCAGAACAATGCCCGCCGCATGATCCGGCGGCTGGAAGACTCGGTCATTGACGGTAGCCTGCCGCATATGCCGAGCCTTGGCTGGGAACTCTTTGATCGCGGCCGCGAGGCCACGCTGCGCTTGCTGGAAGATCGTGACGAGAAGATCGCCAGTCTGCAGCGCGAGCTGGAGTTCTACCGCCCCTTGGCTGAGGACATGCCTGGCCTCGAGTTGCTCTTCGATCTGGATGGGCGCCTGGTGTGGGCCAATCCGGCGGTCCACACGCTGACCGGCTACAGTGCGGCTGAATGCCTCCAGGCCGCTGACCCGGCCTGTCTGTGGGTGTATGCCAAGGATCACGGCAGCCTGCGGGCCATGCTGACGGCTGCGCTGCAGGGCGAGCCGCGAGAGGGCCAGGAATTGCGTGTGCAGCATCGCGACGGCACGCTGCGCTGGTATGCCTGCCGCTGGTATTCACTGCGTGATGCGCAGGGCGGCATCTGCGGCATCCGCATGTCCGCTCAGGATGTGCAGGCGCGTAAGGATGCCGAGCTCAAACTGCTCGAAAACGTGGCTGCCTTGCGCCGCGCCCAGGCGCTCAAGGAGCACTACCTCAAACGCAGCAATGATGAACGCATGCGTCTGGCGGCGTTGCTGGAAATGCTCAGCGTGGGCATCCTGTTCGTCGATCACGACCACCGCGTGGTGTATGCCAATCAGCGCTGTGCGGCGATGTGGGGGCTGGGCGACCGCAACGACATGGTGGGCGTGCGCGACGAGATCGTTCTGGCCAAGACCGGGGCGCAGCGTGTCGACAACCAGGCCTACCTGCAGCACGTTGAAGAGGTCGTCAGCCAGCAGCAGGAGAACACCGTCTACGACATCTACTGCAGCGATGGCCGGGTGATCCGCGAGCGCTCGTCAGGCGTGCCCTCCGCTGAAGGCGACATGCTGATCGGACGGGTATGGATCTTCGAGGACATCACCGAAACCCTGCAGACCCAGGCGCGCCTCACCGAACTGGCCGAGCGCGATCCGCTCACCGGTCTCTATAACCGGCGCCGCTTTCATGAAGACTTGGGGCGCATGCTCGCCGAGAGCAACCGGCGCAAGGAGGCGCTGGGTTTGCTGATCTTTGACGTGGACAACTTCAAGGACATCAACGAGGCCCATGGTCATCAGAGCGGTGACCAGATGCTCTGTGCGCTGGCTACCGAGCTGCGTCAGGTGATTCGCCGCAACGAGTTGCTGTTCCGCCTCGGTGGTGACGAGTTCGCCATTCTGGTGGCCCAGCCGACCCTCGAGAGCGTCGCCTATATCGCGCGGCGAGTGGCCCAGCGCGCCGAACAACTCCGCCTCGAATTCAACGACGAAGCCTGCCAGCTCAGCATCAGTATCGGTGTCGCGCTGGCCCCATTGCACGCGCATGATGTCGACAGCCTGGTGCAGGCTGCAGATCGTGCGCTGTATCAGGCCAAGGCCGATGGCCGCAACTGCTGGCGCATGGCTTTCCGCTGGAATGGCGAAGAGCCGCATGTAGCCCGTTTCATTTCCAACGCTCCCGAGACCTTGCAGTGAGTCAGCCCTCCAGCCCCGCCAAGCCCCGTACTGTTACCTGCCCGCAATGCGGCAAACCCGCGCTGTTTGCGCCCGAAAACAAGTACCGCCCCTTCTGCACCGAGCGCTGCAAACTCATTGACACAGGCGCCTGGGCGTCGGGTGCCTATGTGGTGCCGGGGCAGGAAGAGCCGCTGTCGGATGACAGCGACAAGGACTGAGTAACGTAGCTGGCTGCTGGGTTTCATGCAGCATCGGCCAGTGGCCGCGCGCGCTCCTGCAAGTCAGCCCCACGCCCCGCGAATCATCGCCATGCCGTGCGCACCATGCGCGCGGGCGTGAGCCATGTCCGTCGGCGTAAGGCCACCAATGGCTAGCACCGGAAGAGGCAGCCCGGCACACAGTTCGGCAAAGCGCACCCAGCCCAGATCAGGCTGACCGGCGTGGCTGGGGGTCTGCTGCACATGCCCCAGTAGCGCGTAGTCCAGCCCGAGCTCGGCGGCTTTTTCCAGTTCGGCGCGGGTGTGACAGGAGGCGCCGACCCATTCAGATTCCGGTCGCGCGGTGAGCTGCATGAGCAGGCGGGCCGGCAGGTGCAGGTTTGCGCCAGGGTGAGCTGAGGCTTCGATCTCGGCAGCATTCAGGCTGCACAGGGCCCCGGCCTTGGCGCAGCGGGCTTCGACTTCCGCGATGAAGGCGGCGCGCTCGGCGGGCGGCATGTCCGGCTCGCGCACCTGTACCCATTTGAGGCCATTGGCCAGCGCCCGATCCAGCGCGGCGAGCTGGGCTTTTACGCCGACCTGCGCAGCCTGCGTCACGCCCATCACGCGCGGCAGGCGCAGGGCTTTCAGGATCGGGCCGTTGGCCGGCAGCATCGGGCCTACCTCAAGTGCATCGGCCTGTTGCCAGGCCAGCGCGCTGTGCACCTTGGCGTGTGCTTCGCCCCGCCACTGTGTGACTTCGAAGAAGTGCAGATGCACATGGGCGTGCTCATACACATGCTCGCGGGTCAGCCAGGGGTGGGCCACTTCGACCTCGATGGCGAGCTCTTCGGCGAGCTCGCGCACCAGCGCCTCACGCGGCGTTTCGCCGGCTTCGACCTTGCCGCCGGGGAATTCCCAGTAGCCTGGGTAGAAGGTGTCTGGCGCGCGCTGGCCGAGGAGGAATGAGCCGTCCGGGCGGGTGATGACGGCGGCGGCGACGTGAGTGATTTTTTTCATGATAGGGAGGAGTCAGGCCAGAGCATTGGCATTGGAGACGAGACAGACCTGGCGGGCATGAATGGCGGCCAGACGATTCAGTACGATGGATTTACCCGGGAGTTCTGCCGGGCGAATGGCTTCTTCGAGCAGCGTGAGATTCAGTGAGGCGAGCGCAGCTTGCGAGACGGGCGCGTAGGAGAGGTGCCAGGGTTCTGGATGCAGGCCGCCACGCTCGGCATCATAGGGCCGGAAAAAGCCGAAGCGGGTCATGTTCTGGTCCAGCCACTGATTCAGATAGGCAAAGATGCCGTGGGCGGCGTATTCCTCGGGCAGCAGTTGCAGGCGGTAGCCGCTGGGCAGCGCGGCCTGATCGAAGACATCGAAATCGCTACCCCAGTGGTGTCGGCTGGCGCCGGGGAGGGCAGACCATTCGAGGATCGCGCTGACGCGTCCGGCGTCGTCCAGGGTGCTGCCGTCGATCAGCTTGCCGGCCTCGTCGTACAAAGGCAGTTCGCCGCGCCACTTGCGTTGCCAGATGCCGAGCTGCGCATCGAAGCTGCGGAAGGCGCTGGCCGGGCGCAGATCGATGCGTTCGGCAGCGGCGGCCTCGCGCATGCGCAGAAACGCGAAGGCCGCTTCGGAGTGGGCGCGAAACGTCGTGCCATCGGCGAACTGGAATTCGCGGATGTGGCTGTCGCTGCGACCGGTGAGCTGAAGCGGGTCAAGCATGGGGGTGTCGTCAGGCGTTGGTGCGTCCCGCAAAATCCCGCGCAAACTGCCAGGCCACCCGGCCGGTGCGCGAGGCCCGCATCTGCGACCAGAGCAGGGCTTCGGCACGGATGCTGTCCTCCCACGCGGCAAGGCTGACGCCGAAAACTGTGAGCCAGTGACGCACGATGTCAAGGTATTCATCCTGGGTAAAGCTGTAGAAGCTCACCCAGAGGCCGAAGCGGTCTGACAGCGAGATCTTTTCCTCGACGGCTTCGCCCGGATGGATCTCGGCGTCGCCATGGCGGGCCTGCAGGTTGTCACTCATGTATTCCGGCATCAGGTGGCGGCGATTGCTGGTGGCATAGATCAGCACATTGTCCGGCACCGCCGCGAAGCTGCCGTCTAGTACGCTTTTCAAGGCCTTGTAGGCCGGCTCACCATCTTCGAAGGAGAGGTCGTCGCAGAACAGGATGAAGCGCTCTGGCCGAGCTGCGACCAGCTCGACGATGTGCGGCAGGTCGGTGAGATCCGTCTTGTCGACTTCGATCACACGCAGCCCTTGCTCGGCGTATTCCGTGAGTACGGCCCGCACCAGCGAGCTCTTGCCGGTGCCGCGTGCGCCGGTGAGCAGTACGTTGTTGGCACGGCGCCCGAGTACGAACTGGCGCGTGTTGGTGGCGACGCGTTCTTTCTGCTCGTCGATGTCGCACAGGTCGGTGAGGCGGATTCTGTGCAGGTTGTGCAGTGGCTCCAGCCAGCCCCGGCCCTGACGGGTGCGCCAGCGGTGAGCCAAGGCGTTCCAGTCCGGTGCGGGTGGGGCAGGGGGGAGCAGGGCTTCGAAGTGCGCCAGTACGTGTTCGGCGCGGAGCAGCAGGCGTTCAAGTTCGGGGCTCATGCGATTTTCCTGTTGGAGCGGCCATCGGCCGCGAACCCTGCGCGGCCGATGGCCGCTCCCACACATTGGCGTGGGCCGCCCAGTATACTTCCCGGCTTCACCAACGAGGGCGGCAAGCATGAAGCAGGCGTGGATTCTGGCAGGGCTGTTGATCGCAGGTTGTGCTTCGCAAAGCGTGCCGCTTGAGCCGGCGAGTGGCGAGAGCTGTCCGGTGTGCCCGGTGTGTCCCGAGCCGGAGAAGAAGCCTGAGCCACCGGTGAGCCAGTCAGCGCCGGCCGCGCCGGCCTTCCGAGAAGCCGCCTGGAGCGAGTTGCCGGACTGGTCGCGTGACACCTTGAGCGAAGCGTGGCCGGGCTTGCTGGCCTCGTGCCGGGCGATCCGCCAGGCCGAGGTGAAGGCCGCCTGGGCGCCCACTTGCGAAGCCGCGAAGATCTTGGGTGACAAGCCCTCCAGTGCGCAGGTGCGCAGCTTCCTTGAGGAACGTCTGCAGCCGCTGCAGATCCAGAATGCGGATGGCTCGCAGGAAGGCCTGATCACCGGCTACTACGAGCCGCTGATCCAGGGTAGCCGCTGGAAGAGTGCCAAGAATCCGGTGCCGGTACATGCGGTGCCGGAGGATTTACTGCAACTCGATCTGGCCGAGGTCTATCCGGAGACGAAGAGCTTGCGCCTGCGCGGGCGGATCGAGGGGCGCAAGGTGCTGCCTTATTGGTCGCGGGCGCAGATTGAAGCGGCCGGCGAGGCTTTCCCGGCCAAGGTGCTGCTGTGGGCGCACGACCCAGTGGAGTTTTTCTTCCTGCAGGTGCAGGGTTCGGGACAGGTGCAACTCGCCGATGGCAGCCGCGTGCGCATCGCCTATGCCGACCAGAACGGCCACCCCTACAAGTCCATTGGCCGCTGGCTGATTGACCGTGGCGAGCTGACCCTGGCGCAGGCCAGCGCGCAGGGTATCCAGAAGTGGGCGCGGGAGAATCCGCAGCGCCTGTCCGAGCTGCTGAATGCCAACCCGAGCTATGTGTTCTTCCGCGAGGAGGCAGCTAATGGTGAAGGCCCCAAGGGCTCGCTGGGCGTGCCGCTCACGGGCGGACGCGCGATTGCCGTGGATACGCGCACGGTGCCGCTTGGGGCGCCGGTCTTCCTGAGCTTTGCGATGCCCGATGGCAAGCCGGTGCGCCGCCTGATGCTGGCGCAGGATACCGGCGGCGCGATCCGTGGCCGGGTGCGGGCGGACTTCTTCTGGGGCTTCGGTGCGGAAGCCGGCGCGCAGGCCGGCAAGATGCGTCAGCAGGGCAAGATGTGGCTGCTGTGGCCCAAGGGGGCCGCCCTGCCGGTGGCGCCATGAGACGCAGGTCGGACCAAACCTGACACGGCGCGGCTGGCGCGACCGGCAGGAAACATCGCTTCCGGCTTAAACCCGTCGGGGCAGGGGGCGCCGGGATATCCGTGAAGAGGCGCTTGAGCGCTGGTTTTGCACGCGGTGCCTGCCTTGCAGGTGGCACTGCCCGTCCGAGGCAGATCATGGCGCCGGGGGCAAAGCGCGGCTTGAATGGCAGCAGGAAGCTCCTCGCTGACCATCATGATCGAACTGCTGCCCCGGATCCTGACTGTGAGTTTGTTGTGCCTGGCCCTGTGGCTGGGCTGGCGGGCGTATTGCCAGTCGCCGCTGCGCCTGCGCCAGATACGGCCCTATCGTCAGTCACGTGGCGCGCTGGTGGTGCTGACGGCGCGCGAGGGCCATCTGGCGCAGAGCATCGCGCAGGTCGAGGCGCATATCGAGGCGGCGATGGCGCTGGGTTTGCCGGTGATTACCGTACAGCAGACCGAGAGCCTGATCATGAGTGTGGTGAGTAGCCTGCTCGGCCGGCATCCGCACGGAGAGGCCAATGCCGAGGGGCATCTGCTGATGTTCACGGTGAGCAGTGAAGATGCTTTCGACAATGCGGCTTTCGAAGCCCTGCTGGTCGCCCTGCAGGTTTCCGAGCTTTACATCCTCAGTGCCAATCCGGCTTTCCCGCCCGAACCTACGGTGTGCAGCGCACGGGCACGTGGCTATGAGACGCGTACCTTGCGCCCGGCCGCTGCGTCGCAGCCCGCGCGCGCCGAGGCACGCGGGCTGGGTGGCTATCAGGCTTCGCCGAGGTAGGCGCTGCGCACAGCGGGATCGTTCAGCAGCTCGCTGCCCGAGCCGGCCAGGGTGATGCGGCCGCCATCCATCACATAGCCGCGGCTGGCAAATTCCAGCGCGAGGTTGGCGTTCTGCTCCACCAGCAGGATGCTCATGCCTTCCTTCACCACGGTCTGGATCACTTCGAAGATCTTTTCGACCACCAGCGGGGCGAGGCCCATTGAAGGTTCATCCAGCAGCAGCAGCTTGGGGCGCGAAAGCAAGGCGCGGCCGATGGCCACCATCTGCTGCTCGCCGCCCGAGAGCGTGCCGGCGACCTGGGCGAGGCGTTCCTTCACGCGCGGCAGCATGCTGTAGACGCGCTCGAGATCCTGCTCGATGGCTTCCTTGTCGTCGCGTGTGTAGGCGCCCATGCGCAGGTTCTCTTCCACCGTCAGGCGGGTGAAGATACCGCGGCCTTCCGGCACCAGGGCGAGGCCCTGGCGCAGGCGCAGGTGGGCCGGCAGCTTGCTGATGTCCTGCCCGGCGAAGCGGATCTCGCCGCTCTTGATCGGCAGGGTGCCGGAGATGGCATTCAGGGTGGTGGTCTTGCCGGCGCCGTTGGCTCCGATCAGGCACACCAGCTCGCCGGTGCTGACGTGAAAGTCGATGCCCTTCACGGCCTGGATCTGGCCGTAGGCGATCTGCACGTCCTTGAGTTCGAGGATGGTGTTGTCAGTGGGCATGGCTGCTTCCCAGATAGGCTTCGATCACTTCCGGATTCTTCTGCACTTCGGCCGGTACGTCTTCGGCGATCTTCTTGCCAAAGTTCAGCACCGCCACGCGGTCGCACAGGCCCATCACCAGCTTCACATCGTGTTCGATCAGCAGCACGGTGACGCCGTCCTGGCGGATCGTGGAGATGAGGTCGCGGAGTTGCGCGGTTTCGGTAGCGTTCATGCCGGCGGCCGGTTCGTCCAGCGCCAGCAATTGCGGTTCGGTGGCGAGTGCACGGGCGATCTCCAGGCGGCGTTGATCGCCGTAGGAGAGGTTGCGCGAGAGTGTGGTGGCGTGGCGCTCGATGCCCACGTAACGCAGCATCTCGAAGGCACGCTCGGTGATCAGGCGCTCTTCTTCGCGCATGTGACGGTTCTGGGTGAGGATGCCCCACAGGCTCGAATCCGAGCGCAGGTGGTGGCCGGCCATCACGTTTTCCAGGGCGGTCATTTCGCGGAACAAACGGATGTTCTGGAAGGTGCGGGCGATGCCGCGCGCCACCACTTCATGCGGCTTGCCGGTGGGCAGCTCGCTGCCGGCGAAGATGAACTCGCCGCCATTAGGCGTGTAGGCACCGGTGAGCACGTTGAAGAAGGTGGTCTTGCCGGCGCCATTGGGGCCAATCAGGCCGTACACCTCACCCTTGCGGATGGTCAGCGAGACATCCGACAGCGCGGTGAGGCCACCGAAACGCTTGCCGATGTTCTGGGCTTCAAGAAGGGTGATGCTCATTCAGTGATCCTCCCGGCGCCGGCGAGTTCTGGTCGTGAGTAGCGGGCATGGGCTGGCAGCAGGCCGGCCGGGCGCAGCAACATCATGAAAATCATGGCCAGCGAGAGCAGCAGCATGCGCAGCACTTCCGGATCCAGGATCACATGGCCGAACAGGGCTTGTTGTACCGGCAGGGCCACGCTGCGCAGGAGCTCGGGCAGCAGCGAGAGGGCGATGGCGCCGAGGATCACGCCGCCGAGGTTGCCCATGCCGCCGAAGACCACCATGGTCAGGATGGCGATGGACTCCATCAGCGAGAAGGATTCCGGTGACACGAAGCCCTGGAAGCTGCCGAACAGGCCGCCGGCCACGCCGCCGAAGGTGGCGCCCATCGAGAAGGCTAGCAGCTTCATGTTGCGTACATTGATGCCGATGGCCTTGGCAGCCAGCTCGTCGTCACGAATCGCAGCCCAGGCACGCCCCACGCGCGACAGTTGCAGGCGCCGGATCACGATCACCGAGCCCACCACGCAGAGCAGGAACACGTAATAGAACAGCACCAGCGAGTTGATCTTGAAGTCATCCGTGATCTGGATGTGGCGCGAGATGTCCCAGCCGAACAGGCTCAGGGAATCGAGCATGTTCACGCCCTGTGGCCCGTTGGTGATGTTGATCGGGTGGTTCAGGTTGTTCATGAAGATGCGCACGATCTCGCCGAAGCCCAGCGTGACGATGGCGAGATAGTCGCCCCGTAGCCGCAGTACCGGCGCACCGAGGATCAGGCCAGCGAGGGCCGCGAAACCGGCTCCGGCCGGTAGCACGATCCAGAACGGCAGGTGCAGGCCAAAGTGTGGCGAGGCCAGGAAGGCCCAGGTGTAGGCGCCCACGGCGTAGAAGGCGATGTAGCCCAGATCGAGCAGACCAGCAAAGCCCACCACCAGGTTCAGGCCCAGCGCCAGCATCACGTAGAGCAGGGCGAAGTCGAGGATGCGCACCCAGGTATTGCCCGCCGACAAGGCGATCATGGGGGCAATCAGCATCAGCGCCAGCACCACGCCGCGTGCAGCACGCGGGTTGCGGCTGCCGAGCCAGGGAACTGCTTCAGCAAGTTCGTACATAAGAAGGTTCCGTAAAGAATGGGGTCAGGCGCGATCGGATACGCGCTCACCGAGCAGGCCGGTGGGGCGGAAGATCAGCACGATGCCGAGAATCACGAAGGCGAAGATGTCCTGGTAGTTCGAGGACAGCAGCTCGAAGCTGCCACCATTGGCGCAGGTCTCGATCAGCGAGGCGCTTTGCGCCCAGCTTGGCAAGTTGCACAGATCGGTAGCTGAGCCGAGGTAGCCGGCACCGATGGATTCCACCAGGCCCAGCACCACACCGCCGACCATCGCGCCGCCGAGGTTGCCGATGCCACCCAGCACCGCAGCGGTGAAGGCCTTCAGACCCGGCGTGAAGCCCATCGCGTAATGCGCCACACCGTAGTTGGACGAGAACATCACGCCGGCTACGGCCGCCAGGGCTGAACCGATGATGAAGGTGGTGGCGATGATCTTGTTGGTATCCACGCCCATCAGGCTGGCCACGCGGTGATTCTCTGCGGTGGCACGCATGGCGCGGCCGAGCCGGGTCTTGTTCACCAGCAGGATCAGGCCGGTCATCAGCAGAGCAGAGCTGACCAGGATGATGATCTGCACGGGCGTAATGAACACGCCTTCCACCGGCTGTAGCGGAGTGGTCGTGATCAGCTGCGGGAAGCTGTGGTAGTTGCGCCCCCAGATGATCATTGCCAGCGTCTGCAGCAGGAAGGACACGCCGATCGCGGTGATCAGCGGCGCCAGGCGTGGTGCGTTGCGCAGACGCCGGTAGGCGGTGCGTTCGATGATGTAGCCGAGTGCCATGCACACCGCCATCGCCACCGTGAGGGCGATCAGCAGGGTGGGAACAGCCCCAAGCAGGGGAAAGGCTTTTTGCAGGAAGAGTACAACCTGCAGGGCAACCAGGGCACCGACCATGAGCACGTCACCGTGCGCGAAATTGATCAGGCCGAGGATGCCGTAGACCATGGTGTAGCCGAGGGCGACGAGCGCATACACGCTGCCTACCACGAGGCCATTGACGATTTGCTGGAGCAGGGTTTCCATGATCCGGGCGTAAGTCGAAAGTTATAGACAAGGCATGGGATTTGCCGTACGGCTGCGCATTGTCCGGAGTTCGAACAATGTGTCAATGCGCTGCGACAAGAGTTTGCGCCTAAGAAAACGGGGCGCCGCCGGCGCCCCGTTCGTGTGTGGTCAGGCTTACTTCAGCGCGACCCAGTTGCCAGCCTTGTACTGGTACATGGTGATGGCGCCGAACTTGGTGTCACCCTTTTCATCGAAGGCCACTTCGCCGGTCACACCCTTGAACTGCACCTTCTTGAGGGCCGCCAGGTACTTGGAAGGCTCGGCCGAGTTGGCGGCCTTCATGCCTTCGATGAGTGCTGCGGCAGCATCGTAGGAATACGGTGCGTAGATCTGCACGTCGGCACCGAAGCGCTTCTTGAAGCGATCCTTGAAGGTCTTGTCGGCGATCTGATCCAGCGGCAGACCGGCCTGGGTGCAGAAGGCTGCTTCAGACATGGCGTCACCCGCCAGCTTGATGAACTCGGGCGTGCAGCCGCCGTCGCCTGTGACGAATTTGGCCGGGATGCCCAGTGCCTTGACTTGCTTGAGCATCGGGCCGCCTTGGGCATCCATGCCGGTGTAGACGATCACGTCCGGCTTCTGGGCCTTGATCTTGGTGAGAATGGCCATGAAGTCAGTGGCCTGGTTGTTGGTGAATTCACGCGAAGTCACTTTGCCGCCAGCCGCTTTCACGCCCTTTTCCACTTCGTCGGCGAGGCCCTGGCCGTAGGCGGTGCGGTCGTCGATGATGGCCACGGTCTTGCCGAGCTTGCTGGCCGCGTACTTGCCGATCACGCTGCCTTGCTGGGCATCGTTGGCCATGGTGCGGAAGATGTTCGCGAAGCCTTGTTGGGTCAGCGTCACATTGGTCGCCGAGGGCGAAATCATCGGGATTCCGGACTGGTTGTAAATGCGCGAAGCGGGAATCGTGGTGCCCGAATTCAGGTGGCCGACCACACCCTTAACGCCAGCATCCACCAGGCGCTGGGCCACGATGTTGCCGGTCTTCGGATCGGCGGCGTCATCTTCACCGACCAATTCGAACTTCACCTTCTTGCCGCCGATCGTGATGCCCTTGGTGTTGTACTCCTCGACCGCGAGGCGGGCGCCATTTTCGTTGTCCTTGCCAAGGTGGGCGATGTTGCCGGTGAGCGGGCCGACGTGGCCGATCTTCACGACGACTTCCTGAGCCTGTGCAAGGCCACTGGTGGTGCCAAGTACTGCAAGTGCAATCAAGGTCTTCTTCATTTCGAACATTCTCCAGAGTGGATGATGAGTTCAGGGGCCGCTGGCTTGTCTCCGACCGGGGCGGTATGTCCCGGAGGCATGTTACACAAATAAGCGAGCGGGCAAGCCCACGCGGGGCCAGACTGCTGCGTATGCAAGAAGCGCACCCACGCCGCAGGGGAATACGAGAATTGGCGCTGACTGGCGTGCCAACTAGGCTGCTTGGGTAGCCCTGCGGGATAAGCCGTCGATGTTCAAATCCACCCTTCTGCTGTTGCTTGCCAGCCTGCTGGCTGCCTGTATTGGCAGCTCCAGTGTGGAGCCGGGCAAGACGACCTTGCCGCAACTGCTTGAGCAGCTCGGACAGCCCAGCATGGTGTGGTCTGAGCGGGATGGCAGCCTGCAGATGGAGTTCGCCCGGGTGACGCAGGGCGGGGGCAATTTCATGGCCCGTTTGGCTCCCAGCGGGGTGCTCTTGAGCCTGCAGCAGGTGCTGACCGAAGCCAGCGTGGATGCCCTGCGACAGGGCATGAGCCGCGACGAGGTGCGACGCCAGATGGGGCGGCCGGCGCGCACCGAACATGTTGCCGGAGGGGAGGTCTGGCACTGGCCGCTGGATGTGCGGCGCCCCGCAAACTGGCAGGTTGATGCCCACTTTGGTGCAGAGGGTATTCTTCAGGAGGTAAGGCGCAGCCGGATTCGCCTCGAGCGGCCTGCTCCCGAAGCCCGGCTGGCTGGTCAGCCCGAGCGTTCGCCCTTATAATTCAGTCCCTTCCGAGGAGCGCTGCGAGACTGCCGGGTTTTCCCCCGCAATCCCAGGCTCGGAACCTGCCGCCTCTCTTTGGCGCAGGCCAGATTCAACGGCGCTCACCGCTTCGTGCAGAACTCGTGCGGATTGCCGGTGAGCCAGAACTCCCCCGTCCATCCCCGGCTTGCCCGAAGCGTTGAACGCTTTGGAGAGTGACTCATGCAAGCCGACCGCAGCCAAGAACTCAACGCCCTGCTCCGTGAACGCATCCTGATTCTGGATGGCGGCATGGGCACCGAGATCCAGCAATACAAGCTCTCCGAAGCCGATTACCGGGGAAGCCGCTTTGCTGCGCACAACAAGGATCTGAAGGGCAATAACGATCTGCTGGTGCTTACCCGTCCGGACGTGGTTGGCGCGATCCACCGCGAGTATCTGGAGGCGGGTGCGGACATCATCGAAACCTGCACCTTCAACGGCACGCGCGTGTCGCAAGCCGAATACGGCCTGCAGGACTTCGCGTATGAGATCAACGTGGCTGGCGCGCGTCTGGTGCGTGAGCTGTGTGACGAATTCACCGCAAGGACACCTAACAAGCCGCGCTACTGCGCCGGCGTGATCGGCCCGACCTCGCGCACCCTTTCGATCTCGCCGGATGTGAACGATCCCGGCTATCGCAACGTCAGTTTCGACGAACTGGTCGATGACTATTACGACTCGGCCAAGGCCCTGATGGAAGGCGGCGCCGATCTGCTGCTGATCGAAACGGTGTTCGACACCGCCAATGCCAAGGCCGCCATCTTCGCCGTGCTCAAGCTCTTCGATGATCTGGGCCGCAAGTTGCCGGTCATGATCTCGGGCACCATCACCGATGCCTCGGGCCGCACGCTCTCGGGCCAGACCGCCACCGCCTTCTGGAACTCGCTCAAGCACGTCAAGCCGATCTCCTTCGGTCTCAACTGTGCGCTCGGCGCCAAGGAGTTGCGCCAGTACGTGGCCGAGCTTTCCGGCGTGTGCGATACCTTTGTGTCGGCCCACCCGAATGCCGGCCTGCCGAACCCGCTGGCGCCCACTGGCTATGACGAAACGCCTGAGCAGCTGGCGGCCGATATCAAGGATTGGGCAGAGTCCGGCTTCCTCAATATCGTCGGCGGTTGCTGCGGCACCCGGCCTTCACATATCAAGGCCGTGAGTGAGGCGGTGGCGCAGATCCGCCCGCGCGCCATTCCCGAGCTCGAAGTGAGGCAGGCCCTGTCGGGTCTGGAGCCTTTCTTCATCGGCAAGGACAGCCTGTTCGTGAACGTCGGCGAGCGCAACAACGTCACCGGCTCGCGCGCCTTTGCCAAGATGATCATCGAAGGCCGCTTCGACGACGCGCTGGCCGTTGCCCGCCAGCAGGTCGAGAACGGCGCCCAGGTCATCGACATCAACATGGACGAAGCCATGCTGGACTCGAAGGCCGCGATGGAGCGCTTCCTCAAGCTCATCGCCTCCGAGCCGGACATCTCGCGCGTGCCGATCATGATCGACTCATCCAAGTGGGAGATCATCGAAGCCGGCCTCAAGTGCATCCAGGGCAAGGGCATCGTTAACTCGATCTCCATGAAGGAGGGCGAGGAAGCCTTCCTGCATCACGCCCGCCTGTGCATGAAATACGGTGCGGCCGCCGTGGTGATGGCCTTTGACGAGCAGGGCCAGGCCGACACCTATGCGCGCAAGACCGAGATTTGCAAGCGTGCCTACGATCTCTTGATGACGATCGGCTTCCCGCCTGAAGACATCATCTTCGACGCCAACATCTTCGCCATTGCCACCGGCATCGAAGAGCACAACAACTACGCGGTCGACTTCATCGAAGCCGTGCGCTGGATTCACACCCATCTGCCGCACGCCAAGACCAGCGGCGGCGTTTCCAACGTGAGCTTCAGCTTCCGTGGCAACGATCCGGTGCGCGAAGCGATCCATACCGTGTTCCTGTATCACGCCATCAAGGCCGGCCTCACCATGGGCATCGTTAATGCCGGCCAGCTCGGCGTGTATGACGATCTTGCCCCCGAGCTGCGCGACAAGGTGGAAGACGTTGTATTGAATCGTCATCCCGAAGCCGGCGAGCGCCTGGTCGAATTCGCACAGACCGTGAAGGGCCAGGCCAAGGAAAACGTGCAGGATCTGGCCTGGCGCGAATGGCCGGTCGAAGAGCGCCTGTCGCATGCGCTGGTGAAGGGCATCACCCAGTTCGTGGTGGAAGACACCGAAGAAGTCAGGGCCAAGCTGTTTGCCGAGGGCAAGCCGCCGCTGGCGGTGATCGAAGGCCCGCTGATGGCCGGCATGTCGGTCGTGGGTGATCTGTTCGGAGCCGGCAAGATGTTCCTGCCGCAGGTGGTGAAATCCGCCCGCGTGATGAAGTCCGCCGTGGCGCATCTGATTCCCTATATCGAGGAAGAGAAGAAGCGCACCGGCGCGGCCGCCAAGGGCAAGATCATCATGGCCACCGTGAAGGGCGATGTGCATGACATCGGCAAGAATATCGTCGGCGTCGTGCTCTCCTGCAACGGCTACGAAGTCGTCGATCTCGGTGTGATGGTGCCTTGCGACAAGATCCTCGCCGCTGCGAAGGAGCATGGCGCGCAGGCTATCGGCCTCTCCGGCCTGATCACGCCCTCGCTTGAAGAAATGGCCCATGTCGCCAGCGAGATGAAGCGCCTCGGCTTCGGCGGTGAAAACGCGGTGCCCCTGCTGATTGGTGGCGCCACCACTTCGCGCGCCCATACCGCGATCAAGATCGCGCCGCACTACGACGGCCCGGTGGTCTACACGCCGGATGCTTCGCGCGCCGTGGGCGTGGTCACCAGCCTGCTCTCCATCGATCAGCGCGAAAGCTATGTCGCCGAAATCGCGGCGGACTATGAAAAGCTGCGCGTTCAGCATGCCGCCAAGAGTGGCGTGAAGCTGGTCTCGCTCGAAGCCGCACGCGCCAACCGCTTCAAGTGGAACAGCGACGCCAGCTATGTGCCGGCCAAGCCTTCACGCCCCGGCATCCAGCGCCTGCGCAACATCGATCTCGCCACGCTCGAGCAGTACATCGACTGGGGCCCCTTCTTCCAGACCTGGGATCTGGCCGGCGCCTACCCGGCGATTCTGGATGACGAGATCGTGGGCGAAACCGCACGCAACGTCTTCCGTGATGCCAAGGCCATGCTCAAGAGCGCCATCGAGCAGCGCTGGATCGAAGTGCACGCCGTGTTCGGCCTCTTTCCCGCCGCTGCGCATCAGGATGATGTGCTGGTTTATGGCGACGAATCACGTGGCGAAGTGATCGCCAAGTGGCACGGATTGCGCCAGCAGCACGAACGTCCGGCCGGCAAGCCCAACTACTGCCTGAGCGACTTCATCGCGGATCGTGATTCTGGTGTGGCGGACTGGGTCGGCATGTTCGCCGTGAGCGCCGGGCGGGGGCTGGAGCCGCGCATCGCTGCCTATGAAGCTGAGCACGACGACTATCATGCCATCATGCTCAAGGCCATTGCTGACCGCTTTGCGGAAGCTGCAGCCGAATGGCTGCACCAGCGCGTGCGCAAGGAATACTGGGCTTACGCCCCTGCCGAGACGCTCGATGGAGCCGCCCTGATCGCCGAGCAATACAGCGGCATCCGTCCTGCTCCCGGCTATCCGGCCTGCCCAGATCACACCGCCAAAGGCGAGATCTTCCGGGTGCTGAACCCGCAGGAAGCCATCGGCCTGGAGATCACCGAAACCTTCGCCATGTACCCGGCGGCGGCCGTATCAGGCTTCTACCTCGCGCATCCGGAGGCGCAGTACTTCGCGGTGAGCAAGATTGGGGAAGATCAGATGAAGGATTGGGCGGGGCGGGCTGGGTTCAGCGAGGCTGAGGCGAAGAGGTGGCTGGCGCCCCTGCTTTGATGGGCTGATGGTGTGAATGAAACGGGCCGCAGATGCGGCCCGTTTTGCGTGCAGCGGATACGTTCTGGCGTTGGGCTGAGTACCAACTCTGCCGGATGTTCATGCCTGCAACGACGGCATGCGGCGCAGTTTCACTGCGCCTAGGCCGGGCACAAGGGCGTTGTGGCGGCGTGCCTGGTTTGACTGGTGTGGATTCTGTGCGTGAGGGATCAGCCAGACTTGTCTTTGCCGTTCGCGCGGCGTCGATGGAAAAGGCCCGGCGGAGAAGCCTCAAGCCGAGCCTGCTGGATGCGGCAGAAACCGGGTTTACTTGCCCAGCTTGTCGTTGCTGCAGCCAGTGCTCTTGCACTCGCGCTCGCGCTCTTTCAGGAAGTCGAGCCGGGCGTCTGTCTGGGCGATGGCGCAATCGAGATTGACGAAGTAGCCGGTGCTGTCTTCCTTGCTGCACTGGGCGTCGCGCACCTTGATCCAGGCCAGCTGACCTTGCTTTAACGTCTCTTTCTGTCCTGCATCCAGCTGCCCGCGCAGGCTGCTGTAGGTCTTGTTCAGGTCACTGTCTTTCTGCGAGAAAAGGTTGCCGGCGCAGTACACCTGATCGAAGGCATTGCGAGGCTTGCCACAACCCGCTGCTTGGCTACCCGTGGCGATGACGATCAGTGAGAGGGCTGCTGCGATTCTCTTCATTGCGTTACTCCTTAAGGACTCAGGGTTTCAGCTGGCAGGCATGAAGTCCGTCTGCGATGGCCTCGGCCAGCAGTTCAACCGTCTCGGCACGCGACAGGCGTCGGGCTTCGTCGGGGTTGGCAATCACACCCGCCTCGATCAGCAGGGCGGGCATGGTTGCGGTTTTCAGAACCACCAGATCATCGAAGCGATGGATGCCCAGTCGTGCATCGATCAGCGGGCGGTTCTCACCGGGGATGGGCGTCGCATGATAACCGGATGGTCGCTCACCCGCTGCCAGCAAGCGCTCTCCGATGCGCTGCGTGCACAGCAGACTTTCGGCATAACGCGGATTTTTCTCCGACACGAAGAGCGAGAAGCCCGCGAACTCTCCTCGCCTCCCTGCGTCGATCCACGCTTGCTGAATCGAGTCATGGTGAATGGAGACGAAGAGATCTGCATTGGGCGCCAGCGAAGTGCGCTTTGACAGGGCCACTTCCTCACCGTTGGCTGAAACCCTGAAAACCGTGTGGCCTTGCGCTTCGAGCTTGCGTGTGACGGCCGTCGTCAGCGCCAGATTGAAGGCATACTCCACGCGGCCGTCCGGCGCGATGGCTCCAGGGCGTTGCGGCGTATGACCTGTGTCCACCGTGATCAGGGCCGCATGGGCGCTGGCGCAACACATTATTGCGGCGCTGATGTGGCTGATTGAACGCAGAAACCTTTGCATGGCAGGGTGGCAGAGGCAGGGGGCTGAATTCTATCGCGGAAAGTTTCCGGGTCTGTGATCGCAAGCGACGTGTGGCGGCCTTGAAAGTCCAGGGTCGGGCCTTGCCGTCGTCATCGAGCTGCATGATTCATCGGCAAGGGCGCGGAGCAAGTAGATTCTAGGTTGGAGCACAAGTCTTTCCGACGAGGATGGGGTCGTACGGACAGCCTGAGTTCCAGACAGCAAATGCGATGCGCAGGATTTTGCGGGCGATGATGCAATAGACCGCCGTTGAAGGCAGCCCTTTGCGTAAAAGCGCAGTCCGGATCGTCCCGGGCGCTGTGGTTGCGCTCCCTTGGCGACTTCGTAAGCTGTTTGGCAGGGCAAGGTGATCTGGCGGGGCAATGTGAAAAGGTCCTGCGGGGTGCTTGGGGTCAGGTCTTGCCTTTTGTCTCAACCGCACACAGTCGGGCTGGATGCCTCGCCGCGGATCAACTTCTCCCATGCCGACAAACAGGAGGCGGGCGCGCAGCGTCACCGCGTACGGCGCAGTCGTAGGGTGGAGTGAAACTCCACCGCATGCGTTGATCAAAGTGGCGGAGTTTGCACTCCGCCCTACGCCGGGCACTCGGATTGTTGCGGAAGCCGGGAGGGGCTTTTGCGGGGCGCGGCTGGAACCTCCGGGCTGGGGCGGGTATCAATGGGGCTTTGAATCTGCAGGATCATCATGAGCAACTCCCGCCACCCCGATTCCCAACGTCGCCGCTTCCTGATTCAGGGTTCGGCGCTCGGCGCGGTCACCGCTCTCCATAGCCTCGGTGCCTGGGCCGCCACGCAAGGCAAGCCGGCGGGCAAAGGCCAAAAGATCAAGCCCGCGCCGGTGCTCTTCATCGGCCACGGCAGCCCGATGAATGCGATCAGCGAGAACGCTTTTACCCGCAGCCTCAATGCGCTGGGCCAGAAATTGCCGCCGCCGAAGGCGCTGCTGGTGGTGTCCGCGCATTGGCTGTCGCCCGGTGTGACGGCGGTGAACGTGGCCGAGCGCCCGCCAACCATCCACGATTTCGGCGGCTTTCCGGCCGAACTCCACGCCATGGAATACCCGGCGCCGGGCTCGCCGCAGTTCGCGCGCGAAGCGATCCGCGCGGTGAAGGGCGTGAAGGTGGTGGCGACCGAAGAATGGGGGCTGGATCACGGCACCTGGACGGTGCTGCACCATCTTTATCCGGACGCGAAGATTCCGGTCTTTCAGCTCTCCATCGACTACGCCAAGGGGCCGGACTTCCACTATCAGCTCGGTCGCGAGCTGGCCGCCCTGCGCCAGCAGGGGGTGATGATCATCGGCAGCGGCAACATCGTGCACAACCTGCGCGCCACCCAGCGCGGCCTGCCCGAGGCGATGCGCGCCTCGCAGGACTGGGCTCAGCGCTTCGATGAGGCCTTTGCTGCTGCGCTCGCTCAGCGGGAAGACAAACGCATTCTCGACTACACCCGGCTGGACGCCAGCGTGAGCATGGCCGTGCCCACGCCTGACCATTACTTTCCGATGCTCTACGCGCTGGGCGCGGCCGGTCGTGATGAAGCGGCAGAGACGCTCTTCACCGGCTTTCACAGCGGCACCCTGAGCATGCGCTGCTTCGGTTTCGGGGTGTAAGCGGCGAACCGGGCAGGAAATGAAACGCCGTGTGCGGCCCGGCCTTGGGGGCGGGCACTCCAAACCACCGCGTACGGCGCAGTCTTAGGGTGAAGTGAAACTCCACCGCATGTGTTGATCAAAGCGGCGGAGTTTGCACTCCGCCCTACGCTGGGCTGGATGTCATGTAACCCAGACGGAGGAGGGGCCGAAGTCGCTTTCGGTAATGGTCGTTGAATCAAGTGTCGCACCACCTTGGAACGCCATGATCGCAAGAAGAATCCTGCCGCTTCCGACATGCCATGCGCCTAAATGAACGGTATTAGCCTCGCGGCCCCTTTTTGTCGTTCTGGCAGATCGAGAGATCAGGCGGCTCTGCGCGTTGGCGCAGTCCCGTCAAAGCGGGGCTCGCGGCAGAAACGTGATCCGCCCGCTTGATCTGCTGGCGGCGATTGACAGAGCGGGTCGGAAAGCGCGAATATAAGTCGCACGCGATTTAATCGTAAAAGATTTAAGTTCCCCCCAGATCATTCCGGAGTTCAGCATGAGCAGCTTTCATCAATTCAGCGCCCGCAGCCTGCGCGGCGAGCCCGTCGATTTCAGCCGCTACGCCGGCAAGGTGGTGCTGGTGGTGAATACCGCCAGCCAGTGTGGTCTCACGCCGCAATACACCGGGCTGGAGGCGCTGTACCAGAAGTACCGCGAGCATGGGCTGGAGATCCTCGGCTTTCCCTGCAACCAGTTTGGCCAGCAGGAGCCGGGCGGGGTGAAGGAAATCGAGCAGACCTGCCTGCTCAACTACGGGGTGAGCTTTCCGATGTTCGAGAAGGTGGATGTGAATGGTGGGCAGAGCCATCCGCTGTTTGCCTGGCTGCGCGGCGCGCTGCCGGGGTTCTTCGGGCAGAAGATCCGCTGGAATTTCACCAAGTTCCTGATCGGTCGCGATGGCCAGCCGATCAAGCGTTTCGCGCCGATCACCAAGCCGGCGGCGCTTGAAGCACAAGTGCGTCGCGCGCTGGGGCTGGCGGCATGAGCGAGGCCCAGCCCGACGATCCGCTGCGCCTGGAGCTTCAGCTGTGCTTTCCGCTCTACGCCGCTTCGCGGCTGGTCACGCGCCTGTATCAGCCGTTGCTGGAGCCGCTGGGCCTGACCTATCCGCAGTACATCGTGCTGATGATCCTGTGGGAAGAGTCGCCCTGCTCGGTGTCGCACATCGGCGAGCGCGCGCTGCTGGCCTCGAACACGCTTACGCCGCTGCTCAAGCGCCTGGAGCAGCAAGGCCTGGTGCAGCGCAGCCGCGCGGCGCATGACGAGCGCGTGGTCACCATCGCCCTCACCGAAGCCGGGCAGGCGCTGCGGCAGGACTGCGCCTGTGTGCCGGAGAAGCTCTACCAGCAGGTGGGCTATCCGCTCGATGAGGCGCGCCAGCTCAAGGCGCAGCTGGACACCTTGCTGGCGCGGCTGGCGAGCCTGCCGCCGGAGTGAGGCTCAGAGCCCCAGCTCGCTCAGGCCGGGGTGATCGTCCGGCCGGCGGCCTTGTGGCCAGTGGAACTTGCGCTCGGCTGCGCTGATCGGCAAATCGTTGATGCTGGCGTAGCGCTTGGCCATCAGGCCGTGCTCGTCGAATTCCCAGTTTTCGTTGCCGTAGGAGCGGAACCAGTTGCCGCCCTCGTCGTGCCATTCATAGGCGAAGCGCACGGCGATGCGATTGGCTGTGAAGGCCCAAAGCTCCTTGATGAGCCGGTAGTCGTGTTCGCGCGCCCACTTGCGCACCAGAAAGGCTTCGATCTCGGCGCGGCCGCGCGGGAATTCGGCGCGATTGCGCCACTGACTGTCCGGCGTATAGGCCAGCGCCACGCGTGCGGGCTCACGGCTGTTCCAGGCATCTTCGGCGAGGCGCACTTTCTGGCGCGCGCTGTCTTCGTTGAAGGGCGGCAGGGGCGGGCGGTCGACGGTGTTCATGGTTTCGATTCCTGTGAGGCTTGAAGGCTGGCGACTTGCGCGCGCAGTTGCTGCAGTTCGTCGAGCAAGGGCGCCAGCATGGGTTTGAGTTCGGCTTCGGTAAAACGCGGGGTGATGTGCTGCGGGCAGTTCCACTCGATGGCTTCGATGTGGATCAGCACACCGCGCTCGACTGCTGCAGGGTAGTTGGGCAGGGCGAGCTGCGCCATGACTTCGGGCGCGTCCTCGGCATGCACGATGCGGGCCAGCCCCCACAGCTTGAGGCGGCGCTGGCCTGCGTAATCCATGAGGATCAGCGAGACGCGCTCGTCGGCGTTCAGGTTGCCTACGCTGAGGTACTGCGCATTGCCCCGGAAGTCGGCATAGCCAATCGTGCGCGCATCGAGCACGCGCAGAAAGCCGGCCGGCCCGCCGCGATGCTGGACGTAGGGCCAGCCGGTTTCGCTGACTGTGGCCTGATAGAAGCTGTCGCGCGTGCTGATGAAGGCAATGTCGGCTTCGCGCAGGGTGTTGCGCGGATCGGAGGCACGCTCGAAGCCTTCCATGTGGGCGCGGCTGCCGTAGCGCGTCTGCGCCGCACGCACGCTGTCGGTGAAGCTGATGTCGGCGAATGCGCGTGGCATAGCTCAGCCCTGCCTTGCAAACCAGGCCTGCAGATCGTCGAAGCCGCCGATGTGCTGCTCGCCCGCGAAGATCTGCGGCACGGTGCGGCGCTGGCTGCGGGCTTGCGCTTCGGCGCGTGCGGCGGGGTTGGTGCTGACGTCGATCTCGGTGAAGCCGAGTCCGCGCTGCGTGAGCAGGGATTTTGCTGCGTGGCAGTAGGGGCAGGTGCTTGAGGTGTAGAGCGTGATGTCGGACATGTTGATTCCTTTCTTGAGGAAAATGCCCCGGGCTGGTGCCGGGGCTGTGCTTGATCAGGCGGCCTTGTGCGCGACGAGCGGGAAATCCACATCGGTCTGCGCAACGTTGTTGATGTAGTTGGTGAGCACATTGAGCGCGACGTTGAGCACGATTTCGACGACTTCCGCTTCGCCGAAGCCGGCGGCGCGCAGGCTGGCGAGATCACCATCGCTGACGCGACCGCGCTCGGCTGCGACACGGCGGGCGAATTTCAGCGCAGCGGCGGTCTTGGCATCGCTGGAGTGCGCGTCGCGCGCAGCGTCGATTTCTGCCGCGCTGACCTTGGCGAGATTGGCTGCGAGGTAGCTGTGGGCCGAGAGGCAGTAATCGCAGCCGTTGTATTCGGCGATGGCCAGCGCAATGCGCTCGCGCAGCGGGGCGGACAGCGCGCCCTTGGCGAGAGCGCCGTTGAGCAACAGATAGCCTTCGAGCGCGGCCGGGCTGTGGCCGACGAGCTTCATCAGGTTGGGCACGACGCCCAGTTGCTTGTGGACAGCGTCCAGCAGGGGGCGGGAAGCGGCTTGGGATTGTTCGACGGCGGGGATGCTGATGCGTGACATGGTGGTTCTCCTTGGGTTTGCATGGCTGCCGTTGCACACCGTGTGCAGCGGATGGAATGCATTCTTCCAAGTTCCACCAGATTGAAGAATATCCATGATTTGCAATTTATAATTCCACTTATTGGAATGCAGAGAGCGCGGCATGGACCGACTGTTGAGCATGGGCGTCTTCGTGGCGGTGGCGGAGGAAGAGAGCTTCGCGGGGGCTGCGCGGCGGCTGGCGATGTCGCCCCCTGCGGTGACACGCACGATTGCCGCGCTGGAGGGGCACCTGGGCGTGAAGCTGCTCAACCGCACGACACGCTATGTGCGCGTGACCGAAGCCGGGCAGCGTTATCTGGACGATTCGCGGCGCGTGATCGCGGCGGCGGATGAAGCGGACGAAGCCGCCGCCGGCGTGAATGCTGCGCCGCGTGGCCATGTGACGATCACGGCACCCGTTTCATTCGGCCGCCTGCATGTGATGCCCTGCGTGGTGGAGTACCTCGCGCGCTATCCGGAAACCGAGGTAAACGCGCTGCTGCTGGACCGCGTGGTGAACCTGGTGGAAGAAGGCGTGGATGTTGGCGTACGCATCGGCAATCTGCCGGATGCGAGCTTCAAGGCGCTGCGCGTGGGGCAGATCCGGCGCGTGCTGTGTGCCGCGCCGGACTATCTCGCACAACACGACGAACCCACCGAGCCGCAACAGCTCGCGGCGCATCAGATCATCGCGGCAACGAGCGTGAGCCCCATGGTGGAATGGCGCTTCGGGCTGGAAGGCGCGGAACAATCGGTGCGCATCCGCCCCCGCCTCACCGTGACGAACAATGACGCGGCCATCGCAGCCGCAGTGCGTGGCGCTGGCATCGCGCGCCTGCTCTCCTACCAGGTCGCCAGCGCAGTGGCGGAAGGCACGCTGCGGATCGTGATGGCCGCGCACGAGCCGCCGCCGATGCCGATCCACGTGATCCACCGCGAAGGGCGGCAAGCCTCAGCGAAGGTGCGCGCGCTGGTGGATCTGCTGGTCGAACACTTGCGCGCAGAACGCAGCCTGCAGCCGGGTTGAGAGGGTGCGGGCCGCGATGGCGCGCAGCCAGGCCCTCGCGTTTGCCTGGTGTGGCGAACGGCTCAGCCGCCGTGCCGCCGTTCGATGACCTCGCCGTTCTTTCTGCGCCAGTCGTAAATCTGCCAGCGCAGCGGCTCCGTTGTGAGCGGCACTTCGGCTTTTTCCAGCACCTGCCCGTTGATGATCACGGTGATCCAGCTCTTCTGTGGCGGGGTGTCGAAGCGGCTGGGCAGGAGGCTCATCTCCTGAGACTGCTTGGCGCGCGTAACGCCGTCGTAGGTGATGCTGCGCGAGCCGTCCCACGGCGACTTCATGTGCGAGCCATCGCGCTTGCTGACGATGAACATCGGCAGCATGACTTTCTTGCCATCGCGCTGGCCCTTAAGGCCGGGGATCGGCGCCTTCTCAAATTCCCATTCCACCCAGGCCATGAGGTCGTCCTGATCCTTGGTGCCAAGGAAAGAGGGCGGCAGGGCGAGTTGCAGCTCGAAGAGACAGGTCTGGCCGCGTGAGGCCTCGCCGACGATCAGCCCCTTGCCGGGCAGGAAGAGCCCGCGCCGGTCGGGGCGGTCGTCAGGGGTGACACGCTCGGGAAACACCGGCGGCCAGTCGCAGCGAAAATTGAAGCCGTAGTAGCGCGGCGGGCTGTCGAGACTGGCGCAGTAGTTGGGGTCGCGCCCGAAGCACAGGATGCGCTGCATCTTTTGCGAGCGCGGGCTGTTGGTGTCGAAGACGCGGCCGCTATCGTATTCCTCTTCCGGCACCAGGGTGAGTGCGTGGCTGTGGCTGGCGAGCAGCAAGAGGGCCGCAAGCAGGGCGCGGATCATGGTTTCACCTCGAATCGGGTGCGGCTGAGGAGTTTGCCGGCGTACCACCATTCGAAGGTGTAGAAGCCGGGTGGATCCTTGGGGCCGATGCGCCAGCTCTGGCTGAGAGTGCGGTAGTACTCGCCGACGTTGAAATTGACGCTGTGGCGGAAGATGTAGGAGGTCACCTCGCGCTGGCTGCGCTGCCCCCAGAGCTTGACCACGTAGCGTGCGCCGCAGTCGCCGCCGCCCTTGTAGTGATGGCTGTTGGGAATCTTGCCGGTGGTGTGTGCCGGCACCAGCGCTGCGGTTTCGCCCATGCACTGGCGCCATTCGACGCCGCGCATGCTCGGGCGCGGGCGGTAGATCACGGTGTCGGACGGCACCACCACGCGCTGTTGCAGGTTGAGGAAACCACCGCCGCGCTGGCGGGCAATGGCCAGCGTGCTGTTGTACTGCTCGCCCGCCTTCAGCGCCGGGATGCTGTCGAGCGGCTGCACGCGGTATTCGGTTTCGCCGCGCGCGTTGTCGCTCACCAATGCATGGCTGGCGCCGAGCAGGAAGAAGTTGGGCTGGGTGAGATCGTCGTTCGAATCGCCGCGCCGATTGGCGAGACGCTCGGCGGCGAGCGTTTCCGGCCGCGAGGGGTCGAAGAAGCGCAGGGCGACGGGGAATTGCGTGAAGGGCTGGTCGTAGTCCAGCGGCAACTGTGTGCACAGCTTGCTCATGCTGCTGAGCGGCGGGTCGCACAGGCGTTCATTGAAAATTACGCCGGGCGCTTCGAAGGCTTCGAGGTACTGCACTTCCTTTTCGCTCAGCTCACGATGCGGCAGGGTTTGCGCCAGCGCGGCGGGTGATGCGGCCACCGCGATGCAGCAGGCCAGCAGGCGAGCGGCATCAGGGGCGCGCACAGTCGGCGTCTCCGTAAGTGCAGAAGGTCGAGGGGCTGAGTTGCCGGCTCTGCTCGACCTGGGTGGCGCGCGTGCGGGCGGCGTTGCTGTCGCCAGGCGCTGGCGGGTTGGGCGAGGGCGCAGCAGGTGTTGCCGTGTCGGACGTCAGGCGGCCGGTGTAGCGCCCCTGCGCGTCGTATTGCCGGCCATCGGCATCGACGCGGCCCTGATAGGCGCCTTGTGCGCTGTAGATGCGTCCGCTGGCATCGATGCGGCCGGTGTGCACGCCCTGCGCGTCGTAGAAGCGCCCGGAGACATCCGTCTTGCCGATGTAGCGACCCTGGCTGTCGTACATGCGCCCGCTCTGCGGATCAGTGCGCCCCTGATAGCGCCCTTGGCTGTCGTAACGGCGGCCGTCGGCATCGATGCGGCCGGTATGGCGCCCTTGGCTGTCGTACTGCCGGGCGGGGGCGGGGCGGGCCTGTGCGCTGCCCGCGCGCGTGCCCTTGGCGACGGCGGGCACGGCATGCAGCGCCAGTAGCGGGCAGAGCAGGGCAAGCAGGACAGCAAGGCAGCGTGACGCAGTCGATCGGATGGCGGGCGGATTCATGCAGGCAGCGTTCCTCACAGGCGGTTGGGGACCCCTCCGCACTGCTGGAAACTACGACCGCTGAAGGCGTACGCTTGATGGCATGGGTGTAAAAAAAGGATGCAGCGTGCGCCCGACGACAAGCCCGTTCTTTTCTGAGAAGCTGTTCCCGATCTTACTGCGAGGCCGTGATCAGGGCTCATGCGCAGCTCGGAATCCTCATTGATCAACATAAACTCCGGCTCCTGTGCAGCTCTTCCCTTGCTGAACGGCTTCTCGCTACAGATCGTGATCAGCTTCTGAGGGCCGACTCAGACGAGATTGCAGGCGTAGTCTTCGAGCTGCTGGATGCAGATTCCCCAGCCTTCGTGAAAGCCCATCTCTTCGCGCTGGCGCTTCGCTTCCGGCGTGCCGTGCATCAGGTGAGCGGTGCAGCCGGCCATGGGCGTGCAGCTCGATTCCACGGCCCATATCGGTATCGCGCCGATCAGCGCGCTGAGCGCCGAGGGTGTGCAGCATCCGCACGGCTATATCGGTGCGCTGATGGCGGCGTCCGAAATGGCTTGGGCCGGTATGGCGTGGGGGACGCTGAGCTGGGGCTCACATAGGCGTGCTGCCATCCTTGCCGACGGTGAGGCGTTCGCTCGTCAGTTTGCCGTTGGCGTCGCGGCTGACGCTGAGCACGACATGCGCGCCGCTTACGAGTTGGCTGCGTTCGCCCATTTCCGTCTGGATTGAACGCACGAAACACCCACGGGACAAGGCTTTCCGCCTCTTTTTTTCGACTTTAATTGTCTGGAACAACTCCAAACCAGGGGGGCGCCGTGCGTAGAGGTCAGTTAATACTAATTTAATTGATGATTAGTAGACATTGCCGGAGTGAGTTGCTACTTTCTACTAAATTAAATTTGAATTAGTAGAAAATGCGCATCCCTCGCACGCCTCCCGCACTCAAGGATGTATTTGCTTCGCTGGCCCAGCCTGAGGATTTGGCGCTGATTGCTCAGCACGCCAATCCGCTGCCGGCCGGGCGCTATCTGCATCAGGAGGATCTGCGCTATCGCACGCCGCCTGAGGGCCTGAATCATGAGCAGTGGTGGGCGGCGACCTGTCTCGGGCGGGCTCCCCTGCTGTATGAACTGCCCTTGCTGGATGTGCAGGGGCAGCCGTTCCGGTTTGCGACCCCCCAGCCTGTCCTGATCGATCTGCATCATATTGACCGTGATGCGGCCGGCCAGATCCGGGCGCCGGAGGGGGCGCCGATCCATGAGAACCGGCAGCCTTATCTGCTTGCTTCGCTGATCGAGGAGGCCATTACGTCCAGCCAGCTGGAAGGTGCGGCCACCACCCGCAAGGTGGCTGCAGACATGCTGCGCGAAGGGCGTCAGCCGCGGGACCATGGCGAGCAGATGATTTTCAACAATTACCGGGCGATGGAATACCTGCGGGAGCTGCGCGATGAGCCGATCACGCCACAGCGCATCCTGGACCTGCATCGCCTGCTGACGGTTGATACCCTGGAGAGCCCGGAGGATGCCGGGCGTTTGCGCAGTGGCAATGATGTGCAGGTCATCGACCAGCGCGATGGCAGCACGCTCCACACCCCACCGGATTTCACCGAGCTGCCGGGCCGGCTGGAGGCGCTGTGCGCGTTTGCCAATGCTGACGAGAACAGCCAGCCCTTCGTGCATCCGGTTCTGCGCGCGATCCTGCTGCACTTCATGCTGGGCTATGACCATCCCTTTGTGGATGGCAACGGGCGTACGGCGCGCGCCTTGTTCTACTGGGCGATGGCGCGCAGTGGCTACTGGCTGATGGAGTTCGTGTCGATCTCGCACATCATCAAGCAGGCGCCCGCCCGGTATGTGCGAGCCTATCTGCATACCGAAACGGATCATGGCGACACCAGCTACTTCCTGATTCATCAGCTGGGCACCATCCGCCGGGCGATCACGGCCCTGCACGCCTACATTGCGCGCAAGACCCGCGAGCAGCAGGATACCGAGCAGTTGCTGACGGACAAGTCTCCGTTTCTGCGCTTCCGCCTGAACCACCGGCAGATTTCCTTGCTGCGCAGCGCCCTGAAACACCCGTCTACGCCGCTGCGCATCGATGCGCACCAGAACACGCACGGCGTGGTCTATCAGACGGCACGTGCCGACTTGCTGGACCTGGAGTCTCTCGGGCTATTCATCAAGGGCAAGCGCGGCAATGCCTACGAGTTCTACCCCCAGCCTGAGTTGCTGACGCGGATCCAGAGCCTGGCTGACACCGGGCCGGCGGCAAAGACCTAACCCAGTCGCACCCGGTTGATCACTTCTGCGCCGCGCTCGAAGGCGCTGGCGCTGGCCAGCGTGGTCTGGGCGATGGCGTTGAGGGCCTCACGCGTGAGGAAGCCCTGGTGAGAGGTGATCAGCACGTTGGGGAAGGTCATCAGGCGGGCCAGCTGGTCATCCTGCAGTGGGCGATCGGAGAGGTCGTGGAAAAACACGCCTTCTTCCATTTCATACACATCCAGCCCCACGCCACCGACCTGGCCGCTCTTGAGCGCTTCGATCAGCGCTGGCGTGTCGATCAGGCCGCCGCGTGAGGTGTTGATGAGAATCACGCCGCACCGGGTCTGCGCCAATGCGGCGGCATTGATGATGTGGTGGCTCTGTTCGGTGAGCGGCAGGTGCAGCGAGATCACGTCGGCCTCGGCCAGCACGCGTTCCAGGCTCGCATATTCGAAGCCGATCTCGGCCGCGGTGGCGGGATTTTCGTAGGGGTCGTAGGCGATCAGCTTGCAGCCGAAACCCCTGGCGATGCGCATTGCGCACTGGCCGATGCGGCCGGCGCCGAGCGAGCCGTAGGTCTTGCCATGCAGGGTGAAGCCTTCGAGATTGTCGAGCGAGAAATTCTGCTCGCGCACGCGGTTGTAGGCGCGATGAGTCTTGCGGACCAGGGTCAGGAGGAGCGCGAAGGCGTGCTCGGCGACGGCTTCCGGCGAGTAGGCCGGCACGCGTGCCACGACGATCCCGGCGCGCTCGGCTGCGGCGATGTCAATGCCATTGAAACCGGCCGCGCGCAGGGCTACCAGGCGGACGCCCAGCTCCGCTAAACGCTGCAGCACATGCTCGGTGAGGCGGCAATTCACGAAGGGGCAGACGGCGTCGAAGCCAGCGGCGAGTTCCACGGTCTTGTCGTGCAACCGCTCTTCGAAGAATTCGAGCTGATGGGCGCCATTGGCGTTGGCTTCGCTCAGGGCGCGTTCATCGTAAGGATGGGTGTCGAAAACTGCGATGCGCATCGTGCTTCTCCTGTCTGCTGCGATGAGGTCAGTATGCCGCGTCAGCGCGGGGCCGCGCATCGTTTGTCCGGATGCAGCAAGCAAAGACTTTGATCCCTCGGCAAGACGCGGCGCTGCAATGCACAGGGGCCGCAAATGCGGCCCCTGAGGTGGTGACAGAGCCGGCGAGGTTCAGTCCGTCAGCGCGACGTAAACGTTCTGTACGTCGTCGTTTTCATCGATGGCGGCGAGGAAGGCTTCGACCTCCTCCAGTGCTTCGGCACTCAGGCTGGCAGCGCTGACCGGGTTCTTGGGGCGGTAGCCGAGCTTGGCCGAGAGCACGTTGAAGCCCTGACCGGCGAGCGCTTTGCTGACCAGATCGAGCTCGGTCGGATCGGTATAGAAGAGGGTTGTGCCCGCCTCATCACCAGCCTCCAGATCCTGCGCGCCGGCTTCGATGGCGGCTTCTTCCGGATCGACGCCGGCCTTGACCGCTTCGGCTTCGATCATGCCCAGGTGATCGAAGTCCCAGGCCACCGAGCCGGAGGTGCCGAGCTGGCCCTTGCGGAACAGCACGCGCATTTCGGGCGCGGTGCGGCGCACGTTGTCGGTGAGGCACTCGACCATCACCGCAACCTGATGCGGGGCGAAACCTTCGTAGATGACGTGTTCGAAGCTGACCGGCTCGTCGGTGAGACCCGCGCCGCGTTTGATCGCGCGTTCCAGCGTGTCCTTGGGCATGGAAGCCTTCTTGGCCTGCTCCACCGCCAGACGCAGGCGCGAGTTCATCGCTGGGTCGGCACCGCCGCGCGCGGCGACGAGGATTTCCTTGACCAGCTTGCCGAAAATCTTGCCTTTGACGTTGGCGGCGATGTCTTTATGTTTGGCTTTCCACTGAGCGCCCATGGTGCGATTACCTGTATTGGTTGGCGTGACGGCGCCTGAAAGGTTCCAGGCTGTGCAGGCCGGCATTTTAAGCGCGCTGGCGGAAGACGGGTTCTGTCCTCATCCGCGCCTTGAGCCAGATCCATTGGCCGCACTCTGCGGCACAATGGCGACCCCCGTGTTCCGGAAGCGCCGCCATGCTTTACGTTCTTCTCGCCGCCACCTGCAGCGTGCTTGTCGCCGTGCTGCTGAAGCTCGCCCGGCGCCATGAAATTGATGTGGCCCAGGCGGTTGGCTGGAATTATCTGGCGGCATCCGTGCTGTGTTGGTTTCTGCTCCAGCCTTCGCTGAGCAGCCTGCAGCAGCCGGGTGCCCCCTGGCCTTCCTTGCTGGGTCTGGCCGTGGTGTTGCCGACCCTGTTCCTGGTGCTGGCGGCGAGCGTGCGCCGTGCCGGCATCGTGCTGACCGATATCGCTCAGCGCCTGTCCTTGCTCTTGTCCCTGCTGGCGGCCTTCCTGCTCTTTGGAGAAACCGCCAGCCTGCTCAAGCTGGCCGGGCTGGGGCTGGGCCTGTTAGCTGTGCTGGGGATTGTGTGGCGGCCGCAGCGCAGCGCGGCGAGCGAAGGCGGCGCGGCCTGGCCGCTGCTGCTTACGGTGTGGGCTGGGTTCGCGCTGGTCGACGTGATGCTCAAGCATATTGCCGCCGCCGGAACGCCTTTCGCTGCGTCCTTGCAGGTCAGCTTTGCTCTGGCCTTTGTCGGCATGGCGAGCTGGCTGCTGATCCGCGCTGTGCGCGGGCAAAAAACGGGGCAGGGGCGGCTCACCCTGCGCAATGGCGCAGCTGGCCTGCTGCTGGGGACACTCAACTTCGGCAACATCTTGTTCTATGTGCAGGCTCACCGCGCCCTGGCCAGCCAGCCAGCGGTGGTGTTTGCGAGCATGAACATCGGCGTGGTGGTGCTGGGCACGCTGGTGGGCGTGCTGGCCTTCGGCGAGCGGCTCTCGCGGCTCAATCGTGTGGCGATCGGGCTGGCGATCCTGGCCATCGGCCTGATTGCCCTGGCCAGGGCCTGAGCGGGGCGTGGCGGGTTCCGTGGCATAATCCGCCCCCTTTCACGTGGCGCAAGGCCACGCGCAGCGCTCCTTTCTTCAGGGTTTCCGGGGAGCGCGGTGTGTTGAGTACGAGCCCCGTTGCGTCATGGGAGCGTGCAATGTTCAATTACTGGTTCGTCCTGTTCATCGCGGTGATCACGGAGATCCTGTGGGCCTTGAGCCTCAAATGGATCCATCACCAGCCTGGCATCTGGCCGATCGCGGCTTCCGTGCTGCTGACGGCAACCAATATGACCCTGCTGTCCTTCGCCATGCGCGGCATTCCGGCTGGTGTGGCCTACGCGGTGTGGACCGGGTTGGGGGCCGTGGGCGTGGCGATCTTCAGCGCGATGGTGTTCGGCGATCATCTCAACAACGGCCAGATCGCTTCGATGGCGCTGGTCATCCTTGGCGTGGTGGGGATGAAGCTGAGTACTGGTTGAGTGGGTAGAATCCGCATTTTCATGCCGAAGGAATGAACATGCGGGTCCTGCTGGGAATGCTGTGCTTGCTGCTGGGCCTGATCCGGGCGGCCAGTGCTCAGGAGGTGCTGGACGTCAGCCTGCATGAAGAGATCGTGCAGCTGCCGGTCGCTGCGCTGGCGCCTGGCGAAGAGCCGCGCCAGATCGTGGCGACCCTGTTCCGGCCCGATGGTGCAGGGCCTTTCCCCTTGCTGGTGCTGAGCCATGGCAATCCGCCCTCGGCGGCTGACCGACCCAGGATCGGGCGCTATCGCCAGATCGTGCAGATCCGCGAATTCGTGCAGCGTGGCTATGCGGTGATTGTGCCGATCCGGCGCGGCTATGGTGCGAGTGGTGGCGACTATGCCGAATCCTATGCGCGTTGCAGTTCGAATGAGTTTTTCCGAGCCGGCATGGAGGCTGCACGGGATGTGCTGGCTGCGCTGGCGTATGCCCGTACGCTGCCCTGGGTACGGACTGAGGGCACGGTGCTGGCGGGGCAGTCGGCGGGGGGCTTTGCTTCCATCGCGGCGGCCAGCCTGCAACCGGCCGGCGTTGTGGCCGTGCTGAATTTCTCGGGCGGACGTGGTGGAGATCCGGTGAAGCATCCTGCGGTGCCCTGTGGTGAGGGCGCCATGGCCGCCACTTTCGCCCGCTTCGGCGCAAGCACCCGGGTGCCGGTGTTGTTCCACTATGTTGAAAACGACCAGTTCTTCGGGCCGGACTACACCCGCAGCTGGTTCGAGGCGTTCGAGCAGGCGGGAGGGCGCGGGCGCTTTGTGCTGCAGCCGGCCTATGGCAAGGATGGCCATGGTCTCTTTGCCAGCAAGGGCGCCACGCAGATCTGGAGCCGTGAGGTGGATGCGTTTCTGGCCGCTTTGTAGCGGCTTGCCGGACTGCCACACGCTTTGCAAGCCTTCCGGCGGCAGCTCGGTGTAGAATGCGGGCCTCAATCGCGCATCCGTAGCTCAGCTGGATAGAGTACTGCCCTCCGAAGGCAGGGGTCGCACGTTCGAATCGTGTCGGATGCGCCAATAATTCAAGTTTTGCCCTGAGAGCAAAGGACTTTCCCATGAACAGCTTCCGTCCGGCCACGCTGCTGCTGGCCCTGATTGCTGCCGCAACGCTGGTGGCTTGCGGCAAGGCCAAAGTGGATGAAGAGAAGACGGCTGAGCTGATCCAGCCGGTGGCGCGCGTGGAGCTGGCGGCGGCTGCGCCGGCTGAAGCTGCCGCGACGGGTGGGGCACCGAAATCCGGCGAACAGGTGGTCGCTCAGGTCTGTGGCGCTTGCCACAGCACGGGCGCTGCCGGCGCGCCGAAGATCGGCGACAAGGCCGCCTGGGCTCCGCGTATCGCGCAGGGGCTGAGCACCCTGGTGGCGAGCGTGACCAATGGCAAGAATGCGATGCCAGCGCGTGGCGGCAATCCAGCACTGAGCGACGAAGAGCTCAAGGCGGCGGTGGATTACCTGGTCAAGCAGGCCAAGTAAGCTGTTCCGGCCGAAAAAAAGGCGACCCGCGGGTCGCCTTTTTCATGTTTGCCAACTCTTCAGCCGGCAATGCCTTCGAGCAGCTTCTGCAGCTCGCCGGACTGGTACATCTCTTTCATGATGTCGCTGCCACCCACGAATTCACCCTTGATGTAGAGCTGGGGAATGGTCGGCCAGCTGGCGTATTCCTTGATGCCCTGGCGCACATCATCGTCTGCCAGCACATTCACGGCGACGTAGTTGGTCACGCCGCACAGCTTGAGGATGTGTGCTGCGGCTGACGAGAAGCCGCACTGCGGGAAAGTGGGGGTGCCCTTCATGTAAAGGACGACGGGGTTGCCGGTAACGGTGGCGTGGATCTTTTCCTGGGCGGTGCTCATCGAGGTTCTCCTGCGCTGGGGGAATGCGCTTTATACCCGAGTAATTTTATCGGACTTTTCCGGCCGCCGTAAACCCGCCGCCGTCAGACTCAGAGATGCCCGCCGCTGACGCGCTCAATGCCGGCCAGATCGTGCCAGGAATGCACGCCCCGGAATCCTGCATCTTCGAGCAGGGCGCGTACTGCCTCGGCCTGGTCGTAGCCATGTTCGAGCAGCAACCAGCCGCCATCTTCCAGATGCTCGGGAGCGTTGTGGATGATGTGGCACAGATCGTTGAGGCCATCTGCGCCGGAGGCCAGTGCGGTGAGCGGCTCGAAGCGCAGGTCGCCCTGGCTCAGGTGCGGATCTGCTTCGGCAATGTAGGGCGGGTTGCTCAGGATGCAGTCAAAGCGCGCCGCGTTCAGCGAACTGAACCAGCTGCCGGATTGAAACTGCACCCGTGCGCCGAGCGCCAGGGCATTGCTCTGGGCGATTTCGAGCGCGGCGGGGGAAAAGTCCACCGCCCACACTTCGGCCTGCGGACATTCGAGGGCGATGCTGATTGCAATGGCCCCACTGCCGGTGCCCAGGTCGAGGATGCGCGGGGTTTGCCGGCCGGCGAGTTGATGCAGGCCGAGTTCGACCAGTAGTTCGGTATCTGGGCGCGGAATCAGGGTGGCGGGGCTGACGCGGAAGGGGCGGCCGTAGAACTCGCGACAGCCCAGAATGTGCGCGACCGGCTCTCCAACGGCCCGCCGCTCCAGCCAGTCGGCATAGCAACGAGCCGCGCCTGGGGCCAGCGCGCGCTCCTGAAAGGCGATCAGCTGCGCCGTGGTGGCGCCGCTGGCTTCGCGTAGCAGGATGCGCGCATCAACCGGGTCGATGCGCCCGCGCGCCCGGGCGAGGGCGTCGCCCAGGGTGACGGGCAGATCGTTCATTGCGAGGCTGCGGCCTTGGGTTCGGCCGGCTTGCTGTCTTCAATCTTGGCCTTGGCAACCAGATCCTTGATGTAGGCCGCCAGCGCTTCCTGTTGCAGGGATTGCTGGAGTTGCGGCTTGATCGATTCGATCGGCGGCGGCGCAATCTTGCGCACGTCTTCGAGCAGGATCACGTGATAGCCGAACTGGCTCTTGACCGGGGTTTCGGTGAACTTGCCCTTTTCCAGGCCCTTGAGGGCTTCGGCGAACTCGGGCACGAAGGTGGCGGGGCGGGCCCAGCCCAGGTCGCCACCGGTGGCGGCGCTGCCCGGATCCTTGGACGCCTTGGCCAGATCGGCGAACTTGCCGCCCTTCTTGAGCTTCTCGATGAGGGCCTTGGCGTCCTCTTCCTTCTCGACGAGGATGTGACGGGCCTTGAATTCGGTGTCGCCGGCCTCAGCGATGCGCTTGTCGAACTCGGCCTTCACCTTTTCGTCGGTCACCGGGTTCTTGGCGAGCCAGTCCTTGATGTAGGCGTTGACCAGCTGTTCGTCGCGCACGTATTCCATGCGCATCTTGATGTCGGCTTGCTGATCGAGCTTGGCGGTGCGGGCGGCTTCGAGCAGCACGGCGCGCTGGACCAGGTGGTCGCGGGCGCGCAGACGCAGGGAATCGTCCACCGGGGTGCCGGCCGGAACCTGTTCCTTGATCAGCCAATCCAGCGTATCGGTGCTGATCACGTTGCCGTTCACCTTGGTCAGGACCTTGTCGGCCGGGGTCTTGTCGCCGCAGGCGGCAAGGGTGAGGGTGGCGGCTACGGCGAGAACGGCTGCTTTCAGGGTATGCGTCACTGCTTGTCTCCTTGGTTAGACGATCAATCGTCCTGGGTGAGCTGAGCGAGAAGCTCGGTCTGGTGCTCGGTGATGAGGGCGTCGATCAGCTCATTGATCTCGCCTTCCATCGCCGCATCAAGCTTGTAGAGCGTGAGGTTGATGCGGTGATCGGTGATTCGCCCCTGCGGGAAATTGTACGTGCGGATGCGCTCGGAGCGATCGCCACTGCCGACCAGGCTCTTGCGCGTGGCGGCTTCCTTGGCTTGTTGCTCGCGCAGCTGCACGTCCTGGATACGGGCCGCCAGCACGCTCATGGCCTGGGCCTTGTTGCGATGCTGGGAGCGGTCGTCCTGGCATTCGACGACGATGCCGGTCGGCAGGTGGGTGATGCGCACGGCCGAATCGGTCTTGTTGATGTGCTGGCCACCGGCACCGCTGGCACGGAAGGTGTCGATGCGCAGATCGGCCGGATTGATGCTCACCTCGGCGAGTTCATCTGCTTCCGGCATCACGGCCACGGTACAGGCCGAAGTATGAATGCGGCCCTGCGTTTCGGTGGCCGGCACGCGCTGCACGCGATGGCCGCCGGATTCGAACTTGAGGCGCGAGAAGGCGCCGAAGCCGGCCACGCGGGCGATCACTTCCTTGTAGCCGCCGAGATCTGATTCGCTGACCGAGACTAGCTCTACCTTCCAGCCCTGACGTTCAGCGTAGCGGGTGTACATGCGCAGCAGGTCACCGGCGAACAGGGCCGCTTCATCGCCACCGGTGCCTGCACGGATTTCGAGGAAGAGGTTGCGTTCGTCGTTCGGATCCTTGGGCAGCAAGGCCAGCTGCAATGCGTGCTCGATGCCGGCCTGAGCGGACTGGGCGGTCTCCAGTTCGGCCTGGGCGAACTCCTTCATTTCCGGGTCGGCGAGCATTTCGCGGGCACTCTGCTCATCGGCTTCGGCCTGTACGAAGCGCTGCCAGAGCCCGATGATCGGACCCAGCTCGGCGTGCTCACGGCTGAGCTTGCGGAAAGCGTCGATGTTCTGCGTGATGGTCTCGGACGCCAGCAGGCCTTCGAGTTCTTCGAGGCGGAAGGCGAGCTGTTCGAGACGGGCGCGGATACCTGGTTTCATGAATCCTGACGAGGTGGATGAGCCCCGGACTGATCGAGCTGGAACACTTCGCGCACGCTGCTCACGGCCGGGGCAATGCGCTCGCCTTCAGCATGATTCAGGAAGTGCGTGGGGGCGTGGAGCAGCTTGTTGCTGAGGGCGTGGCTGAAGGCTTCGAGTACGGCTTGCGGATCTTCGCCCCGGGCGAGCTGACGCTGAGCGCGTTGCAGCTCGGCCTGGCGCAGGTTGTCGGCATGCTCGCGCAGCTGGCGGATGGTGGGTACCGCATCGCGGCTACCCAGCCAGTGCTGGAAGCCATCGACCCGGCTGCGGATGATCGTTTCGGCCTCGGCGACGGCAGACTGGCGCGATTCCATGCCCTTGCTGACGATCTGGGCGAGATCGTCCACGGTGTACAGGAATATGTCCGAGAGCGTGGCTACTTCAGGTTCGATATCGCGTGGCACAGCCAGATCGACCATTACCAGGGGGCGGCGACGGCGGATCTTGAGCGCACGCTCGGCCATGCCGCGGCCAATCAGGGGCAGTGGGCTGCCGGTGCAGCTGATGATCACATCATGGCGCGGCAAGGCATCGGCAAGGGCTTCGAGCGGCAGAACTTCGGCACCGAAGCGGCTCGCCAGCGTTTCGGCACGGCTGAGCGTGCGGTTGGCGATACTCATGCTGCGCGGCTGGCTGCCGGCGAAGTGGGCCGCGCACAGCTCGATCATCTCGCCGGCACCGACGAAGAGGATGCGCGTGTCGCTCATGCGCTCGAAAATGCGGGCCGCCAGATGCACGGCTGCGGCTGCCATCGAGACGGTATTGGCGCCGATGGCAGTGGAGGAGCGGACCTCCTTGGCGACCGCAAAGCTGTTCTGGAAGAGCTTGTGCAGATTGGCGCCCAGCGTGCCGGCGGAATCGGCGAGGCGGGCGGCTTCCTTGAGCTGGCCAAGAATCTGCGGCTCGCCAAGGACCATCGAATCCAGCCCGCTGGCGACGCGGAACACGTGCTGCACGGCTTCCTGCTCGGGCAGCGTGTAGAGGAAGGGCGCAATGTCGCGCAACGCCACGTCGCGTCGCCGGGCCAGCCAGTCAGCGGCGGCCTCCGGATTGTCGGTGCTGCAGTAAAGCTCGGTGCGGTTGCAGGTGGATAGCAGCGCAGCCTCCTGCGCCACCCCCTCGGCCAATAAGCCCTGCAAGGCCTCGATCAGGCTTTCGGGCGGAAAGGCCACACGCTCCCGGATCGCGACGGGCGCCGTGTGGTGATTCAGGCCTAAAGCGAAGAGAGGCATGTGGGCGAGGGCTGGGGCCGGAAAATGGCGGCGGGCCGCATGGACGGCCCGCAGAAACAGGCCGGATTGTAGCATCCGGGCGCCACGGCCCTGCCGCGACGGCAGTCGATACGCAGACGCATGGCACAATCCGCCTTTGCTTCTTGTCCTTCCTGTCGCATGTCCGCTTCCCGCACGCCTGTTGTTGCCAGCCTGGTCCTGTTGCTTGTCACCCTCTGTTGGGGGACCACTTTCCCGGCCATGAAGGCTGTGTCGCAGCAGATGCCGCCGGGGCTGATGGTGGGCACGCGCTGGGCGCTGGCGGCGCTGGCGCTGGCGCCCTTCATCGACTGGCGCAATCGTCGCTTGTGGCGCGATGCGGCCCTGCTGGTGGCAGCGCTGTTTGCCAGTTTCGTGCTCCAGGTGCTGGGCCTCACGCTGATGAGCGCCGGGCGGAATGCTTTCATCACCGGCCTCAACGTAATCATGGTGCCGCTGCTCCTGCCGCTGCTTGGGCGACGGATCGGACCGGCGGTGTGGGTGGCCGTGGTGCTGGCGGGGGCGGGCATCGTGGTGATGAGCTACGAGCAGGGCTCCAGCCTGCTTGGTGACGCGCTGACTTTTGCCTGTGCGTTGGCGTTTGCCTTTTACGTGCTGGGCATGGAGCGCTTCGCCCCGCGCCATCCGGCGCTGGCGCTGGCTGGCGCCCAGGCCGTGGTGATGGCGCTGCTGACGCCCTTGTGGATCGGCGTGGAGTGGTGGCTGCAGGGGGCGGCCTATCCGGCGCAGGCCGCAGGTGCTTTGCAGGTGTGGCCGGAATTGCTGTATCTGGGTGTGATCTGCAGCGGCCTGATCCTGATCCTGCAGACCTGGGCACAGGCTCGCGCCAGTGCCGTGCAGGCGGCGGTGGTGTATGCGCTGGAGCCCTTCTTCGCGGCGGTGTTTTCGGCCTGGTGGCTGGCGGAGGCGTTTGGCCTGCGGGCCATGCTCGGCGGGGCGCTGGTGATCGGGGCGATGATCGTGTCGCAGTGGCCGCAGCGCCCCCATCAGGGCGCGGAGCATCCACACGCCCCGAACTGAGCGCCCTTACAGCGCGTGAAAGGCGGCGTCAGCTGCCGTAAGCGTTGCAGTGATATCCGCCTCGCTGTGCGCGGCCGACACGAAGCCGGCTTCGAAGGCTGAGGGCGCGAGGTAGTGACCAGCGTCCAGCATCAGGTGGAAGAAGCGGTTGAAGCGCTCGCGATCCGAAGCCATTACGTCCGCAAAGCTCTGCGGCACGTTCTTGCTGAAATACAGCCCGAACATCGCGCCGACGGCCTGGGCCGAGAAGGCGAGGCCGTGCTTGGCGGCCGCGGCAGTCATGCCATCGACAAACGCGTTGGTACGTGCGGTGAGTGTTTCGTAGAAACCGGGCTGGCGGATCAGGCGCAGCGTGGCGAGGCCCGCCGCGACGGCGACCGGGCTGCCGGACAAGGTTCCGGCCTGATACACCGTGCCCAGCGGGGCGATGCATTCCATGATCTCGCGCTTGCCGCCGAAGGCCCCAACCGGCATGCCGCCGCCGATGATCTTGCCTAGCGTGGTGAGGTCCGGTGTGATCTTGTACAAGCCCTGCACGCCTTGCAGGCCGACACGGAAGCCGGTCATCACCTCATCGAAGATCAGCACTGCGCCATGCTCGGTGCACAGCGCGCGCAGACGATCCATGTATTCCTGCGAAGGGCGCACGAGGTTCATGTTGCCGGCCACCGGTTCGATAATTACGCAGGCAATGTCCTTGCCGCGCGTGGCGAAACACTCTTCCAGCGCCGTGATGCTGTTGTAATCCAGCACCAGCGTGTGCTTGGCGAAATCGGCCGGTACGCCGCCCGAGGATGGGTTGCCGAAGGTCAGCAGGCCGGAACCCGCTTTCACCAGCAGGCTGTCGGCGTGGCCGTGGTAGCAGCCTTCGAACTTGACGATGGCGTCGCGCCCGGTGAAGCCACGGGCCAAGCGGATCGCGCTCATCGTGGCTTCGGTGCCGGAGGACACCAGCCGTACCATTTCGATAGAAGGCAGCAGCTCGATCAGCAGCTCGGCCATTTCGATTTCGCCCTCGGTCGGCGCACCAAAGGAGAGACCATTTATCGCCGCGCGCTGCACGGCTTCGATCACTTCCGGATGGGCGTGCCCCAGGATCGCCGGGCCCCAGGAGCCGACGTAGTCGACGTACTGTTTGCCATCGGCATCCCAGGTGTAAGCGCCCTGCGCGCGGGTCAGGAAGCGCGGCGTGCCGCCGACCGAGCGGAAAGCGCGGACGGGGGAGTTCACTCCACCGGGGATGCTGCGCTGGGCGCGTTCGAAGAGTTCGGCGTTCTTTGACATGGCGGGGAGATCCGGAAGTGTGGAGTGAGCTTGGCGAGCCCACGCGTTATCGGAAAAGTGCAGCGATCTTCGCGGCCTGCGCCTGCGGGTCAGCGGCTTGATAAATGTCGGTAATCACCGCAATCCAATCGGCACCCGCGGCGACCAGCGGCGCAGCATTGGCCGCCGTGATGCCGCCAATGCAGGCCACGTTTGCGCCGAGCTCCTGTTTGGCGCGTCGGATCAGGTCGATTGGTGCGGAAGGGGCCTGGGGCTTGGTGAGCGAGGCATACATCGCACCGAAGGCGACATAGGCCGCGCCGCCAGCGTGCGCAGTGCGCGCGCGTTCAAAATCGTTGTAGCAGGAAACACCGACCGGCAGACCGGGCGCCGCCGCCAGTACAGCGGCCAGTTCGCCATCCTCCCGACCGATGTGAAGGCCATCTGCAGCTACCTGCAGGGCCAGCGGCAGGTCATCGTTGATGATCAGGCTGATCCCCAGCTCGTGGGTCAGGGCGCGTAGTGCCCGCGCTTGCTTCAGTCGCAGGGCTGCAGCAGCCGTTTTGTGACGGTATTGCAGCACCGTGGCGCCGCCGCGGATCGCGGTCCGGCTGATGTCCAGAAGGCGGGCGCTGTCGTCCAGATCCGGCGTGACAAGGTAGAGGCCGCGTTTCATGGGCGCGACCAAGTGCAGAAACGATTCGGAAAACTCGGGCCCATGCCGGGACGCCAGCCTTGGGCTAGGGCCTGCCAGGTGTAGGACTGGGCTGCGTGCACGGCGGCGGAAAGCTCCATGCCCTGGGCGAGGAAGGTGGCGAGCGCGGCGGCAAGCGTGTCGCCTGCACCGTGGAAACTGCCCGGCAGGCGTTCCCAGGCATCGGTGCGCAGCACGCCGGTGCTGCCATAGAGGGTGTTGACAAGTTGGGGGCCGGGTTCGCGCGCTCCGGTCAGCAAGACCTGGGCGGCGCCGAATTCAAGCAGCCGGCGGGCGTACTCTGCGCTGGTGATGTCACTTTCTTGCTGCTCTTCTTCGTCGCTGGTCAGGCGCCGGGCCAGCTCGCCATCCGCGATGAGAACGGTGGATTGCGGCACCAGCAGCTCGCACAGGGCTTCGAGCATCTCCTCTTCGGCGAGCGGATCACCGGCGGAGCCCGGATCCGGAGCGAAAACTACCGGCAGATCCGGATAATCAGTCAGCACGTCGGCAACTTCGGTGACATTCTCGGGGCTGGCCAGCTGGCCGATCACGAAGGCGTGTACCGGCATATCCTCCAGCAGGGCGCGTGCCTGATCGGCGACCCAGTCGCCATCCGTCGCCTGCAGGCCCTCGCTGCGCACGCTATCGCGCACCGAGATGCCGGTCAGCACCGACAATGGATGGGCGCCGAGGGCTGCAATGGTGAGCAGGCCGCCTTGCAAGCCTCCTCCGCCACTGGGGTCGGAAACGGCAAAGCTGAGAACGGCATGAGGGGCTGGGTGAGTCGGCATGTAGGCGTGCGGGCGACGGGCCCGTAACAAGGACGCGGTAAGGTACCGAGTTTACCTGATAAGGGGCCCGCGCCCGCGATGCAGCGAGATAGGGCAGCGAAGTCAAGCTCCCAAAATTGATACAGGTCTTCCCGCTCCTTGAATGCAAATATGCTTGTCAGGCCGCGTAGGCTTGCAAGTTTGGTATATTTGCCATACAAAGCGCGTGGAGTAGGGGCTGCAGGGTATGCAGCACGCGGTACGAACAAATACTTCTCTGCATCTCCGGCATGCAGAAGGGTTGAGAGGAGTTTGACGTTGGCAGAACGAGCTGAAGCCTCTGGCACCAAGGTGATGGTGATTGATGACAGCAACACCATCCGCCGCAGCGCAGAGATCTTCCTGGCCCAGGCGGGATACCAGGTGCTGTTGGCTGAAGATGGCTTTGATGCCCTCTCAAAGATTGCAGACCATCACCCGGACCTGATTTTTGTCGACATCATGATGCCGCGCCTCGATGGTTATCAGACTTGTGCACTAATCAAGAAGAATCCCCGTTTCGCGTCCACCCCGGTCATCATGCTCTCCTCAAAGGACGGTCTGTTCGATCGCGCCCGGGGGCGTATGGTGGGGTCTGACGAGTACCTGACCAAACCCTTTACGAAAGATAGTTTGCTCAAGGCTGTGTCGACACACATGGCCGCGCGCGAACAACGCTGACATATTCATTGTTTGAGGTTCAAGCATGGCAATCAAGAAAATCCTGGTCGTTGATGACTCCCCCACCGAGCGTTTCGCTCTGATCGAATTCCTCTCCAAGCAAGGATTTTCGGTGGTGACCGCCGATAACGGTGAAGAGGGTGTGGCCAAGGCCAAGGCCGAGATTCCGGACCTGATCCTGATGGATGTGGTGATGCCCGGCATTAATGGCTATCAGGCCACGCGTACCATCTCGCGTGAGGAAACCACGCGCCAGATCCCGATCATCATGACCACCAGCAAGGATCAGGAAACTGACAAAATCTGGGGCATGCGTCAGGGGGCCTTCGACTACATGACCAAGCCGCTCGATCTTGAAGAGTTGCTCCGCAAGATTCAGGCCATCGGCTGATCACTCATACGGGAGTCTGTTGAATGGCCAAGCGCATCAGCCTGCGGGAGTTTCAACAGGATCTGACCAAGCGGCTCGCCGAAATGAGCGCCTCCGGGCGCCGTTCGGCTTTGCTCGCGGTAACCGCCGGTGGTGAAAACTGGCTGGTGGATCTTTCTGACGCTGGCGAAATCATCGCTGCTCCGAGCCTCACCGAAGTGCCGCTGACCCGGAACTGGTTTCGCGGTCTGGCCAACGTGCGCGGCAATCTTTTCAGCGTGGTTGATCTTGCCGCGTTCTGCGGCGATCCGCTGCCGCCACTTACCAATGACTCGCGCATGATGCTGATTGGCGCCAAGCATGGCCTGCACACCGCTTTGCTGGTGTCGCGTGCGCTGGGCTTGCGCAACCCGGACGATTTCGAGGTGGATGAGAGCTTCACTGATTCCCGGCCATGGATCGGCGGCGCCTTGCGTGACCACCAGAATCGGCTGTGGAAGCAACTCGTGGTGCGTCCGCTGTTGTCGGATCCGCGCTTTCTTGATGCGGGTGCCGACCTGCGCTGACATGAAGTTCTCAGACTCTTCTTTCTCTGGCGCGCATCTGCACCACTGCCGAACAACCAAGACATCAACGCCCGCACCAATCGGAGCACACGCATGGCACTGAAACTTCCTGGCTTCCTGAGCCGCTTCACCAGCAAGGCCGCATCAGCTGACTCCACTCTCATGGACAGCCGCGCCACCGTGATCGATCGTACGGTCGCCACGCCCGGCAGTGCCCGCCGCTGGGCGCTGCCTGTGATCGGAGCCAAGCCGCTGAATGAGCAGTTGCGCATTCTTGGCACGATCTTCGGTGTGCTGGTGGCTGTCGTGGTGGCACTGACCTTCCTGCAGATCCGTTCCGGTCGAGAAGGTACCTCCTTCGTGTCGGCGTCCGGGCAGATGGGCACGCTGTCGCAGATTCTTGCCAAGGCTGCTCAGTTGGCCGTGACCGGTGGTCGTACCGGTTTCTCGGAGCTCAAGGATAGCCGCGAGAAATTCGAAGGCATTCTCAAGGCGATTACAGAAGGTGGCGAAATTGATGGTCTGGCCGTGCCGAGTTCGCCGCGTGCTGTGAAGCCGCAGCTTGATACCACGACCGAACTGTGGAACAAGCTCAACAAGGAAGCCAAGGACGTTGCTGGTCAGCAGGTGCAGATCACACGTTTGGGTATGGCCGTAGCCAGCATCAACAGCAATAATGCCCAACTGCTCGACTTCGCTGAGCAGGTGGCACGCTTGAAGCTGGAAGGCCACTCCTCCGCCACCGATATCGAAACGGCCAACCAGGTGGTGATGCTCTCGCAGCGCATGGCCAAGAATGCCAACGCCCTGCTCGCCGCCGAAACGGTGGATCCGGAAGTGATCTTCTTGCTCGGGCGTGACTCCAACAGCTTCGAAGAGCTCCTCGAGAAGCTGGGCGGCACTATGGCCAGCGGTGAAGCCGCAGAGAAATACGAAAGTCTCAAGCTCTACGGAACCAAGCACCAGCTCGCTGTCGGCGGCATTCTGGCCAACGTGCAGCCGCTGCTGACCGCCAAGCGCGCCGGTATCACCATTTTCCAGGAATCCACCCAGTTGCTGGAGGCAGTAAATGAACTGTCGGCTGCGTACAACAAGGCCTATACCGGCCTGAACATTTACATCATCGGCTTGATGATATTCGGCCCGCTGTCCTTGCTGGCCCTGGCTGCGCTGGTGTGGGTCTATAACAACGACTTGGCCGTGCGTCGTGATGAGGCAGACCGTCAGCGCCTGGAGGCAGAGACTGACAAGAACAACACCCAGCAGGCCATTCTGCGTCTGATGAACGAAATGGGTGACTTGGCTGACGGTGACTTGACGATCCGCGCAACCGTTACGGAAGACGTGACGGGCGCCATCGCCGACTCGGTGAACTACACGATTGAAGAACTCTCCGTGCTGGTGCGCCGAATCAACGATGCGGCCGGCCGCGTGACCATCGCAACCGAATCCGCCCAGCGCCTGTCGGGCGAGCTGCTCGACGCTTCCGAGCGCCAGTCGCGTGAAATTACTCAGGCCGGTTCGCAGGTGCAGGAAATGGCCCGCTCGATGACCGCCGTATCCGGCTCCGCGCTGCAGACCGCGCAGGTGGCCCGCCGCTCGCTGGAGGCCGCGCGCAAGGGTGCTGATGCGGTGCAGAACTCGATCAAGGGTATGAACGAAATTCGCGAGCAGATCCAGGAAACCTCCAAGCGGATCAAGCGCCTCGGCGAATCTTCACAGGAGATCGGTGAAATCGTGGAACTGATTTCCGACATTACCGAGCAAACCAACGTGCTGGCTCTGAATGCTGCCATTCAGGCAGCCTCCGCCGGTGAAGCCGGTCGCGGCTTTACGGTGGTTGCGGAAGAAGTGCAGCGCCTCGCAGAACGTTCCGCTGAAGCTACCAAGCAGATCGCGGCCATCGTGAAGACCATTCAGACGGATACGGGCGATGCCGTGGCCGCTATGGAAAACTCGACCCGCAACGTGGTTGAAGGGGCCAAACTGTCCGATGCGGCCGGTCAGGCCCTGTCCGAGATCGGCGACGTGTCGGTGGAAATGGCAACCCTGGTTGAAAAGATTTCGTCCGACACGCAGCGTCAGGCCAACGTGGCAACCGAAGTGTCCGAAGCTATGCGCGGCATTCTCTCGATCAATGAATCGACCACGCGCGGTACCCAACAGTCCGCTGTGTCGATCGGCCAGCTGGCTGACCTCGCCGTTGAACTCAAGGGTTCGGTGTCGGGCTTCAAGGTCTGATGAGTGGCGGGTGCGGCCCCGGGGTCGCGCCGATCACTGCCCCCGGCCGCCGGCCGGGGCTGCGGTGGCCTTGCTGAGTCTCCTTACGAGGCAATAGATGAGCCAAAAGAACGAGTTTGATGTCGGCCCGCTGACCTGGGTGAAGGGCGAAATCGATGCAGCCCTGAGTGCTGCACGTGAGCGTCTTGCCGAAGTCCAGGCCGACCCTGCCCAGCGCGAGCCGCTGCGCTTTGCACAGAGCCATGTCCACCAGGCCAGCGGTGCGCTGTCCATCGTTGGGCTGGATGGTGTATCCCAGTTTGCTGAAGCCATCGATAAGCTGCTTTCTGCCTTGGCAGCAGGCGAGCTGGTTGTCAGCAGCGACCTGTTGGCGCTCGCCATGCGCAGCGTGGGTATGCTGGGGAATTACATCAACGAGATTTCCGCTGGTGCGCCGCACCAGCCGCTGCGCCTGTTCCCAGCCTATCAGGAACTGGTCAGCGCCCGCGGTGGCGAAGCCCCGCAGCCCTCAGAACTGTTTTTCCCTGATTTGTCGGTACGTCCGCAGCTGGCCAGTACCGAGTCTCTTGCGCCTGAGCGGGCTGCGCACGAACTGCGCGTGCTGCGTGGGCGTTTTGAAAAGGGCTTGCTGACCTGGCTACGCAAGCCGCAGGACAAGGCGGGTCCGATGGAGATGCTCACGGCGGTACACCGCATCGAGCAAATCCAGTCCCTGCCGGCCACGCGTGCGTTCTGGTGGGCGTCCATCGCCTTCTTCGAAGGCCTGGCATTGCAGGCCATTCCCGCTGATCGTCCGGCGCAGCGTCTGTGCCGTCGCATCGACACTCAAATGCGTCGCCTGCTTGAAGGTTCGCAGATCGTAGCGGAGCGTCTGGTGCGCGATGTGCTGTATTTCGTCGCGACCGCGGGTTTCGATTCCGAGCACGCGCAGGCTGTGCGCCGTACCTACGGCCTGGACCGTGCCCTGCCGGCGTCCGATGTAGAACTATCCGACACTTTGCGCCAGCCCTATGTGCTGCGCGTGCGCGAAGTGCTGGAACAGGCCAAGGAATCCTGGAATCGCTTCTGCGCCGGGGCTGCCGTGGCCCTACCGCAATTTCAGGAGCAATTGGGCGAGCTGGTGTCACGCGTCGAACCGATGCGCCTGGCCCAGGTCGACCGTCTGCTGACCGCTTTGCGCGAGGCCATCGAATGGCTGCGTGCCGATCCGCTGCGCCTCTCCGACGACCTTTCGATGGAAGTGGCTACCAGCCTGCTGGTGGTGGAACAGGCCTGCGAATCGCCGAATGCCGACCCGGCCTTGCTGCGCAAGCAGGTTGATCTGCTGTGCACCCAGTTCACTGCTCGTGTGCGCGGTGATCTGGTGATGGAGCTGGATCTCGCCCCCTTTGGCGAAGCCTCGCGTCGGGCTCAGGAACGTCTCTTCTTCAACCAGCTGGCGCGCGAGATTCTGACCAATCTGGGGCAGATCGAGCAGACCCTGGATAGTTTCTTCCGCAGCCCCGAGCAACGTGACAGCCTCGCCTCGCTGGCTGCCCCGCTGAAGCAGATCGAAGGTGCTTTTGCCGTGCTTGGCGAGATGCAGGCAGTCGAACTGGTGCGCAACAACGCCGCTGCCATCAGCGCGCTGGGCGCACAGGACGAGCCGCCGGCGCAGGACGAATGTGACACGATTGCGCATCAACTTTCGGCACTGGGCTTCTACGTTGAATCCCTGAAAAACGGCCCGGCAAAACTTGAATCTTTCCTCAATCCGGGAAGCGCACGCGTCGACGAGGAGTTGGTCGCTGCGGCGGACGCCACGGTGGAAGCGCAGTTGCAGCGTGAAACGCGCGAGACGCAAAACCTGGTGGAAGCCCTCAAGGAAGCGCCGGAAGATGCCTTCCTGCGTGAGCAGCTGGTCAGCAGTCTTGAAGCCATTCGCGAAGATGCACAGCTGGTGGCGGATTCGGGCCTGGAGCAGAAGGCCAAGGATGCACTGGCCAGCCTCAAGTCTGGCGATGCCACCCAGGAACAGCTCGCCGAGGCGCTGGCCGGTGTAAGTCCGGCAGCAAGCCCGCAGCACTCCGAAGAAACAGCCCGTCTGCTGGAGGCCAGCGACCAGGAGGTAGATGCCGAGCTGCTCGCGATCTTCCTTGAAGAGGCGGTCGAAGTGCTCGCCACGATTGCCGAACATCGCAATAAGGTGGTCTCGGAAGCCCATGATTTCGATGCCCTGACGACGGTCAGGCGCGGCTTCCATACCCTCAAGGGCTCCAGCCGCATGGTGGGCCTGAATGATTTCTCCGATGCGGCGCGCTACATCGAAATGGCGATGAATCGCTGGCTGCAACTGGAGAAAGACGCGGATGCGCGTCTGGTTTCCTTGCTCGACCACGGTTGTCTGACCTTCGGAGCCTGGGTTGAGCAGCTTGAGGCAGGCGGCAGCCTGCATCGTGATGCCACCGCCCTGATTGCCGAAGCGCAAGCCCTGCTGGCCTCGCTGGATGTGCCGGCCGACGAGCAAGCGCCGGTGGTGAGTGTGGCTGCTGCTGCGCCAGTGCTCGCTGAAGCGAATGCCGAGCCGGAAAGCATTGATCTTGACCTGGAAGTACCTGCACTTGGTGCGCTGACGGAAGAGCCGGCGATCCTCGAAGATGCGCCTGAAGAAGCCCCGGCTGCGGGCGCTTCCGAGCTCGATCTCACCAGCACTTTGCTGGAACTGGACTTGGCCTCGATTTCTTCCGGCGAACGGCACGATACCGTGGTCGACTTGGCCGTTACCGATTTCGAGGGCGACGCCTTGCGTGCCTTCACTGAAGAATTCGGTTCGGAAGCGGGTGACGCTGCGGCACAGGAGCAGCTTGGTCGTTTCGAGGCGCAGCCGATCGCTGCGGCCACGGCCGAGCTGGATCTGGAGTTTGATGATCTCGACAGTGATGACAGCGCACTCGAGCTGCCGGTGCTGGAAGCGGCTGAAGCCGAGGCAGAAGAATCTGCTCAGCATTTGGAGCTGGATCTGACGGCGTCCATGACCACGCCGGATCTCGAGTCCCTGATCGAAGCGGGTAATGAGCCGCAGACCGTGCTTGACCTGAGCGCCACCGATTTTGCTGGTGAAAGCCTTCTTGCTACGCTGGAGATGGGCGAAGAAACTGCCGAAGTGGCCGCGCCCAATACGCCGGAAATCGAGCTCGATATCGACATCGACCTGCCGGTCATCGACGAGCAGGGTGCTGAACTTGATGCTGCCTCTGCGGACGAAGGCCCGACGACTGAAATCGAGGTTAAATTGCCGAGCGAAACGGCCGAGCTGGCTGCGCCAGAGCTCGACGTTGTTGCGGAGCTTCCCGTACTTGAGGGGGCTGGGGCCGCTGCGACTGCTGAGGCAGGCGAAGAGCCTCTCGAAGAGATTGCCATCGACGATGGTGACGATGGGATTGATCTGCCTGAACTGAATTTTGGCGCCCTGAGCGTTCCGGAACCGGTGGCAGCAAGCAGTATTGATCCGCTTGAAGGCCTCTCCGGGGATGAAGTCAGCATTGGCGATCAGACCCTCTCACGCGGTCTCTACGATCTTTACATTGCCGAAGCGCGCCAGTTGCTGGACAACCTGCTCGATGAGCACACCCGCCTGTCGAACAACCCGCTGCGCGTGCCGACCATCGATGCGATCCGTGCGGCGCATACCTTGGCCGGCATTTCCGGTACGGCCCGCATTGAGCCGGCTTATGCGCTTGGCAAGGCGCTGGAACACGCGCTGCATCGTTTCACCGATGTCGAGGTGCCGCCTGAGGCAGGTCAGACCGATGTTTTCGGAACGGCCATCTTGACCCTCGACGGGATGCTGGCAGAGGTTGTGCATCATGTGATGCCGGTCGAGGCGCCCGATCTGATCGAACAGCTCAAGGCACTGCATCCGGCACTGCTGGATGCGCCGAAGCCCGACCTTGTCGTGGCGCCAGTCGTGGCCGAGCCGATCGTCGAAGCGCTTGCCGAAGAAGTGCCCGAGGCGCCGGCTGAAATCCAGATTGCGGCGGCTCTGCCGGTGGCCCCGACGCCTGAAGAGGCGGCAGCGGGGCCGCAAGATGATCTTGATGATCAATTGCTGCCGATTTTCTTTGAGGAAGCCGACGAGCTTTCCGACGCTATGGCTGCCGTGCTGCGCGAAATGCGCGCCAATCCGGCGGATACCGCCCTTCAGCAAGCGTTGGCACGCCATCTGCACACCATCAAGGGCAGTTCGCGGATGGCTGGTGCCATGCGTCTGGGGCAGTACATCCACAACCTTGAAAGCCATCTCGAATCTGCCTTGCACAATGGGCAGACCGGTTCAGCGCTGGTCGATGATCTGGAAAATGGTCTGGACCATATCAGTGCGATGATCGAGGCACTGAAGAATCCGCAGGCTCCGGTTGTAACCGACGAAGACGTCAGTAATGCGGAGGCTGAGCTTGAGCTGATCTCCGCGCCGCCGTCGGCTTCTGTGACGGAGGTCCCGGCTGAGCCGGCTAAGCCGCAAGCGGGGCTTGCGCAGCCTGCAGCTCCGCGTGCGGCCCAGCAGCCGCTGCCGACTCAGGTCTTCGATGAGCTGGAAGCCAGCCAGACCCAGCAGCGCGCTCCGCTGCGGGTGCGTGCCGACATGATTGACCGCTTCGTGAACGAAGCGGGTGAGGTGTCGATTGCACGAACCCGGATTGAGGGTGAGCTGCGTTCTTTGCGTCGCTCCCTGCTGGATCTCACCGAAAACGTGATTCGCTTGCGCAACCAGTTGCGTGAGGTGGAAATTCAGGCCGAGTCACAAATGCAGTCGCGTATTGCGGCGGCAGAATCGACCCACGCCAACTTCGATCCGCTCGAGTTCGACCGCTTCACCCGTCTGCAAGAGCTGACCCGCTTCATGGCCGAGTCGGTGGGTGACGTCACTACCATCCAGCAGAACCTTCTGCGTAATCTCGACGCGGCTGATGCCGCGCTGCATGCCCAGGGCCGCCTCTCACGCGACCTGCAGCAAGCGCTGATGAGTGTGCGGATGGTGCCTTTCGAAGAGCTCGCCGATCGCCTCTACCGCGTCGTGCGCCAGACTTCCAAGGAACTCGGCAAGCGTGCCAACCTGGACATCCAGGGCGGCTCAATCGAAATCGACCGTGGCGTGCTGGACCGCATGACTGCGCCGATCGAACACTTGCTGCGCAACGCGATTGCCCACGGCATTGAAACGCCGGAACAGCGTGCTGCCGCGGGTAAGCCTGAGTTCGGCCAGATCACCCTCAAACTGACCCAGCTCTCCAACGAAATTGCGCTGGAACTGGCCGATGACGGCCATGGCCTCGACTACGCCCGCATCCTGGCGCGTGGCCGAGCCGCTGGCCTGGTGGGTGCCGACGAGCAGCCGAACGAGAATCGCCTCACCCAACTGATTTTCGAACCCGGCTTTTCCACTGCTGAAACCGTGTCCGGCGTTGCTGGCCGCGGTGTGGGCATGGACGTGGTGAAGAATGAAACGCTGTCGGTGGGCGGCCGTATCGAGATCTTCTCCGATGCAGGTCAGGGCTCGCGCTTCCTGATTCACCTACCACTGACGCTGGCGGTCACGCAGGCCTTGCTGGTGCGATCGGGCGAGCGTACCTACGCCATCCCGTCGAACATGGTCGAGCAGGCGCTCGAACTGAAGGAAGCCGCGCTCAACGAAGTTCGTACCAAGGGCGTCGTCGAGTGGAAGGATACTCAGTATTCATTCACCTACTTGCCGCGTCTGCTGGGCAATCTTCACGCCCATCCGCAGCCTGGTCGTTATCACTGGGTGCTGTTGGTGCGTGCTGGTAGCCAGACCCTTGCGGTACATATTGACGAGCTGCGTGGCAACCAGGAAATCGTGGTCAAGAATGCTGGCCCGCAATTCGTGCGTTTGCTTGGCTACTCGGGTGCCACGGTGCTGGCTGACGGCGAGATCTCGCTGATCATCAATCCGGTGGCGCTGGCGGCTCGCCAGAGCGTGCCGGCGGAAGTGCTGGCCGAGTCTGCGGAAGCCTTCGAAGCGGGCTATCAGGAGCCGGCCGAGACGCGTATCCCCTCGATCATGGTGGTGGATGACTCGCTTACCGTGCGCAAGATCACCAGCCGCATGCTCGAGCGGGAAGGTTTCCAGGTCGTCACTGCCAAGGATGGTGTCGATGCGCTGGAACAACTCGTCGAGTACAAGCCGGATGTGATGCTGCTGGACATCGAGATGCCGCGTATGGACGGTTTCGATCTGGCCCGCAACGTGCGCGCGGATGCCCGCCTGAAAGATGTGCCGATCATCATGATTACCTCGCGCATGGCGGACAAGCACCGCAATTACGCGATGGAGATCGGGGTGAACAACTATCTCGGCAAGCCCTTCCAGGAAGAGCAATTGCTGGAGCTGATCACCGGCTTCATTGCAGCACAGCGCGGCTAAGCGCGTCGCAGCAGAATGCAAAGCGCTCCGCTGGACGGGGCGCTTTGTTTTTGGACTTCCGGTCAGGGCGTGCGCGCTGATTGTCCAATCCTGTCTGGCTTGCGCTACCCTGCAGGCCATCAGTCCTTGATGAAAACTCAATGAGCACGGACGCTTCCCTTTCCGCTCAAGCCCGCTTTGCTCGCCAGGCGATGCAGCTCGATGTGTTCGTCGAGGGGGCCTGGAACTGGCAAGTGCCCGCACCATTGCTGCCGGAAGCGGCGCTGTGGGCGGGTGCGGAGCAACTACGCCTGCAGGCTGGTACGTTCAGTGATCAGGATGGCGCCTTGCTGGCCTGGCTGCTGCGCCTGTGTCGCAGGGCTGTGCAGGCAGGTGTGCAGGTGGATGGCAGTGGGCTGCCGGACAGCATGCGCAAGCTACTAGAACTGGCGCTGGCGGTGCCACCGCAAGCTCAGACACATCCAGCGCAGGGGCCTGGTTTCTTCGTCAGCCTGGGCTTGATTACCTTGCATGTCTGGTCGGACCTGCCGCGTGCCCTGCATTTCACCGGCGAGATCACTCAGAGTCTGTGGCGTCTGCTGCGCGGGCGGACGCGTTTGCGGCGGCGAGACTTCCTGTGGCTGATCGAAGCCAGCGGCCCGCGCGCCCTGCCGATTGCGTCCCTGATCAGTTTTCTCGTGGGCACCATCCTGGCGTACATGGGCGCAGTGCAGCTCGCCCAGTTCGGCGCCCAGATCTACATTGCGGACCTGGTTGCAATCGGCATGGTGCGCGAGATCGGTGCCCTGATGACCGGGGTCATCTTGGCAGGCCGCACCGGCGCCTCCTACGCGGCGCAGCTGGGCACGATGCAGGTCAATGAGGAAATCGATGCCTACCGCACCCTGGGGCTCTCACCGATCGACTATCTGGTGCTGCCGCGCCTGCTGGCCCTGCTGCTGATGGTGCCGCTGCTGACTCTGTATGCCGGCGTAGTGGGCATTGTGGCCGGCATGCTGGTGGCGACTACTGTCTTCGGGGTCGGTTTGCGCGAATATTTCAACGAAACGGTCATTGCCTTGTCCTGGAGCCATATCCTGATCGGCATGTTCAAGGGCACCGTGTACGGCGCGCTGGTGGCTTTTTCCGGATGCTGGCGCGGCATGGATTGCGGGCGCAGCGCCCAGGCGGTGGGGGAGGCCACCACTTCCGCGGTGGTGACCAGCATTCTGCTGATCACCGTGTCGGCTTCCTTGCTGACCATCCTGTTCCAGAGGCTCGGGCTGTGAGTACGTCGGGGCCAGCCATCACGGTGCGGGATCTCACCATGGCTTATGACGGTCGGGTGATTCAGCATGATCTGAGCTTCGACGTCCAGCGTGGCGACATCTTCGTCATCATGGGGGGCAGCGGTTGTGGCAAGAGTACTCTGTTGCGTCACTTGATCGGTTTGCAATCACCGGTGGTGGGTACAGTGAAGTATGGCAGCGAGGATTTCTGGGCCGCTGATCCTGCCGCCCAGGCTGCCCTCAAACGCCGCTTCGGCGTGCTGTTCCAGGCAGGTGCCTTATGGAGTTCGCTGACCCTGGCCGAAAACGTGGCTTTGCCACTGGAGGAGTTTTCCACCTTGCCGGCGGATGCAATTCGCGAAATTGTCAGCGTCAAGCTGGCGCTGGTTGGTCTGGCGGGCTTCGAGCATTACTATCCGAGCGAAATTTCCGGTGGCATGAAAAAGCGTGCCGGGCTCGCCAGGGCGATGGCCCTGAACCCGGACATCCTGTTCTTTGACGAGCCGTCGGCTGGGCTTGATCCGCTCAGCTCCAAGCGCCTGGATGAACTGATTCTGCAGTTGCGTGACAGCCTCGGTGCCACCATCGTGCTGGTCACCCATGAACTGGCGAGTATTTTTGCGGTGGCGAACAAGGCCATCTTTCTGGATGCGGAGAGCCGCAGCATGATCGCCAGCGGCGATCCGAAACAACTCCTGCACCATGGCCCGGCGGCCGTGCGTGCCTTTCTTTCGCGTGGAGACCTCCCATGAGTCAGCGCTCCAGTCCTGCCTTGATTGGCGCCTTTGTTTTTGGCGCCATGGTCTTGATCGTGGTCGGGATCTTCCTGTTCACAGGCCATGATTTCTTCACCCGCAAACCGCGCTATGTGATGTATTTCGAGGGCTCGGTTTATGGATTGCAGATCGGTGCGCCGGTCGTCTTCCGTGGGGTGCAGATCGGCTCGGTGCAGCGCATCGACCTGCGATATGACGCCGGTCACGATCAGCTGGTGGTTCCGGTTGTAATGGAAGGGATTCCGCGCAAGGTGCTGGATGTGGACGGTGACGCAGCCGACGAGTTGCTGCCGAATATCGACGAAATGGTCAATCGTGGCTTGCGTGCGCGCCTGGCCAGCCAGAGCATGCTGACCGGTCAGCTCTACATCGATCTCGATCTGTTGCCGGACAAGCCTTTGGTCTACCGCGCACCGACCAAACGCCTGCCGGAGATCCCCACCGTAGTGTCGCCAGTGCAGGAAATCGCTCAGAAACTGCAACAGGTGGATCTTGAAAGCCTGCTCAAGGACATGGCGGCGATCGTTGAAAGCGCTCGTGACTTTGTGCGCAGCCCGGAATTGCGCACCTCACTGGCCAAGGTGGATGCCAGCCTTGGTGCCATGCAAGGCGTGAGCCAGCAACTCGAACAGCGGATCGGGCCCTTGGCGGATAAGCTCGACAAGAGCCTCGACAGCATCGTGCTCAACATGGACAAGATGGGCATTGCATCAGATGGCCTGGCAAGCATGAGCGCGCAGAGTGCTGCGCCGATGGAAAGCCTGACGCAGGCAGCCGATGAATTGCGCCGTACCGCGGCGACCTTGTCCGAGCTGGCTGGCATGGGAGGGCCAGCCCTGCACGAGGCGGGTCAGACCCTGCGCGAGTTACGCGGCACAGCCCAGTCCCTGCAGGAGCTCAGCGATACCCTCGAACGTCAGCCCAACGCGCTGCTGTTTGGCAGAAGCCCCGCCGCACGTAAGGAGCCCAAGTGATGAAGCGTCCCGCCATCCTCATTCTTGTGAGTTTGTTGCTCGCTGCCTGTAGTGCTAGCCCGCCGCAGCCCCTGCAGCTCTATCAGCTCAGCCCGCAGGCCGCAGTGCAGGCCGGAGCCAGCCTACCGGTGGCGGTGGGTCTCGGGCCGCTGAAGTGGCCGGACTACCTGACGCGGCGTGGCCTGATCACGCGCCTGGATGATAACCGCCTCGAGGTGGCCGACAGCGAGCGATGGGCTGAGCCGCTGGAGGCCGCCTTTGAGCGGGTGCTGCGCGACAATCTGGTGCGGCGTAGCAGTCCGAGCCGGCTGCAGGCCTGGCCGTGGCCGCTGACTGAAGCGCCGGCGATCCAGGTGCCGCTCGAAGTGCTGCAGTTCGACACCAGCGCGCAGGGCGAAGTAGTGCTGCGGGTGCGTTGGCGCATCGTGTCGCGCGAGAAGCAGGCGCTTGCCGCTGAGCGCAGCAGTGAATACCGTGTAAAAGCCGCCGGGCGAGGCCCGACAGCCAGCGTGGCAGCACACAGTGAAGCTTTGGCGCGGCTGAGTGAAGACATTGCAGGCGCGCTGCAGGCGGTGCGGCCCTAAGAAGCTGTTTGCGATCTGACTGCGAGGCCGCTCATTGATCACTGAGAGGGCTCATGCGCTGCACGGAATTCTCATTGATCAACATACACTCCGGTTCCTGTGCGTATCGATGCCCTGCTGACGGCCTCTCGCTACAGATCGTGAACAGCTTCTAAGGCGTTTCATATTCGGGGATGCAGATGGACTGGAATCAGGAACTCGTCAATAGCGCGCTGTGGCTGGCCAAGGCCTTCGTCATCAGCGTGCTGGTGTTCGGTAGCATCGTGTTGTGGCTGGCCCGGCGCAGCGCCTGGGGGCGGCAGGTCAAACGGATCGCCTGGCCCTGGTTCGATCCGCGCCGCAGCTGGCGGCCACTGGCGATGGTGGTCTTGCTGGTCTTGCTGACCCTGGTGTCGGTGCGCATGAATGTGCTGTTTTCCTTCTGGTACAACGGTATCTACACCGCGATGCAGAAGCTGGAAGCCAAGCCTTTTTGGTTCCTGATGGGCGTATTCGGGGTGCTGGCCGCTTTGCATGTGGCGCGTGCTTTGTTCACCACCTATCTGCGCGAATCCTTCCAGATCCGCTGGCGCGCAGCGCTGAGCGAGAGCCTGATGGAGCGCTGGCTGGCCGGCCAGACCTATCATCGCAGCCAGTATCTGGCGGAGCAGATCGACAACCCGGATCAGCGTATCCAGCAGGATGTCACCCAGTTCGTCGAAGGCACGCTGAAGCTCTCACTGGGCATGCTGGAGGCCATCGTGTCGCTGATCGAATTCACCCTCATGCTGTGGGGCTTGTCCGGCGCGCTGGCTCTGCTGGGTTTCGAGATCCCGCGAGCGATGGTTTTTCTAGTCTACATCTATGTGGCTGTGGCAACCGGGCTAGCAATCTGGATCGGCCGTCCGCTGATCGCACTGACTTTCCAGAACGAGCGCTTCAACGCCGACTTCCGCTATGCACTGATCCGCCTGCGCGAATATGGTGAAAGCATTGCCTTCTATGCGGGTGAGCAGGTTGAGCGCAGCACCCTGCTGCAGCGCTTCGCCAGCGTGATCCGCAATATGTGGGATCTGCTCTTTCGTGGTCTCAAACTGCAGGGTTTCAACCTGGCTGTGAGCCAGCTGGCGGTGGTCTTTCCGATCATTATCCAGGCGCCTCGGCTGTTTGCGCAGCAGATCACTTTGGGAGATCTGATGCAGACTTCGCAGGCCTTCGGCCAGGTGCAGGACGCGCTGTCCTTCTTTCGCAGTTCCTACGATGAGTTTGCCAGCTATCGGGCTGTGCTGGCACGCCTTGGCGGTTTTCTGGATGTCATCGATCAGACCGCAGCACTGCCGGTAGTGGAAATCCGTAGCGATGGCGCGCGGGTGGCCGTCAGCGCGCTGACGGTGCGTTCAACGACGCAGCAGGTGCTGCTTGCGGATCTTGACCTGGAGCTGGCTGCCGGCGAATCCCTGCTGATTCGCGGCCCTTCCGGAGTAGGCAAGACCACCCTGCTGCGAGCCATGGCGGGGTTGTGGCCCTTTGCCGTGGGGCAGGTGGTGCGGCCGCAGGGGCGTGCCGTGCTGTTCCTGTCGCAGAAGCCTTATCTGCCTCTCGGTACGCTGCGCGCCGCGCTCTTCTATCCGGCGCCAGCACTCGTCAATGAGCATGCCGCCGAGGTGTTGCGCCAGTGTCAGCTTCCCCATCTGATCGAACGACTCGACGAAGAGGCTGACTGGAGCCGCATTCTCTCGCTGGGTGAGCAGCAACGCCTGGCCATCGGCCGCGCTCTGCTGGCGAAGCCTGCCGTGATTTTCATGGATGAATCCAGCTCGGCGATGGACGAAGGCCTCGAGCACGCCATGTATGCCTTGCTGCGTGAGCGCCTGCCGGAGAGCACGCTGATCAGCGTTGGGCATCGCAGCAGCCTGCTGGCCTTCCATCAGCAGGCTTTGCGCCTCGAAGGTGGCGGGGGCTGGTGTCTGGAGCGGCTCGCTGCGGTCTGATTCACACTCTGACACACAGGGCAGGCATGCCAGGGGAACTCTCCGCGCCGCCCTCGTGTCTTCAATGAAAGACATGGATGACTTGTTGATGAATGCTTTTTGCATTTTTGTTATCCACTGCATGCCAGCCAACATCTTTAGTTGAGCAGTTTCTTTGCGTCGCGCAGCGCGCATCCCTTGCCGCAAGCTTCATGCTGTTTCTGTCCGTAGCTGACAGCGCTTGCTTGCGTGCCATGACAGGAGAATCAGATGAGTGAAGTGCGAGCGCCCTTCCACACTTTCAACCTGCCCGTGTTATTACCCAGCCTGGCTTTGATCATTGGCCTGCTGATCTTCTGTGGCAGCGATCCAGCCGGAGCCGAAGCTTTCCTGAGCAGCGTACAGGGCTGGATCGCAACGCGTTTCTCGTGGTTTTACATTCTGGCCGTGTCCGGTTTCGTGATCTTCCTGGTCGGGATTGCGCTGAGTGCTTACGGCAAGATCCGGCTGGGTAGCGATGAATCCGAGCCGGAATTCAGCTTCCCCTCCTGGCTGGCGATGCTGTTTGCCGCTGGCATGGGCATCGGTCTGATGTACTACGGTGTTGGCGAGCCGCTACAGCATTTCGTTTCACCACCGCTGGGCGAGGGCAGAACGCTTTTGGCCGCGCGCGAGGCCATGAGCAGTACTTTCCTGCACTGGGGCTTCGGTGCCTGGGCCATTTATGGCACGGTGGGTCTGGTGCTGGCTTATTTTGGCTTCCGCTACAACCTGCCATTGTCGTTGCGCTCCGGTCTTTACCCGATCCTGCGCGAGCGTATCCACGGGCCGGCGGGCCATGCGGTCGACATTTTCGCGCTGTGCTGCACCTTGTTCGGCCTGGCGCCTTCGGTTGGCCTGGGCGTGGTGCAACTGGCTGCCGGGATTCATCGCCTGACCGGCTGGGATACCAGTGGTTTTGCTGTGCAGTTGGGCCTGATTGCCGGGGTGATCGTCCTGGCCGGCATTTCCGCCGCGACCGGCGTGGGCAAGGGCGTGCGACGCCTCTCGGAGCTGAACCTGGTGCTGGCTGTGCTGCTGATGCTCTTCGTGCTGTTCGCCGGCCCTACGCAGTATCTGCTGGGAGCGTTTGGCGATAATCTGGGGCATTACCTCGGCAACTTTGCCAGCCTCAGCCTGCGCAACTTCACCTATGCGCCGGCTAACAGCGAAGGCTGGCTGACAGGCTGGACGGTTCTCTACTGGGCCTGGTGGATGTCCTGGTCACCCTTTGTGGGCCTATTCATCGCCCGCATCTCGCGCGGCCGCACGATCCGTGAGTTCATCGCCGGGGTGTTGCTGATCCCCAGTGTGTTCACCTTCCTGTGGATGACGGTGTTCGGGAACTCGGTGATCTGGTTTGACATGAATGTGGCTCAAGGGGCGCTTTCTGCTACAGCGGGCAATGTCGATGCGCTGCTGTTTAGCTTCTTCGACTATCTGCCGCTACCGCTTTTGACTTCGACGGTGGCGCTGCTGCTGATCAGTGTGTTCTTTGTGACTTCAGCGGATTCTGGAGCGTTGATGCTGGACATGCTCTCGTCCCGGAGTGATCGCCCCTCACCGGTCTGGCAGCGTCTGTTCTGGGCCATTTTGCTGGGCATGACAGCCGCCGTGCTGATGGGAACCGGTGGCCAGAAGGCCTTGATGACCATGACCCTGATCGCGGCTTTGCCCTTTGCGGTGATCATGCTGCTGCTGGTGTATTCGTTGTGGCGCGGGCTGGCGGCGGACCATCGCCATGCGCAGCAGAAGTTCACCCCTGCCAGCTCCTTCTGGAATGGCCTGCACTGGAAGCAGCGGCTGGATCAGATCCTGCACCAGCCAACCGAATATGACGTGAAGCACTTCATCACCCAGCTGGTGCTCCCGGCGCTGGAGGAGGTGGCGGCTGAAATGCGCAGTAAGGGCTGTGCGGCGGAACTTCGTCACGAAGCGGATGGCGCCTGCGCGCTGGTGATGCCGCAAGCCAGCCTGCGCGACTTTGTGTACGGGGTGCGTCCTGTATCGCGCCCGCTGGCGGCCTTCGCATTGAATGCAACCGGTTTGCCGGCGAGCGAGCGTCGCCACACCTGGACGCCGCTGACCTTTTTTGCGGACGGCCGCAGCGGCTACACCATCGAGTATCTGCGGCGCGAAGAAGTGATTGCCGACGTACTGCGCCAGTACGAGCGCTACCTGGCCCTGAGCCAGAGCCCGCAGGCGCACCTCATCAATACCACGCCGGAACATCGGCCCGCAGTCTGAATCGGAAACACCGGCAGAGCCCCACGCATGCGGGCCTGCCGGTGTTTTCCTGTGTGATCAGAGCCAGCGTTCGGCGCTGTCGAGCTTGAGCTTGCGCCCCTCACCGATCAGGCTGCGATCCACCCGCAGCGGGAGGAAGGCGCGGCGTTGCGGCAACTGACGTGTGAAGCTGACCACGCCGAATTCAACCTCCTCGCCGCTGTGGCCCTCGCAGACCACGTTCATGCTATCGAGACGTACCGTGCGCCGTTCGATCTGCAGGTGTTTGGCCGGCTCGGTCAGTACTTCCACCAGATAACCGAGCTGGCGCTCCAGCAAGTCTTCCGAGCCCCCGAGGGCGGCGAGTTCGGCTTCATTCTCCTCAAGCTTCTGCAGCAAGGCGTGCGAGTCATCGTTGCTCACCAGCAGGCCATCCCCACCGAGGAAGGAGTCCGCCCCGGCGCCGCGTTGGCGGAAGGTGGCGAGGCGGGCGCTGATCAGCTGGCGCTGCTCGGCGAGTTCGCGGCGTTGGGCCTGCTCGCCTTCCATGTGCTCCAGTGCGGTGACGGCCAGCTCATCGAGCAGGCGGCGGGCCACACTGCGCCACAGATCCTGTTCCGTGCGGGCAAACAGGCGCAGGCGTGGCTGGCGGAAGGAGAGCGCGGTCTGCGCCACATCGCGCACCACCATCTGCCCCTGCATGCCGACGCCGAAATGCCGGTTCTCTTCGTACTCCATGGCGAGCACGGCGTAGATCGGATCGAGCGGCGAACTCTGGGCCGCGTAATTGCGCAGTGAGTCGCAGCTGCCGAACACTTCCTGCATGCTGTCGGCGGCGCCGAAGAATGCGTGCAATGAGGGGTCCAGCGACCAGGCGAGGGCCGTAGCGTCATGCACGGCCGGCATGTCGCCGCGGCGCGCCATCAGGAACTCCAGGCAGATGCGCACCGGCCCGCTGAGCCGTTCGTGGTAGCGCGGCACCAGCGTCAGGCGTGAATCCGTCATCTTCACCAGATAGGCGATGGTGTTGTTGATCAGATCGGGGGACAGGCGTTCATCGCCAAGGCTGGGGGTGCTCTGGCGGAACCAGTCGAGTAATCCCATGATGGTCTTCCTTGCGTGCTGATTTTCAAGAGTACGCCAGCCCTGTGCCCTGTGCTATGTTCCTCGTCATGATTCAAACAGATCAGATTCAGGGCACAGGTGCGCCGCGCATCGTCTCCGCCGTGACCACCACACCGCAGGAAGATGCCATCGAGCGTGCCCTGCGCCCCAAGCGCCTGGCCGAGTATGTCGGCCAGCAGAAGATCCGCGAGCAGTTGGAGATCTTCATCCATGCCGCCAAGAATCGCAGCGAGGCGCTCGACCATGTGCTGCTCTTCGGCCCGCCCGGCCTCGGCAAGACCACCCTGGCCCACATCATTGCCGCCGAGATGGGCGTGAATCTGCGCCAGACCTCCGGCCCGGTGCTGGAGCGCGCTGGTGATCTGGCCGCGCTGCTGACCAATCTTGAGCCGCACGACGTGCTGTTCATCGACGAAATCCACCGCCTCTCACCGGTGGTCGAGGAAATCCTCTACCCGGCGCTGGAGGATTACCAGATCGACATCATGATCGGCGAGGGCCCGGCCGCGCGTTCGGTCAAGCTCGATCTGCCGCCCTTCACCCTGGTTGGCGCCACCACGCGGGCCGGCATGCTCACCAACCCGCTGCGCGACCGTTTCGGCATCAATGCGCGGCTGGAGTTCTATACGCCCGAAGAACTGGGCTACATCGTCAGCCGTTCGGCAGGCCTGCTCGGCGTCGCCATCGAGGAGGAAGGCGCGCTCGAAATCGCCCGCCGTGCGCGCGGGACCCCGCGTATCGCCAACCGTCTGCTGCGGCGTTGTCGTGACTATGCAGAGGTCAAGGCCGATGGCCGCATCACCAAGCTGGTGGCGGATGCTGCCCTGTCGATGCTGGACGTTGATCACCTTGGCCTCGATCTGATGGACCGCAAGATGCTCGGCGCGATGCTGGAGAAATTCGGTGGCGGCCCGGTCGGGCTGGACAATCTGGCCGCAGCCATCGGTGAGGCGCCGGACACTATTGAAGATGTGCTGGAGCCTTATCTGATCCAGCAGGGTTATCTGCAGCGCACGCCGCGTGGCCGCGTCGCCACGCCGGTGATGTGGCGCCATTTCGGTCTCGTGCAGCCGCGCAGCGGTGCGCCGGATCTCTTCGAGGGCGGCCAATGAAACGCATCCTGAAGGCGCCGCTGAATACCTTCCTGGCGGGGCTGCTGGCCTCGCTGCCGCTGATCCTCACCTTCATCATGCTGGGCTGGGTCGCCAATCTCATCAAGCAACTGCTTGGGCCGGGCAGCATCATCGGTGGCCTGTTCTCGGCAATCGGCCTGCAGATGGTGGAAAACGAGTGGAAAGCCTATCTGCTCGGGGTGCTGGTGTTGCTCAGCGTGGTGTTTGCGCTCGGCCTGGTGGTGCAGACCAGCTTGCGCCGCCACCTGCGGGCATTGATCGACCGCAGCGTCAAGCGCCTGCCCCTGATCGGCACGCTGTATGACGCCACGGATCGCTTCGTCGGCATGTTCGATCGCAAGCAGCAGACTGATCTGGCGGCCATGAAACCGGTGTGGTGCTTCTTCGGTGGCGAGGGCGGCACGGCCGTACTGGCCCTGATGCCCAATCCGGCGATCATTGAGTTGGGCGGCAAGCCCTATCGTACGGTACTGGTGCCGACTGCGCCGATCCCGATCGGCGGCGGCCTGCTGTATGTGCCGGCCGAATGGGTAAAGCCGGCGGATATGGGTGTCGAGCAACTCTCCAGCATCTATCTTTCCATGGGGCTCACGGCTCCGAGCAAAGCCTGACAAATCCGGGCCGATCGAACCTGTTGTAGGCGACAATACGCTATTGACTCTCCGGTACCTGCCATGACTGCACCCCAGCTTGAAACTCCGCTGAATGACGACGAACTCGAAGAGCTCGACACGCTGCTGGACCGTTATCCCGGCTCCTGCGCGATTGAGGAACTCGATGGTCTGTTCTGCGCCCTGATCATCGGCCCCGAGACCATCCTGCCGAGTGAGTGGCTGCCGGTGGTGCTGGGCGAGGAAGAGGACGGCGAGATCAGCGAGGAAGATACCCGCCGTGTCTTCGAGCTCCTGATCCGCCACTGGAACAGCGTGTCGGCCGGCTTCCGCGAAGACTGGTCCGGCGTGTCAGCTAGTGAAGGCTCCGAGCTGATGTATTTCCCCTATCTTGAAGACCCGCTCGACAGTGGCTGGCCGCTGGCCGAAGGCTGGGCGCGCGGCTTTCGTGATGGCATGGACTGGCTCGAAGACCAGTACTGGGATGCGCTGGAAGAAGACGAAGAGTGCGTGGCGGTGCTCAACCTGATCGCTGCGTTCGATACCGGCGAGAAGTCCCCCGGCCATCCGCTCACCGAAAACGAGCGTGACGAAGTCATCAGCCTGCTGGTGGCAGGTTTGCAGTACCTCTACGTGTTCTGGCGGCGTTACCTCAAAGTGGTGAATGCCTCGCGCAAGCCGATCCGTGCCGAGGATGTGCCGGGCCGTAACGAGGAATGCCCCTGTGGCAGCGGCAAGAAGTACAAGAAGTGCTGCGGCGCGCCCGAGAAGCTGCACTGAGCAGCCTGTGGTCCCAAGTTTGGGCCCTGAGTAGAAATGTGCGCCGGCTTGTGCCGGCGTAGTTTTTTGTGAGAGCCGTTACTGGGCAGTCCTAAAGGCGTCCTCAGGGCGTTGAGCGGTTTTTACTGCCGGGCGCGCAGGGCAGGCTGGGCGGCAATTTCGGCCACCCAGTTGATCGCTTCTACCTGGCGTGCGCTGACCTTGTTGCTGGTCAGTCCCAGCATCAGCGCGTAGCGTGCGATTTCCGACGCCACGCCGCGCTCGCAGGCGTCAGCCAGCGACAGGTACATGCCGTAAGCGCCTTCGTGGCGCAGCAGGGCAGCGTTCAGAGGCTCGGCCAGGCGCAAAGGCTTCACGGCGGTTTCAAGTGGCACTTTGAGGGCCACATCAAGCATCGAGAACAGGCCCAGCACGAACAGCTTCTCGCATTGCTCGGGCGGCAGGCGATAGCTGCCGACGAGTTCCAGGAAGCGGGCGCGGGTCAGCGCAATTTCGGTCAGGGCGGTATCGCCCATTGCACCGCCGGAGAGGAGCAACAGGGTCAGCCAGCGATCCATCTGCGCCTGGCCCAGTATCAGCAGACCCTGCTCGATGGTGGCGATCTGCTGGTTCAGGCCGTGAGCGGCTGAATTCACGTAACGCAACAGGCGGTAGGACATGGCCATGTCCTGCTTCAAGACCCGGGCTACTTCGCGCAGATTGGTTTCCTCCTGGATCTGGTTGATCAACGAGGCCACGGTGAGCATCTGCGGTGAGAGTTCATTGCCGCCCCAGTCCTCGCGGCGGGTCACAAAGGCGCCGGAGAAACGTGTGCAGCGCAGGCGACGCGCCAGCTCAAAGTCTTCCTGAGTATTCACATCCCAGGCGCCGAGCCGGATGCCCGGCTGCAGTTCGCGCACCTCCCGGAATAGTGCATCCGCTTCGAAGGGGGTGCGCAGGGCGAGTCTCAGGGTTACGCCGCTGGCTTGTCCAAGCAGGCTGTGACACCAGGGGCTGCCGATCACGTCATCGAGCCAGACCTCGTGACCGGCATCCTGCATGGCGCTCATCGCTTCACGCAGATCTGCCGAGGCCGGCCGGCTGGTGTCATCGGCAAGCAGCAGCACACAGGCACGTGCCGGCAGCTTGCCGGTGCCCAAACGCATTAGGCTCAACTCCGAGAGTTGCACCCAGGCCTGACGCTGCCGCATCGGCGTGTGGCGCAAACTGGCGAGTTGATCCACCAGCACGCCATCGAGAAAACGGCGCGCGGCATTCCGCTGGGTCTGGATCTTGTCACGCAACTCGCCGCGCACGAAAAACTCCACACCGCGTACGGCTAATGCTTCATCCAGCACTTCGCGATGCACCAGCACTGGTTCGGCCTCCACCGTCATGCCGGCAGGCAGGGGGCGTGCCGCTATCTCGGGGATAGGCGCACCGGTTTCTTTTGCGGAAGCAGTGGTGGGCTTGGCGCGCGGAGCGACTGGGGCGGGAGTGTCGTCCAACCAGTGCTGGAAGGCGGTGATCAGTTTGCCGAGCATGGAGGCGCAGGGTTCGAATAGGGTACGTCTCGTTTTACGGCAGGAAAGGCTCCGGGTTTAGCTGTTGCGTGCTGTGCTGGATTGACCCCGCAGTCTGCAGTGCTAGGATCGACTGACTCTCACTTCCTACCCTGACCATGAAAACCATCACCGTAGCCCTCACCGGGGCCTCCGGCATGCCCTATGGCCTGCGTCTGATCGAGTCCCTGCTGGTTGCGGGATGCCGTGTGCAGGTGGTCTACACCCAGGCGGCGCAGATCGTGGCGAAACAGGAAATGGATCTGCAGCTGGGCTCTACGCGGGAAACCGAGGCGATGCTGCGAGCGCGCTTCGCCGCGGCGGAGGGGCAGCTTGTGGTTTACGGCCGGGAAGAATGGTTTGCGCCGATCGCTTCCGGCAGCAATCCACCCGATGCGATGGTGATCTGCCCTTGCACCATGGGCACGCTGGCCGCTGTGGCGGCGGGTTTGTCGAGCAACCTGATCGAGCGTGCGGCGGACGTTTGCCTCAAGGAAGGTCGCAAGCTGGTGATCGTGCCGCGCGAAGCGCCATTCTCCACCTTGCACCTGGAAAACATGCTGCGCCTATCGAGGATGGGCTCCGTGATCCTGCCGCCCAATCCCGGCTTCTACCACCATCCTCAGACCCTGCAGGATCTGGTGGACTTCGTTGTGGCGCGGATTCTGGATCAGCTGGGGGTGGCGCATCGCCTGATGGCGAAGTGGGGCGAGGCTGACTGAGACTGAAGCGGAATTAAAAAGCCCCGTCCTCAGACAGGGCTTTGTAAAGTAATTAGCGCTCTTTCTTTATTGAACCCGTTGCATGGATGTGATGTTCACACCGCCACCACTAGCACCTTCGCGACCGTAGAAAATCTTGATGTGCGTGTATGCGTGGTTTGCGGCGCCTGAGTAGGTGATGCTGTCAACGGTTCCACTGGCAAAGCAGTCTTTGGCAACCAAGAGCTTGTTGTCACTGCCAGCAAGAGCTATTTTCCCAGCCGTAGCTGTAGTCGAGGTTTGCTTGTAGTTCACCGTAACGGTGAAAGCCTTGCCTGCGGTGACAGGAATCGCAATGTAGGTGCGAACATTGCCATTTGTGTTGAGGTCACCGCCTACTGCTGGAAGCAGGGTTGTATTGCTGGTGTAGAAAGATCCATTGGTATTCCAACAGTTTGCACAGCTTGAATTGCCTGTCGGGCGGTAGCGGATGACGCTGGCTGCGGTTGAGTTGAACAGCAGTCCGTCATAGCTAACTTGCCCGCTGCCGTTCAATAACGCAGTTGAGAGATCGCCCGCACTCAATGTTCCATCAACCAGCAGAGCTTTGATGCTGTTGTCTCCGGTGGAAGAGTAAGTAGCCGCGAAAAGTGCAGTATCAGCTGCGGCGTAAGCACTGTCGTTAAAGGTCCAGTCTGTCGTCGAGACAGCCGCTGAAACTGAGGAGGTGGCTGCTGCCGTCGAAGAGGCTGCCTTGCTTGACGCCGCTGCGCTGGAGGCGGCTGCAGTTGTCGTGCTGCTACCCGAATCATCACCACCGCCGCCACCGCAGGCGACCAGGATCAGGCTGAGGAGCAGCGCGCCGGCTGCGGGTTTGATCGAACGATGCATCTTGAGTCTCCTTCATGGATGGTCAGTCCGGGCGCTGCCCTGGCTGCAATCCTTGGTTGCTGTTGTCTGGCCGTCGCCAGACGGTCCGGACTTGTCACTGGTTTTGATTCCGGTAACAAGTAGGAACAAATCCTACACCGATACCCTCTGGTTATGGAATTGATTAATCGCATCATTTTTTTCATTTATTACTTTGTTTTGCATTTCGGCAACAGATCAAAAAGTCAGGCAACTGCTTGAGCTGTCGGGTTTTTTTGTGCTGCGCTAGAATAGTGAGCTTTGCTGCCTGCCCCTCCGGGTAGCCGATTTCCGGGAACACCAGTCGTGCTTATCGCCAACAACATCACCATGCAGTTCGGGGCCAAGCCCCTGTTTGAAAACGTCTCGATCAAGTTCGGCGACGGCAACCGCTACGGTCTGATCGGCGCCAACGGCGCCGGCAAGTCGACCTTCATGAAGATTCTGGCGGGTGTGCTGGAGCCTTCGGCTGGCAACGTGGCGCTGGATTCGGGTGAGCGCATGGCCTTCCTGCGCCAGGATCAGTTCGCTTATGAAGATGTGCGGGTGCTGGACGTGGTGATGATGGGCCACGAGCAGATGTGGGCCTGCATGCAGGAGAAGGACGCGATCTACGCCAATCCGGAAGCCTCCGAAGACGACTACATGCACGCGGCAGAGCTGGAGCATCAGTTTTCCGAGTACGACGGCTATACGGCCGAGGCGCGTGCAGGTGAGTTATTGCTGGGTGTGGGCATTCCGACCTCGCAACATACTGGCCCGATGCGTGAAGTGGCGCCGGGCTGGAAGCTGCGCGTACTGCTGTGCCAGGCGCTGTTCTCGAATCCGGACATCCTGTTGCTCGATGAGCCGACCAACAACCTCGATATCAACACCATCCGCTGGCTGGAGCATGTGCTGAACAATCGCAACAGCACGATGATCATCATCAGTCACGACCGCCACTTCCTGAATCAGGTGTGCACGCACATGGCCGACCTGGACTACGGCCGCATCCAGACTTACCCTGGCAACTGGGATGACTACACGGAAGCCGCCCAGCAGGCGCGTGAGCAGCAGTCGCGTGACAATGCGCGTGCCAAGGAAAAGGTCGCCGAGTTGCAGGAGTTTGTGCGCCGTTTTTCGGCCAACAAGTCCAAGGCGCGTCAGGCCACCAGCCGCGCCAAGCAGATCGAGAAGATCAAGATTGAGGACTTCAAGCCTTCCAGCCGCCAGTACCCGTGGATTCGCTTTGACTTTGACGAGAAAGAGAAGCTGCACCGTCAGGCGGTGGAGATCGAAAACCTTAGCTTCGGCTACGAGCCGGGCCAGAAAATCATCAACAAGCTTACGGTCACCTTTGATGCGGGCGACCGTGTGGCGATCATCGGTGAGAACGGTGTCGGTAAGACCACGCTGATGAAGCTGCTGGTAGGCGAGCTCACCCCAACCTCCGGCACGATCAAGTGGGCCGAGAAGGCCAAGCTCGGCTACTACGCACAGGATCATGCCAAGGATTTCGAAGTCGACGAGAACCTTACCGACTGGATCTCGGGTTATGTGCGCGAAGGTGGCTATGAAGGCGACGACGCCGAAACCCTGATTCGCGGCACGCTCGGCCGTCTGCTCTTCAAGGGCGATGACGTGAAGAAATCCGTCAAGGTGATTTCTGGGGGCGAGCAAGGCCGCATGCTCTTCGGTCGCCTCATGCTCCAGCGCAAGAATGTGGTGCTGCTGGATGAGCCGACCAATCACTTGGACATGGAATCCATCGAGTCGTTGAACTCTGGCGTAATGGACTTTGGCGGCACCCTGATCTTCGTCTCGCACGACCGCGAGTTCGTCGATTCTCTGGCTACCCGCATTCTTGAACTCAAGGAAAACGGCGAGGTCGTGGATTACCGCGGCACTTATGAGGAATACCTTGCTAGCCAGGGCATCAACGATTGATTGAAGGCGGCTCCGGGGGAACTGCAGGCTGCTGCGCCGGTCTGCAAGCGCTGGAGCTTTCGCTGCAATTCCGTATGCTTGCCCCTCGTGCCGGCTTGACCGGCCTCATCCACAAGGAACCGTAATGAAGAAACTTGTTCTCGTTGCTGCTTTGAGCCTGGCCCTGCCGCTACATGCGGCTGACATGACCGATGACCAGAAGACGATGTATGCGCTGGGTACGGTGCTGGGCCAGCAGGTGTCCAACTCTTTCAGCGCGACGCCGGCCGAGCTTGAGTTCATCAAGAAGGGTCTGACGGATGCGGCCAGCGGCGCCAAGCCGGCGGTCGAGATGGAAGTGTATGGCCCCAAGATCCAGCAACTGGCGCAGGCGCGTGCCGCCGTCAAGGCCGAGAAGGCCAATGCAGCCGGCAAGGAATTTGCGGACAAGGCCGCCAAGGAAGCGGGTGCCGTGAAGAGTGCTTCCGGCCTGATCTACATTCCGCTCAAGGAAGGCACGGGCGCCAGCCCGGCAGCGGCTGACATCGTGAAGGTGAACTACCGTGGCACGCTGACTGACGGCAAGGAGTTCGACAGCTCCTACGCCCGCAACCAGCCGGCCCAGTTCCCGCTCAACGGCGTGATCAAGTGCTGGACTGAAGGTGTGGCCAAGATGAAGGTGGGCGGCAAGGCCCGTCTGGTCTGCCCGCCGGGCATTGCTTATGGTGATCAAGGCACCCCGGGCGGCCCGATCCCGCCTTCCGCGACCCTGAACTTCGAAGTCGAACTGCTTGAAATCACCAAGGCTGAAGCGCCCAAAGCCGCAGCCAAACCGGCCAAATCGGCCGCCAAGGACAGCAGCAAGAAGTAAGCATCCCTGCCGCAGAGGCCGCCCGAGGGCGGCCTTTTTCTTTTCCGCTGACGGGGGATCAGTGACGGCAGATGCCTGCAGGTTGTCACAAACCCGGACCGAGGCGTTAAGCTGCGGACGCGAATCGCTCAAGACAAGAAAGCGGGCAGGGCATGGAGTGGGGCATGGAGGGAATGGAGGCGCTCGCAGCCAGCTTGCTGGCGGGGCTGGTATTTCTCGGCTGGAAACTCGTAGAGCTGCGCCGCGAACTGGGTTATGCCCGGGCGGCGCTCGATCTGGGCCATCTGCCCTATGTGGTGCTGCGTGAGGACGGGCGGATCCGCGCCTGTAGCGAGGCCTTCGCACTACTCAGCGGCGTGGCTCGCGAACGCCTGCTGGATGTGCGTCCGGACGCGGTGCTGCCGCGAGAATGGTGTCTGGTTCAGGCGCGCCAGCAGGCGCGTGCCTTGTCCGGCGAAACCGTGCACACGGAGCAGGCCTGGCTTGAGCGGAAAGATGCCGAACCGGTGCTGGTATCGCTACGCGCGCGTTTGCTGAGTCGCGGTGGATTGCGTGAAGTGCTGTTGAGCTGTGAGGATTGTAGTCAGCTTGCCGAGGCCAGCCGCGAGCAGCTCGAAGCCACCATGCGGGCTCGCACCTATGTGCAGAGCCTGATCGACGTGATTCCGCAGCCGGTCTTTGTGCGCGATGGTGAGGGCCGCTACGTACTGCTCAACGAAGCCTGCGCCAAGGCCCTGGGGCGGCCGCGCGAGCAGATTCTTGGACATACGCCCGCGGAAATCGGCACGCCGGTTGAGCAGGCCAGCGAGATCCTGCATGAGGATGCCGAAGTCTTCGCTGGGCGGGTGATTTATAAGGAAATCGACAGCTGCCATGCCTGGGCGGGCGAGCACCGCCATCTGGTGCTTTCCAAAGGTGCGTGTGTGGACGCCAGCGGGCGCCCGGTGGTGGTGGGCACCTATTTTGACGTGACGCGCTGGCGCGCCGCCGAGACCGCCCTGCAGGCCGCGCTGGAGCGCGAGACCTTGCGACGTGAGCGCACCCAGGCCTATGTGCAGCGCCTGATCAACGTGATTCCGCAGCCGGTGTATGTGAAGGATGCACAGAGCCGCTATCTGCTGGTCAATGACGCTTTCTGCACTGAGCGCCGGCGCTCGCGGGAAGAGCTGATGGGGCAGAGCTCCTATGGTCTGGCCACCGATCGCCAGCTCTCCAGCTCGATTGCCGACGAGGATCTGCGCGTGCTGGCCGGCGAGGTGATCCTCAAGGAGGAATGCCTGCCGCACATGTACACCGGAGAGGAGCGCTTCCGCCTCATCACCAAGGGCTCCTGCCTGGATGCCGAAGGGCAGCCGGTGATCGTCGGCGCGAATTTCGATATCACTCACTGGCGTCAGGCCGAGCGTGCTGCTGGGCAGGCGGCCGAGCGCGAGCGCCGGCTGCGCGAGCGCACCCAGGCTTTCATCCAGCGCCTGATCGATGTGATCCCGGAGCCGGTATATGTGAAGGATGCGCAAAGCCGTTACCTGATGGTTAACGACGCTTTTGCGCGCGATTTCCAGCTGCCCAAGGAAGACATCCCGGGCATCGATTCGATCTCGCGGGTGGGCGAAGAAGACCCCGCCATTGGCGAGGCCGTGCGCAGCGAGGATCTGGCCGTGCTGGCCGGCGCTTCGATCCGCAAGGAGGATCATCGCCCCTGGCTGCTGACCGGCGAGGAGCGGCATCGCATCGTGACCAAGGGCAGCTGCGAGGATGCCGATGGCAATCCGGTGATCGTGGTGGCGAGCTTCAATGTGACGCGCTGGTACCAAGCGGAGCGTGAATTGCAGCAGGCCTTGCAGCGCGAGGTGGAGCTGCGCGAGCGAACCCAGCAGTACATTCAGCGCCTGATCGACGTGATTCCGCATCCGGTGTTCGTGAAGGACGAGGAAAGCCGTTTCCTGCTCGCCAACCAGTCGATGGCCGATTACTACGGCTGCAGCGTGGCCGAGCTGATCGGCCGCACCTCCTTCTCAAAAGAGCATCCGCAGTCGCCGGTGGCGCTCAAGGTCAATAGTGAAGACCGGGCGGTGATCCATGATGGCCTGATCGTCAGCAAGGAAGAGCGCACCCTGCACCGCAGTTCGGGCGAGATGCGCGATCGCCTGTTTGCCAAAGGCCCTTGCGTGGATCCTTATGGCCGTACCGTGCTGGTCGGCACGCATATCGACATCACCTCGCTGCGCAATGCCGAGCGCGAATTGCGCGCTGCGCTGCAACGCGAAACCGAGCGCCGCGAACGTACCCAGGCCTTCATCCAGCGCCTCATCGACCTGATTCCGCAGCCGGTGTATGTGAAGGATGCCCAGAGCCGCTTCATGATGGTCAACGAAGCCCAGGTTCGCGAGATGGGCGTGCCGCGTGAGGACATCATCGGCCTGCGTTCCTTTGCCTGGATCGAGGAGAGTCATGCGGCACTGACTCACACGGTGACCACCGAGGATCAGGAGGTGTTGGCCGGCAAGGTCGTCTTCAAGGAAGAACACGGCCCCAGCCCGCTCACCGGCGAGGAGCGCCATCGCCTCGTGTCCAAGGGCAGCTGCCTGGATGCCGACGGCAATCCGGTGATCGTGGTGGCCAATTTCAACGTGACGCGCTGGTACGAGGCCGAGCGCGAGCTGACCGAGGCCCTCGAGCGCGAGCAGCTCAATCACGAGCGCACCCAGCACTACATCCAGCGCCTGATCGATGTGATCCCCTATCCGGTCTACGTGAAGGATGCGGAGAGTCGTTTCCTGCTCGTCAACAACGCCTTTGCGCAGGATCGTGGCGTGAGTAAGGATGAGTTGCGTGGCGTCAGCTCGGTCACGCCCGAGGTCAGTGCCGAGATCGGCATCGCCCAGACGCGTGAAGAAGATGCGTTTGTGCTGGGCAGTCGTGAGCTGATCGTGAAGGAGGAGTACAAGCCCCATCCGCTTACTGGCGAAGAGCGCTACCGGGTCATTTCCAAGGCTTGTTGCGAGGATGCTTCCGGTAAGCCGGTGATCGTGGTATCGGTGTTTGACGTCACGCCCTGGCGTCTCGCGGAGCGGCAGCTCTCGGAAGCACTCGGGCGCGAAACGGATCGCCGCCAGCGGATTCAGGAATACGTGCAGCGCCTCATCGATGTGATTCCGCAGCCGGTGTATGTGAAGGACGCCAGCAGCCACTACATCATGGTTAATGAGGCCTTTGCCAAGGATCGTGGCCTGGCGCGTGAGAAGCTGGTGGGGCAGGTCTCCTCGGTGAGCCCGGAGATGTCGCGTCTGGTGTTCGCCGAAGATGCCGAGGTGCTGCAGGGCCGCAAAGTGCTCAAGGAAGAATATCGCCAGCACCCGAGCACGGGTCAGCCGCGCTATCGCGTGATCGCCAAGGGCAGTTGTCTGGATGACGAAGGCCGGCCGGTGATCGTCGGCGCCAATTTCGATGTCACGCCCTGGCGCCTGGCCGAGGCACGTCTGTTCATGGCGAAGGAGACCGCCGAGCGCGCCAATGCGGCGAAGTCCCTGTTCCTCACCAATATGTCGCACGAGCTGCGCACACCGATGCACGGCGTCCTGAGTTTCGCCCGGATCGGCGTGGAGCGCGCCCTGACGGTGGAGCCCGAGCGCCTGCTTGGTTACTTCGAGCGCATCGTGGTCAGCGGCGAGCGCTTGATGGGTCTGCTCAATGATCTGCTGGATCTGGCCAAGCTCGAATCCGGGCGCATGGAGATCCAATTGCATGAGCAGGACCTGGCCGGGCTGGTGCGCGATGTGCTCGGTGAATACGAAGCCATGGCGGCCGGGCGTGGTCAGAGCCTGCTGTTCGAACATCCGGGCGCCGCGTTTGCGGCGGTCGACAGCAAGCTCTTCAGCCAGGTGCTGCGCAATTTGCTCTCCAACGCGATCAAGTTCTCGGTGCCGGGCAGCCAGATCGAACTGGAGCTCCAGCCGGGTCAGCTCGAAGCCAAGGACGGTAGCCGGGTGCCTGCCATTGAGGTGCGGGTGGCCGATCGCGGCCCAGGTATTCCGGAGAACGAACTCGATGCGGTGTTCGACAAGTTCGTCCAGAGCAGCAAGACGCGCAGCGGCGCTGGCGGAACCGGTCTTGGTCTGGCGATCTGCCGCGAGATCATCAGTGCCCACCAGGGGCTTATTGTGGCGCGTAACCGCGTTGATGGCGGCGGAGCGGAGTTCATTGTCAGCCTGCCGCTGCGCCGGAGCTGAGTCCGGCGGGCACCCTGTGTAGCCGCCTAATGATTGGGGGCTGTACAGGGGTCACAAGCGTCTTCAGGACTTCACGAACACCGTTACCAGCGGCTGATTGCCGATCTGGCGGCTCCAGTGGCCGTGAATGGCAGGATCGAAGGTCGCGCCTTCCGGCAGGGTGTCGGCCGAGTAGAAGTGCTCACCGGCGACGAACACGCGCGAGCTGCCATCGACCAGACCCACTTCCATCGCGCCGCTGAGAATGAACAGCCATTGCGGCGTGCCGGTGCAGTGCATGGCGCTGCGGAAACCGACCGGGCTCTGACGGAACTGCACGCCGCTGGCATTGAGGATCTGCGACAGGCGGGCGTTGGGGTTGCCTTCAGTCAGCGCGATTTCCTCTTCGCGAAAGCGGGCGCGGCCGTCGGTATCGGTGTACAGCGTGACTTGGGTGAAGCTGGGAGTCGTCATGGCAGGGTTCCTGAGCAAAAGAGCGCCATGTTACTCCTGAAGCCGCAGCAGGCGCTGCCCGCTCGCACGCACAAAAAAAGGGCCGCCTGAGCGACCCTTTGGATGCTTTGCTGACGGGATCAGCCGAGATTGCGCAGGGCTTTCAGGCCACGCGCAAACACGCCCTTGATCCCCTTGCTCGGGTCTGGCGAGAGGTGGGTGTCGCGTCCGGCGCGATTGCCGTCTGCATCACGGCGCGGAGCCTCGGGCACGTTGCCATTGGCTTCACGACGCGCACCGGCCGGTTTGTTGCCATTGGGCTCGCCGCGACGCGGCGGGCGGGCGTGTTGCCCCTGGCGCGGTGATTGATGCGCACGGCCGGCACCTTCGCCAGCGGGGCCGTTGCGGCGCGCCTGGCCTGCCGGACGCTCGGCGCGGCCTTCTTCGGCAGGCCTGGCCGGTGCGGCGCGGCGCTCGTTGCCTTGGGGGCTGCGGCCTTCACCACTTCGTGCGCGCGGCTGAGCTGGCTTGCGGGCTGCGCCCTCGCGGCCCCCTTCGTTGCGGCCGCCCTCACGCCGCTGGCCCTGACCCTGACCCTGGCGACCACGGCCCTGCGGCTGGCGCGGCGGGCGGTCGTCGGTTTCGGCGGCAGCGTTTTCCGGCATCTCGAAAGCCGGTACTTCGATACGTTCGATCTTGCGCTTGGTGAGTTTCTCGATATCGGCGAGGAACTTGCCTTCGTCGGACGACACCAGCGACAGCGCTTCACCGGTCGAACCGGCGCGGCCGGTACGGCCGATGCGATGCACATAGTCTTCCGGCACGTTGGGCAGCTCGAAGTTCACTACATGCGGCAACTCCGAGATGTCGATGCCGCGCGCGGCGATGTCGGTGGCCACCAGCACCTGCAGGTCGCCGGATTTGAACTCGGCCAGCGCACGGGTACGGGCGTTTTGGCTCTTGTTGCCGTGAATCGCCAGCGACGGAATGCCGCCCTTGGTCAATTGCTCGGCCAGACGATTCGCGCCGTGCTTGGTGCGGGTGAAGACGAGCACCTGGAACCAGGCGTGTTCCTTGATCAGGTGGGCCAGCAGGTGACGCTTGGCTTTCTGGTCGATGAACATCGCGCGCTGGGTCACCAGCTCGATCGGTGCATTGCGACGCGCCACTTCGATCATCGCCGGCTTGTTCAAGAGGCCATCGGCGAGCGCCTTGATTTCGTCCGAGAAAGTCGCCGAGAAGAGCAGGTTCTGGCGTTGCTTCGGCAGCAGGGCCAGCACCTTCTTGATGTCGCGGATGAAGCCCATGTCGAGCATGCGGTCGGCTTCATCGAGCACCAGGATTTCGACGCCGGAGAGATCGATCGTCTTTTGCTGCACATGGTCGAGCAGGCGGCCGGGGGTGGCAACCAGGATGTCCACGCCACGCTTGAGCTGGCCGATCTGCGGGTTGATGGAGACGCCGCCGAACATCATCATGGATTTCAGCGGCAGGTGCACGCCGTAGTGGCGCACGGATTCTTCCACCTGTGCGGCCAGTTCGCGGGTCGGCGTCAGCACCAGGGCGCGGATGGCGCCCTTCTTGCGGGCCGGGGTTTCGGTCAGGCGTTGCAGCAGCGGCAGGGTGAAACCGGCGGTCTTGCCGGTGCCGGTCTGGGCGCCAGCGAGCAGGTCGCCACCGTTCAGCACGGCCGGAATGGCCTGGGCCTGAATGGGCGTAGGGGTAGTGTAGCCACGCTCGGACACGGCGCGGACGATGGGCTCACTGAGCCCGAGGGATGCAAAGGACATTGTTCTCTCAATCAGAGAGCTGCGTCGACCAGCCGCTGCCTTCAGGGCGCGGCTCCAGTCGAGGAGGACGAAGCAGGTTCGTTGGATTCCTGAGAGCCGGAGAAAAATCGTCGCGAGCGGCGCAAGCTTGAAGAGATCAGCGAAAACGTATGTGAATACGTTGAGCACCGGAACTTCGAGATTGCAGCGCGCAGTAGATCTTTACTGGCTCTGAGGGCAGCAGAGGCTGCATACAGACTGTGGCGGGGAGACTGGAACACGTGCCACAGGCTGCGCAGTGTGCACCAAAGCCGCTGCTTTGGATAGGCGCGCCACGATTCTTTACCTGACGCGAACCAGCTCGGCGAAGCCCAGGTGGTGCATCACTTCGCGCAGGATCAGCAGGCTGGCTGCAAAGCTGGCGTCATCGGGCAACCCGCTGGCGCTGAGTGGAAAGCCCTCCGCGACCTCGGCAAGAAGGCGGAACTGCTGCTCCACGGCCTCACGGCTCAGCCATTCACGGCCCGCGAACAGGGGCTGCAGCGCAGCGTCGGCGGCAAGCAGCAGATGCAGGCGTGCTGCCGGTCGTAGTTGCCTGGCCAGCGGCGCCAGCTGATCTTCCACGACGGCGATGGCTTCTTCCAGCGCCAGCGCGCTGGGCGGCATGTGCTGGAAATGGCGACGGCCGATGACCTGGGCGCCAGCGGCCAGCACAAAGCAATTGGGCTCCGAGCCCGACTCGCCATTGAGTAGATGACTCTCCTGCGCGTCAATGTGCAGCAGGCTCAGTCCGCTTGCGGCCGGCTCGGCCGTATTCAGGCGGGCGTAGTGCTGGCGCAGGCCGGCTTCGGTCATGGCGCAGCCCCTTCGGCGAGGCGTTGCAGTACGCAGGCCAGCGCGCGTTCATCGATGCCGTGGCCAAGCCCCGGGATCAGGTCCAGGCTGTGAGTCACGCCCAGTTGCTGCAAGGCGCTGGCGGCAACCTGGCTCTGCTGCGCGGGGATGACTGGATCGGCCGTGCCGTGCACCAGATGTACTCGTACGGCACTGGCCAGAGTCGGGGGCGTGGCGAAGCGGCCGGCGATGGAGAGGATTTGCGCGGCAGGCGGGTCAGCCAGCTGCGTGGCTGCGAGGGACATGATGGCTCCTTGCGAGAAGCCGACGAGGCTGGTGTGCTCAGCCGCGAGGCCCGCTACCTCTTGCCAGTGCCGGACGGTGGCAACAAAGCCCGGTAATGCGGCGGCAATCCGCGCCAGCCGGTTTTCCTCGCTGATCCCCTGTACCGAAAACCACTGGCGGCCACGCCCCAGATCCGATGGCTCGGCCGCAGCTACGCTCAGCACCATGGCGCCAGCGTGGGCCTGCGCGATGGCCTGCCCCAGTGGCAAGAGATCGCGGGCATTGGCGCCGACGCCATGGAACAGCAGGATCAGCCGCTGCGCAGCAGTGGCCGGTTGTTGGATCAGGAGAGTGTCATTCATGGCGCAAGCCTCGGGTGAAGGAGCGGGGTGAGCATGCAGCGACTCTATTCGCGGCTTGTTTTGAGATAAACGGCTCTTCCGTGAAATCACTGTCCCGGAATTCGGGATTCTTTCGGGAGACGCTCCAAAAAAACGGGCTGCCGTGGCAGCCCGTTGTACGCCCACTGGATGGATCAGGGCGTGCGGATGGCGGGCAGGCTTACCGTGCCCATGCCGTTGCCGAGGAAGAAGCTCGGGTGCGGGGGCTGGTTGTAAGCCATGTTCTGGCCAGCCACCTGCACGCGGTACTGCGGATCGTGCATCAGGGTCGGGAAGCGGTAGCCGGTCGGGATAGCGGTCGAATAGATCAGCAGCGCACTATTGTCGGTGTTGCGCCAGATGACTTCTTCGCGCCAGTCTCCGAAGAGATCCGCCGAAATCACCGGATTGGCCTTGGTGCTGTTGTTGGAGGCTGCGTTGGCGCCGGTTACCAGGCGGGTGACGCTGGACGAAGCGGGGACCCACTTGTCGATCTTCACGCCATCGAGGAGCTCGCGCGACAGATCACCATCCCACCAGATGCCGAAGTTGATGCTCGGGCGCGAGCTGCTGATCGATACGCCCGTGGCGCTGTAGATGCCACCCACGCTGGACCAGCACTCGTAACCGGGGAAGGCCGGATCGATATCGGCGCACATACCACGCCCGGTATCCACGCCGGTCTTCACGCCCCACAGGATCTTGCCGCTGGCTGCATCGTGCATTTCCATGCCGTAGGCGGCGCCCGTCTCCTCGTGCACCATGAAAACTTCCTGACCGCTGCGGTTCGGATCCAGATCCGACATGTGTAGCGCATCGCCGTGGCCCAGGCCGGTGCGGTAGAGGAGCTTGCCATCGCTGCCGATGGTGGCGGCGCCGTAGATGATGTCGTCCTTGCCGTCCTTATTGACGTCGCCCACGGTGAAATAGTGCGCGCCTTGGCCATAGGCGCCGGAGCCGGAGGTCGGGCTGTCATGCGTCCAGCGCTGGGTCAGCTTGCCGTCGCGCCAGTCCCAGGCCACCAGCACCGCGCGGGTGTAGTAGCCGCGTGAGAACACGGCCGAGGGCCTGGTGCCGTCCAGATAGGCGACGCCCGCCAGAAAGCGGTCCACACGGTTGCCGTAGGAGTCGCCCCAGCTCGAAACTGTGCCACGTGCCGGCAGGTAGTTGGTGGTGGCCATGGCGGCACCGGTGGCGCCGTTGAATACGGTGAGGTATTCCGGGCCGGAGAGGATATAGCCGGCACTGTTGCGGTAGTCGGCGGTGCCTGAGCCGATCAGCGTGCCCTTGCCGTCGATCGTGCCGTCAGCTGTCTTCAGCATCAGCTCGGCCTTGCCGTCGCTGTCCAGGTCATACACCACCATCTGGGTGTAGTGCGCACCGGCGCGGATGTTCTTGCCCAGGTCGATGCGCCAAAGACGGGTGCCGTTGAACTTGTAAGCGTCGATGAAGGTGTTGCCGGTGTAGCCGGACTGCGAGTTGTCCTTGGAGTTGGTGGGTTGCCACTTGAGCACGATTTCGTACTCGCCGTCGCCATCCAGATCGGCGACCGAGCCGTCATTGGCGTCATAGGTGTAAGCCACGCCATCCGGTGTGGTGCCGCCTGCCGGCTTGCTGAGCGGGATGGAGAGGTAGGGATTGGCAAACACGGTGGCGTTGCTGCCGGCTTGCTCCACGCCATTCACAACCGCCTTGACGGTGTAAGCCGAGCCGGTGCTGCCGGTGCTGTCCTGGTAATTGGTGCTGGCGGTGATCGGGCTGCTGTTGAGCTTGACCGATCCGCGATAGACGTTGAAGCCGGTGCTGGCCGACTCGGTGCCGAGCAGGCGCCAGCTCACCAGCATGCCGCTGGCGGCGGGCACTGCCACTGCGCCGCGGCCGAGCTTCTCGACATATTTACCGCTCGTGGCAGCGGAGCTAGCCACCACCGAGCTGGCGGCTGCGGAGCTGGCGACGGCAGATGAAGCCGCTTTGGAACTGGTGGCGACGGAAGTGGCTGCGGAGGACGCTGCCGAGGAGGCCGCGACAGAGGATTTCGCCGCGCTTGATGCCGCGGCGCTCGAAGCGGCGACACTGGACGCTGCGGCGCTGCTGCTGGCCGCGGCTGCGTAGGAGCAGTAACGGGTGCCGGTGATGTGGGTGCTGCTCGGGAACAGCGAGGCCTGACAGGTGAAGCTGCCACTGAGGGTGGCATATACGAAGACGCCGGACTTGCCGAAGGAGACGCTGCGCGTGCCCGTCATGGCGCAGGCGGCGCCTTCCTTGGCGCATTTGGTATAGCCGCTGGGATAGTCGGTGGCGGCCTGGGCATGGGCCGTCAGCAACATGATGGCGAGCCCGCCGAAGAGTTTGCTGCGCATGGTGTGCCTCCTGGATTGGCTGCCTCACTGCGGCAGCTCTGGCTGAGTGCTTTTTATGTAGGAAAAATACCTACATGTCTTCAAGCAGGGTTCCGCAAAGTAGGTGAGGGGAGGGGGGCCGTCAAGCGCCTTCCGTACGGCGGCGTGTGATTTCCGTCAGACGGGATTATTCAGCCAGATCATGTACTTGTCAGGCATTCGGGTTCGGGGACGAGGGCTCGCACCCGAACCCGGGGCGGGCTTCTTACTGTGCCAGCACCTTCTGCCAGTCGGTTACCGTCCAGCGCGTGGCAAACAGCTGCCTGATTGCCGGCTCGGCGGCTTTGCGGATGGCGGCGGCATCCGGGGTCACGAGTTGCATGCCGCCAGTCTGCAGTTCGGCGAGCAGACGGGCTTCGTCCTGCTGGATCTTGCGGCTGCCCCACAGCGCCGCCTTGTGCATGGCATTGCGCACCTTTTCCTGATCCGTGGTGGAGAGTTCGTTGCGGAAGAAGCAGGCATTGGCCAGCGGCATGCCGAAGCCGACCAGATGATTGGTGATCACCAGTTGCTTCTGCACTTCGTTGAGCTTGAGCGACTTGATCTGGGTGAGATCGCCTTCCGAGGCCTGGGCACTGCCCGTCTTGAGTGCGTCATAGATACCGGGCAGGGGCACCTGCACCGGGGCTACGCCCAGCGGCTGCCACACCGAGATCCAGTCTGGCACCGGCGGCAGGCGCAACTTCACGCCCTGGAAGTCGGCCGGGCTGTTGATGGGCTGATTGCTGGTGAACTGGCGGAAGCCGCGATAGACCGGTGCGAAACTGACCATGCCGCCCTTGGTTTCGAGCTGGTAGCGCAGGCTGTCGCCGATGCGGCTGTTCCACACGCGTTGCAGGTGATCGAAATCGCGAATCACATAGGGGCCGTTGAAGAAGAACCACTCCGGCGCGTAATCCTGGATCGGCTGGCCGCCGGTGAGCAGTAGTTCGCCGACCCGCTCGCTGGGTGCGCACTTCTGGAAGGCCGGGTTGATGCTTTGCTCGTTGAGCACGCCAGCCTGCACGCTGACCTGGATGTGCGGAGCGCTGGCCGCAAGCTCCCGCTTGAATTGCTGGGCAGTGTCGGCCAGCAGGTGGCCGTTGGCGAAGGGTGTGACTACGCGCAGGCTCACCGGAGCCGGGGCGGCTTGCGCCAGACCGGCCGCGAGCGTGGCGGCGAGGCTCAGGGTGAGGGATTTCAGGGCGATCTTCATGGATTTCCTCCGGGCTGTTTTGTGAGGCAGGCGTGTTGCCTCGGCCATGCTAGAGAACTGCCATGAAGCTTGTAATTACCCTTTTGGCCGGCCTGAAAACAAATCCGCCGGCAGGGGCCGGCGGGGGGAGCGCTTCAGGCCAGGTGCCCGGCTGATTTCAGCGCAACTCCTGGATCGCGCGCAGCAGGCTCTTTTGCTCGGAGGAGGTGATGAACTGGTCGTAGACCGGGCGCATCGCGTTCTCGAAGGATTGCTTGTTCACATCCTGGATTAGACGGGTGCCGGCGGCGACCACCGCCTTGCGGGCGCTGTCTTCGCGCTCCTTCCAGTACTGGCGCATCAGGCGTACCGAGTCGCGCGCGGCAGCACTGATGAGTTGCTGATCTTCGGCTGAGAGACCATCCCAGCGGCGCTTGGAGAAGACCAGGATATCCGGCGCCATCGAATGCTCGGTGAAGGAGTACTGCTGGAAGATCTCGAAGTGCTTGAATCCTTCGTAGGAGGGCAGGTTGTTTTCGGCTGCTTCGACGAGCCCCATGCGCTGGCCGGCGATGATTTCATCCAGCGCCATCGGTGTGGGCTGAGCACCCATGGCTTTGGCAATCGCGATCCACAGATCGGATTGCGGCACCCGCAGCTTGAGGCCGCGCATGTCGGCCAGCGAGCGGACAGCCTTGTTGGCGTAGACCGAGCGCGCGCCGCTGTCGTAGAAGGCGAGGCCCACATAGCCGCCGGCTGCGCAGGAGGCGAGGATCTGCTGACCGGGCACTCCGTCCATGCTCTTCTGCATGTGGTCGATTGAGCGGAACAGGAAGGGCATGCCCGGCACCACGGTGAGCGGGCAATCCCTGTTGAGGCTGGAGAGCATGCTGCGGGTCATGTCCAGCGCGCCATTCTTGATCCCTTCCAGCGCGTCCTTCTCCGAGCCGAAAGCGCCCTTGGACATTACACGCAGGCGGATCCGGCCCTGCGAGCGCTCCTGGATCATCTCGGCCATGGCGCGCTGGGCACGCACCGCCGGGTGCTCGTCGGCATGGATATCTGCGACGCGCAATTCGAGGGTCTGCGCACCGGATGAAATGCGGTAGCGCGAGAGGGAGGCCACGATCTCGCGCCCGACCTGGCCGATGCGGCCGACGGCGACTGCCGACGAGGCTGCGGCTTCGGAATTCTGCTCGCTCATTTGGGCGATCTGCTCGATGTTCTGGGCGATCTCGGTGCTGGAGGTCTGCTGCTCGCGGATGGCGCCGGCGATTTCCTCAACTACCCCAGCCGCTGCAGATGAGCCTTCCTTGATACGTTCGATCGAATCGCCGGCCTGCTGGGCGCTCTCCACGCCCTGGCCCACCGCGGTTTCGGTGGTGGTCATGCTGTCGACGGCCGAGCGAGCGCTGTCCTGCATGCGTAGGACCAGGGCGGTGATTTCCTGGGTGGATCGGGCGGTGCGTTCAGCGAGCTTGCGCACTTCGTCGGCCACCACCGCGAAGCCGCGGCCCTGTTCGCCGGCGCGTGCTGCCTCTATGGCCGCATTCAGGGCCAGCAGATTGGTCTGGTCGGCGATCTCGCGGATCGTGCCGGCCATTGAGGAGATACCGTCGCAGTCGGTGCGCAGGGTCTTGATGCGGGCAGAAGCCTCACGGACCGAGTCGGCGATGGCACGGATGCCTACCACCGTGCTGAGGATGGCGCCCGCGCTGTGGCTGGCAATGTCGCTGGAATCCTGGGTGTGCTGATTGGCATCCCGGGCCTGCTGGGCCACCACCGAGATGCTGACCGTCATTTCCTCCACCGCAGCGGCCATGTTGGCCGAGGCGTCGCTCTGGATCTGCGAGTTGCGCGCGATCTTGCGCGAGGTGACGTCCACCTCCTCGGTCACTTCAAGCATGTGGCCGGTGGCTTGCTGGATTTCGGTGAAGCTCTGGCGCAGGCGCTCGAGCAGGCGGTTGTAGGCCAGCAGGGTCTGGCCGATTTCATCCTGGCTGGCGACCGTGATCTCGCTGGTGAAGTCGAGCTGATCGGCCGTGCGCTCGATCGTGCGCTGCATGACCTTGAGCGGGGTGACCAGGGCGCGCCACAACACGTAACCAACGATCAGAATCAGGCTGATGCCGAGCATCAGCACCACGATATTCGTGCTGCGGGCCGCAGCGAAGGCTGCTTCGACGGCGCGCAGCTTGTCGGCGCCATCGCTGCCGAGCGCCTTGGCGGCTTCGGCATTCAGGCTGGAGAGGCTGGACAGGGCCACCCCAAACATGACGCAACAAGTGGCCAGTGCCGCGCCGATCAGGAACTGGATTTTCCGGGTGATGCTCATATGCTGTTCTCCGCTCCCTGTGATGCTTGTTCGGCCTGGCGCCTCGCTGCTGCAGGCGCAGGCAGATTTCTCCGGACTTCCTGCGGGCTTACGGCAGGCCTGGCGAGTTTCTTGAGACGGGTTTGCCCGCATTGGGCGCCGCCCTTCTGCATGGCAGGCGGGCGGCTGAGGTGGCTGCGCTGCCTGACTTGTGCTTGAATGCCGGCCATGCTTGAAACTCGTCAACTCGCCTGTCAGCGCGGTGAACGCCTGCTCTTCAAGGGCCTGGCCCTGCGCCTCGGTGCGGGTGAGCTGCTGCGCATTGGTGGCGCCAACGGCATGGGCAAGACCAGCCTGTTGCGCCTGCTGGCGGGTCTTGCTCTGCCGGCCGCTGGCGTGGTGAGTTGGCAGGGGGCGGAGATCCAGCATGGCCGCGAGGCTTTCCATGCTGCGCTCCTGTATCTGGGCCATGCCCCTGCATTGAACGACCTGCTCACCCCCCCCGAGAATCTGGCTTTCGCTTGCGCCATGGCCAGTCTGCCGGTGGATGCGGACGCCTGCCGGGAGGCTTTGGCGCGGCTGGGGCTTGCGCGGCAACTGGAGCTGCCGTGCAAGCTGCTGTCGCAAGGGCAGCGCCGCCGCGTCGGGCTGGCGCGGCTGGCCTTGTCAGCGAGCCGGCCGTTGTGGATTCTCGATGAACCCTTCACAGCGCTGGATGTGGCCGCCGTGAGTGCGTTGGCCGCGCAGATCGACGCGCACTGCGCCGCAGGCGGCAGCGTGATTTTCACCTCGCATCAGGACGTAGCCTTCGCCACGCCCCTGCGCGGGCTGGACGTGGAGACCTTCGCGCCATGAACGTCTTTCTCGCGGTGCTGCGGCGTGATCTGCTGCTGGCCTGGCGCGCGCGTGCCGATCTGCTGGTGGCGCTGTCCTTCTTCCTGATCGTGGCCAGCCTGTTCCCCTTCGGGGTCGGGGCGGATCCGACCCAGTTGCGCGCCATCGGGCCCGGCGTGGTCTGGGTGGCGGCCCTGCTGGCAGTGTTGCTGGCCTTGCCGCGCCTGTTCGACAAGGATTTCGACTCCGGTGTGCTGGAGCAACTGTTGCTCTCGCCCGAGCCGGCCGTGCTGTGGGTGGCCGCCAAGATTACCGCCCACTGGCTGGCCACTGGTCTGCCGCTGGTGATCCTGTCGCCGCTGCTGGGCACGATGTACCGCCTTGAGGGGGTGGAGCTTGGGGTGCTGGCAGGCGGCCTGCTGCTGGGTACGCCGATCCTGTCACTGGTGGGCGCCATCGGCGCCGCGCTGACCCTGGGCCTGCGCGGCGCGGGCTCACTCTTGGCCCTGCTGGTGCTGCCGCTGTTCGTGCCGGTGCTGGTCTTCGGCGCCGGGGCGGTGGATGCCTGGGGCGCCGGGATGGGCGTGAGCGCCCAGTTCTCGCTGCTCGGTGGCGGCCTGCTGGGGGCGCTGGCCTTGTCACCCCTGGCCTGCGCGGCAGCCCTGCGTCTCGCCGTCGAGTGATTTCTTGAAGCGGATCAAGGCCGGCGCCGGGCCATTCCTGCGTATCATCCGGTTCAGCTGAACAGCCTGCAGACTGACAAGCATGAATATTTTCCGATTCTCCTCACCGCAGACGTTCTACCCGCTGGCTGGTCGCCTGGTGCCGGTTTTTGCGGTGCTTGCCGCTGCATTTCTGGCCGTTGGCCTCTACATCGGCTTCTTCGAAGCGCCCACCGACGCGGTGCAGGGCGAGGTTTATCGCATTATCCATATCCATGTCGCCGCGGCCTGGATGAGCATGTTCATCTACCTCGTGATGGCATTTTGGTCGGCCATCGGCCTGGGCCTGGGGACGCGCCTTTCCTTCTACATGACCCAGGCGCTGGCGCCCACCGGAGCGCTGTTCTGCTTTATCGCGTTGTGGACCGGCGCGCTGTGGGGCCGCCCGACCTGGGGTGCCTACTGGGTGTGGGACGCGCGCCTGACCTCGCAGCTCCTGCTGCTGTTCCTGTACTTCGGCTTCATCGCGCTGACTCGTTCGATTGAAGATCCGCGCCGCGCGGACAAGGCCGGGGCGATCATCGCGCTGGTCGGGGCGGTGAATGTGCCGATCATCTATTTCTCGGTGAAGTGGTGGAACACTCTGCACCAGGGCGCTTCGGTGAAGCCGGGCGGCTCCAGCATGGCCAGCGTGATGCTGTGGGCCATGCTGCTCACCGCTCTGGGCTGCTGGTTCTATAGTCTGGCGGTGACGCTGACGCGTGCCCGCAGCATCATCCTTGAACGCGAACGTCATACCGACTGGGCCTCGACCGAGATCGCCCGCCTGGGGAGCAAATGATGGTCTGGCAATCCTTCAGCGACTTCATCGACATGGGCGGGCGCGGCGCCTTCGTGTGGGGCAGCTATGGCGTGTCCTGCGCGTTGATCGCCCTCGAGTTGTGGCTGCTGCGCCAGCGCCGCCGCCAGAGTCTGCGCCGCCTGCTGCAGTTGCAGCAGCTGGAACAGAACGGGTGAGTGCCGTGGAGGCCATGCAGGCCTACTATGCGCAACGAGCCCCTGAGTACGACGCGGTCTACCTGAAGCCGGAGCGTCAGGCCAATCTGCGCCAACTCGAAGCCTGGTTGCCGACGCAGTTCGCACGCCGCAATGTGCTGGAGATTGCGGCGGGCACGGGCTACTGGAGTCAGTTCATCGCCCCCGTGGCCGCGTCGATCACCCTCACTGACGCCAATCTCGAACCGCTGGCCATCGCACGCGACCGTGTGCAGGGGCGTGCCGTGTTCGTGCAGGCGGATGCCTACGCCCTGCCGGCCGAACTGGGTGGCTTCAATGCCGCGTTCGCCGGCTTCTGGCTCTCGCATGTGCCGGTCAGTCGTCGGCGCGAGTTTTTGCAAGGCTTGCACGCCCTGCTGGCACCCGAGTCGGTCGTGGTGCTGATGGATAATCGCTATGTGGCGGGCAGCAGCACGCCGATCAGTGAGCGTGATGCGGAAGGCAACACTTGGCAACTGCGTCCGCTCGAAGACGGCAGCCAGTTCCGGGTGCTGAAGAATTTTCCGCGTGAGGCGGAACTGCAGGCCATGATCGAGGGTCTGGGCGAAGCTGGCGTTTATCGCGAAACCGAATATTTCTGGACCTTCCAGTACCTCACGCCGGGTATCTGAGCCGGCATGGAGAACACATGAAACCCCGTCACAAACGCTTCCTCCTGATCGGCATCGCCCTGGTTTTGCTGGCTGGCGCCACCGCTCTGGTGCTGAACGCCTTCCGCGACAATCTGGTCTTCTTCCACACGCCCAGCGAAGTAGTGGCCGGCAAAGCGCCGCAGGGCCGTACCTTCCGTATTGGCGGCATGGTGGTGGCCGGCTCGGTGCAGCGCGCGGCCGATGGTCAGACCGTGCGCTTCGCGATCACTGATACTGCGCAGGTGGTGCCGGTGGTATACAAGGGCGCGCTGCCGGACCTCTTCAAGGAAGCCAAGGGCGCGGTGGCGCAGGGCAAGCTTGGCGCTGACGGGGTGTTCACTGCCAGCGAAGTGCTGGCCAAGCACGACGAGAACTACATGCCGCCGGAGGCCAAGGACGCCATCGATCAGGCCCACGCTACGGCCAAGACCCTGAAATGAGGCACGCCTGATGATCCCCGAACTCGGCCATCTCTCCCTGATCCTCGCCTTCCTCGTGGCGCTCACTTTGGGCGTGCTGCCGCTCATTGGCGCGGCGCGCAACCATGCGGCCCTGATCGGCATTGCCCGCCCGGCCGCGCGGCTTGAGTTCGCACTGATCGCGCTGGCCTTCCTGTGCCTCACGCAGAGCTTCATCGCGAATGATTTCTCGGTGGCCTACGTGGCCTCGCACAGCAACACCAAGCTGCCGGTCTGGTACCGCATCACGGCGGTGTGGGGCAGCCATGAAGGCTCCTTGCTGCTGTGGGCGCTGCTGCTGGGCTTGTGGACCTGCGCCGTGTCCTTCGCGCGTGCCCTGCCCGAAGTCTTCACGGCCCGCGTGCTGGCAGTGATGGGGCTGGCCGCGTCGGGCTTCCTCGCCTTCATGCTGTTTACCTCCAACCCCTTCGAGCGCCTCTTGCCCGGCGCGCTGGAGGGGAATGACCTGAATCCGCTGCTGCAGGATCCGGGCATGATCATTCACCCGCCGCTGCTTTACATGGGCTATGTGGGCTTCTCGGTAGCCTTCGCCTTCGCGATCGCCGCCCTGATCGGCGGGCGGCTGGACGCGGCCTGGGCACGCGCTTCGCGCCCCTGGACGCTGATCGCCTGGGTCTTCCTCACCCTGGGCATCATGGTCGGCTCCGGTTGGGCTTATTACGAACTGGGCTGGGGCGGCTGGTGGTTCTGGGATCCGGTCGAAAATGCCAGCTTCATGCCCTGGCTGGTCGGCACGGCACTGGTGCACTCGCTCTCGGTGACCGAGAAGCGCGCCGCCTTCAAGAGCTGGACGGTGCTGCTGGCGATCTCAGCCTTCTCGCTCTCCTTGCTCGGCACCTTCCTCGTGCGCTCCGGCGTGCTGACCTCGGTGCATGCCTTTGCCACTGATCCCAAACGCGGCATCTTCATTCTGGCCTTGCTGGTGCTGGTGATCGGCGGCTCGCTGCTGCTGTACGCCTGGCGTGCCACGAGCCTCGCCGGCGGTGGCAAGTTCGCGCTGTTCTCGCGCGAAACCTTCCTGCTGATCAACAACGTGCTGCTCTCGGTGGTGGCGGCGACCGTGCTGCTCGGCACGCTCTACCCGCTGCTGGTGGATGCGCTTGGCATGGGCAAGCTCTCGGTCGGCCCGCCGTATTTCGAGGCGGTGTTCTTCCCGCTGATGACGCCGGTGGTACTGCTGATGGTGGTCGCGCCTTTCGTGCGCTGGAAGGATCAGGCCGTGCAGGCGATCCTGCGCAAGCTCTTGCCGGGTCTCGTGCTGGCCTTCGTGCTCGGCAATTTGGCGGCCTGGCTGGCCGGCGGCTGGAGCGTGCGCAGTGGGCTGGGCCTGTCGCTGGCGGCCTGGGTGCTGATCGGCAGCGCGCAGCTGTTGTGGCAGCGCCTGCGTGGCCCTGAGGCGGCACTGGCGAAGATTCCGCGCGCCTGGTGGGGCATGTGGCTGGCGCATTTCGGCATCGGCATCTTCATCATCGGTGTGGCGATGGTGAAAACCTTCGAAGCCAATATCGACACGACGCTGAAGGTCGGCAGCTCGGCCGAGCTGGCGGGTTACAGCTTCACGCTCGACAAGGTCGAAGAAGCACGCGGCCCCAACTACACCGCCGCGCGCGCGACCGTGAGCCTGAGCCGTGCTGGCGTGAGCCTCAACACCCTGCACCCCGAAAAGCGCATCTATCTGGCGCGCCAGATGCCGATGACGGAGTCATCCATCGACAATGGTTTGTTCCGTGATGTGTATGTGTCGCTGGGCGACGCGGTGGCGGATGACAGCTGGGTCCTGCGCCTCTACTACAAACCCTTCATCAGCTGGATCTGGGCCGGCTGCCTGTTGATGGCTGCAGGTGGTCTGCTGGCAGCGCTGGATCCGCGTTATCGCAAGATGAAAAAGGTGGCCGCATGAAAGCCAAAGCCCTGATTCCGCTGGCGCTCTTCGTGGGCCTCGTGGCCCTGCTGGGGATCGGCCTCACCCTCAAGCCGCGCGAGATTCCCTCGCCGCTGATCGACAAGCCGGCCCCGGCCTTCAACCTGCCGCAATTGCTGCAGCCGGAAGCCCGCCTGAGTCTGCCCGACATGCAGGGCAAGGTGTGGCTGCTCAATGTGTGGGCCAGCTGGTGCGTGGCCTGCCGCGAAGAGCATCCGGTGCTGGTGGCCTTCGCGCGCCAGAACGTGCTGCCGATCATCGGCCTGAACTACAAGGACAAGCGTCCAGACGCGCTGAACTGGCTCAAGGAAGGGGGCGACCCCTACACCCTGTCTATCGTCGATGCGGACGGTCGCGTCGGCATCGATTACGGCGTGTACGGCGTGCCTGAAACCTTCCTGATCGATCGCAATGGCCGCATCCGCTACAAGCACATTGGCCCGGTTACGCCGGAAGCCCTCGAACGTGAACTGATGCCGCGCATCAAGGAGCTGCAAGGTGTCTAAGCTGATCCTATGTCTGCTGCTGTGTCTGACGAGCTTCGCCAGTCTGGCGCAGACCGACACGGCGCTCGAAGCGCATGTCATGAAACTCTCGGAGGAGCTGCGCTGCCTCGTGTGCCAGAATCAGTCCATCGCCGAATCGCAGGCGGAGCTGGCGCTGGATCTGCGCCGCCAGGTGCGCGAGATGCTGACGGCCGGCAAGAGCGACGATGAAGTGCGCAGCTTCATGGTTGAGCGCTATGGCGATTTCGTGCTCTACGAGCCGCCCGTCAAGCGCAGCACCCTGCTGCTGTGGCTGGGCCCGGCCGTGTTGCTGCTGGGGGCGCTGGGCGCCTTCCTGTGGCGCCTGCGTAGTCGTCGCCAGGAGCAGGCAGACGTGCCGGATGCAGCAGCGCTGGAAAAAGCGCGCGCCTTGCTGGCTGAACAAGACACCAAAGGATGAGCATGACTGCGTTCCTGATCGTTGCAGCGCTGGTGCTGCTGAGTGTGACTGCGTGGCTCATCCGCCCCTTGCTGGCGCCGAAGGCGCTCTCCGCGGAGACGGAAAGTCCGGCCCTGCGGGTGCTGCGCGAGCAGCGCCGCGAGCTTGAAACCGATCTGGCGGCGAACCGCGTCAGTGCTGCAGAACATGCTGAAAGCATGGCCGAGCTGGAGCAGCGCACGGCCGCCGAAATGGCCGCGCTTGCTGCGCCCGGCGAAGCGCGTGCGGCGCGCGGCTGGGCGGCTGCGGTGGGTCTCGGCCTGCCGGCAGCGGCGATCGGCATCTACCTGATCATCGGCCAGCCTGCCGGGCTGGATCCGGCCAATACTGCGCCGCAACAGGCTTTCGGTGCGGGCGAAATCGAGGCCATGGTGAGCAAGCTGGCCGCAAAGGTGGCCGCCAATCCGGATGATCTGGAAGGCGCTCAGATGCTGGGGCGCTCTTACATGGTGCTGGAGCGTTTTGACGAAGCGGTGAAAGTTTTCGCCGCATTGGCCCAACACCGCCCACAGGATGCCCAGGTGCGGGCCGATTGGGCCGATGCGCTCGGCAGCGTGCAAGGTAATCGGCTCAGTGGTGAGCCAGCGCGTCTGATCGATGAGGCCTTGAAGCTTGACCCGGACAACGTCAAGGCACTCGCGCTGGCCGGTTCGGTGGCCTTTGAGCAGGAGGACTATCGACGTGCCTTGCGCCACTGGCAGCGCATGGCGAGCAAGGTGGATCCGCAGAGCGAGATCGGCCGCAATGCTGAAGCCATGATCGCCGAAGCGCAGCAGCGTCTGACTGGCGCTGCGCCTGTGCCCGCACCGTCGCCTGCTGTGGCCGCAAACGGTTTGCAGATGGCAGGACGGATCAGTGTGTCTGCCAGCCTGCGCAGCCAGTTCTCGCCAGACGACGCCCTGTTCATCTTTGCTCGCCCTGTCGCAGGCGGACCTCCGGTCGCAGCCCTGCGCATGAAGGCCGGTGATCTGCCGACAAATTTTGATTTTGCTCGCGCCCAGTTGATGGGCGGTGACCCGGGGCAAGGGCCATTCGTCATCGGCGCACGTATTTCAAAGAGCGGAGAGGCGAAGGCGAGTGTCGGTGATATGGAGGGTTATTCTGTAGGTGTTAGTCCTAATACTAAAGACATAATCATAGAAATCGACAAAATCATCAAGTGATAAACGGTTTTGTTGAATAGACTTGCTGAAAACGCCCTTGCAGCAAGCTTTGTGCATTAAGTCACAGATTGTGGTGGCGTTAATCCCGAGGGCGCCGCCTTTGGTCATTACGCACCTTCAGACAGTATTTAAAGAGGGTGCGAAAAGCTAGGATGCAGGCATTGATTACAGCTTCATGTCTGCCATGTTCGATATCGCCATCTACAGCAAGACCGCCCTTGGCCGCGCCGAGATGAACGAGCGCAGGCTGGGCCTGAGCCAGCGTCTGCGACGCGCCCTGATCATGGTGGACGGCAAGACGCGCTACGGCATCCTGCGCGAGATGCTCGAACCGTTAGGTGAGCCCAAGGAAGTCATTGAGCAGCTCGTGGAGCTTGGACTGATCGAGTCCGACTACGATCTGCCGCCGATGCCGGTGTTCGGCAACATGCTGGTAGAAGATCCTTCGACGCTGATGGATGTCCATCCCACCAGATGATGTTGTCGTGGCGTGAGGGCCCACGCTGCGTGTTCCTGTGCAGGCAGCACTCCGAAGCTGCCATGATCAAACAGTTCCAGTTCGCCGCCTGACCAGAAGGCGGCCAACACCTGCTCCAGACTTTCTCCCTCTTGCCACTTGCGCGCCTGTGTATTGCGCGCCGTGCGGCTGCCTGCGACCACATCGTGATAGCTTGCCCATGAGCTGCCCTGCAGGGCCTGCAGGAGTTGTGCCGGCCAGCGTGAATCGAGTTGTGCGAGTTGCTGACCGAGCGAGTTGGCAAACAGGAAGGCCGCTTGCGGATAGTGCTGGCGCAGGGCTAATGGCCCATGTAGGCCAGCGAAGCAATCAAGCTGGCCGTGCCGGAAGTGGATGGTCGGGAAGCGTCGGCGTAACAGGGCGCGCGCCAGCGGGTCCGGCTCCAGGATTTCCACCTTCGCAAAGCGAGCGAGGAAATCGGCATTCAGCGTGTAACCGGCACTCGGACCAATGATCACCAGTTCTTTTTGTGGTGGCTGCCAGGCGGACAACCAATATTCCACCTGAGTCACGAAGGGCTGCCACAGGCGACGGCGATAGCGCAGGGCGCGCCAGTGGTAGATCAGCCCGCCGCTTGGATTCCAGAGGTGGTTTTGCAGGGCGCTCATATCTGCAGGAGCGGCCGCTGGCCGTGAGTTCGTAGCCAGTGGCCGCCCCAACAGAAATCGGCCCGCACACTCACGCCAGGAGCGCCTTCAACTCTGCTACTTCGGCGCGCAATTGCATCACTTCTTCCCGCAGACTGGCGACTTCAGCGGCCAGACCCACACTTTCTGCGCCTCGTGTGGCGGGGGCTGCTGGCAATTCCGGTGTTCCGCTCAAGAGATGGGCCCAGCGGCTTTCGCGGGCTCCGGGCGCCCGAGGCAGCAGGATGGTCAGTGGATTGGCGGCGCGGATGGCAAGTTCCTCCAGGAAGGCTTCCAGCGAGGAGGCGTCGGCGAAGCGATAGAGGCGCTCGCAGTTGGCGCGCAACTCGGCCACGGTCTGCGGACCACGCAGGATCAGGGTGGTGAGGATGGCCACCGAAGGCGTCGGTAGCTGGAAGACCTTGGGCAGGTTGTGACCGTATTTGGTCACGCGTCCCCCCGAGGACTCGATGATCAGGCTGTAGCTGCGCAGGCTATCGATGGCTTCCAGCACGGCGGCTTCGGATAGTTCCATCACCGGTTCACGGGCGGTCTTCTGATTGCAACCAGTGACCAGCGCATTCAGCGATAGCGGATAGGTGTCGGGAACGGTGGCCTGCTTTTCAACCAGAACGGCGAGGACGCGGGCTTCAACGGGGGAGAGCTGTTGGGGTTCGGACATGCTTTTTTTCGCTGCGGGTAAAAACCCAATCATAGCTGCCTGGCCCGTAAAACTATGCGATTCAGGCGTCCGGCCAGGGTAGCAGCCAGGGTTTGCCAGTGAGTTGGTCGGCAATGCGGGCAAACAGCTCGCCTTCTATCGGCCGTTCGAGAAAGTCGAAACACACGTTCTGCCAGGTGAAACGCAGGGCATAGGCATGCAGATAGCCGCGGTCGGCCGGGCTGCCGCCATAACGTGCGTCGCCAAGGATCGGGGCACTGAGGCTCTTGAGCGCCACGCGTAGCTGGTGGGTGCGGCCGGTGAGAGGGCGCAGCACGAACAGGCGCAGGCCATCCCCGGCCGAGAAGGCAAAGAACTGGGTGGCTGCGCGCAAATCGCCTTCACGCGACAGGCGCCAGCTGCCGCCACGCGCCTTGAGCATCGCGCCCTTGATCCAGCCCTGCTTCTTGGACGGTTTGTAATCGGACAAGGCCAGATAGCATTTGCTGATCTCGCCGGCCTCGAACATGCGCCCGAATTCGCGTGCCGCGTCGGCATGCCGGGCGAACAGCACCAGCCCCGAAGTGATGCGATCGAGGCGGTGCACCGGATGCAGGCCGGCCTCGCCAGTGGCGGCTTTTACCCGGGCGACGAAACCGGGCTCGTCCTCCTCGGTGTGAAAGCTCACGCCCGCCGGCTTGAGGGTCAGCAGGAAATCTGGATGGCTGTAGAGGACGAATTGCGCAGTCTTTGCGCAGTGATCGGCACTGTCTTTTGCGTCAGGGGTTTGCAGCATTTTTCCAGAAGCTATCCACAGGCTTGCTCAGGGTTCTTGGGGATATCAAAGGCTGTGAGTCACTTCCACAGTGCGTGGAAATGATGCACAGGTCCATGACCGCTGCCGACCTGCAGGCTGCCCGAGGTGGCAATGGCACCGCGCAGCCAGTCGCGTGCGGCACGTACTGCGTTTTCGGTACGACGGAATTCACCGGCCTGTGGCAAGAGCGCTGCAATCGCAGAAGACAGCGAGCAGCCGGTACCGTGAGTGTTCTTGGTTTCGATGCGCGGGGCCGGCATCTCGATCATGCGGTCGCCGTCGAAGAGGAGATCGACCACTTCATTGCCGGGTAGGTGGCCACCCTTGAGCAAGACCCAGCGTTCGCTCGACAAAGGTTGCATCTCGCGCAGGCGTTCCGCGGCGCGGTACATCTCCTTGACAGTTTCCGGCGCGCGCTGCTCCAGCAATACGCCCGCCTCCGGCAGGTTCGGCGTGATCATGAAGCTCTGCGGCAGCAGTGCTTCGATCAACATGCTGACCGCATTTTTAGCCAGAAGATGGTCGCCGCTCTTGGCCACCATCACCGGGTCGCACACCACATACGGGGCCTGCCAGTGGGCGAGGCGCTCGGCCACGGTCTGCACGATTTCGGCCGAGCCGAGCATGCCCAGCTTTACGGCGTGGATCTTCACATCCGTGAACAGGGTGTCGATCTGCAGCGTGAGGAAATCGGTGGGTGGCACATGCACGCCGGTGACTGCCTGGGTGTTCTGTGCGGTGAGCGCGGCCACCACGCCGCAGCCGTAGGCACCCAGGGCCGAGAAGGATTTCAGGTCGGCCAGGATGCCGGCGCCGCCAGAGGGATCGACACCGGCGATGGAAACGACATTCGGAATGGGGCGTGTACTCATGGCAGCTGCAGTGATTCGGGGAAGCGCAGATTGTACGGCGGGGTCGGGGCTGTGGGAGCGAGGTTTGCGTCCGCGAATAGAGGCGATCGCGACGTGGACGTTGCTCCTGCGAAACCACAGCGCCCCGTAGGGCCGGCTTAAGCCGGCGGGCCCCGAAGTGGCATGGGCTCACGCGGCTGAAGCCGCACCTACAAAATCAGGCGGGTCGCTTGGTGTGGAAAGTCAGCGGCACGCTCACCGGCGGCGGGCTCTTCAGGATGTGCGACTTCATCTTGCCTATGACATGCATTTCGCATGGCTTGCAGTCAAAACGCAGGGTGAGTTTTTCCTTGCCGTTGATCAGCGTCATCGGCTCGGCGCGCACCTGGCCCTGTACGCCGGTGACACCCTTGGCCTGCTTGGGGCACAGGTTGAAGGAGAAGCGCAGGCAGTGCTTGGTAATCATCAGGCTTACCTCGCCGTCTTCCTCGTGCGCCTCGTAGGCGGCCTCGATCAACTTCACGCCATGCTTCGAGTAGAAGCGGCGGGCCGCGTCGTTGTAAACGTTGGCGAGATAGCTCAGGGACTCGTCCGGATACTGGGCGGCAGGCTCGCTGGCGGCATAACGTGGCGGGCGTCCCAAGGCTTTGAGGCGGGTGGCTTCGAGCGCTTCGATGGCTTCGCGGCGCAGGGCGTTGAGTGCAGAGGCAGGCAGGAACCAGGGCTGTTGCCAGGCGACGCTGATTTCTCGGGCAGCGAAAATCGTGGCGCCGAGCTTGGCGAGGTGTTCGCGCAGGCTGGCTTCACTCTTTTCCGGATGCTGGGCGGGCTGCTTGTCGCAGGTCAGTTGCGCCGTGGCCTCACTGCCGGACTCATCCACCACCCGCAGCGCAAAGCCCTCGGGCGTTTCGCTGAAATGCAGGTCCAGCGCGATGCGGCGTTCGGCGGATTTCTTGAGCAGGGCTTGCTCCCAGGCGTGGTCACGGTTGCGCGAAATTTCTGCGCCCACGACCAGCCCCGGTAGTTCGCTGATCTTCTGGTTCGGGGTCACGCGCCAGACGTTGCCGATCTGCTTCACCGTGTCGGCCTGCACGCCCTGCAGGCGGCGCTTGTAGAGCCAGCTGAGGCCGTCGCTGTTGGCGAGTGGTGCGGCGGATTCCAGCTCGAACCAGTCGGCGCTGACTTTGCTGACCGTGCCCAGCACCTCGCCGCCGTGGCTGGGCGCGTCGAAGGCGCCGATGTCTTCTTTGCGGCCCTGTACGAAGTAGTCGGTGCTGCTGCGGTTGAAGCTCTTGTCTGGCTCGGGCGTGAAGGTGAATGTGCTCTTGCCGTGCGAGGCAGCGGCTAGCTCTGGGCGCTCTTCGAGAATGCCATCGAGCAACTCGCGGTAATGAGCGGTGATGTTCTTCACATAGCTCATGTCCTTGTAGCGACCTTCAATCTTGAAGCTCTGCACGCCGGCGTCGACCAGCGCACGCAGGTTGGCGCTCTGGTCGTTGTCCTTCACCGACAGCAGGTGCTTGTCGAAGGCCACCACGCGGCCCTTCGAGTCTTCCAGCGTGTAGGGCAGGCGGCAGGCCTGCGAGCAATCGCCGCGGTTGGCGCTGCGCCCGGTGTGGGCATGGCTGATGTAGCACTGGCCAGAGAAGGCCACGCACAGCGCGCCGTGCACGAAAAACTCCAGCGGCACCGCCGGATTCACGGCGGCGCGAATCGCGGCGATTTCGTTCAGCGTGAGTTCGCGCGCCAGCACCAGTTGCGAGAAACCGACTTCGCCGAGAAACTTGGCCTTTTCCACTGTGCGGATGTCGCACTGGGTGGAGGCGTGCAGCGCAATGGGCGGCAGGTCCAGTTCGAGCAAGCCCATGTCCTGCACGATCAGCGCGTCCACGCCCGCGTCATACAGTTCGTGAATCAGCTTGCGCGCCGGCTCCAGTTCCGCGTCGTGGAGGATGGTGTTCAGTGTCACGAAGATGCGCGAGCCGTAGCGGTGCGCGAATTCAACCAGCCCGGAAATCTCGCTGACCGGATTGTCGGCCGAGGCGCGGGCGCCGAAGGAGGGGCCGCCGATGTAGACGGCATCGGCGCCATGCAGCACGGCTTCGCGGCCGATTTCGGCGGTCTTGGCGGGGGCGAGGAGTTCGAGTTGGTGGCGCAGGAGGCTCATGGGGGCGTACAGCAGATCTTGTTGTAGGCCGCGAGTTTACCTGCAAGCGCCGCTGGCTTCCCCTGAAAACACGAGCGGCCCCGCGGGGCCGCTGTGGCAGAGGGTGAAGTCTTCAGGCTGCCGGGCGTAGCGGCAGGCTTGCAGCGGCTGCCGCGTCTTCGGCTTCGTCCAGGGCGTCATGTCGGGGCGGCTGCTTCCTGTCGTCGTCTGCCGAGGCGGCGCGGCCGCCACCGGTGCCGGGCGAGCCGGACATGGCCGTGGCCAGCAGGAGCATCAGGAACATCGGGGTTTGCTTCATGGCGTGCGCCTCCGGAACTTCATGAGCTGAAGCATAGGAAGGGGTTTTCCCGCACACAAGCGCAGAATTTGTTGTTGCACTGCATCCCGTCTGAGATGGATCAAAGCCGGGGGTATCGGAATCGATCAGTGGAGTGTCAGTTTTTCAAGGCTGAGCCAGCCCGCCAGGTCTGCATCCTGTGTGCTGTTGGCGAAGCGTAGCGGCAGGCCTCTGGCAAGCGGATTGGTGGCGCGTAGCAGCAGATGGTAGTGCCCGGCACCGAGGCCCGCTAGTGACAGGCTGGCCTCGCGCCGGTGAGCGGGCTGGCCCGGCAGGATGCCGCGCAGATCGCTCACCAGATCCTGTTGCGCATGGAGCTTGCCGTGCTCATCGAGGAGAGCGAGTTGAAGTGGCCAGGGGTGATAGAAGGGGGCGACGCCACGGTTCTCGATTTCAAGCGTGATCTCCAGCTGCCCGCCAGAATGCCGCAGGGCGATGCGCGGCACATGGAATTCGTAGCCCATGCGCTGCACCTGCTCGAGGGCGCGTGCGCGGCGTTCGGGGGGATTGGCGGTTTTGAACATGCCTGAATCCATCAGCCAGCTGACATGGGTGGCCGCCACGCACTCGGCAAAGTCCTGCAGTTGCGGCAAGCCCGGCGCGGCATCGAAGACCTTGCCCCAGGCTTCGGGGCGGATCTCGCCACCGATCGGGCGGCTCTGCCAGGCCTCTAGCGCACCCGCCGCCTGCAGCTTGGCGATGAAATAGCTGGCCTTGCTGGGCAGGGTGTTCCAGGCGAAGGAGTCGTCGTGAAAACCGAATGGGCTGGCGGCATTGGCGACATACACCGGATCCGCGTCACCCGCCGGGTAGCGCAGCAGAACGGGGGTGCTGCGGAAGGCCTGTACATAGGCGTCCATCACGCTTTGCTGGAGTGCCCGGTCGGCAAACAACTCGTTGCGGGGATAGTCATGCCATTCGCCCCACAAGCCGAGTAAGCCGGCGGTGATGAAGCCGATGCGGGCGTCACCGTCGTAGCGCTGGCCGAGGGCGGCCACGAAGTCGGTGAGGGCGGAGGAGAGGGCTGGGTGGCGGTAATCCGGCGTTTCGTTGAGTACCGGCGGGCGGGGTGGGGTGCTGGGGCGCTCCCAGCGCGTGAGCGTCACTACATCGCGTAGTCGGACCGGCAGGCCTGAAGGCTTGCCCGGATATTCGAGGTAGAAGCGGAAGATGGCCTGATGGCCGCGTCCGGCCACCTGATCTAGAAAGCGTTCCAGCACGCTCCAGTCGTACTGTCCGGGGCCGCGCATCACAGCAGCGAGCGGGAAGTAGCTGAACTCCATGCTGTGCGGGAAGTCGTCCGGATTCGCTGCGCCGGCATAGGGCACCAGACCCTTGAGCGGGTTAGCCGCCGGCGCCGGCGTATAAGCCAGTGGCTGCCAGTCCAAGGCATGCGCCGGAGCGTACCAAAACCCCGTTGCCAGCAGGGCGAGAAGGCATGAAAGGCCGGCTCTCAGGGCATTTATCACACGAAACATAATGTTGCATACGCTCAGGTATGTCGCCGGGCAGGAAGGACTTAAGCTTGAGTCGAATCCTGCGCATAGTCATGCGTGGGGAGATGAGGCAGCATAGCTTGAGAGCCAAACCCGAAGTACCTCCGCGCTTTTCTTTTTCGCCCCAGGCTCGCCGCGATAGCGTCGGCTTCCTGCTGCTCGGCCTGGCCCTGACCGCCTGCCTGCTGTGGCTGGACTCCTTCGACTGGTTCGTGGGCTTTGCGATGACTCACGAGCATTGGGAGCTGGATGAGCTGGCTACCGCGCTGTGCGTGATGGGCGGGCTTGGCTACGTTTTTGCCTGGCGCCGGATTGCCGAGCTGCGGGGCGAGATCCTGCGCCGTGAGCGGGCAGAGGGGGAGGCGCGGCATCTGGCGAGCCATGATGCCCTGACTGGTTTGCCTAATCGCCGTTCGCTGAGCGCCCATTTCGATGCGCTGAGCGCCAGCCGGAGACAGAGCGATTTTTATCTGACGATCCTGGACCTCGATGGCTTCAAGGCCATCAATGACTTGCATGGTCATGCGACTGGCGATGCCTTGCTGCTGGAGGTGTCGCGCCGCCTTGAGCTGTGCTTCGGTGCGGATTTTGTGTGCCGTCTGGCCGGTGATGAGTTTGCCGTGATCGTCAGCTCGGCCGAGTCTGAAGCCGCTGCCCGCAGCCTGATCGAGCGGGCCGCCGCCGCCTTGCAACAGCCGATGCAGGTGGAGGGGCGCGCGCTGCAGGTTTCTGCAACCTTCGGGGTTGCGGTCTGGCCGGCTGATGGTCAGCAGCTGAGTCTGTTGTTGCGCCGGGCGGATCTGGCGCTCTATCAGGGCAAGAATCTGAATCGCAGCAGCGTGCGTTTCTTCAGTGCCGAGCTCGATCAGCAGATCGAGGCGCGTTCGCGCGTTGAGGCCGCGGTGCGTGAGGGGCTGAGCCATGGGCGTCTGAGCGTGCATTTTCAGCCCATCGTCGAACTCGCCAGTGGCCGCATTGCCGGCTTCGAGGCGATGGCCCGCCTGCATGATCCGGAGCTGGGGAGCGTGGCGCCGGAGAGCCTGATTGCCGCGGCGGAACGTGCGGGGCTGATCGTGCAGGTGGCGGAGCAATTGCTGGAGCGAGCCTGTCACGCGGCGGCCGCCTGGCCGGACGAGCTTTTCCTGTCGTTCAACCTGTCGCCCATGCAGTTGCGGGATCGCTTGCTGGTGGAGCGTCTGCTGCGCGTGCTGGAGCGCAGCGGGCTGGCACCGACGCGGCTGGAGCTGGAAGTGACCGAGATGGCTATCCTGCTCGATGCTGACGAAGCCGAACAGACTTTTACCCGCCTGCGGGCGCTGGGCATGCGGGTGTCGGTGGACGATTTCGGGGCCGGCTATTCGAGTCTCGGGCGCTTGCAGGGCTTCCGCTTCGACAAGCTCAAGATCGATCCGGCTTTCACCCAGGCCATTGGTCAGCCCGGGCGAGGGGAAGACATTCTGGAAAGCTTGCTGGGCTTGGCCCGGGGGTTGAACAGCGACGCGCTGGCCGAAGGTGTCGAGACGTCCGCCCAGGCGCACTGGCTGATGCAGCGGGGCTGCCGCTACGGGCAGGGCTATTTCTTCGGCGAGGTGCTGCCGGAAGAGGCCGTGCTGCCGATGCTGCGTGAGCAAACGCAAGCGGCCGACGGGGCCTGGCAACGCGAGGCGTCCTGAGGCCGGCGGAACGCTTATTTGGCGCCAAGGCCCCGTTTCCCGGCGAAATCGCTTACCGTGGAAGCCATTCTCACTTGAGCACGGAAGACGTCACCTTGGCCAAACCTAATTACTCGTTCGAAAAACGTCAGCGCGAACTCGCGAAAAAACAGAAGAAGGAAGAGAAGTTGCGTCGCAAGGCCCAGCCTGGCGACGCGCCGGACGATGACGAAGCCGCCGGGCCGGATGCGCCGGTAGAGAATGCAGCCGGAGACGACAGCGCCGCCTGAGCCTCAGTCGTGTTTCACCAGGATCAGCTTGCCGGTGTCGAAGCCCAGTGCGGCGGCCTTGGCGAGCAGGGCGTCGCGCACGCCCGGATCCAGCTGCGGTGAGCGGGCGAGCAGCCACAGGTAGGACTTGTCCGGCCCGCTGATCAGCGCGTACTGATAGCCCGCGTGGTCCAGCTCGAAGATGCCGTAGGCGCCGTAGAAGGGGCCGAAGAAGGAGACTTTCAGGTGGCCTGTGTCTGCCGCGTCGACGAAGCGGGCCACACCCTCGGCTTCCTTCCATTTTTGGGTGCCGGCGTCGTAGCCACGATTGAGTACCCGCACCGCGCCGTCCTCACGCAGGCTGTACTCTGCTGACACATTCGAGAGCCCCCGCTCGAAAGAGTGATCAAGGCGGGCGATCTCGTACCATTTGCCCAGATAGCGATCCAGCTTGAAGTTGCTCACCGGACGCACGTTGTCCGGCAGGCTGGTGCAACTGCTGAGGCCCAGCAGCGCAAGCGCCGTGAGCAGGGCGGACAATATCTTCATGGCGGGACTCCTCGGTCGGGGAGCACGATTCTCGCACGCGCTTGCCCGGCGATGTGTCTGACCGGCTGGGCAGCATGGTCGCCCCTTCCGGGTGAATGCCATCCGGATTGTTTGCGGGAAAACCCGCGGTATCGGTTTGCCATGCAAAGCACGTATGCTGTCCGACAACTGACGCGCCCTGCGTCAGTACGCCATTGTCCTGTTTCATTGCCCGAGGAGGAGATTCATGAAGCGACTCGCATTCCTGCTGATGCTGGCTTTTTCCGCTCCCGCTGCACTTGCCCAGGTCGAGCTGAAGCTCGGGCATTTCGGGGCTGAAGATCATCCGGCCCAGACCGCTGCCAAGCAGTTCGCCAAGAATGTCGAGGCGCGTACCGGTGGCAAGGTGAAGATCAAGCTCTTCCCGAACAACCAGCTTGGCAATCCGCCGGAGGTGCTGGAGCAGGCAGTGCTGGGCGCGATCGACATGAGCCTGTCGGGGCAGGACCAGATCGCCAAGTACGTGCCGAAATTCGATGCGGTGAGCACGCCTTTCGCGTTCAAGGATTACGCGATGGCCGACAAGGTTATCGATGGCGACTTCAAGAAATGGGTCGCCAAGGATCTGGAGGCCAAGGGGCTGGTGTATCTCTCGGCCTGGGAGTGGGGCTTCCGCGAGGTCACCAACTCCAAACGCCCGATCCTCAAGCCGGAAGACATGAAGGGGCTCAAGATCCGCACGCCGCCGGCCTTCGCCTACCAGGCCTTCGTCGAGGCCTGTGGTGGTCTGGTGCAGACCATCGGCTTCTCCGAACTGGTGATGGCCATGAAGACCGGCGTGGTCGATGGTCAGGAGAACCCGATCGCGGTGATCTACAGCCTCAAGCTGTATGAATCGCAGAAGTACATCTCGATGCTCAACTACACCTACAGCTCGATGACCCATGTGGTTTCCAAGCGGGTGTGGGACAAGCTCACGCCCGAGCAGCAGAAGGTGATCCAGGAAGAATCGGATTCGGCCAGCAAGCTGATGCGCCACATGGTGCGTGATCAGGAAGCCACCCAGATCGCCGAGATGAAGAAGATGGGCATCCGCATTGATACGCCGGATCTGGCGCCCTTCAAGGCCGCCATGCCGCCGGCGTATGAAAAAGTGAAGGCCAAGGTTGGCGCGAAGAACTTCGACGAGTTCATGGCGATCCTCAAAAAGAACGGCGGCTGAGCCTTTCTCTGCGGGCACCTGTGCTCAGGCGCCCGCCCCCTTTTCCCCTGATGAATATTCGTGGCCATGAGCCACGCAGGAGAGTTGCATGCTGACGCTTGTGATTTTCTCGGTGCTGTTGATCCTGCTGATGATTGACCTGCCGATCGCGGTGGCCATCGGCCTGACTGCGGTGGGCTTCTTCCTGTGGGAGGGCCGGCCGGAAATGCTGGTGATGCTGCCGCAGCGCATGTATTCCGGCACCACCGGCTTCACCCTGCTGGCGATTCCCTTCTTTATTCTCGCCGGCAACCTGATGAATACCGGGGGCATCACCAACCGCATCTTCCGTTTCGCCAAGGCCTGCGTGGGCCACATCTCGGGCGGGTTGGGGCAGGTCAGCGTGGTGTCGTCGATGATCTTTTCCGGCATGTCTGGCTCGGCCGTGGCCGATGCTGCCGGCCTCGGCCAGATCCAGCACAAGGCGATGGTCGATAACGGCTATCCGACAGCCTTGTCGGCCGGCATCGTGGCTTCGGCCAACTGCATCGGGCCGGTGATCCCGCCCTCGATTCCCTTCGTGCTGTATGGCGCGATTACCTCGGTATCGGTCGCCAAGCTCTTCCTCGCCGGCTTCATTCCGGGCCTGTTGATGGGCGTGGCGATGATGATCGCCATCGCGTTGATGGCCAAGCCGCGTGGCCTGCCGCGCTCCGAGAAGGCTAGCTGGACCGAGCTCAAGGCGAGTACCAAAGAAGCCTTCTGGCCCTTGCTGGCGCCAGTGATCATCATTGGCGGCATCCTCACCGGTTTTTTCACGCCGACCGAAGCTGCGGTGATTGTGAGCCTGTATGCGCTGGTGCTCGGCTTCGCCTATCGCGACCTCAAACTCAAGGCCCTCCCGGCGATCCTCTTCTCTTCGCTGAAGCAGACCACCGGCCTGCTGTTCATCATGGCCGCCGCCAACTTCTTCGGCTGGCTCACCATTCACCAGGGCATCCCGAATGCCGTGATCGAAGCCCTGGCCGGCATGAGCGCATCGCCCACCGGAGTGCTGTGGATGATCATCGCGGTGGTGGTGGTGCTGGGCTGCTTCCTCGAAGGCAACGCGATCTTCCTGATCACCCTGCCGATCTTCATGCCGATCGCGCGGCTTTTCGGTATTGATCTGATCAACCTCGGCGTGGTCATGACCCTGCTGATCATGATCGGCAACCTGACGCCGCCGGTGGGCATGTGCCTGTTTGCGGTGGATAGCTTTGCGCGTACTGGCGTGTGGCCGCTGGCCAGGGAGTGCGTACCCTTCCTGATCGGCATTCTGCTGGTCACGATCCTGATTGCCTTCGTGCCGGAGATTGCCCTGTTCCTGCCCAACTACTTCATGCCCGCGATGTAAGCACTAACAAAATGATGCTGGCGTTGTTGCAGCCGCTTGCCGTACTGCTTGTACTGTCTGCGCGACTGCGCCTAGCCAGCACCGTTCCGCTGCGCTGCACTTCACTTTGTTAGTGCTTCCAAGGAGATCTGCTCATGAACGCCTTTCACGCTGCCTTCGACAAGTTCGATGTCGTCATCACGCTGATCCTCGAATGGGTCTGCATCATCCTTTTCGCCGGGCTCACCCTGCTGCTCACCGCCAATATCGTGATGCGTTTTGTGCCGCTGTTTTCGCTGCACTGGTTTGACGAGATCGTCGAGCTGATCTTCGCGGCGCTGGTCTTCTATGGCGCGGCGGCGCTGTGGGTCACGCGCGGGCACTTCAGCGTGGGGGACTGGATCTCGGCGCGGATTGCCAATGTGCGCCTGCGTTATGCCTATCGCCTGCTGATCGAGTTGGGCTCGCTGTTCTTCATGGCGGTGTTCCTGAAGTACTCGTGGGAACTCACGGCGCGCGCCGACGACGTGACCAATGCCTTGCAACTGCCGAAAGCCGTGCTCTACGCCTGCATGCCGATCGCAGCGGCGATCATGCTGCTCTACAGCCTAAAGAACGTCGTCATCGAGATCGGCTGCATCATCGATCCGGTGGGCGGCGAGCAGTTTCGCGACGCGCCGCCGCCAGCGACCGAGTAAATGCGGGCGGCGCAGGCCGCCACCTTATTCGTGGCGCAGTGCCTCGATCGGATCGAGGCGTGCGGCGCGGCGGGCCGGCACGAAGCCGAAGAGCACGCCGATGCCGGCCGAGACGGCGAAGGCCAACAGCATGATCTCGAAGTCCAGCACGAAGGGCAGGCCCATCGCGCTGGTCAAGCCGAAGGAGGCGACCAGCGCCAGGGCGATGCCGACCAGGCCGCCGAAGGCCGACAAGGCCACGGCTTCGACGAGGAACTGTAGCAGCACTTCGCGCTCCAGCGCGCCGATGGCGAGCCGCGTGCCGATCTCGCGGGTGCGCTCGGTGACCGACACCAGCATGATGTTCATGATGCCGATGCCACCCACCAGCAGGCTCACCGCCGCTACCGCGCCGAGCAGCGCGGTGAGCACGCGGGTGGTGGAGGAGAGTGCATCCGAGATCTGGCGCGTGTCGAAGACCGAGAAGTTGTCGTTCTCGTTCGGCGCGATGCCGCGCCGCTCGCGCATCAGGGCGCTCACGTCGCGCACCACGCGCTCGGTGGACAGGCCGTCGCGCACCGATAGCAGCAGGGTGCCGACATCCTGCCGCGAGCGGCGGCCGGCGATGCGGCGCTGGTAAGCCTTCAGCGGCATCAGCACGATGTCATCCTGATCCTGGCCCATGGCGGACTGGCCTTTGGGCGCGAGCACGCCGATCACTTCGCAGCTCACACCGCGTGTGCGGATCTTCTCGCCGATCGGGCTGCTGCCCGAAAACAGCGCCTTCTTCACGGTATCGCCCAGCACGCACAGCGCGCGTCCGGCGCGTTGCTCGCTGTCGTTGAAGAAGCGTCCTTCGGCGATCTTCCAGTTGCCCACCTCGAGATAGCTTGGCGTGCTGCCCACGATCGGCGTGAAGGTGCTCTCAGTCATCCAGGCCACGGTGCTGCCGCGCTGGGCGATGCCGGCCACTTCCCGCACCGCATGTACCGCCTCGAGGATGGCTTGCATATCCTCTTCCTTGAAGGCTGGTGCCCAGCCGGCGGGCTGGCCCGGGGACATGCGCTGGCCCGGGCGCACGATCACGAGGTTGGAGCCGAGGCTCGCAACCTGGGCCGTGATCAGCGCCGTGGCGCCGTTGCCGAGCGTCACCATCGTAATGACAGCGGCCACCCCGATGATGATGCCCAGCACCGTCAGCGAAGCGCGCATCAGGTTGCGGCGGATCTCGCGCAGGGCGAGCAGGAGCGCGTTCCACAGCATCAGTCGGCTCCCATGTAGGCGGTGTCGTGGCCGATGAGGCCATCGACGAAGCGCAGGGTGCGCGAGGCGTAGGCCGCCATGTCCGGCTCGTGGGTGACCATCAGCACGGTGATGCCGTGCTCCTGATTGAGCCCGGTGAGCAGTTGCATGATTTCGGCGCTGCGTTCGGAATCGAGGTTGCCGGTCGGTTCATCGGCGAGCAGCAGGGCCGGGCGGGTGACGATGGCGCGCGCGATGGCCACACGCTGCTGCTGGCCGCCGGAGAGCTCGGCCGGGGTGTGATGCTCCCAGCCGGTGAGGCCCACCAGCGCCAGCGCTGCCTTGGCCTGGGCGTGGCGCTCGGCCAGCGGCAGGCCGCGGTAGAGCAGGGGCAGTTCGACGTTTTCCAGCGCGGTAGTGCGCGCCAACAGGTTGAAACCCTGGAATACGAAACCGAGGCAGTGGCGGCGCAGCAGGGCGCGTTCGTCGCGGTTGAGCAATTCCACATGCTCGCCCAGGAACAGGTATTCGCCGGAGGTGGGCACATCGAGGCAGCCGAGGATGTTCATGACGGTGGATTTTCCGGAGCCGGATGGCCCCATCACGGCCACGAATTCGCCCTCGGCGATGTCGAAGCTCACGCCCTTTAGTGCCTGGAAGGCGGCCTGCCCGCTGCCATAGGTCTTGGTGACCTCGCGCAGGCTGATCAGCGTTTCCTTCACCGTGCCTGTTCCGCTGTATCGGTGATCACTTCGTCGCCCGGCTTCAGTTCTTCGGACTCGATCTCGGTATTGCGGCCATCGCTGAGCAGTGTGCGCACCCGGATCGGGCGCAGCTCACCCTTGGCATCCTTGACCCACACCCGGGCGCGATCCTTGCCCCCGTTGCGGTTGCCGACCTGTGGCTTGGGCGGGGCCGGCGGGCGCGGCATCAGCAGCGCCATGAAGCCGCCCTCGCTCTTGGGCTTGGCCTCCGGCGGGCGAAAGCGCAGCGCGGTGGCCGGCACCAGCATCACGCCCTTGTGCTCGGCGACCTTGATGTCGGCGGTGGCGGTCATGCCCGGGCGCAGCTTGAGATCTTCATTCTTCACCAGCAGCACGGTCTGATAGCTGACCACGTTATCCACCGTGGTGGCGCCGTAGCGCACCTGCTGGATCTTGGCCGGGAAGTTCTTGTCCGGATAGGCGTCTACTGTGAAGCTGGCACTCATGCCTTCCTTGATCTGACCGACATCGGCTTCCGACACCGAGACGATCAGCTCCATCTCGCTGAGGTCTTCGGCCAGCGAGAACAGTACCGGCGCCTGCAGCGAGGCGGCTACGGTCTGGCCGCGCTCCACGGTGCGCTTGAGCACGATGCCGTTGGTGGCCGAGCGGATGGTGGCCTTGCCGAGGTCCGTTTCGCCCTGCTTCACGGCGCCGGCCGATTCACGCGCGGCGGCTTCGGCGGCGGCCAGATCCGCCTGTGCGCGCGCGAGCTTGGCGCGGCCGGCATCCAGCTCGGTGGCCGAGGGCACCTTGCCGCCGGAGAGGCGGGCTACTTCCTCCAGCCGGGTCATGGCGATGAGTGCTTCCTCCAGCGTGGCTTTGGCCTGGCCGATCCGGGCTTCGTTGGCCGCCAGGGTGGCGCGGGCGCGTTCCAGCGCGGTGGCAAGTTTGGTGGTGTCGAGCTGGGCGAGGATCTGGCCCTTCTTCACGCGGTCGTTGAAGTCCACGAATACGTCGGCGATGGTGCCGGAGATCTCCGAGCCGACGTCCACGGTGTTGATCGGCTGCAGGTTGCCGGTGGCGGTGACGGTGACGGTGATGTCGCCCTTGCTGACCTGGGCGGTGATCCAGCTCGGGCCTTTCCTGGCATTGCTGCGCCACACGCCGATGCCGCCGGCCAGTAGGGCGAAGCAGGCGATGAGGCCGAGGATCAGCCACAGGCGCCTGGCTGGGCGCCGGGCACGGCCACTGGCAAGGATCTGGCGGAGCTTCGAGGAGGAAGTCTGGTCGTTCATGCGCGGCTCACCGGGAGGCTGTTTCGTCGGCGCTGAAGCCACCGCCGAGCGATTTGTAGAGTTGTACCAGGGCGTTGGCTTCGTCGCCTTGCGCGCTGGCTTGTGCATCGAGCACCGAGAGCGCGGTGCGCTGGGTGTCCTGCAGGGTGCTGTAGTCGATCAGGCCGGCTGCGTAGCGATAGCTGGCGAGCTTTTCGGCGAGTTGGGCCGATTCGGCGGCGCTGCGCAGGCTGGCGAGGCGGCGGCGGGTGTTGGCCAGGGCCACGAGGGCGTTTTCCACCTCGGCCAGGGCCTGCGCCACGCTCTTCTCGTAGGCGATCAGGGCCTGCTCCTGCAGCGCGCTCTGGATCTCGATGTTGCGGCGCAGGCGGCCGCCTTCGAAGATCGGCGTGGTGAGCCCGGCCAGCAGGCTGCTGGTGGCCGCTTCGGGGCGCAGCAAGCTATCTGTGCTGAGCGCTGCGACGCCGATGCTGCCGGTCAGCTTCAGGCTTGGGTAGAGGGCGGCGGTTGCGACTCCGATGTTGGCGGTGGCCGCAGCGAGCCGGCGTTCGGCGCTGCGCAGGTCGGCACGCTGGCGGATCGTCTCGGTGGGCAGGCTGAGGCCCAGCGCGGGCGGGGTGGCCGGCATGGCGGCGGGGGCGGCGACGCGTGCGGCGATCTCGGCGCGCGGGCGGCCGGTGAGCACGGCCAGCGCGTTGAGATCGGCTTCCAGCGTGGTTTCCAGTGGCGGGATGCGCGCCCGGGCCTGCTCCAGGGTGCTGGCGGACTGGACCTTGTCCAGCTCGGTGACCAGCCCGGCCTGATGGCGCCAGCCGACGAGCTCATCGCTGGCGACGAGGCTAGCCAGATTGTCGCGGGCGATCATGAGGCGGGTCTGCTGGGTGCGCAGGTCGAGATAGGTGCGAGCCACTTCGGCAGCAAGCGAAACCTGGGCGTCATGTACGCCGGCCTCGGCCGCCGCGGCCGTGGCCTCGGTCGCTTCGATACTGCGCCGGGTGCCGCCGAAGAGATCGATTTCCCAGCTGGCGTCGAAACCGATGCTGTAGCTGTCCGCCGCCACGCCGCTGCCGGCTGACTCGCTGCGCCGGGCATTGATCGTGTTGCCCACACTGGGCAGGCGTGCGGCTGCGGCTACGCCGGTGCGGGCGCGGGCTTCGCGAAGTTTGGCCTGGGCGGAGCGCAGATCGGGCGCACCCTCAAGCGCTGTGGCGATGAGGGCGTTCAGCGCCGGGTCATTGAACTGGCGCCACCAGCCGGCCAGGGCGGCCGGCCCGATGGTGGCCGGCGCGTTCCAGTTGGGCGGAACGGCCGGGTCCGGCGTCTGATAGTCGGGCCCCACCGAGATGCAGGCGGCGAGCAGGCCGCACAGGGGGGCAAGGGCAAGGGAGCGGATGCGCATGCGGCTAGCTTAGCGGAACTTTGTGGCGGCATGCCTGTGACGCGCGCCGCCCGCAAACGTTCAGCGCCGTGCCGGCTTCTGTGCGCGCTCGGCGAGTTGCTTGCGCTGCTCCGGAGTGAGGATCTGTTGTGCCTTGTGGCCTGTTTCAGCCATGGCTAGCGCCAGTTCCGCATTCTTCTTGCCGATCTCGCTGGCAATTGCCGAGGCCCGCTCGGGCGTGTAGTTGCCATCGATCACCAGCTTGTGCAGGGCCTGGCGCGCTTCGCGCAGAGCCTCGCGCTTGTCCTGGGTGGCCGTGCGCTGTTCCTGCATCAGGGCGCGCAGCTTGTCGCGCTGCTCGCTGCTGAGCTTCAGATCGCGCAGGGCGCCCATGAAATCATGGCCCTGCTCCATGCCGTGATGGCCGCGATGCGACATACCTCCGTGCGGTGCCGGGCGGGCCGCCGGGGCCGATTGCGTTGCTTCCTGTGCCTGGGCGGAGAAGGGCAGCGCCAGCGCCAGGGCGCTGACACAGAGGAAGCGGCGAATGATCTGATCGTGCTGCGACATGAGGCTCTCCTTGCGTCGGGATAGGGTGAATGGAGTGTGCGCGTGCGCTTGGTTAAGCTGGGTGAGGGCTCCGTAAATTAAGGTTAAGGAGCTGTAAGCAGACTTGGCGGGAGGGGGCGCAGTCGTATCATGCAAGCCTGTTTTGTAAGGAATATGGGATGAACAAGGTCCTGCTGGTCGATGACGACACCGAGCTGTGCGCATTGCAGGCGGAATATTTGCGCGCAGAAGGTTTCGAAGTGGCGGTGGAGCACGACGGCGAGCGCGGTGCGGTGGCGGCGCTCTCCGGCACCCATGCCATTGTGGTGCTGGACGTGATGATGCCGCGCGTGAATGGGGTCGAGGCGCTGCGCCGCATCCGTCAGTCGAGCAGCATTCCGGTGATCATGTTGACCGCGCGGGGTGACGATATCGACCGCGTGCTGGGCCTCGAACTCGGGGCCGACGATTACGTGCCCAAGCCCTGTACGCCACGTGAGCTGGTGGCGCGCATCCGCGCCATCCTGCGGCGTGCCGAGGGCAGCGGACGAGTGCGCGAATCGCATGCGCCGCTGAGCGTGGGCGTTTTGAGCCTGAGCCCGGAGCAGCGTCGCGCTGAATGGGCGGGGCAGGCGCTGGATCTGACCAGTACCGAGTTCGGCCTGCTTGAAGTGCTGGCGCGCCAGGCCGGTAGCCCGGTGAGCAAGAATGATCTGTCCGAGAAGGCGCTCGGCCGGCCACTCGCACGCTATGACCGAAGCATCGATGTGCATGTGAGCAATCTACGCAGCAAGCTCGGCGTGCTGGCAGATGGCCGCTCGCCGATCCAGACCGTGCGCGGCGTCGGTTATCAGTACATCCTCGAGCTGTGAGCATGGGACGCCTGTTCTGGAAAATCTTCGCTGGCTTCTGGCTGACCCTGCTGCTCACCGTGCTGGTGGTGACGGCCGCCCTGGTGATCCGCGAGGAAGCTCGCCGTAGCGAAGAGAGTGTGTTGGCGGCTGGCCCGCGCAGCAGCATCGCCCTGCGCATGGCGTGGACCACGGCGCGGCATGGTGGTGAAGCTGGCCTGCGTTCGCTACTCACGAACTGGCCCGAATATGAAGGGGATCCACCGCTGGTCGTGAATGCGGCGGGAGGGGAGTTTCTGGGCCGTGAAGTACCGGCCGAAGTGTTGCAGATCGCGCGTGAGCGCTACGCCGAGTGGAACCAGTTGCGCGATAGCGAGCGCGGCGGTGAATGGCGCAAGCGCAGTGTGCGGGCCTGGCAGGATGCGGCGGGCGAAGAGTGGCTGATGTTCTTCCCGCAGACCGCTGCCCGGGCGCCGGAACGCAGCGCTTCCATCAGCATCGGGCGTATCGAGGCGCCGGCCTTGCTGGCGCTGGCCGCCTTGCTGGCAAGCCTGGCGGTGAGTGCAGTGCTGGCGCGCCACTTCTCGCAGCCGATCCGCAAGCTGCAGGATGCTTTCCTGGCTGCCTCGAAGGGCGAGCTGGGGGTGCGTGTGGCGCAGGTGATGGGCCGCCGGCGCGACGAGATTGGCGAGCTGGGGCGCGAGTTCGATGGCATGGCGCAGCAACTGCAGCAGCTCGTCGGTTCGCAGCAGCGCCTGCTACACGATGTGTCGCATGAGTTGCGCTCACCGCTGGCGCGCCTGCAGGTGGCCGTGGGCCTGGCACGACAGAGGCCGGCGCAGGCGGAGGCCGCGCTGGCGCGCATCGAGCGCGAGGCTGAGCGGTTGGACATGCTGGTCGGCGAGATCCTGACCCTGGCCCGCCTCGAAGGCCAGACGCCGCAGCGCGGCGAGGACTATGTGGACATCGTTGAGCTGCTCGACAGCGTGGTCGAGGATGCGCGCTTTGAAGCCGAAGGCAGCGAGCGGCGGGTGGTGTTCACCACCGGCGTGGAGGGTGAGCTGGTGATTCGCGCACGCGGCGAGCTCCTGCACCGTGCGGTAGATAATGTGCTGCGCAATGCCTTGCGGCATTCCCCGTCGCAGTCCGTGGTGGAGCTCAATCTCAGCCGCGATGTGGCCAGCCGGGCGCTGCACATCACCATCGCCGATGCTGGCCCCGGTGTGCCGGAGGCCGAGCTGGCGGTGATCTTCGAGCCCTTCCATCGCGGTGAAACCACCAGTGGCAGTGGTTATGGGCTTGGCCTGGCGATTGCGCGCCGTGCAGTGGAGGCTCACGGTGGCCGCATGTGGGCGCACAACCGTGCCAGTGGCGGGCTGGAAGTGCATATTGAGCTGCCGCCGGCTGCTGCGCTGTGAGCAGATGCGCCGCCGGGCGCATAATCCGCAGCATTCCCCGCAGCGGAGCTCGTCATGGAAACAGTCGTCGTCATCGGTGCCAGCAACAACCCCGAGCGCTACTCCAACAAGGCCATCAAAATGCTCCTGGAGTACGGTCATCAGCCGATTCCGGTGGCGCCGGCGCTGCGTGAGGTGGAGGGCATCGCCGCGTTTGCCTCGCCGACCGAGGTGCTGGGGCCGGTCGACACGGTGACCCTGTATGTCGGCCCCGCGCGTCAGGCAGACCTGCTTGATGGCATCGTGGCGTTGCAGCCGCGCAGGGTGATCTTCAATCCCGGGACCGAGAATGCGCAGGCCTATGCCCGCCTCGATGCGGCGGGGATCGAGCATCTGGAGGCCTGCACCCTGGTACTGCTGCGCACCAAGCAGTTCTGAGTCAGGGCCGGGCTGCTCTGCTGCCTGCAAGCTGCTCGTGAATAGACTTTGGTGCCCGCCGGTTGCGGCTGGGTTTGCAGGATTTGAGACGCTTTTACCTGTGCCGGCAGCAGGCTTACGCAGCGAATAGCCAGAATGCGGCGTCTGCTTCTCAAGGCCCTCTGCCATGCGCCTGCCCTGCCTTTTCCTGTGTCTTTCCTTGTCCTTGCTGGCGGCCTGCGCTGGCCGCCCGCCCGCGCCGAATGCGGCGGCCATGCCACAGCGCCAGCGCAGCGCAGGCTACGAGCCGGACCAGTTCCATGCAGTGCAACTGAGTCGTGGCGCGCTGACGATTGGCGACGAGCATGTTGAACTGGTTCTGCGTGTGCCCGGTCAGCCTGGGCGCCAGCCCCTGTTGGTGTATCTGGCAGGCCTCGGCGAGCCGGCCGATGCCGCCAGCAGCCTGCTAGAGGCCTGGGCCCAGGCAGGCTATGCGGTGCTGGCGGTGCAGGGCTCACGCGAAGGGCCGGCGATTTTCAGTGCCACACGAGAGGCTGCTGCCAGTGCGCGCCAGCAGGTGCAGCAGGCCTATGCGGCCGAAGCGCTGAGGCGCCGCCTGAGCCGTCTGGAAACGGTGCTGCAGCAATTGCAGGGCGCGGAGGCGGGCGGCCTGCCGGCTGAGGGCCTGGCGCGGATCGACTTCGGGCGCCTGCTCCTGGTGGGCTTCGATGTGGGGGCGCAGACGGCTCAGGCCGCCGCTGGCGAGCATTGGTCGGGCGTCAAATCGCCGACCCTGGCCGGGCTGCGTGGCGTGGTGCTGCTGAGTCCGCATGCCGAGTTTGGCGGCGAGCCCTTCGCCACGCGCTACGCGGGCATGCGGTTGCCGGTCCTCGCAGTAAGCAGTGCCGAGGATGTGGATGCTTTCGACTTCGTGAACAATCCGCGCCTGCGTCAGCAGGTGTTCAACAACCTGCCGGCAGGTGACAAGTATTCGCTGGATCTGAGCTGGGCCTCGCATGCCGTGATTGGTGGCAGCAGCGAACGGGCGCCCTTGCCGGGCGCCGAGGCGAACACGCGAGGCGCAGGTGGTAATAAGGGTGGGGACGGTGGCGGCAAAGGTGGGCGCGGGCCGTCCGGAGGTGGTGGCCCTGGCGGCGGCATGGGCGGGGGCGGGATGGGTGGGCCGGGCGGAGGTGGTGGCCCTGGTGGTTCGGGTGGCCCCGGCGGTGGTATGGCTGGTGGGCGAGGCGGCCCCGAGGGCGGCGCTGCGGCGCTGCAGCCAGCGGGTCAGACCGAACAGGCCAAGTCCCTGCGTGTGGTGTCGCTGGCCTTCATTGATGCGGTGTTGCGTGAAGATGAGGTGGCGCGCCAGTGGCTCAGCCGCGATGCGAATCGCTGGCTGGCCGAGACCGGCAAGCTGTATCAGCGCTGAGGGCGCTGCTCAGGTCTCGGCCTGCTGGGCGTCCACCTGCTCCAGGCGATAGCCGAAGTTGTAGGTGGGCACGACCCGGAAGCCGTTTTCGGGGCGCAGCTGGAGTTTGTTGCGCACCCGCGAGACGTGGGTGTCCACGGTACGGGTCGGAATGTCCGGGCTGCGGCCCCACACGGCTTCGAGCATGTGGCCGCGCGAGATCAGGCGGCCGACGTTGCGGAACATGAACAAGGCCAGTGCGAACTCTTTCTCGGTCAGCTCGAGCGCTTCGCCCTTCAGACTGATCAGGTTCTGGGCCGGATCGATGCGGTAGGGCGGCAGCTCCAGGATGGCATGCACATCCCGTGGTTTGGCGCGGCGCATTACCGCCTCGATGCGCGAGAGCAGGATGCGCTGGTTCAGCGGCTTGATGATGAAGTCATCGGCGCCCGCAGAGAGGCCGGCCACCACGTCTTCTTCGGCATCGCGCGAAGTCAGGAAAATGGCTGGGGTGGCGTCATTGCGCTCGCTACGCAACCAGCGCAGAAATTCCTCGCCACTCTGATCTGGCACGATCCAGTCCAGCAGATAGAGATCCACGCTTTCGCGTGCGCAGAAGCGCTTGAGATCGGCCGTGAGGCGGAATTCATGGACTTCATGGCCGGCGTTACGCAGGCAACTGGTGACGATGAGCGACTGGGTGGAATCGTCTTCCAGCAAGGCAATACGCATGATCTTCCTGTGCTTTGGGTGGGGTGGGCCGATTCTAGCCCAAGGCTCTCAGTCCGCCACGAAGGGATTGCTCTGGCGCTCTTCACCGAAGCTCGACATCGGGCCGTGACCCGGGATGAAGCGGGTGTCATCACCGAGCGGCCACAGCTTGAGACGGATCGATTCGAGCAGGGCCTGGTGATCGCCGCGTGGAAAATCGGTGCGGCCGATTGAGCCGGCAAACAGCACGTCGCCCACCAGTGCTAGCTGTGCGCTGCGGCTGTAGAGCACGACATGGCCCGGGGTATGGCCAGGGGTGTGAATCACCTCCAGCACTTCCTGGCCGAGGCTGATGCGATCTCCCTCTTCGAGCCAGCGCGTGGGTGTGAAGCCTGCGACCAGCGGGAAGCCGAACATGCGGCATTGCTCGGCGAGATTCTCGATCCAGAAGGCATCCTCGCGCTGCGGGCCTTCGATCGGCAGGGCGAGCCTGGCCGCCAGTTCGGCGCTGCCACCAACGTGATCGAGATGACCATGGGTGAGCAGGATCTTGGTGAGCTTCACGCCGGCGCGCGCTACGGCCGCTTCGATGCGGGCCACGTCGCCACCCGGATCGACCACGGCGGCCTCCATGCTCTGGTCGCACCAGATCAGGCTGCAGTTCTGCTGGAAGGGGGTAACGGAGATGATCTGGTACTGGAGGGACATGTCAGGGCAGCCTAGCGCGGGCGGGTCTGGTTGAGATCGAATTCGATGGTCTTGGCGACCTGGGCACCTTGGGCTAGGGCGCTGAGTACATTGGGGAAGGCTGGATTGCCGACGTCGCCCGCCACGTAGAGACCGGGGGTACTGGTGCGGCCGAGCGCATCGCCGCACAGGTAGCCACGTTCGTCTTTCAGCGGCGGGGCAATTTCGGCGGCCAGGATGCCGTCGAGGAAGGCGGTGTTCGGTGCATAGCCGGCGAGCAGGTGTACGCGATCGACTTCCAGCTGCCATTGGCCTGCGGCACCTTCGAGCGAGGCGAGCAGGCCGCCGGGCGAGGGCTGCAGGGCGGTGAGGCGGGCATCTGCATGCAGGGCACAGTGCCCCGCAGCTTGCAGGCGCTCGATGAAGCGGGCCTGGGCACGGAACTGGTTGCGCGCCACCACGGTGACGCTGGCACCGGCATCGAGTGCGAGGGCGGCGTTTTCCAGGGCGTTGTCGCCGCCGCCGATGACCAGCAGGCGCTTGCCGGCCAGCATCGAGAGGCGCGTGAAGCAGTGCGGGCCGTAGCGCAGGCGGCCCGGATCACACTGGCCAAAACCGGGCAGGCCGATGAGGATTTCGCGGCCGCGGAAGCGGGTGCCGGTGGCCAGCACGATGGCATCTGCCTCGACGCTGCTGATGCCTTGCGGGGTTTCGAGGCTCAGCTGAAACTGGCCATGAGCATCGCGGGCAAGCCGGGTCGGACGGCATTCCAGCAGCAGCGGGATGGCCAGACTCTCGATGTGCTCGGTGAAGCGGGCGGCCATTTCGAGTCCGCTCAGGCCGCGCTGGCCCAGCACCCAGTTGTTGTTGAGGAAGTTCAGCAGCATTGCGCCGCCGGGTGATTTTTCGGTGTCGACCAGCGTCGCTTCAAGGCCCAGGTTGTGCAGCCACAGCGCACAGGACATGCCGGCCGGGCCGGCGCCGATCACGCAAACGCGGGGCGAGAAGGCGGCAGGCATGGCTCAGCTTTCCCAGGTGACGTGGGTGTTGTCGCGCCGGGCGTATTCCAGCATCGTCAGCAGCGGCGCGGCGCGGCGCGCGAAGCTGACGTTCTGCTCGCGTTCGCGCTGGACCTGTTGTTCGACGGCGTCACGCCCCCAGTTGTCGGCTTCGGGTGGCGGTGGATTGTCGGTCTTGTCCTGCTCAATCGCGGTGCGCAGGGCGGCGATGGCGGCGGGCAACTGTTCCTGGGTGACGATGCCCTTGGCGTCCTGTGGGTCTTTGCCAAGGATGGCAAGCATCTGGCGCCCGACATTGCCGAACATGATTACATCGCCATCGGCGCGGGACTTGAAGGTGATCAGCACGACTCTCTCCTGTGGCAGCGCAGCATCCAGCCTCGCAATGTAGCCGATTGGGTGCAAGGCGCCCAGCGTTCAGGCACGAGCCTCAGTCGCAGCGGCCACTGGGCTGGTCGATCAGTACCGGCCAGATGTACTTGAACACCTCCGGGCTGCTGCAGCGCGCGGCGCAGGCCGAGTAGGAGATCGTGAGTTGCGGGCCCTGATCCCAGATGCGTACGGTGCAGCCGTCAGCATGGCGCAGCTCGATGGCCGGGCTGCGGGCGGTCTGGCGGAAGCCGGCGTTGTCGAAATTGCAGTAACCGCTGGCGAGCGGTACTTCGATGCTGGTGGCGAGGCGGCGGACCTCGCTGTTGGCAATGTCGACCTGGGTCGAGCCCTTGTAGCCGGTTTCATTGCGGAAGGAGCAGCGGTGGCTGATGTTGATCGGCTTGCCTCCCTGGCGGACCTGCGCATTGAGCTTGCTGCGATCGACCTTGCCAAGCAGGCTGCCGGGCTTGGCGCGTGGCAGGCTGGGAGCGGCGGTGGCGGCCGCGGGCGGCGCGCTTGCCGCCGGGGCGGGCGCGAGCGCTTCAGGCTCGGTGGCGGGGGGCGTGCTGGTGCAGGCAGCGAGCAACAGCAGGGCCGGCAGGAGGCGGTGCGCAGTCATGCCGGCAAGGCTAGCGAATGTGGCGGACAAGGTCAGCGGCCTGTCCGATGGTCGGGGGGAATGCCTGCCCGGCAGGCAGGCTTCAGTCGCAGCGGCCGCTCGGCATGTCGATCAGTACCGGCCAGATCTTCCTGAAGTTCTGCGGTTGGGTACAGCGGGCCTCGCAATGGGTGTAGGAGATCGTCAGCTGCTGGCCCTGGGTCCATAGTCTGGCTGTGCAACCATCCGGATGGAGCAGTTCGATGGACGGACTGGAACGGGTCTGGCGAAAACCGGGGCCTTCGAAATTGCAGCGACCGCCGTCGTGGGGCAATTCGATAGCGGTGGCCAGGCTCAGGACCCGATTGTCCTCAATCTCGATCCGGTTCGAGCCCTTGTAGCCGGTTTCGTCGTGAAAGCTACAGCTGTTGCGGTAGCTCAGGCTGTGGCTGGCGCTGCGAAGTTGCTCCTGCATGCGGCCCTGATCAATCTGGCGCGAGAGCTTGCCGCCACCGGCCGCACAGGCTGCGAGCAGCAGCGCAGCCAGCACGATCAGCGGGCAACGCATCAATGCCTTCTGAAGCCTGCCAGCAGCAGGCCGGCACCGATGAAGAGGCTGCCGAAGCCGCGATTGAGCCAGCGGATGTGGCCCGGATCGCGCAGGGCGCTGAGTACCCGGGCGGCGAGCAGGGTGTAGCCGCTCATGACGACCAGATCGGTGAACACCAGGGTGGCGGCACAGATGGCGTATTGCGGCCATTGCGCCAACTGCGGATCAATGAACTGCGGCAGCACGGCGAGCATGAAAACGATGCCCTTGGGATTGCTGGCATTGATCAGGAAGGCGCGCAGGAAGAGCTGGCCAGGTGTGTCGCGCGCATCTTTGGCGTCGGGGGTGAGGGGCGCGTCCGGTGCGCGCCATTGCTGCACGCCCAGCCAGATCAGATAAGCCACCCCGGCCCATTTGATGGCCATGAACAGCGTCTGCGAGGCCGCCAGCAAGGCGCCGAGACCGGCTGCGCAGATCAGCATGATCAGCACGATGCCCATCTGCAGGCCGAAGATGTTCCACAGGGCGCGGCGATAGCCTACGCGCTGGCCGGCTGCCATGCAGGAGACGGCTCCGGGGCCGGGCGAGAGGCTGATCAGCCAGGCGGCAACGAAGAAGGTGAGCCAGGTATCGAGCGGCATGAGAGTGAGATGCGAGTCGGCGAAGGGGGCAGTCTAGCGCTCTGCAGGCACAGAGAGAACCGCTAGCCGGCGTTCCTTGGAAGCCGTTCCCGCTCTTACTGCGAGGCCGCTCATTGATAACGGAGAGGGCTCATGCACGGCTCGGAATCCTCATTGATCAACATAAACTCCGGTTCCTGTGCGGCGCTTCCCCACGGTTTGCTTTGCACAGCAAACCGGCTGCGGCAGCGCAGAGCAGGCGCTGCTAAACCCAGCCTTGCCCCTGCTGACGGCCTCTCGCTAGAGATTGTGAACAGCTTCTTACAGGCGCAGGCCCTTGGCGATGAAGTTGTGGCCCTTGGGGTTGTGCATGTGTTCCAGCACGATGCGTGCGCGCTCCGATTCGGAGAGTCCCCAGGCCTGTGGTTCGGTTGGCACTTCGAGCTTGTAGAGCAATTCGCACAGGCGGGCGACGGGATCGGTTTCGCTCGGCCCGTAGATGCGACTGAGCACGGCATCACGCTCCGCGCTGTTGTTCTGCGCCTGCTGCCACACCCAGGGCAGTGACCAGGAACTGGCCAGACCGTGCGGGGTGCCCTGCTTGATGGTCAGTGGGTAGGACAGGGCGTGGGCCAGTGCGGTGCGGGTCTGGGCCAGGCACAGGCCGGCTTGCCATGCCGCACGGGCGATCATGATGCGGGCCTTGATATGGCCCTGGAAGTGCCAGGCGATCGGCAACTTGGCGATCAGAGTGCGCGCCGCTTCAACGGCGAGCAGATCGGTCATCGGTGTGGCATTCACGTTCCAGATCGCCTCGAGCGCGTGCGACAGCGCATCCAGTCCTGAGTTGCGCATCACCAGTTTGGGCAGGCTCAGTGTCAGCTCCGGGTCGATCAGGGCCGTCTCGGCATATATGCGCGACTGGTGCAGGGTGAATTTCGTCGGGTTGGCGTCGCGCGTATCCCACAGCACCGAGAAGGGCGTGACTTCGCTGCCGCTGCCGGCGGTGGTGGGCACGGCGATCAGGCGCAGGCGCTTGACTACCGGTGTGCTGCGCGTGATCAGGTCGAAGAAGTGGCCGGACTCAGGCAGGCACAGCAAGGCCTTGGCATAGTCGATAACGCTGCCACCGCCGACGGCCACCACCAGCTCTACGCGTCGTTCGCGCCAGATGCGCTCATGGGCCTGCTGTACATCCTTGAGCTCGGGGCGGCTGGGCACCTCGTCGATGAGATCCACCAGGCGATCACCGAGCAGGCCCTTCAGGCGTGCCAGTAAGCCGATTTCGCGGGCACTCTTGAACGTGACCAGCAGCACGCGGCGTTTGCCGACCAGCTCCGGCAGATGCTCCAGACTGCCCGGTCCGAAGATCGTGCGGACCGGGTTGTAGTGCTGGAAGTCGAAGCCGGTTTCGTGCGGCATCTACTCAGGCTTGTGGCCGCTGTAGATGCCAGTCGGTGGCTTGTTGCAGCTGGTAGGCTACGTTCAGCAGGCGCGCTTCACCGAAGTAATTGCCAATCAGCTGCAGGCCGACCGGCAGTTTCTCGGCTGAGAAACCGGCCGGGGTGGACAGCGCCGGCAGGCCGGCGAGGTTCACCGCGATGGTGTAAATGTCCGCCAGATACATCTGCACCGGATCGTCGGCCATCTGGCCAATGCCCCAGGCAGCAGTCGGCGCCACCGGGCCGGCGATGATGTCGCACTGGCTCAGGGCCTGCTTGAAATCCTCGGCGATCAGGCGGCGCAGCTGCTGGGCCTTGATGTAGTAGGCGTCGTAGTAACCGTGCGAGAGCACATAGGTTCCGACCAGAATGCGCCGCTGTACTTCCTTGCCGAAGCCTTCCGAACGGCTCTTGGCGTACATCTCGGCCAGATCCTTGTACTCGCTGGCGCGGTGGCCGTAGCGCACCCCATCGAAACGCGACAGGTTGCTCGACGCCTCGGCCGGCGCGATCACGTAGTAGGCGGGAATCGCCAGATGGGTGTTGGGCAGGCTGACTTCGACCGTGCTGGCGCCGAGCTTGCGCAATTCAGCCAGCGCGTTTTCGATGGCGGCGCGCACGTCAGCGGCGAGGCCTTCACCGAAGTATTCCTGCGGCAGGCCGATCTTCAGGCCGGCCAGCGGCTGGTTCAGCTCGGCGCTGTAGTCGTCCTTGGCGCGTTCCAGACTGGTCGAGTCGCGCGAATCGAACCCCGCCATGTGGTTCAGCAGCAGGGCGCAGTCTTCGGCGGTGTGGGCCATCGGGCCGCCCTGATCGAGCGAGCTGGCGTAGGCCACCATGCCGTAGCGCGAGACCGTGCCGTAAGTGGGCTTGATGCCGGTGACGCCGCACAGGCCTGCGGGCTGACGGATCGAGCCGCCGGTGTCGGTGCCGGTGGCGGCCGGGATCATGCCGGCTGCCACGGCAGCAGCCGAGCCGCCGGAGGAGCCGCCCGGCACGCGGGTCAGGTTCCAGGGGTTCTTCACCGCACCGTAAGCCGAGTTCTCGTTGGTCGAGCCCATCGCGAATTCGTCGCAGTTGGTCTTGCCCAGACTCACCACGCCGGCTGCCTTGAGCTGGCTGACGACATGCGCATCGTAGGGGCTGACGAAGTTGGCGAGCATCTTCGAGCCGCAGGTGGTGAGCACGCCTTCGGTGCAGAAGATGTCCTTGTGCGCGATCGGCAAGCCGGCCAGCGGGCCCGCGGTGCCGGCGGCAATCGCCGCGTCGGCGGCGTCGGCGGCGGCCAGCGCACCAGCATGGTCGACGGTGATGAAGGCGTTGATCGCGGCGTTCTGCGCCTCGATGCGGGCGAGGTAATCCGTCACCAGCTCGCGGCTGGAGATTTTCTTGCTGGCAAGCTGGGCTTGCAGGGACTTGAGGGTCTGGAGGCTCATTTTGCGTCGACGTAGCCCAAGCCGATCTCGACATGGTCGATCAGGGCGTGGATGAACTTGATGTGGATTTCCTGGATGCGGTCGGCGTAGCCGAAGTGCGGCACGATGATCTCGGCGTCGGCCAGCCCCTTCATCTTGCCGCCGTCCTTGCCCATCAGCAGGATGACCTGCATGCCGCGCGCCTTGGCGGCCTTGGCAGCAGCGAGGATGTTGGCGGAATTGCCAGAAGTGGAAATGCCGAAGAAGACGTCGCCAGCGCGGCCAAGGGCCTCGACCTGACGGCTGAAGATGAACTCGAAGCCGTAGTCGTTGCCCACGCAGGTGATGTGCGAGGGGTCTGAAATGGCCAGCGCGCCGAGTGCCGGGCGGTTGTCGCGGTAACGGCCGGAGAGCTCTTCGGCGAAGTGCATGGCGTCGCAATGCGAGCCGCCATTGCCGGCCGAGAGAATCTTGCCTCCGGCCTTGAGGCAGGCCACGAGGATGTCGCCGGCCTTGTCCACCTCATTGAGCAGGGCCTGGTCGGCGAGAACACGGGTCAGCAGTTCCTGACCTTCTTGCAGATGCTGGAGAAGACGGCTCATGACTTCCTCACTCGATGACTTTGGGGACGAGATAGAGGCCGGCTTCGGCCTCGGGGGCGACAGCCTGGTAGGCGGCGCGGCGGTCGGTTTCGCTGATGGCGTCCGGGCGCAGGCGCTGGACAACATCCTGCGGGTGCGACATTGGGGCGACGCCGGTGGTGTCCACGGCCTGCATCGCTTCGATGAGGCCGAAAATTCCGTTCAGCTTGGCCTGGGTGGCCGTGGCGTCAGCGGGGCTGAGTTCGATGTGGGCGAGTCGGGCGATACGCTCGACCTGTTCCAGCGAGAGAGACATGTTTCGGGGCCTCTGGGGATCAAGTCCACCGTCAGGCGGACACATTGGAAACAACGGGATAGGGTAACATACGCGGTTTCTCACGGTCCGGGTTTGCGCACGGCGCGCCATGCCCGTCACACAGAGGTAGCTCTCCCCATGTTCGGACTCCTGCGTTCCTATTTTTCCAACGACCTGGCCATCGACCTTGGCACGGCCAATACCCTGATCTACGTGCGTGGCAAGGGCATCGTGCTGGACGAGCCCTCGGTGGTGGCGATCCGTACTGAAGGCGGCCCGAACGCCAAGAAGACGATCCAGGCTGTTGGCCACTCGGCCAAGCAGATGCTGGGCAAGACGCCGGGCAACATTACGGCGATTCGCCCGATGAAGGATGGCGTGATCGCCGACTTCACCGTGACCGAGCAGATGCTCAAGCAGTTCATCAAGAAGGTGCACGATTCGCGCCTCTTCTCACCCTCGCCCCGCATCATCATCTGCGTGCCCTGTGGTTCGACCCAGGTCGAGCGCCGTGCGATCCGTGAGTCCGCACTGGGCGCTGGCGCTTCGCAGGTCTACCTGATTGAGGAGCCGATGGCTGCTGCCATTGGTGCTGACCTGCCGGTGGCGGATGCCACCGGTTCGATGGTGGTGGACGTCGGCGGCGGCACCACAGAAGTGGGCGTGATCTCGCTGGGCGGCATGGTGTATGCCGGCTCGGTGCGCGTGGGTGGCGACAAGTTCGACGAAGCCATCGTCAATTACATCCGTCGAAACTACGGCATGCTGATCGGCGAAACCACCGCCGAATCGATCAAGAAAACCATCGGCTCGGCGTTCCCGGGGTCCGAAGTGAAGGAAATGGAAGTCAAGGGCCGCAATCTGGCCGAAGGCATTCCGCGTTCCTTCACGATCTCGTCCAACGAAATCCTCGAAGCGTTGACCGACCCGCTGAATTCCATCGTCTCGGCAGTGAAAATCGGCCTTGAACAGACTCCGCCGGAGCTGGGTGCTGACATCGCTGAGCGCGGCATGGTGCTCACCGGTGGCGGCGCGCTGCTGCGCGATCTGGATCGCCTGCTGATGGAAGAGACCGGCCTGCCGGTGATCGTGGCCGAAGACCCGCTGACCTGCGTGGTGCGCGGCTCGGGTCTGGCGCTGGAAAAGATGGACAAGCTCGGTTCGATCTTCGCTTCCGAGTGATTTGCAAGGTGAGGCAGAACAGCTTCCCATGGAACGCGCCGCAAGGCGCGTTGTCTTGTCTTCTGCCTTGCCCCTCTACCGCCCTCTATCGCTGAGTCATGGTCACCGGCCACCAGACCCCTCCCTTCTTCAAGCGTGGCCTGCCCTTGCCGGCCCGGGCGACGATCTTCCTGTCGATCAGCCTGTCCCTGCTGGTGGCTGACCTGCGTCTGAACTATCTGGAAACGCTGCGTCAGGCGCTCACCGTGCTGAGCTATCCGCTGCAGATCGCGGCGGCGACGCCGGCCGAGTTCGTCAGCAATACGGCGACTTACTTTTCCGGGCTGGCCAGCCTGAAGCGCGAGAACCTGCGCCTGCAGGCTCAGCAGCTGGCGATGGCCGAGAAGCTGCTGTTTGCTGAGCAACTGCAGCAGGAGAATGCCACGCTGCGCGGTCTGCTGAAGGTGAATCGCGCCATCGGCCTGCGCACGATTGCGGCTGAAATCGTGTTTTCTGCGCGCGATCCGTTCTCGCGCAAGGTGATTCTCGACAAAGGCAGCCTGCAGGACATTGAGCCCGGCTCGCCGGTGGTCGATCCGCAAGGCCTGATCGGCCAGGTGACGCGCGTTTTCCCCCTGCATGCCGAGGTCACCCTGCTTTCCGACAAGGAACAGGCCATTCCGGTGATCGTCGAGCGCAGTGGCCTGCGCGCGGTGATGTTTGGCAGTGGCAACGGTTTGCTGGAGCTGAAGTTCCTCGCCGCGAATGCGGAGGTCAAACCGGGCGACCGCATCCTGACTTCCGGGCTGGATGGCCTGTTTGCGCCGGGCCTGCCGGTCGCCACGGTGCTCAAGGTGACGCGTGACAGTGCCGAGTCGTTTGCCCGCATCCTGTGCAAACCGATTGCCAGCGTGGAGCGCAGCGGCGCCGTGCTGGTGCTGTCGCGGACCGATCCGGCGCCGCAGCGGCCGGCGGATGATCGCGACGAGGCTTCGCGCCGCGCCTCGGCGGGACGTATCCGCAACCGGGTGAGCCAGGCCTTCCCTGAGCCCGTCGCGGCAGACTCGGCCCCGGCGGCCAGTGCTTCCGCGCCGCAGGCTGCGACGATGGCACCGCAGGCAGCGGCCTCGGCACCGACGCCCGCCCCCCTGGCCAGCGCGCCGGCCGCCAGTGCTCCTGTGGCGGTCCAGAGCACACCCAGAGCGGCGGCCAGCAACCCCGCACCGAAGGGAGATTGAGGCATGCTGCCGAATCACCGCTCCTCCCGCCTGCTCCTGCCTGTGCGCATGGGCTTCGTATGGTTCAGCCTGCTGGTGGCCCTGGTGCTCAGCTGCATCCCGGTTGGCCGGGTTCAGGCCATGCCGGATTTCGTGGCCCTGGTGCTGGCCTTCTGGTGCATCCGTGAGCCGCACCGGATCGGCATGGGGGCCGGCTTCTGCCTCGGTCTGCTGGTTGATGTGGCGCATGGCTCAGTGATGGGCCAGCATGCTACGGCCTACATCCTGCTGGCCTGGGCGGCCCAGGCCAATTCGCGCCGTCTGCTGTGGTTCTCACCTTCCACCCAGACCCTGCACATGGTGCCGCTGTTCCTGATGGTGCAAGTGGTGATGCTGGTGCTGCGCATGCTGGCGGGCGGGCGTTTTCCGGGCTGGGAGTACTTCTTCACCTGTTTCACCACGGCCGTGCTGTGGCTGCCGGCCTACTATCTGCTGCTCTTGCCGCAGATGCGGCCGATTGATCGCGATGAGAATCGCCCCCTGTAGGGCTTTGAGCGTCGGAATACGGGCCTAGGCTCGCGCCCCGCCCGCTTCCCCGCTCACTGCTCCTGACTCCCGACACCATGGAATTCAAGGCCCCCGAACAGGAACTCTCCCGCTTCCGCGCCCGCGTGGCGGCTGCGGCTGCCTTCGTGCTGCTGGGCTTCGGGCTGATCGTTGCGCGCTATGTGTATCTGCAGGTGCTGCGCTACGACTATTACGCCACCCGCGCTGAGGAGAACCGCATCTCCTTGCTGCCGATCGTGCCCAATCGCGGGCTGATCACGGATCGCAATGGCGTGGTGTTGGCCCGCAACTACTCGGCCTACACCCTCGAAATCACGCCCTCCAAGGTGCATAACCTGGATGACACGATCGACGAGCTGGCCGAGTTCATCGACATCCAGCCCAAGGACCGGCGGCGCTTCCGCAAGCTGCTCGAAGAGAGCAAGAACTTCGAATCCCTGCCGATCCGTACCCGCCTGACGGATGAAGAGGTTGCCCGGTTCATCGCCCGCCGCTACAAGTTCCCGGGGGTGGACATCAAGGCGCGGCTGTTCCGCCAATATCCTTTCGGCGAACTGGCTTCGCACGCCATCGGCTATATCGGTCGGATCAACCAGAAGGAAATGGCGAAGATCGAGGACGACGAAGACCTCGCCGCCAATTACCGGGGTACCGAACACATCGGCAAGACCGGGCTGGAGCAGAGCTACGAGAAGGAGCTGCACGGCGTGACCGGCTTCGAGCAGGTCGAGGTGGACGCTTCCGGCCGGGCCGTTCGCTCCCTGGCACGCACCCCGCCAGTGCCCGGCAACAATCTGCAGCTGACCATGGATTCCGAACTGCAGCGGATTGCCGAACAGGCTTTCGGCAACCGCCGCGGTTCGCTGGTGGCCATCGAACCCGGCACCGGCGGCGTGCTGGCCCTGGTGTCCACGCCGCGTTTCGATCCCAACCTGTTTGTTGACGGCATCACGCCGGATAACTGGGATGTGCTCAATACCTCGCTGGATCGCCCGATGATCAACCGGGCGCTCAACGGCGCCTATCCGCCTGGTTCCACCTTCAAGCCCTTCATGGCGCTGGCCGCACTCGAAACCGGCAAGCGCACGCCGCACCAGGCCATCTCGGACCCGGGCTATTTCGTGTTCGGCAACAACACCTTCCGCGATGACAAGGTCGGCGGCCACGGCATGGTCGACATGATCAAATCCATCATCGTCAGCTGCGACACCTATTACTACCTGCTGGCCAACGACATGGGGATCGACCTGATCTCCGATTTCATGGGCAAGCTGGGGCTGGGCAGTCGTACCGGCATCGATATTGATGGCGAGTCCACTGGCGTGCTGCCTTCCCAGGCTTGGAAAAAGAAGCGTTTCAAGAAGCCCGAGCAGCAGAAGTGGTATGCCGGCGAAACCATCTCGATCGGCATCGGCCAGGGCTACAACGCCTACACCCCGCTGCAGCTTGCGCACGCCACCGCCACGATTGCGGCGGGCGGCGTGATGTACAAGCCGCACATCGTGAAATACGTGGTGGATGCCCAGAACGGCGCGAAACGCGTGATCGAACCGACTCCGCTGGCCGATCTGGGCTTCAAGCCTGAGAACGTAGAGGTCATCCGCAAGGGCATGGTCGGCGTGATCACCAGTGGTACTGGCGCCCGCGCCTTTGCCGGAGCGAAGTACCAGGCAGCTGGCAAGACCGGTACGGCCCAGGTCTTCTCGCTCAAGGGCGCCAAGTACAAGGAAAGCGATACGCACGAGCGCCTGCGGGACCACGCCTTGTTCATCGCTTACGCCCCTGCCGACAATCCCAAGATTGCACTGGCGGTGCTGGTCGAAAACGGCGGTTTTGGCGCCGCCGCTGCCGCACCGATCGCCCGCCAGGTGCTGGACTACTATCTGCTGGGCATCAAGCCGGCAGGTGCGGCACCGGAAGACCCGGATGCCGACCCGGAGCATGCCCATGATTAACCTCGCCGACATCCGCCTTGGTGCCTTGCGCCTGGTGCGGCCGATCGACCCCTTCCTGCTTGTCATCACGGCTGCCATCGTTGCTGTGGCCACCCTGATGCTCGGCAGCTCCTCGCCGGAGCGCATGAACGCCCACCTGATCAACGTGGGGGTGGGGGTGGCGGTGATGTGGGCGATGGCCAGTCAGCCACCGCAGCGCCTGCACAGCTTCGCCCTGCCGCTGTATGTGGTAGGGGTACTGCTGTTGATCGGTGTGGCCCTGTTTGGCGATGTTTCAAAGGGCGCGCGACGCTGGCTTAATCTGGGCGTAATGCGCATCCAGCCCTCCGAACTGATGAAGATCGCCATGCCGCTGATGTTGGCTTGGTACTTCCAGAAACGTGAAGGCAGCCTGAAGGTCCGCGACTTCTTCGTCGCCACCCTGCTACTGATGGCTCCTGTTGGCCTGATCCTCAAGCAGCCGGATCTGGGCACTTCGCTGCTGGTGCTGGGCGCGGGTTTCTTCGTGATTTTCTTTGCCGGCCTGTCCTGGAAGCTGATCATTCCGGTGGCTGTGCTGGGTACCGCGGCGATCATTGCCATCATCAGCTATGAATCCCAGATCTGCGCACCCGAGGTGGCCTGGCCCGGTCTGCATGATTACCAGAAACACCGCGTGTGCACCCTGCTCGATCCTTCATCGGATCCGCTTGGCAAGGGGTTTCACACTATCCAATCCACCATCGCGGTGGGCTCCGGTGGTCTCGTCGGCAAGGGCTGGCGCCAGGGCACCCAGACCCATCTGGATTTCTTGCCCGAACGCCATACCGACTTCGTGCTGGCCGTGATCTCGGAAGAGTTCGGCCTGGCCGGTGTGCTCCTGATCGTGGTGCTCTACTGCCTGCTGATCGGGCGCGGCCTGATGATTGCCGCCAATGCCGCCACCCTCTTTGGACGCCTGCTGGCAGGTTCGATCACCATGATTTTCTTCACCTATGCTTTTGTGAACATGGGCATGGTGGCCGGTATCCTGCCTGTGGTCGGGGTGCCCCTGCCCATGGTGAGCTACGGAGGCACCGCACTGGTGACCCTGTGCCTGGGCGTGGGAATCCTGATGAGCGTGCAGCAGCATCGCCGTCGGCGCTGAAGCCGGGGCGGGCAGGAGATATCCGATGCATTCCTTTCATTCCGTGAATCTGCTCGTCGTTCTCGCCATGCTGCTGCTCGCAGCCTGCGCCAGCACCCCTTACGAGGAGAGCACGTCGCCGCGTCCGGCTCCGGTACAGAAGCCGGTTGCCGTGCCTGCCAAGCCGGCGCCTTCCTCTCCCGTCCTTACCCGGAAAGGTGGTGGTTTTTACAAGGATGACGGTCCCGGCGAAGACGTGCCGCCCAATCTCGACGAGATCCCGGATGCGGTGCCGCGCCGTGAGCCGATACGCCCCGCCAATGCCCGTACCTATGAAGCACTGGGCCAGACCTTCAAACCGATGCAGACCCTCGGCCCCTTCAGCCAGACCGGTGTCGGCAGCTGGTACGGCAAGAAGTTTCATGGTGCGAAGACCAGCAGTGGCGAGCGCTACGACATGTACGCGATGAGTGCCGCCCATCCCACTTTGCCACTGCCCAGCTATGCGCGTGTGACCAATCTCGAGAACGGCCGCAGTGTGGTGGTGCGAGTCAATGATCGCGGCCCATTCCTGCACAGCCGCATCATCGATCTCTCTTATACCGCTGCCTACAAGCTCGGCTATGTGAGCAAGGGCAGCGCCCGCCTGCAGGTGGATGCCATCACCGCAGAAGAAATCGACAGCGGCGTGTATGCCCGGACTCCTGTCTCGCCACCGGCGCAGGTCGCGAGTGCTGCGCCTGCGGAAGCGCCGTCCCGGCCCGTGATTGAGCCGGCCACGCCGGATCCGCTTGAAGCCCTGGCCACCGCGGTGCCGGCCGTCGAGCCCGCCGCGCCTGCGCCGCTGGTGGCCAGCGGCGTCTTCCTGCAGCTTGGCGCCTTTGCCTCCAGTGCCAATGCTGACGGGTTCCGCGACTATGTGAAGAATGAACTCAAATGGCTGGGGCAGGACGTCAGCACCCACCTCGTCGGCGACAAGTACCGCCTGCGAGTCGGCCCCTTCAACGATGCCGCCGAGGCTCGTCGTGTTGCCGACCGGATTGCCGCCGCCATCCGCATCAAGCCCTTCGTCGTGCAGTAAGCGCTTGAAAAAGCAGCCTCATCCCCCATCTGCCTGAAATGACTGAAACCCGCCAGAGCCTCCTCGAATTCCCTTGCGACTTTCCGCTCAAGATCATGGGCGCGCGCCACGATGAATTCGCCCAGACCATTGCCGCCGTGGTGCTTCGCCATGCGCCGGACTTCAACCCGGCCACCATGGAGATGCGTCCCAGCAAGGCTGGCAACTACCTGTCGCTGACCTGCACCATCCGCGCCACCTCTCAGCTGCAGCTCGATGATCTGTACCGCGAACTCTCTTCGCACCCGATGGTGAAGGTGGTTCTGTAATGGAGGCTGCGTCCTGCGTCGTCCGCGAGTTGGGCGTCGTCGGCTATGCAGAAACATTTGAAGCTCAGAAGCGCTTCACTGCCGAGCGCGGGCCGGATACCCCGGACGAGCTGTGGCTGCTGCAGCATGAGCCAGTCTACACCCTTGGCTTGGCTGGCAAGCCCGAGCACCTGCTGATTCCGAGTGAAGTGCCGGTGGTGAAGATCGACCGCGGTGGTCAGATCACCTATCACGGCCCAGGCCAGGCGGTGATCTATCTGCTGATCGACTTGGCCCGACGCAACCTCAAGGTGCGTGAGCAGGTCAGCCTGATGGAGCAGGCCATGCTCGACGTGCTGGGCAGCTATGGCATCGTCGCCTCCCGCCGCGAGGGCGCGCCTGGTGTGTATGTGCGGGAAGCCAAGATTGGCGCACTGGGCCTCAAGATCTCGCGCGGCTGCAGCTATCACGGCCTGTCGCTGAACGTGGATCTGGACTTGGCCCCCTTCCTGCGAATCAACCCTTGTGGCTACGAGGGGCTCGCCAGCACCAGCCTTAAAGAGCAAGGTGTCACTGTCAGCACTGACGCAGTGCTGGCACAATTGGCGGCTCGCCTGAGTGAATTACTCGACCGTGACTACCCCCGCACGGCATAGAACAGAAAGACCCGACCCGATGAGCAGCGAAGCCTCCAAGAAACTCCGTGGCGCCGACAAGACCGCACGCATCCCGATCAAGATCGTGCCGGCTGAAAAGCTGCGCAAGCCCGACTGGATCCGTATCAAGCTCGGCACAGCCGAGGAGACCGCGCGCTTTAACGAGATCAAGGACACCCTGCGCGATCACAAGCTGCACACTGTGTGCGAGGAAGCCTCCTGCCCCAATATCCACGAATGTTTCGGCAAGGGCACGGCCACCTTCATGATCATGGGCGACATCTGTACGCGCCGCTGCCCCTTCTGCGACGTGGGCCACGGCCGCCCCGAGCCGCTCAATGCGGATGAGCCGAAAGAGCTGGCCAAGACCATCGCCGCGATGCGCCTGAAGTACGTAGTGATCACCTCGGTGGATCGCGACGATCTGCGCGATGGCGGAGCGAAGCACTTCGTTGAATGCATTCAGGCCACCCGTGAGGCTAGCCCGCGCACCCAGATCGAAGTGCTGGTGCCGGATTTTCGTGGCCGCATGGAAGTCGCGCTGGAGATCTTCAAGAATGCGCCGCCGGACGTCATGAATCACAACATGGAAACCGTGCCGCGCCTTTACAAGGCAGCGCGTCCCGGTGCCGACTACGCCTACTCGCTCAAGCTGCTGAAAGAGTTCAAGCTCATGCATCCGGGCGTGCCGACCAAGAGTGGCCTGATGGTGGGCCTGGGCGAAACCGACGAGGAAATTCTCGAAGTGATGCGTGACATGCGCGCCCATGATGTCGAGATGCTCACCATCGGTCAGTATCTGCAGCCCTCTGGCGGCCATTTGCCAGTGCTGCGCTATGTGCCGCCGGAGACCTTCAAGATGTTCGAGACCGAGGCGCTCAAGATGGGCTTCAAGAATGCAGCCTGTGGTCCGATGGTGCGTTCGAGCTACTGGGCAGACCAGCAGGCGCATGGCGCCGGTGTGGTGGATGAGGCCAGCCTGCAGCGCAGCTGAGCCCGGGCCTGTAGTGGATGTGAAAAAGGCGACCTCAAGGTCGCCTTTTCATTTGGCTTCAGGTTTCAGCTGATATGCGGGAATTTGGCCGCATAAAGATTGATCCACTCAAAGGCTGCGGTGGCGCTGTCGATCTCGCGCCCTTCCTTTTTCATGACCTCACGGCGATAGCGCTCGATGTAACAGAGTTGCTCCACCATGCGGACGGCGAAAGCATCTTCATGGGCTTCAAACTGGATCCCCAGCTCATAGCAGGTATGGGAGTGGCGGCACCATTTCACGGCGCCTTTGGCGCGGAAGGGTTCGCGACCGATGGGGATTTCAACAGACACCTCGCTGCCGACCGGCAGTGGTTCTTCTGAACGGCATGCGAGGCCGCCGGCGCTCACATTGGCAAGTCGGCGCAGGCTGCGCCCCTTGTGGCTCTCGCAGTGGATATGGATGGGCAACTCCGATGGGTGACGGAGATAGGCTCTATCCTGATGGCAGACGGATGCGTTCACGTTTTTTAGCCCGGACTCTCTATTGCTCTGAAGCTAGTATGACGGCAGCGTCAGCGCCATCTTGAGGGCTCGCCCGTAGAGACAGGTGTCACACTGGGCACAATAAATTGCACCGAGTCGCAGTTTTGTGCGCGCCAAGCGGGCGGGTCCGGGTTCAGCGCGGCCGCAGTGGATCGAGCAGGGCACGCAGATTGTTGTGATCGAGTTCGTACATCAGGGCCAGTAATTGGCCCAGCTCGCCCTTGGGAAAGCCTTCGCGCGAGAACCAGCCGAGGTAATGCCCGGGGAGGTCGGCGATCTTCCTGCCCTGGTACTTGCCGAAGGGCATTTCGCGGCTGAGAAGCTTTTCGAGAAGTTCGGGTGACAAGGCGGGAGCGGGGAAGGGTCGGCCTTCCCCGCTGAGCATCGATCAGCGCTTGAGTTGCGTGATGTCGCGCACTGCGCCGGTATCGGCCGAGGTGGTCAGCGCGGCATAGGCCTGAAGGGCGGCGGAGACGTGACGCACGCGGTTGACCGGCTTCCAGGCGTCCGGGCCGCTGGCGTTCATGGCAGCACGGCGCTTTTCCATTTCAGCATCCGTGATCTTGAGGTTGATGCTGCGGTTCGGAATGTCGATCTCGATGGTGTCGCCATCTTCGATCAGGCCGATTTCGCCGCCCATGGCTGCTTCAGGCGAGGCGTGGCCGATGGAAAGGCCCGAGGTGCCGCCCGAGAAGCGGCCGTCGGTGAGCAGTGCGCACTGCTTGCCCAGCCCGCGGCTCTTCAGATACGAGGTCGGGTAGAGCATCTCCTGCATGCCGGGGCCGCCCTTGGGGCCTTCGTAGCGGATGATCACCACATCGCCGGCCTGCACTTCTTCATTCAGGATGCCTTCCACGGCGTCGTCCTGGCTCTCGTACACGCGTGCGGTGCCGGTGAACTTCCAGATCGACTCATCCACGCCGGCGGTCTTCACGATGCAGCCATTGCGCGCGATGTTGCCCTTGAGCACGGCGAGGCCGCCGTCCTGCGAGTAGGCGTTGGCCTTGTCGCGGATGCAACCCTTGCTGCGGTCCATGTCCAGTTCGGGGAAGCGTTGATTCTGGCTGAAGGCCACCTGGGTCGGCACGCCGCCGGGGGCTGCGCGGTAGAACTCGAACACGGACGGGCTACCTGAGTGCATCACGTCCCACTGCTCCAGCGCACCTTTCAGGGTGTGGCTGTGCACGGTGTAGGTGTTGTGGTTGAGCAAGCCCGCGCGATCCAGTTCGCCGAGGATGCCCATGATGCCGCCGGCGCGATGCACGTCTTCGATGTGGAACTTGTCGGTCATCGGCGCCACTTTGCACAGGCAGGGCACACGGCGGCTGATGCGGTCGATGTCTGCCATGGTGAAGTTCACCCCGGCTTCGCTGGCGGCAGCCAGCAGGTGCAGCACGGTGTTGGTGGAGCCGCCCATGGCTACGTCGAGGCTCATGGCGTTTTCGAAGGCTTCAAAGGTGGCGATCGAGCGAGGCAGTACCTTGTCGTCGTCCTTCTCGTAGTAGCGTTTGCACAGCTCGACGATGGTGCGGCCGGCCTTCAGGAACAGGCCCTTGCGGTCGGCGTGGGTGGCGACGATGGTGCCGTTGCCCGGCAGCGAGAGGCCTAGGGCTTCGGTCAGGCAGTTCATCGAGTTGGCGGTGAACATGCCGGAGCAGGAACCGCAGGTGGGGCAGGCACTACGCTCGACTTCTTCAACTTCGGCATCCGAGATGCTCTTGTCGGCGGCCTTCACCATTGCATCCACGAGATCGAGCTTGATGACCTGTGCCTTGCCGTCTTTTACCAGCGTGGCCTTGCCGGCTTCCATCGGGCCGCCGGAAACGAAAATCGTCGGGATGTTCAGGCGTAGCGACGCCATCAGCATTCCCGGGGTGATCTTGTCGCAGTTCGAGATGCACACCATGGCGTCGGCGCAGTGGGCGTTGACCATGTACTCCACCGAATCGGCGATCAGCTCGCGGCTCGGCAAGGAGTAAAGCATGCCTCCGTGGCCCATGGCGATACCGTCATCCACCGCGATGGTGTTGAATTCCTTGGCCACGCCGCCGGCCGCCTCGATCTCGCGAGCTACCATCTGGCCCAGATCCTTCAGATGCACATGGCCCGGCACGAACTGGGTGAAGCTGTTGACCACCGCGATGATGGGCTTGCCGAAGTCGCCATCCTTCATGCCGGTGGCGCGCCACAGCGAACGGGCACCGGCCATGTTGCGGCCGTGGGTGGAAGTGTGGGAACGATACTGGGGCATGGTGTTTTTCTCCGGGTGCGCACGGCGGCAAGGAGGAATAAGCGGATTGTCGCGCCGGTGTGGTTCAATTGAGCCCTCAATTCTAGCCTGCCGCTGCTCAAGATGCCTGCCCTGCCTTTCATCCATCCGCAGTTCGATCCGGTGGCCCTTGCCATCGGCCCGCTGGCCGTACGCTGGTATGGCCTGATGTACCTGCTTGCTTTCCTGCTCTTTATCGTGCTCGGTCGCCAGTACATGCGGCGTCGACCCGATATGGGCTGGACCCGCGAGGCGCAGGACGATCTGCTCTTCTACGGCATGCTCGGCGTGATTCTCGGTGGGCGCCTGGGCTATGTGCTGTTCTATAAGGCGAGCTTCTACTTCTCGCATCCGCTCGAAATCCTTAAGGTATGGGAAGGCGGCATGGCCTTCCACGGTGGCTTGCTCGGCGTGCTGATCGCGCTGTGGCTGTTCGGTCGCAAGACCGGGCGTCACTTCCTGCAGGTCGGCGATTTTGTTGCGCCGCTGGTGCCCACCGGTCTCGCAGCGGGGCGTTTGGGCAATTTCATTAACGGCGAACTGTGGGGCCGCGTGACCGCGCCGGACGCACCCTGGGCCGTGATCTTCCCGCAGGCCTGGCAGGCGGACGCAAAGCAAGTCGCTGCCGACCCGGCCCTGCAGGGCTCGCTCGTGCAGTACTTCGAACCGGTCAGCCAGCAGATGGTGACCGGGCTGCCACGCCACGCCTCGCAGCTCTACCAGTTCGCGCTTGAGGGCCTGACCCTGTTCGTGATCCTGTGGCTGTTCTCGCGCAAGCCACGGCCGATGGGCGCGGTGTCCGGCCTATTCCTGATCGGCTATGGCAGCTTCCGCTTTATCGCCGAATTTGCCCGCGAGCCGGATGATTTCCTCGGCCTGCTCGCCGGCCACCTGTCGATGGGACAGTGGCTTTCGCTGCCGATGATCCTGGCAGGCGTCGCAATGATGATTTGGGCCTATCGGCGCAAGGCCTGAGCCACCCCGAGCCCATTGATCCAAGGGCAGCCCGGGCTGCCCTTTTTATAGCTCGCCCGGATCAACGTCGATGTGCCAGCGCAGGTCTTTGGTGAGTTTCAGCGCGTAGAGCAGAGGCATCAGCTCGGTGAGCATGGCTTGCAGGCCGGGGCGGGTGTCACATTCGATCACCAACTGGGCACGCTCCAGCCGCGCCTTGCGCACCAGGCGCATGGGCACCACGTCGAACAGGCGTACCGGGCTTTGCAAGGCTTCGGCGGCAGCGCGGGCCTGCTGCAGGAAGGCGACTGCCGTATCCAGTTCTGGTGCTTCGGCGCGCAACACCGCGTGAAAGCCATACGGCGGGAAGCCAGCGAGCTTGCGCTCGGCCAGTTCGCGCTTGGCGAAGCCGGGGTAGTCGCGGCGGGCGAGGTGTTCGTAGAGCGGATGCTCGGGGAACTCGGTCTGTACCAGCACTTCGCCAGGCAGCTCGCCGCGCCCGCTGCGGCCGGCCACCTGCATCAGCTGCTGGAACAGGCGCTCGGGGGCGCGGTAGTCGGCGGCATACAGGCCGGCGTCTGCGCCGACGATGCCGACCAGTGTGAGCATCGGGAAGTCGTGCCCCTTGGCGAGCATCTGGGTGCCCACCAGCACGTCGATCTCGCGTGCTTCGATGCGGCCGCGAACCTCTTCCCATTGCGCAGGCGTGCGCACCGCGTCGCGGTCCACGCGTTCGATGCGGGCCTCGGGGAAGTGCTCGCGCAGGCGTTCTTCCAGCCGTTGGGTGCCGCGGCCAAAGGCGTGCAGATCCTGATTGCCGCAGCCGGGGCAGATATGCGGCACACGCCCCTCATGGCCGCAGTGGTGGCAGCGCAGCGAGCGGTCTGCCGCGTGGAAGACCATGTTGGCCGAGCAATGCGGGCAGGCGGAAATCCAGTTGCATTGCGGGCAGGCGATGACCGGGGCGTAGCCGCGTCGGTTGAGGAATACGAGGCTCTGCTCGCCGCGTGCAATGCGTGTACGGATGCCTTCGATCAGGCCCGGCGAGAGTCCGTTATCCAGCTTCACGCGACGGGTGTCGATGCGGCGCAGGCTGGGCGGCTTGTCGGCCACGGCGGGCAGCGGCAGGTCTAGTCGGGTGTAGCGCTTGGCTTCGGCGTGCAGCCAGGTTTCCAGCGAGGGCGTGGCCGAGCCGAGCACGATGGGGAGCTTTTCGTAGTTCGCCCGCCACACGGCCAGATCACGCGCCGAGTAGCGCAGGCCGTCCTGCTGTTTGAAGGAGGCGTCGTGCTCTTCGTCGATCACGATCAGGCCGAGGCGTGGCAGGGGCACGAACACGGACAGGCGGGTGCCGAGCACGATATCCGCTTCGCCCTTGAGCGCCTGCACGAAGCCTAGCGAACGCGCGCCATCGGCCATGCCGCTGTGAAGCGACACCAGATTGGCGCCCGGGAAGCGGCTCGCGACGCGTTCCATGAGCTGCGGCGTGAGGCCGATCTCCGGCACCAGCATCAGCGCCTGTTTGCCCGCCGCGAGGGCGTGGGCGATCTGATGCAGGTAGACCTCGGTCTTGCCAGAGCCGGTCACGCCAAAGAGCAGAAAGGGTTTGAATGAGCCGGCGGACGCGTTGACGGCGCTTACGGCGTCGGCCTGTGCTTCGTTCAGCGTCAGCGCACCGATTGGCTCGCGCTCGCCGGCGCGGGCGACCACTTCCAGCCAGCCCTTGTTGCGCGCCTCGCGGATCGCGCCGGAAGCATCGCCTTCCAGGTCGTTCAGGAGTTGGCTGCGCCGGCGCGCGCCAGCGGCTTGCACGGCTTCTACGGCAGCCAATGCCTTGGTGATCCGTTTGGCTTCACTCAGGGCGGCTCGTCCGTCGGCAGTGGTGGCCAGCCACGGATCGTCGTCGCGCGGCAGTTTCACTGCGCGGCGGATGCCCGGCGGCAGGGCGGCGGAGATCACTTCGCCGAGCGGGTGCTGATAGTAGCGGGCGGCGAACTGGGTGAGGGCCAGCCATTGGGCGGGCAGGGGCGGGATTTCGGCGAGCAGTTCGAGGATGGGTTTGAGCTTTTCGACCGGCAGAGCGTCAGGCGGGTCAATAGCGACAATTACGCCGGTTTTTTCACCCGGACCAAAGGGCAGGCGTACGCAGTGTCCGACTTCGGGCCGGGCTTCAGGTCCTGCCAGGTAATCGAACAGACGGGGCCTCGGAAGCGGTAGGGCGATGCGAACAATGCGGTGCGAAAGAGTCATCCCGGCGGAAGGCGAAGTCGATTTCAGATCAGTGAGTTGCGCGCTGAAGCTGAAGTTGTTTCGGCGCTTTGCACGGCAAGCATCTGCCGGGCTTGGGTCTTCTTTTTATCCACAAAAGCTGTGGATAAAAGTGTGGGTTGTAATCGTGCTGACGGTGCATGGACAGGGCTTGCTTCGTCTTTGTGATTCGTGCTAAAGGGCCTTTAAATAATAAAAACTTCTTTCTAATCAATGATATGAGTATGCAATAAGGGTTTGTGCTTAGCTGCGGAAGGAGCAATACTTGGCGGAACTGCGACTTGTGCATAAGTCAAGCCCCCTCAAACTCTTCCGCCAGGTGTTTGTTACTTAGTGCAAACCCAGTTGCAGCGGGCTTTACGCTTTCCCCGCTGCAATAAAACCGTCATTCCAGCTTCATGTGCGCAGGGCTCGGCTGTGGCGGTGCACAACGTCCACCAGCACGGCCACATTCTCCGGCGGGGTGTGCTGTGAAATGCCGTGACCAAGGTTGAAAACGTGCCCTGGCGCTGGGCCGAAGGCCTCCAGCACACGGCGGGTTTCGGCGGCGACCCCTTCGGCCGAACCCATCAGCGAGATCGGATCCATGTTGCCCTGCAGCGCGACACGCTTGCCCACAAGGGCACGCGCTTGAGCTGGGTCAACGGTCCAGTCCAGCCCCAGCGCGTCGCAGCCGGTATCGGCCATGTCGGTGAGCCACTGACCACCGCCCTTGGTGAACAGAACGACTGGCACGCGCTGACCGTTGTGTTCGCGCTTCACGCCAGCAACGATGCGGCGCATGTATTCCAGCGAGAACTCGCGATAAGCCGGGCCGGTGAGGATGCCGCCCCACGTGTCGAACACCATCACGGCTTGCGCGCCATGCTCGATCTGCTGGTTCAGGTATTCGGTAACGGTGCGCGCATTCACGTCGAGGATGTGATGGAGCAGGTCCGGGCGCGAGTACATCAGGCCCTTGATGTGACGGAAGTCGTCCGAGCCGCGACCTTCGATCATGTAGCAGGCGAGCGTGAAGGGGCTGCCGGAGAAACCGATCAGGGGCACGCGATTGCCCAGCGCCTTGCGGATCGCGGCGACCGCGTTGAAGACGTAGTCGAGCTTTTCCATCGGCGCGACATCCAGCGCACGGATCGCGGCTTCATCCCGCAGCGGGCGGGCAAAGCGCGGGCCTTCACCCTCAGCGAAGGAGAGGCCGAGGCCCATGGCGTCCGGCACGGTGAGGATGTCGGAGAACAGGATGGCGGCGTCCAGCGGGAAGCGGTCCAGCGGCTGCAGGGTGACTTCGGTGGCGAAATCCGCGTTGCGGCACAGATCCATGAAGCTGCCGGCCGTGGCCCGGCTGGCGCGGTATTCGGGCAGGTAACGGCCGGCCTGACGCATCAGCCACAGCGGGGTGTAGTCGGTCGGCTCGCGCATCAGCGCGCACAGCAGGGTGTCATTGGTGGGGCGGGTCATGGCAGGGCGCTCGGTTTGGGGTGGAGGGATTGTAAGTGAGACCGGACTGAGTGAAGGCCCAGCCTGTGAAATGACGGGACGAAGTGCCCGGTCATCCTCCGCAGTCCTTCGTCGAAGGCGGTGCTACCATCGCCGCTTTCCCCCGCCCAAGCCTCATCGTGCGCCTGTTCCGCCTCGCCAAGATCATCACCGTCAGTCTGCGCTTCGGTCTGGATCAGATGATCCGCGAACATGCAGCCAATACCCGTTTTGGAGAATGGCTGCATCGACTCCTGCCGGCTCGGCAGTTTGCAGCGCCGCGTGGCGAGCGTTTGCGCTTGGCACTGGAGTCGCTGGGGCCGATTTTCGTGAAGTTCGGCCAGATGCTGTCCACCCGCCGCGATCTGCTGCCGCTGGATATTGCCGACGAGCTGGCCCTGCTGCAGGATCGGGTGCCGCCTTTCCCGTCGAACCAGGTGCTTGAGGTTCTGGCGGCGGAATATGGTCAGCCGGTGAGCGAGGTGTTCAAGCATTTCGAGCCCGAGCCGGTGGCTTCCGCTTCGGTGGCCCAGGTGCATTTCGCAGTGCTGCCGGACGGCACCGAAGTCGCCGTGAAAGTGCTGCGTCCTGGCATCGAGCCTGTGATCGCGCATGACGTGGCGCTGCTGGATACGGCGGCTTTCCTGATCGAAAAGCTGTGGGCCGACGGCCGTCGCCTCAAGCCGCGGGAGGTCGTGCAGGAGTTCGCTCGTCATCTCGAAGACGAGCTGGATATGATGCGTGAGGCTTCCAATTGCTCGCAGCTACGGCGCAATTTCAAGGACTCGAGCCTGCTTCAGGTGCCCGAGGTGTATTGGGATTTCTGTGCGCAGCGGGCGCTGGTGATGCAGCGCATGGTCGGCACGCCGGTGTCGCGAACGGATGTTCTGCGCGCTCAAGGCGTTGATCTGAAGGCGCTGTCACGCGCCGGGGTGGAAATCTTCTTCACCCAGGTTTTCCGCGACGGCTATTTCCATGCCGACATGCATCCGGGCAACATCCTCGTCGCCGCCAACGGCCAGTACGTGGCGCTGGATTTTGGCATCATGGGCACCCTTACCGACCGCGACAAAGCCTATCTGGCGCAGAACTTCCTGGCCTTCTTTCAGCGCGACTACAAGCGTGTGGCGCAAGCGCACATCGATGCGGGCTGGGTGCCGGCGCACACACGCGTGGATGAATTCGAAACTGCGATCCGCGCCGTGTGCGAGCCGATTTTTGACCGCCCGCTGAAAGATATTTCCTTCGGCAAAACCTTGCTGCGTCTGTTCCAGACCGCGCGCCGCTTCGAGATGGAAGTGCAGCCGCAGCTCGTGATGCTGCAGAAGACCCTGCTCAACATCGAAGGCCTTGGTCGTCAGCTCGACCCCGATCTGGACCTGTGGCAGACCGCCAAGCCCTTCCTCGAGAAGTGGATGAGCGAGCAGATTGGCTGGCGAGCCTTCATCCGCCATTTGAAAGACGAGGCGCCGAACTGGGCCGCCACGCTGCCGCAGTTGCCACGGCTCCTGCACCGGGCCCTGGCCAGTGATGCAGAGGTGCGCGCGGCGGCACGCCATGCCGAGCTGATGGCCCTGCAGCAGCGCCGCAACCGCTGGCTGATCACGCTGGGCGTGATGCTTGCCGGGCTGGTTCTGCTGGACGTGCTGAAACCCTATCTTTGACCGCTATGCTGCGCTCGATGGTGGTTCCTGTCCGGTTCTTTCCTGCTTGTGCTGAAACTTGTGCTGCCTGAGTGAGCCATCAGGGCAAGGCGGAGCGGAAGTTTTCTGCTGCCCTTTAAGCTGAAGTGGGTTACGCAACAGGAGCAGACTTGTGCGTGGGCGATTTCGGCGATCTCTGGGCTATGCACTTTTCTGCCTGCCATGGCTGGTATTCGCTCAGCAGGAGCCTGTGGTTGTCACCTATTCGACCAATCCTGGCTATCCACCCTATCACTGGGCGGTGAGCGAGACTGCGTTTGATGGGGCAAGCATCGAATTGCTGGAGCTTGTTCGACCAGCCGGCGTGACGTTCAAGGCGCTGGTCTATCCGTGGAAGCGGGTGCTGGCGCTGGCTGCCGATGGCCAGATCGACATGCTGCTGAGCTTGCGCAAAACGCCTGAGCGTGAGGAGTTTCTGAATTTCGTGCCCCACCGCGCGTTTGCAAATCCGATTGCCGTGTTCGTGCGGGAAGACCGCCGCTTCAGGTTCGGCAATTGGAATTCCTTGCAGGGGCGCCAGGGAGGCTACAGCGCGGGCGATACCTTCGGGGGCGGCTTTGATGAGTTCTGGCGGCTGAATCTGACCATGGAAGGGGCTCCGTCCATGGAAAACAATTTCCGTAAACTGCTCCTCGGGCGGATCGACTATTTCGTCACCGGTTATTACACGGGCATGACCTACGTGCAGAGCCACCCTGAAGCGGGCGTGATCAGCGCCCTCCAGCCGATGATTTCGGAGCAAGCCATCCATTTTGCGTTCAGCAAAAAATCGGCACACCAGGGGCTGATAGCCGAGATCAACCGGAAACTCGAAGCGCTCGATCGCAAAGGCGTGCCGGACGCCTTGCTCAAAAAGCACCTGGAACGTTTTGCAGGCACCCCGCCGGTCATTCGTCTGCCCTGATCGTTGTGCCAGCCCTTCGCACGCTCGTGCGAAGTGGAAAAACCCTGGATTCCCCAGCCTATGAAACCTGCCCCTGTGGGTATAATTCGGCACTAAACCCCTGTTTCTACGGCGGATGGCCGGATCGCAGCACTGCGGGCTCATGACGCTCGCGCACCGGAGTTTCGAGATGCTGATTGCTTTTGTGGTTCTGTACTTGCTGGTCTCCGTGGGTATCGGTCTGTATGCCGCCACGCGCGTGAAAAACTCGAGCGATTACGTTACCGCCGGCCGCCATCTGCCTTTTTACATTACTGTCGCAACCGTGTTTGCGACCTGGTTCGGCGCGGAAACCGTGCTGGGCATCTCGGCTACCTTCGTCAAGGATGGCATGTCCGGCATCATTGCCGATCCCTTTGGCTCATCCGCCGCGCTGATCTTCTTCGGCCTGTTTTTCGCACTTCCGCTGTATCGCATGAATCTCATGACGCTCGGCGACTTCTACCGTCGTCGCTACGGCCGCGCGGTGGAAATCATCACCTCAATTGTCATTACGATTTCCTACCTTGGCTGGGTGGCGGCGCAAATCTCTGCTTTGGGGCTGGTCTTCGCCGTGCTCTCTAGAGGCCAGATCACGCCGGAGTGGGGCATGGTCATTGGTACCGGCGTGGTGCTGCTCTATACGCTCTATGGCGGCATGTGGTCGGTGGCGCTGACGGATTTCATGCAGATGCTGGTGATCGTTGCAGGTCTGCTCTACATCGCTTACGCAGTGGGCGATATGGCTGGCGGCGTAGGTACGGTGGTCGATCATATGGCGGCCAATGGCAAGCTTGAGCTGCTGCCCAAGGGCAACTGGCTGCAGTGGGTGGCTTTCATTGCCGGTTTCTCGACCATGGCGCTCGGCTCCATTCCGCAGCAGGACGTGTTTCAGCGCGTGAATTCGGCGCGCAACGAAACGGGCGCAGTGTGGGGCACCGTGACTGGCGGGGTGGGGTATTTCTTCTTTGCCTTTGTGCCCCTGTTTATTGCCTACTCGGCCTCCATCGTGGCGCCTGAACTGGTGGCCACTCATCTGGCCGAAGGGGGCGATTCGCAGATGATCCTGCCTCAGCTGGTGCTGACGCACATGCCCGTATTGGCGCAGGTGCTGTTCTTTGGCGCCCTGTTGTCGGCCATCATGAGTACGGCTTCGGGCACCTTGCTGGCGCCTTCCGTGACATTCTCGGAAAACGTGCTGCGTGGCTTTATGCCTGGGATGAACGACGCGCACTTCCTGCGCATGACGCGCATCATCGTGGTGGTCTTCACTGGTCTCACGCTGAGTTTCGCGCTCAACAGCGAGGCCTCGATCTACCAGATGGTCGAACAGGCTTATTCGGTGACACTGGCCATGGCTTTCGCGCCGCTTGCCTTTGGCCTGTACTGGAAGCGTGCAACCAATCAGGGGGCGATATTTGCTATTGCCTTCGGTGGTCTGGTGTGGATCAGCCTGCTGTTGCCAATGATGGGCTGGCTGCCCGCTCCCGCGGCCTGGATCGAATTGGCGACGACCATTCCGCCACAGTTCATTGGCCTGCTCGCCAGCGTTGCGGCGATGGTGGCGGGTTCTTTGTTGCCGCAGTGGCTGCCGACAGCGGCCGAGGGCATGCGCCAGCACCATGGCCATCATATTGGCGAGGCGGCGCATCACGGAATGGCGGCCGGTCTGACCGAGCACACCCCCCCGCGGCCGTGAGCCTGGCGGCCGGATGAACCCCCACGGTCGCCTGCCTCGCTATCTGTGCGCCCTGTGGCTGGGGCTCACCCTGTATGCCTGCCTGCACCCTTTTTCCGGCTGGGCCAGTCCGGGCGTGTCGCCGCTGGCCTTTCTTGTGGCGCCCTGGCAGAAATACATCTCGCAGCTCGATGTATGGCTCAACATTGCTGGTTTCCTGCCTTTCGGTTTTACCCTGGCGGCCAGCATTGCCAGCCGGCGCAAGCCGGGCCGGATCGTGTTGGGCGTTCTGCTGGCCAGTCTGCTGCTGAGTTTTGCCATCGAATTCGCGCAAAACTGGTTACCGGGGCGTATCTCGTCGAATCTCGATCTGGCCACCAATACCTTTGGCGGAGTGCTGGGCGCTCTGGCGGGCTTGCGCTGGGGCCATTTCCTGGCCGAGGGTGGAGCCCTGCAGCGCTGGCGGCGTCAAGCGCTGTTGCCGGGGCATGTTGGAGAGTTCGGGCTGCTGCTGGTGGGGCTGTGGTGGTTGGCACAACTGGAGCCGACCGGGCTGCTCTTCGGCAATGGCGATTTGCGTAGTCTGCTGGATCTGCCGGCGCCGCTGGCTTTCTCGGCGCGCCGCTATCTGCTGCTGGAGACGGCGGTGGTGGCCAGCAGCACCTTGGCGCTGGGACTGCTGCTGGCGCGCGGCAGTCGTGAAGCTTCGCTGCCGCGCCTGCTCGGCGTGCTGTTGGCAGGCTTGGCCCTGCGCACCCTGGCGTGTGCTTTGTTTCTGGTGCCGGCCGATCCCTGGCAATGGGCGACGCCGGGCGCTGTGCGGGGCTTGCTGCTGGGGGCCGTGTTGAGTGTGCTGGCGTTGCGCCTGCCGCGCTGGAGCCAGCACGCGCTGGTGAGCCTGACTCTGCTGCTGAGTACCGCGTTGGTCAATCTTGCGCCGGACAATCCCTTCATCGACGCTTCGGTCCGCACCCTGCAGCAGGGGCACTTTCTGAATTTCTACGGCCTCACCCAGCTGGTCAGTTCGCTGTGGCCTTTTCTGGCACTGGCCTGGCTGTCAGCACAGGCAGGTCTGCAGCGGCGCTGAGAAGCTGTTCACGATCTGTAGCGAGAGGCCGTCAGCAGGGGCGAGGCAGGGTTTAGCAGCGCCCGCTCTGCGCTGCCGCAGCCGGTTTGCTGTGCAAAGCAAACCCTGGGGAAGCGCAGCACAGGAACCGGAGTTTATGTTGATCAATGAGGGTTCCGAGCAGCGCATGAGCCCTGATCACGGCCTCGCAGCAAGATCGGGAACTGCTTCTGAGGCCGGCGCCGTTCGTGATCAGACTTCCAGTCCGAATTTGCGCAGTAACTCCGAGGTTTCAAACAGCGGCAGACCCATGATGCCGGTGTAGGAGCCGCTGATCTCGCGGATGAAGCTTGCTGCGCGCCCCTGAATGCCATAGGCGCCGGCCTTGTCGAAAGGTTCGCCGCTGGCGATGTAGCGGCGGATATCCTCGTCGTCGAGCGGGCGGAAATGCACCGTGCTGACCGACAGGCAGTGCTCCATGCGACTCGCGTCGGCGACCGCTACGGCAGTCAGTACGCGGTGGCTGCGCCCGCTCAACTGGCGCAGGATCGCGACGGCGTGGGTTTCATCATCCGGCTTGCCGATGATCTCCCCGTCCAGATCGAGCGTGGTATCGGCCGACAGCACCGGTTGTGGACGCAGGCTGCGCCAGCCCAGGCGGCGCAAGGCGCCGTCGGCCTTGGCACAGGCCACGCGCTGGACATAGGTTTCGGCATCCTCGCCGGGCAGCACGGCTTCTGATACGTCGGCATCATCGCGCGGCGGGGCGCGGAAGGTGAGGGTGTCGAACTCGACGCCGATCTGGTGCAACAACTCGCGCCGGCGCGGGCTGCGTGAGGCCAGGTAAATGCGGGGATGGCTGAAGGGCGGCATGGCGGCCTCATTCACGGTGATAAGGGTGGTTGTTCACAAGGCTCCAGGCTCGGTACAAGGCCTCGGCCAGCAAGGGCCGCACCATCGCATGCGGCAAGGTGAGGCTGGAGAGACGGATCCTCTCCTGCGCCTCGGCCTTCAGCGCAGGATCCAGCCCGTCCGGTCCGCCAATCACGAAGGCCACATCGTCGCCCATGCCCATCCATTTTTGCAGGCGTTCGGCGAGCTGGCGGGTACTGATGTCGTCGCCGCGCTCATCCAGCACCACCAGCCGGCGCCGTGCAGGCAAGGCAGCGCGCAGGCGCTCGGCTTCTGCCGCCATCATGGCCGCCGGGGTTTTTCCGGTGGTACGGGGCTCGGCTTTGACTTCGAGCAGCTCGAGCGGACAGTCGCGCGGCAGGCGCTTGGCGAATTCTGCGTATCCGGCTTCGACCCAGGCCGGCATCTTGGTGCCGACTGCGGCGATGACCAGTTTCATGGCTGGATGATTACTCGCGTGCCGCCGCCTCGTTGGCTGCGATCAGCTTGCCACGACGAGTGGGGGTGGTGGACCACAACTCTTCGAGGTTGTAGTACTCGCGTACGGCAGGTTGCATGAGATGAACGACGATATCACCCAGGTCGACCAGCACCCACTCGCCGCTTTCCTCACCTTCGGTGCTCAATACTTCACCGCCGGCCTCTTTGACCTTTTCCTGCACATTGTTGGCCAATGCCCGGGTCTGGCGGTTGGAGCTGCCACTGGCGATGATCACCCGATCGAATAGTGAGGTGAGCTTGGTGACGTTAATAACTTCGATATCTTGCGCCTTGATGTCTTCAAGAGCATCAACGACGATTTTCTGCAGCTTGCGGAGTTCCATGTAGCGGGTGCGTCAGGTCAGGTAGAGATGATGGTCCTGAATATAGTCCAGAACCGCGTCGGGCAGCAAAAAGCGCGGGCTGCCGTGGTGGGTGAGGGTGGCGCGGATGGCGGTGGCCGAAATGGCCAGCGGAGTCATCGCGAAACTGGCGATGCGGCCGGCGGGTGTTGCGGCCAGCAGGCCAGGGCGTGCCGCGTTGCGGCTTTGCAGCTCGGTTGCGAGGCTGTCGCCAAGGGTCTGCTCGGCGAGGGTATAGCCAGGGCGGGTGGCGACACCGATATGGGCGAGGCTGAACAGATCCTGCCAGCGGTGCCAGCTGGCGAGGCTACGAAAGGCGTCCATGCCCAGCAGTAGTACCAGCGGCTGGTCCGGGCCGAGCTCGGCGCGCAGGCGCTCCAGCGTCGGCACGGTGTAGCTGGGGGCGTCGGCCAGTACTTCGGCCGGGTCGACTTCCAGATGGGGGCAATCCTCTACCGCCAGATGGGTCATGGCCAGACGCATCTCGGCCGGCGTGGCGGGTTGCTCGCGATGTGGCGGGCGGCCTGCTGGAATCAGGCGCACCCGGGCGAGGCCGAGGGCCTCACGGGCTTCCTCGGCCATGCGCAGGTGACCATAGTGGATCGGATCGAAAGTGCCGCCAAGAATACCCAGCGGCGGGCTGACGCTCATGCCCGCAGGGCCTCGCCGAAGATGTCGCAGGCGGCGGCATGGAAGCTGGCGTAGAAGACCGGCATCATGATGAGCAGGGCTGGCGGAGCAAGAAGGCTCAGCAAAGCCGGTGCAAGGCTGACCAGCATGGCTGGCAGCGCCACGCAGATCGCTGCCCAGGCCGCGAAAAAGACGCAGATCGCGCCCAGATTGCGCCAACAGGCTACCGCGCTGAAAAACACCGCCTTCATGGGCTTCACTTCGGCCAGGGCGATCAGTACCGGCGAGAACCAGAACAGCATTTCCAATGGCAGACCGAGGACGAGGCCCCACAACATGAAGGGCTGCAGCTCGGGCGTAATGCTGGCGCTCTGGCCATCTTCGGCCACTTGCAGCAGCGGGGCCGAGCCGTCGACTCCTGCAAGCAGGCCGGCCAGCCACATCACCAGCAATTGTCCGGCGATACGCAGCAGGCCCAGCACCACCTGCTCCGGCATATGCAGGCGGAAACCGCGGAACAGCATGCCGGGTTGGGCTGGCTGGCCAGCGCGGACGGCGCCGCACAGCAGGAACATGCCAACGCCCAGTGGCAGCAGCACGAAGGAGGCCAGGAATTGCCCCAGTAGCGGGATGATGAGCGCCACGAAGAGTGTCATCAGCAGGGTGATGCTGGCCGCGATGAGCATCAGCGGCGCGCGGCGCCACACTGCAAATCCGGTCTTCAGCCATTGCCAGCCCTGGGCGGGCGGAAAGCTTCTGGCCTGCATCAGGTGTTGGCTCCGTTCGGCAGCGGCGGTTCGGGATCCGGTTCAAAGAGTTCGGTATGCGCCGCCTGTACGGCTCCGACGACGACCGGGATATAGATCAGGATGCCCAGCCCGGCCGGTAGCAAGGCCAGGATGAAGAGCAGGTAGAACATGATCGCGAGCATGAACATCGCGCCGGGATTGCGCAGGCTGGCCTTGAGGGAGAGGCGCATGGCGTCAAAGGAGGCGATGTTGTCCTTCATGATCAGGGCCGGAGCTAGCAGTAGAGCCAGCAGCATCATGCCCCACAACAGCAGGAAGACGACGAGGGCCACACCCAGATCGGCCAGCACGCCCATGGCGCTGGCGGCCAGACTGTTGACCGTGGCGCCCAGCGAAATCCCCAGCAGGCTTACCAGCAGGCCGCCACTCAGGGCCAGGTAGGCAAGCAGGTGCAGCAGCACCAGCGGGATCGCGTAGAACAGGCCGACCAGGGTCAGGTTGCCGGCATGCAGGCGGAAACCGGCGAAGAGCAGTTCAAAACGCGTGCTTTCCCCTGCACGCTGGCGGCCCGCGGCTTCAAGCATGCCACCCATCAGCAGGGCCAGCAGCAAGGGCGGCAGGATCGGGCCGATCAGCGGGATCGGCACCAGCAAGGTGGACACGGCGAGCAGCGCGAAGGCGCCGAGAGCCATCAGGATCCAGTCTGCCGGATGGGCTGCAAACAGGCGCCAGCCGGCGGCCAGCCAGGAAAAACAGCGCAGGGGGCTGACGCGACGGGCCTGCGGCAGGTGAGCAAGGCCGTGGTGGCGAAGCGATGATGCGGTCTGGTTCATGGAGCTGCGAGGGGAGGGTAAACAGGGCCGGGAGCAGGGCGCGCGGGCGAATCAGAGGCTAGCACAGATCGCTGCCGGGCCGCAGTGCCGGGTGGTATTCGGCCACAAGCGTGACATATTCCACAGTTCGGCAGTCTGTTGGCATGCCTATAATTCGCCGCATGCGTGTGACTACCCTATTGATCCTGACCCTTCCGGCTTGGCTGCATGCCGGCCCCGGTGCGGCGAGCGAAGCTCCTTACTTTGAAGAGCTGCCGACGGTGCTGACGGCTTCGCGCCTGCCCCAGCCGCTCAATGAAGCGCCGGGGGCGGTGACTGTGCTGGATCGCGAGTTCATCAAGGCGACCGGCTACCGCGATATCGGCCGCCTGTTCCGTCTTGTGCCGGGCATGCAGGTGGGGCAGGAGCGTGCCACCACGCAGTGGGTGACCTATCACGGCTTGTCCTCCACCTATCCCTCGGAGATGCAGGTGTTGATCGATGGCCGCTCGGTGTATTCGCCGGCCGCCTTTGGCGGGGTGGACTGGAGCACGCTGCCGATCACCATCGATGACATTGAGCGTATCGAGGTAGTGCGTGGCTCCAACCCGGTTACTTATGGCGCCAATGCCTTCCTCGGTGTGATCAATATCATCACGCGTCACAGCGATGAGGCGCCGGGCGGGCATGTTGCCATCAATGGCGGATATCCCGGCCTGCTCGATATTGCAGCTGGTGGTAACGGTAAATTGGGTGACATGAGCTTGCGTGTGAACGCTCAGCGCCAGCGCGACAGTGGTTTTGCCAATGTGAATGACAGCCGCGAGGTGAATATCCTCAGCCTGCGTGGCGACTACCGGATCAGTGCCATCGACGAACTCAGCGTGCGTCTGGCGGGTAGCGATGCCGACAAGGGGGCCGGCTATCCGGACTCGGTTAACAGCAACAATGCGCTGCGCGACATTCGCAGCCAGAGCTACACCTTCCATACTGAGTGGAGTCATGCGCCGAAAGCGGGCGAGGAGTTGCTGCTGCACTACTACCGCAATCAGGAACGGATAGCCGAGCGCTGGAACGCACGCGGAGCCGATTCGCCGTATTTTCCGGGAGGGCCGGTGGTGCCAGTGGATCTCGACCGGCGCGCGGTGCGTGATCACGTTGAATTGCAGCAGCGCCTCTCACCGACGGGCAATACCCAGACCGTGTGGGGCCTTGAAGTGCGTCGTGATGAAGTGGATGCGCACTATCTGTATGCCGGCGACGAGTCGGTTGTGACCCAGATGGGACGTCTCTTTGGTAATGCCGAATGGAAATTCCGGCCGGGCTGGCAGCTCACGGGTGGCGCAGCTTTGGAGCAGTACGAGCATGAGCCGGCGCATGTAGCGCCGCGACTGTTCCTGAACTGGCAGGCCAGTGCCAGCGACACCCTGCGCGCCGGTGCCGCTCGGGCCTGGACCCAGCGCCCGACCTTCGAAACCTCGGGCGATGTGCGAGCGACCGAGCAGAACACCGGCCTCCTGATCCAGCATCCCTATGTGCCGAATCCCGATCTCCGGCAGGCCCAGGTGGATAGCGTGGAGCTTGGCTATCTGGGCCGTTTCAAGCCCATGGCGTCCTCACTTGACGTGCGCCTGTACCGTGAGCGGGTGCGTGGTTTCATCTACCGTCAGGCAGCCGTGTCGCCGCTATCGCCGGTTCTGAACACCTACACGGACTCCGCACAGTATGTGAATGCGGCGAATCCGGTCACCCTCACCGGCATCGAATACCAGTTCAAGTTCAGCCCCTGGCGTGAGGGCAACTGGATCTTCAATCACAGCATGGTGAGGATGGACGCGGATGAGGCCCTGCAGCACCGCGTCTCTCCTTACACCGCCAGTCTTTCCTGGCAGCAAGGCTGGGGTGCAGGCTGGAGCTCGATGATCTCGGCTTTTCGCATGGGCCCGCTGGCGGGTGGGGATGGCATGGTGCCGATCTACAGCTATGTCGCCAAGGCATACAACACCTTCGATGCGCGCATCGCTTATGCCACCCGGATTGGCGGACGCAAGTACGAGTTTTCGCTGAATGCGATCAATATCGGCGAGCGCCATCAGGAAGTGGCCGATCGTTCGCAGCAGAGCTTGCAAGGCCAATGCCCGGCCAACCGGGTGTCGGCCGTGGGCTACCTGGGGCTGGCCGTCGAACTCTAATCCAGCCCCGCGGGAGCGAGGCCCACGTCGCGAAGCCCCGCTGCGCGACGTGGATTGTTACCAGGCTCAATTCCCCTGCTGTGTGCGCCTGAGAAAGTCTCTTAGCGCCTTGCCGGTGTGGCTGCCAGCCTGCAGCACCCCCTGCAGCGGGCCTTCATACACCACTTGCCCGCCCTCGTCGCCGCCTTCCGGCCCCATGTCGATCAGCCAGTCGGCTTCGGCCATCACGTCCAGATCGTGCTCGATGACCAGCGCGGTGTTGCCGGCCTCCACCAGCCGATGCAGCACGGTGATCAGCTTCGCCACGTCGGCCATGTGCAGACCGACGGTGGGTTCATCCAGCACGTAGAGGGTGTGCGGGCTCTTGAACTTCGAGGCGCGTGCAGCCGGGTCGGTCTTCACTTTCGCCAGCTCGGTGACCAGCTTGATGCGCTGCGCCTCGCCACCGGATAGCGTCGGCGAGGCCTGGCCCAAGGTGAGGTAGCCGAGGCCCACGTCCTGCAGCAGCCTGAGCGGATGCGAGACCTTGGGATGCGCGGCGAAGAACTCGACCGCTTCGTCGACTTCCATCGCCAGCACCTGCGCGATGCTCTTCTCGCGCCACAGCGCGGTGAGCGTGTCGGCGTTGAAGCGCGCGCCATCGCAGACTTCGCAATGCACTTTCACGTCCGGCAGGAAGCTCATCGCCACGGTCTGCACGCCTGCGCCTTCGCAGCTCGGGCAGCGCCCGTCGCCGGTGTTGAAGGAGAAGCGCGCGGCTTGCCAGCCACGCAGCTTGGCGGTCTCGGTGTTGGCGAAGATCTTGCGGATTTCGTCCCAGAAACCGACGTAGGTGGCCGGGCAAGAGCGCGGCGTCTTGCCGATCGGCGTCTGGTCCACTTCGAGCACGCGGCCGACCGGCTGCCAGCCGGTGATCGACGCGCAGCCCTGTATGCCGCTGGCAAGTTTCTCGGTGCGTGGCATCGGCTTGGCTGATTTGCGCCCGGCGGGCTTGGCCTTCTCGTCTTCGTCGCCACCGATCAGGCGCTTCAGATTGGCGTGCAGCACATCGCGCGCCAGCGTGGATTTGCCTGAGCCGGACACGCCGGTGACCACCGTGAGGCGATTCAGCGGCACGCGTACGGCCACGTTTTGCAGGTTATGCAGCGTGCCACCGACGAGTTCGATGAAGGGGTCTGCAGACGCAGGCGCAGCGCGGCTGTGCAGCGGGTGCTGCAGCGGCTCGCGCAGGCATTGGCCGGTGACAGAATCGTTTGATGCGATCAGCTGTGCCGCCGTGCCCTGGGCGATCAGGCGCCCGCCGCGCGTGCCGGCGCCGGGGCCAAGGTCCAGCACTTCGTCGGCGCGGCGGATGGTTTCTTCATCGTGCTCCACCACCACCACCGTGTTGCCCTTGGCGCGCAAGGCTTCGAGCATGTCCAGCAGTACGCCGTTGTCGCGCGGGTGGAGTCCGATGGAAGGTTCGTCGAGCACGTAGCACACGCCGCGCAGATTGCTGCCGAGCTGGGAGGCCAGACGGATACGCTGGGCCTCGCCACCGGAGAGGGTCGGCGCGGCCCGATCCAGCGCGAGGTAGCCGAGGCCCACGTCGTGCAGGAAGGCGAGGCGGTGCTTGAGCTCGCTGATGATGTCGCGGCCGATGCCGGCTTCGCGGCCTTCAAGCTGCAGGCCATTCACCCATTCGCCCAAGGCGTTGACCGAACGCTTGCTGTAGCCGGTGATCGACACATCGCGATAGCGCACCGCACGCGCTACCGGGTTGAGGCGCTCGCCATGGCAGCTGCGGCATTCCACTTCCGCGCCGTCCTCGTCATCCAGCCCGGCGAATTCCATTTCGGCGACGTCGACCTCCGGGTCTTTCATCCATTTCGGAATCTCCACGCCGGTGCCGCAACAGCTCTCGCACCAGCCGTGCTTGGAGTTGTAGGAGAAGAGACGCGGGTCGAGCTCCGGGAAGCTGGTGCCGCAAGAGGGGCAGGCGCGCAGGGTGGAGAACACCGCGTCCTTGCCGTCTGGCGTGATCACGCGGATCGTGCCTTTGCCGATGCCCAGCGCGTCGGCCAGTTTCTCGCGCAGTTCGGCTTCGTGGTTGGCATGCACATCTACATCGCATACCGGCAGTTCGATGTTGTGTTCCTTGAAGCGATCCAGTCGCGGCCAGGGCGAGACCGGCAGAAACTCGCCGTCGACGCGCAGGTGGGTATAGCCCTTGTTCTTGGCCCAGCGCGCCAGCTCGGTGTACAGGCCTTTGCGATTGACTACCAGTGGGGCGAGCAGGCCGATCTTGTGGCCGCGATAGTCGCGCAGCAGGCGTGCGGCGATGGCGTCCTGGCTCTGCGGTTCGATCGCGCAGTTGCAGTCCGGGCAATGCTGGGTGCCGAGCTTCACGAAGAGCAGGCGCAGGAAGTGATGCACCTCGGTGAGCGTGCCGACGGTGCTCTTGCGTCCGCCGCGGCTGGTGCGCTGCTCGATGGCCACCGTGGGCGGAATGCCATGGATCGCATCTACATCCGGCTTGCTCGCCGGCTGTACGAACTGGCGTGCGTAGGCGTTCAGCGATTCAAGATAGCGGCGCTGGCCTTCGGCAAACAATATGTCAAATGCGAGTGTGGATTTTCCCGAGCCAGACACGCCGGTGACCACGGTGAACTTGTTGTGCTGGATCGCCAGTGAGACGTTCTTGAGGTTGTGCTCGCGGGCGTGGGTGATCTGGATGGTGTTGGGCGCTTGCACCGGCAGGTAGCGTACGCGCGGCTCGGCAGCCTTGAGCGGTGCCGCATCGAGCCGGTATTCCGCCAGCGCCCGCCCGGTATGCGAACGCGGCTCGGCGATCAGGTCTTCAATCGTACCGGCCACGAGGATTTCGCCGCCAGCGTCGCCGCCTTCCGGGCCGAGGTCGATCAGCCAGTCGGCTGCGCGCATGACATCCAGATTGTGCTCGACGACCAGCACGGTGTTGCCGGCGTCGACCAGCGCACGCAAGGCGCGCAGCAGCTTCACGATATCGCCGAAGTGCAGACCGGTGGTGGGTTCGTCGAACAAAAAGAGCGAACCTTTGGTCGAGGCTTTCTTCTTCGAGGATTTCGCCGCGTACTCGGCCAGATGCCCGGCGAGCTTGAGGCGCTGCGCCTCGCCGCCGGAGAGCGTCGGCACCGGCTGGCCGAGGGTCAGGTAATCTAGGCCGACATCCACCAGTGGCTGGATGGCGCGCACCAGATCTTTGTCACCGGCGAAGAAGTTCAGCGCATCGGCGCAGGTCAGTTCCAGCACCTCGGCGATGTTCTTGCCCTGCAATTGCAGCTCAAGGATTTCGGGGCGGTAGCGTTTGCCGTCGCAGTCCGGGCAGCGCAGATACACATCGGAGAGGAACTGCATCTCGACGTGCTCGAAGCCGTTGCCGCCGCAGGTTGGGCAGCGCCCATCGCCGGAGTTGAAGGAGAAGGTGCCGGCGGTGTAGCCGCGCTGTTCGGCGTCGGGCAGGGCCGCGAAGCGTTTGCGGATCACGTCGAAAGCGCCGACGTAACTGGCAGGGTTGGAGCGCGTGGTTTTGCCGATCTGGCTCTGATCGACCATGACAATGGCTTCGATCAGGTCTTCGCCGATGAGTTTGGCGAAAGCGCCCGGCGCTTCGGTGGCTTCGCCCTTGGCCTTCTTCAGGGCGGGCCACAGCACATCCTGAATTAGCGTGGACTTGCCCGAGCCGGAGACGCCGGTGACGCAGACAAGCCGTCCCAGTGGGATGGAGAGATCCACATTTTTCAGGTTGTTGGCCGTGGCGCCGAGCAGCTTCAGGCGCGGAGTTTTGACTTCGACCTTCTGGCGAATGAGGCCGGCGTCGACCTGCTTGTGACCGCCGAGGTACTGAGCGGTGAGGGTGTCGGTGCGGGCGCGCAGCTCGTCCGGCGTGCCGTTGAACACAATGTTGCCACCCGCCGCGCCGGGGCCGGGGCCGATGTCGACAATCCGATCGGCATTGAGCATCACGGCCGGATCGTGCTCCACCACCACCAGCGAGTTGCCCGCGTCACGCAGGCGGCGCATCACGCCGTTGATACGGTCGATGTCGCGCGGGTGCAGGCCGATGGAAGGCTCGTCGAGTACGAACAGTGTATTCACTAGCGAGGTGCCCAGCGCGGTGGTGAGGTTGATGCGCTGCACCTCGCCGCCGGAGAGCGTGCGGCTCTGGCGGTCCAGCGTGAGGTAGCCGAGGCCCACTTCGCACAGGTAGCTGAGTCGCCCGCGGATTTCGTTCATCACCAGATCGACCGCGTCGCCCGCGCTGCCTTCGATGTGCAGGCCGTTGAAGAATTCGCGCGCGCGTTCGATCGGCAGGCTCATCGCGTCGTGCAGCGACAGGCCGGGCAGGGCTTGCAGCTGCGCGTCCGCAAGGCGCATGCCCTTGGGGCGGAAGCGCCGGCGCGCCGGAACGTACTCCCCTCTCTCGCTTGCGGGAGAGGGGCTGGGGGAGAGGGAAAGCGTCACAGCCCTCTCCCGGCCCTGCGGGCCACCCTCTCCCGCACGCGGGAGAGGGGAAATGCCCAGCGCCGTGTCTGCTTGCGTCTTGCTACCCACGCGCCACAGCAGCGAATCCGTTTTCAGGCGCGCACCGGCGCAGGCCGGGCAGTCGGTGTAGGCGCGGTAGCGGCTGAGCAGCACGCGGATGTGCATCTTGTAGGCCTTGGTTTCCAGCCAGTCGAAGAAGCTGCGCACGCCGTACCAGTATTTTGGCCAGGAACGCTGCCAGCTTTTGAACTCCGGTTCGCCTTCCATGACCCAAATGCGATGTTCTGCGGGCAGGTCGCGCCAGGCGATGTCGGTAGCCACGCCGCGCAGGCGGCACATCTTCATCAGATCGTCCTGACATTCCTTGTAGCTCTCGCTCTGCCAGGGCTTCACCGCGCCACCGGCGAGCGTCTTCGATTCGTCCGGCACGATCAGGCCGGGGTCGATGCCGATCACGCGGCCGAAGCCCTTACAGGTCTCGCAGGCGCCGACGGCGGAGTTGAAGGAGAAGTTGGCCGAGGTGGGCGCGCTGTAGTGGATATCGCACTCGGCGCAGTGCAGGTCGGCGGAGAACTTCCAGATATCGGGAGTTGGGAGTGGGGAGTGGGGAGTGTGCTCTGCGCCCCCTGCTTTTCCGACTCCCAACTCCCGACTCCCGACTCCCGAAACAATGGCTTCGCCGCCCAGATGCACTTCCAGCTTGCCGTTGCCGAGCTTCAGCGCGGCCTCCAGCGCTTCGCTGACGCGTGCGGTTTCGGCGTTGCCGAAGCGGAAGCGGTCCACTGTCACCAGAATCCGCTTGTCATCCTCGGTGATGCGCGTGAAGCCCTGACGCTCCAGATGGCCGCGCATTTCTTCGACCGTGAAATTCTCGGGAACCGGCAGGGGCGCGACGATGGCCAGACGCGGGTCCTCATGTTGCGGGCAGCGCGTGGTCAGCGTGGCGAGGATAGTCTGCGGTGTTTCCTTTTCGACTTTTGCGCCGCAGCCCTTGCAATACAGGTGGCTGGCGCGGGCGTAGAGCAGCTTCAGGTAATCGGCCAGCTCGGTCATGGTGCCGACCGTGGAGCGCGAGGTGCGCACCTGATTGCTCTGGTCGATGGCAATTGCCGGCGGCACGCCTTCGATGGCGTCGACCTGCGGCTTGTCCATGCGGTCGAGGAACTGCCGTGCGTAAGGCGAGAAGGTCTCGACGTAGCGGCGCTGGCCCTCGGCGTAGAGCGTGTCGAAAACCAGCGAGCTCTTGCCCGAGCCGGAGGGGCCGGTCACCACCACCAGCTCACCGAGCGGGATGTCGAGACTGATGTTCTTGAGATTGTTCTGGCGAGCACCGCGAATGCGGATGCTGGCTTTGTTGTATGGATGCGACATGTCGGGGCTGGGTGGCGCTGTTCTTGTACGTCTGAATTGTGGCAGGAAGCGCCGTCTGGCGCTGCTTGAGTCCATTAATCCTGTGTATGCGCGGATTGGTCTTTTTATTTCGTAAGCGCCGCTGGCGGATTACGAAATTGAGCCCGCTTGCGGCTGCAGGTCAAATCGCCCTGCCTCTGATCAACAGTCGTGCCGCCGCAAGCCGGAACCCCGCGGGGAGCGGATCTGGCCGTATTGCCGGCACGACCGGAGGATCATTCAAATAATGTCAGGAGACTCATCGTGCAGAAAAAACTTATTGCTCTGGCTGTAGCCGGTTTGATGTCCGGCGCCGCTTTTGCCCAGACTTCCGTGACCATTGGCGGCAAGGTGGATGCCGGCTACCAGTTCGGTATGACCCAGAAGGCAGACGGCGTCTGCGGCACTTCCGGCGATTGCGGCGGTAGCACGACCGAACAGCTGACCGATGGCAGCGCTTCCACCTCGCGCATCACGATCGGCGCCAAGGAAACCATCAACAATGATCTGGAAGCCGGGGTCAGCCTTGACATGCGTTTCTCCAACTTCCATGACGGCAAGGGCGTGAACAACAGCACGACTTCGACACTGGCTGGCATCGGCGGTCTGACCTCCAACGACAAAAAAGAGGTCTACCTCAAGAGCAAGCTGCTCGGTGAGCTCCACTGGGGTGTGCAGAATGCCGGTGACGAGTTCTACGTGGCAACCAAGCCTTATATGGTCGAGCCAAAGGATACCGAACTGGTCAAGTACGGCATCTCGGGCTATCGCGCCTCCAGCCTGACCGACCGCACCACCAAGTACATCACCCCAACGCTGAGCATTGGCGATTTCCAGCTGGCTGCGATGAGTACTTACTCGTTTGGTGAGGCCCGCAAGAGTGGCGCCAGCAATGTAGATGGCACCGGCAGCGGGGATGTGCTGGCAGGCGGCATCCAGTGGAAATTCGGCAAGCTGATTGATGGCGGTTATGACCGCTGGACGCGTTACACCAGCAATGCGACGGCAGAAGACGGTTTCCACTTTCAGCGCACCTACTTCAGCCTTTTTCCGTGGGCAGGCCTGAAGATTGCGGGGGTGTATATCAACAACTCAGGCTACGCGGCGGGCAAGCCCTTCCAGGACAAGAACACTAACCTGGTGGTGTCCTACAACTTCAATGCCAAGGCCAACATCGGCTTCGGTTATTCGATCGTGCGTGATGTGGGGGACGAGCGTAACAGCGGCCATGCCTGGCAATTCGGCGGCACCTACTTCCTGAGCAAGAGCGTCTATCTGTACTCGGCGGTGACCAAGACTGACTGGGAGCGGAACCAGGACAAGATCGGTGGCAAGTTCGATGGCACAGCTTCCGGTTTCGGGACTTCATCGACGGCCAGCAAGCTGGACAGCCGCTTGACCAAGATCGGTCTGGTCAAGGAGTTCTGATCCGCACCTAGTCTGCAAAGATTCCTTCACAGTTGAATTCGGGCCTGCCTCACGGTGGGCCTTTTTTTTGTGCTCTGGCAGCGGCTTACTTGCTGAAGGTTTCCCGGGTCTTCTTGCCTACTTCCTTGCCGGCGCTGGCGGCATCGTTGCCGATCTGTTTGCCGATCTCGCCGGCGCCGTGATAGGCCTCGACGGCCGTGTCCTTCACGACCTTGGCCGCCTCCACAGCGCCGTTGGCGACTGTGCTGGCGCCCTTGGAAACCTCACTGCTGGCACTCTTGCTGCCTTCCTTTACCTCTTGTACGGAGCAGGCGGAACACAGCAGCAGGGCGAGAAGGGCTAGGGGGAATCGGTTCATGGCAAATCCAAGGATGAAGCGTTTGACGATTCAAGCATAGACGCGGCATTGAGACATGGGCAGCGGGCAGGCTGCAAGCGTGCAGGATCGACGGCTGGATGGCATTCAGCTGTGCTGATAGCGATGCAGTCGCTCATGCATGCGCGCCTGCAAGCGCCAGCGGGCGGCATCCTCAAGCATGCGGCCAGCCCACAGGTAGACGTTGGCGTCGTGAATCTGCCGGCGCAGGCTGCTCATGCGCTCCCGCTGCTCGGCCGGGTGCATGCACAGGGCTTGTTGCAGCGTGTCGGCGAAGGATTCTGTGTGGTAGGGGTTGATGCTCAAGGCCTCACCGAGTTCGCGCGCAGCGCCAGCGAAACTGGAGAGCACCAGCACGCCCTGTTCGTCGTCGCGGGCGGCAGCGAATTCCTTGCACACCAGATTCATGCCGTCGTGCAGGCTACTCACCACGCACACATCGGCGGCGCCATACAGTGCCCGCACCGCAGCCTGGTCGCGGTGCTCCACGAGCAGTGTGACCGGGGTATAGCCGGGGCGGCCGAAGCGGTTGTTGATCTGCATTGCACGGCGTGCCACGCGCTCGCTGAGCGCGGCGTAATCGGCGAGGCTGCTGCGCGTCGGGGCGGCCAGTTGCAGCAGGCACAGGCGGCCAATCCATTCAGGGTGTTTTTCAAGCAGGCGTTCGAAGGCAATGAACTTCTCCTCGATGCCCTTGGTGTAGTCGAAACGATCGACGCCGAGAATCAGCTTTTGTCCTGCTGTGATGCCCAGGGCTTCGCGGCCGAGCTGCCGTTGGTGGGCGCTGTCCGGCGTGGTGGCGGGCCAGGCGATCGAGATCGGATAGCTGTCGACCAGGGTTTCGCGGCCGGCATGGAACACGCTGGAGCGCTCGGTTTCGAGGCGCGCCTCGAGGAAGCGCTCGACCGTGGCGAGGAAGTTTTGCTGGTGGTGACGGGTCTGGAAGCCGAGGATGGTCGAGCCCAGCAGACCTTGCAAAATCTCGGTGCGCCATGGGCAGATGCCGAAGGCTTCCGGCGTAGGCCAGGGAATGTGCCAGAAGCAAAGGATAGTGGCTTCCGGCAGGCGCTGGCGGATCAGTGCCGGTACCAGGGCCAGCTGGTAATCCTGCACCAGTACCACCGGGTTGTGGCTGCGCGCTTCGGCGATCACGGCATCTGCAAAGCGCTGGTTGACCTGGCGGTAGTGCTGCCAGTCCGCCTCGCGGAATACCGGCCGCACGTGAGCCAGGTGGCACAGGGCCCAGATGCCTTCGTTGGAGAGGCCGTCGTAATAGCCGCGCACCTCTTCCTCGCTGAGCCACAGGCGGCGCAGGCGGTAATCCTGTTGTCCGGGCGGCAGCATCAGGTGGTCTGCCGCGTCGACACATTCACGGTCCGCGTTGCCGCTGCCATGGGCGATCCAGGTGCCGGAGCAGGCCTGCAGCACCGGCTCAAGCGCAGTTACCAGGCCGCTGGCGGGCTGGCGCACGAGCAGGGCGTCGCCAATGCGTTCATGGGTCCACGGTTCGCGGTTGGAAACGACCAGCAGTTCGTCTCCGTGCAGATGGCTGGCGAGCAGGCTGCGCAAACGTTCCGCGGTCCAGTCAGCGTCGCTGTACTGACCGTGGCGGTAGTGGTCCTCCAGGTCGCGCAGACGGGTGCGCAGATCATCCATGAAGGAGCGGAATTCCGGCGGAGCGGCCAGGGTGTTGCTGGCCGGATTGAGCATTGTGCGCAGGGCCAGGTTCCAGCGCCGCCAGTTGTATTGGGTGAGGAGCACGATCAGCAAGGCGACGGTGAGCCCCATCATGAGCATGAAGACCAGCAGGTATTGCTGCGACAGGCGGGTACGGCGCTCAACGAAGGCCAAATCGTGCAGCAGGACCAGATCGGCAATGTGATGCTCTTCGGTGCTGACCGGGAAGATCCCCAGCATGACCTTGCCGAGCGGCAGGGTGAGTTCCACGTTGCCGTTGCGTTGCAGGGCGTGGGCCTGGGCACAGTCGAGGTCGGTCGGAAAATCCTTGGTGCGATGCATCAGCAGGCCATTGGTGCTGCACAGGGCGATGGCGCTCAGGCGTTCGTCGCGGATGGTGCGCTCGAAGAGGGCGTGGATGCGATCCCACTGACCGTTGTCGAGCACCTTGCTGATGGTGTCGGACTGGGCATTGGCAATCAGGCTGCCGCGCAAGCCTAGATCGCGCAGAAACCAGCGCTCGGTGAGCTCTTCGGTCACGTTCATGGCCAGCCAGCCACCAAGGGCGAGGATCAGCAGCAGGGGGGCCAGCAGGCGCAGGTAGAGCCGTAAATGCATCAAGGAAGACGGGCAATGTATTTGTGGCAATACAGTACACTCGCCGGCTGTGTACCTCAACCGGAGTCATGATGAAGACCAAGCGCGTGCGCAACATCCTGCTGGTTCTGGATAGCGCGCAACCTTTCCATCGTGCCGTGATGAGCGGCGTTGGGGCCTTTGTGCGTGGCAGCGAGCTGGACTGGCGCCTGAGCATCAGCAAGCGCCTGCCGGAAGATCTGAGCGGCATGGATGGCCTCATCACGGATGCTGAAACGCCCGGACTTGAACTCGTTCTGCCTCGGATAAGCGCGCTGCCGGGGGTGTTCATCGCGAGTGCTGCGAGTGCCGGACTCGCCGCTGCGGAGCCGCGGGTGTGTGCGGATAATGCGGCCATGATCGGATTGGCCATCGCGCATTTGCGGGAAAACGGGGTGCAGTACCTGGCCGGCTTTTCCCTTCTGCGTTATCAGGACATGCCCTGGGCCAGGGAGCGCTTGGAGGCCTTCCGGGCGCAGGCGGGGGCCAATCCGCGCCTGCGTGAAGCGGTTTCGCCACCGGATGGCAGTACCGCCAGCGTGCAGGATCTCGACTGGGTGCGCGCTCTGCCCACCCGCACCGGTGTAGTCGCTGTTAATGATTCGGCGGCGCGGGAGTTGCTGCAGCTGTGCGAGCAGGCGGGGCGCCAGGTTCCGCGCGACATCGCGATCGTCGGGATCGACAATGATCCGCTGGTGGCCGCCCTGTCACCGCTGCCGATTTCTTCAGTGACCCAGCCTGCCGAAGAAATTGGGCGCAAGGCCGCAGAGCTGTTGCGCCGGCGCCTGCAGCGCCCGCTGGAGGCGCCGGCCGGGCTGGCCATTGCGCCGCAAGGGGTGCAACTGGCGGCAACCAGTAGCAAGGCCAGCACTCTGGTGAGTGGCGCGCTGGAATTCATCGATGCGCAACTGGGGCGCTGCATCAAGGCGCAGCAGGTGGCGGATTTCATGGGCGTGTCGCGTGCCACCCTGGAGCGCAGCTTCCTGACCCAACTGGGGGTGACCGTGCATGACGAGCTACTGCGTCGGCGCATTGCCCAGGCCAAAAGCATGCTGGCGAGGCGTGAGCTGAGCACCTCGGAGATTGCCCGGCATTGTGGTTTCCGCACCCAGCAGTACATGCACGTGGTGTTCAAACGCGAGATCGGTTTGTCTCCGGCCGAGTTCGCCCTGCATGCGCCACAGGCCGGCGAAGCCCCTGAATAAAGCGGGGTTGTTGTTCTGGTGCAACACCTTGTTGCGCCAGTTCGGGGTTTTCCCCTCCCGGCCGGCTCTCCCGAGCGCTACGAGCAATCCCCGCCAGGCATGGCTTTCAGGTGTGCCCTGACGCGATTTCAAACAGATTGCCCGGCAATAACGAAATTGAGGGGGTGGGGCGCTGCGGGTCAAATCGCCCTGACCTCTGATCAACGTCCGCCCCGCAGCCATGCCGGGGTGGCCCCGCAGGGTGCGGGGATCCAGCCATCGGCGGGGTTCGGCGAGAGAGTCATCCATTCACGTGAGGAGAAATCCATGCAGAAGAAACTCATTGCCCTGGCCGTTGCTGGCCTGATGTCCGGCGCCGCGTTCGCCCAGACTTCCGTGACCATCGGCGGTAAGGTTGATGCCGGTTATCAATTCAAGAAGACCGCCAACGCTGATACCAGCGGCGGCTCCAACGGCGGCAAGACCACCGAAACCCTGTCGGATGGCAGCGCTTCCACCTCGCGCATCACCGTCAGCGCCAAGGAAACCATCAACAAGGATCTGGAAGCCGGTGTCAGCATCGATCTGCGCTTCTCTGATTTCTTCGATGGCAAGGCCACCAACAACAGCACCACCTCCACCGTTGCCGGTGTGGGCGGCCTGACCTCCAACGATAAGAAGGCCGTGTACCTGAAGAGCAACATGCTCGGTCGCGTGCAGTGGGGCGTGCAGAACTTCGGTGACGATTTCTACGTCGCCAGCAAGCCTTACATGGTTGAGCCGAAGGACCTGGAATTCGTCAAGTACGGCATCTCCACCTACCGCATGACCGCGCTGACCAACCGTACCACCCAGTACCTGACCCCGACCCTGAGCCTCGGCTCCTTCAAGATCGGTGGCCAAGCCATCTACGCTATTGGTGATGGCCGTAAGAGCGGTGACAGCAACGTCAACAGCACCAGCAGCGGCGACGTTCTGGGCGGTGGCTTCCAGTTCGCCTTCGGCAAGGTGGTGAACGGCGGTTACGACTATGTGAGCCGTGCCAGCACCGGCGTGACCGATGCAAGCGAAGATGGCATGCGCTTCCAACGCGCCTTCGTGTCGGTGTTCCCGATCGGTGGTCTGAAGCTGGCGGGTACCTACTCCACCCAGAATGGTCGCGCTCGCGCTATCAACACCGCCTATCAGGACAAGATCACCAACGCCGTCGTGTCGTACAACTTCAACGACAAGGCTTCCGTCGGTGTCGAGTACTCGATCGTGCGTGACGTCGGCAGCAACCGTAACAGCGGCCATGGCTGGATGATGGGCGGCGCTTACTTCCTGACCAAGAGCGTGTATGTCTACGGCGCTGTGCAGAAGAGCGACTGGGAACGCAACGAAAACAGCGTGGGTGGTTATGACGGCACCGCTGCGGGCTTCGGCGCAACCCGTTCCGCTACCAAGCGCGACGAGCGTTACACCCGCGTGGGCTTCGTGAAGGAGTTCTGATCCTTCCTCCGGAAGTGTCAAACGACTTGAAAAGGCAGCCTTCGGGCTGCCTTTTTTTCGGCTGCACGGAGAACACACATGAACACCTACGCCAGGGAAGTGCTGCTACGGCTGATGCTGCTGGAAGAGCTGCTTGCCGTAGCGGATGACGAGGCTGGACTTGAAGCCATGCTGGCAGGACTGAGCCGGCTCGATGAGGGGCTGTTACAACGCCTGGAGCGGGATCTCGGCCTGGTGCAGACGGCGCTGGAGCGCTGCTCGCCGGTCTGAAGAGCGCTGTTTCGGCGGGGCTTGTGCGGCTATCATCGCCCCATGCCTGCTCTTGACCCGGATGCCATCCGGTTTTCCTCCAGCACAGCACCGGAAGATCCGGCGGAGCGTCTTGCTTGGCGCCTGCAACTGCTGCTCAATGCGACACGCCGGCATGCGCGTCGTCGCGAACGCGAAACCGGCCTTGGTCTCCCCCAGCTGCGTGCCCTGCAGTGCGTGCAGGCCCGGCCCGGACTGGGGGTGAATGAGCTGGCGCGCGAACTCGGCCTGCATCAATCCACTGTCAGCAACATGTTGCGCCCGCTCACTATGCAGGGCTGGCTGGAGGCGCGCCGCACCGGCAGTGATCGCCGGACGGTGGCCCTGTATCTGTGCGAGCCCGATAAGCCCCTGCCTGCGCCCTGGCCTCAAGGGGGCAGCGAGCCTCTGCCAGAGGCGCTGGCGAGCCTCGATGAAGCTCTCTTGCGGCGCCTCGATGCCGACCTGGCGCGGGTCCAGGCGGCCTTGCTGGAGCTATTGCCGGAAGGCTGAGGCTGAGGCTCAGGCGCCGGTGTGTCCCATGGCTTCGCCCATGCGGATCGCGCCACCCGGCAGCCAGGCCGGATTGAAGCTCACGCCGGGCTGTGGGAAGAGCATCACGACGGTGGAGCCGAGCAGGAAGCGCCCCATCTCGGCGCCCTGGGCCAGACGGATATCCTGCCCGTCGTAACGCCATTCGCGCACATCCTTCACGCGCGGCGGATTCACCACGCCATGCCATACCGTGGCCATGCTGCCGACAATGGTGGCGCCCACCAGCACCAGCACAAAGGGTCCGGCCTCCCCCTCAAATACGCACACCACCCGTTCGTTGCGTGCAAACAAACCCGGCACGCCGCGTGCGGTGGTCGGATTCACCGAGAACAGCTCACCCGGCACATGGATCATGCGGGTGAGGCGGCCGGTGGCTGGCATGTGAATGCGGTGGTAGTCGCGCGGAGACAAGTAAAGGGTTGCGAAGCTGCCGTTGTAGAACTGTTTGGCGAGTTCGGCATCGCCGCCGACCAGGGCGGTGGTCGAGTAGCTGTGCCCCTTGGCCTGGAACACCTGATCCCCGGCAATCGCGCCGAACTGGCTGATGGCGCCATCCACTGGGCAGATCAGCGGTGCATCGGCCAGCGGGCGGGCATCCTCACGCAAGGCGCGGGTAAAAAATTCATTGAAGGTCGGGTAGGCCGTGATATCCGGATTGGCCGCCTCGCTCATGTTCACGCCGTAGCGGCCGACGAACCAGCGGATGACGGCACTGGTCAGCCCGCCCAGCGGTTTGCTGGCGAAGCGCCCAGCCAGTTCGGTGAGCATTTGCTTGGGCAGCAGATGCTGGGGCAGGACTTTGAGACGATCGGACATGGCAGCGGCGAGGTGAGCAGACAGGGCCGCAATTGTAGCTGCCAGGGCGCACTCAGTGCGTGCTAGTGGCGGCCTTCGAGCTCCGACGGCGGCTGCTTTTGGGCGCGCTTTCCGCTGCGGCTTCTTCCGTGCCCGCCTCTTCTTCTGTCTTGGCCTTGCTCTTGGGCATCGCACCCAGCGTGGGCAGCTCGGGCTTCACGGTGTCGATCTTGTTCTCAGCCATGTAATCGTTCATTTCGCGCCAGCCGGCGAAGATGGCCGCCTTATGCCCGCCCGGATTCAGGGTGTAGCAATCCTCCAGTGCCCGCCCGGCATGCCGGCAAGCGCTGCCAATGGCCTTGCCTTCCGCCTCCTTGGCCGCTGCATCTTTGGCCGGGTCGGGAATGCCCAGTTGCTCGCAGGCGCCGAGGCTGAGCAGCAGGAGCAAAGGGAGGGTCAGGCGAGCGCGTGTCATGGCAAGGGTCCGAAAGGAGAATGTCCTGCAAGCAATAACGTCACCCGGCGGGGAGGACTTGAACCGTCCGTCACCCGGGGACCGCGCTGCGCGTTCCGGGTTTGGGAGGGGCGTGGGCGGCGCCTATAATCCGGCTCTCTGTTGTTGCTGCTTCCGGAGTTTTTCATGACCCAATTCCCCCTTCGCGCCGGCACCTTGCTGACGTCCCTCGTGCTGGCCGCAGCGGCCATGCCGGTTCATGCCGCGCCTGCCAAGGCGGCACCCGCCAAGACTCCGGCCACCCCGGTTCAGATCGAGCTGAGTCATGGCCTCGGCGCCGACAAGGGCGCCCAGTTGCTGAAGCTGGTCGAGCGTTTCAATGCCGCCAACCCCGGCAGCACGGTGATGCTGAGCGAGCGCCACTGGAGCGAAGGTGCCCAGCCGGTGCTGAGCATCGTGGCGGAAGCGGATGAAGAGAATTTCCTGAGCGGCCCGTCGCGTTTCAAGCCCCTGTGGCAGGTCATGAAAGACGCCCGCGAGCCGCTCAATACCCTGCGTCCGGGTGACGTGAAGGTCATGGTGCCTTCCTCGCTGGACAGCGCCGGGCGCCTGCAGGCCCTGCCGGTCGCCCTGTCCACACCGGTGATGTTCTACAACGTCAAGGCACTGGAAGCGGTCGGCATCAATGGCAGCAATCTGCCGAAGAACTGGAACGACTGGCAGACCGTGCTGGGCAAGCTGGTGGCTGCCGGTCAGGCCTGCCCGATGACGGTTTCTCAGCCCGTGTCCACCCTGCTCGAAAACGCCAGCGCCTGGAATAACCAGGCCTTCGTCACGGGCGGCAAGAACGAGCAGATCGCCGTCAACGGCCTGATTCAGGTGAAGCATCTGGCCAAGATGAGCACCTGGTACAAGGCCCGCTACCTGCACTACTTCGGCCGCGGCAATGAAGGCGAAGCGCGCTTCGCCCGCGGTGACTGTGCCGTGCTGGCTGCGCCTTCCGGCGCTTACCCGACCCTCGTGCGTGAAGCTGGCTTTGAAGTGGGTGTGGGCGGCTATCCGTATCACGACGATGCCTATGGCGCGCCGCAGAATACCTGGGCGGATGGCCCGGCGCTGTGGGTGGCCTCCGGCAAATCGGCGGCCGAATACAAGCTGGCGGCGCGCTTTATCCGCTTCTGGCTGTCGGCCCAGAGCCAGGTGGAATGGCAGCTCAATTCGGGCTACCTGCCGTTGAGCGAAGCCGGCCTGCTGGCCACCCAGGCCAGCAAGCTGTTGCGTGATGAGCTGGTTGCCCAGCGCGTGGCCATCAGCCAGCTCACTTACAAGCCGGTGACCAGCTTTTCCTACGCCACTGCTTTTGCCCACCGTCGCGGTGTGCGCCGTGTTCTGGCCGAGGAAATGGAAGCCGTGTTTGCCGACCAGAAGCCGCCCAAGCAGGGCCTCGACGACGCGGTGCAGCGCATCAAGGCCGGTGAGCAGGGCTGCTGCCGCCCGCTGGCGACCATGCCGGCAGGCCAGCTGAACTGAGTCTGTTGTGCCGTTCTGAAAGCCCGGGATCGCCGCAAGGCCCCCGGGCTTTTTAACGCCTGATCTCTGCCGCGGGTACCGGCCGCGAAATCAGGTAGCCCTGCAGGTATTCGCAGCCGAGTTCGGTCAGCATGCGTGCCTGCTCTTCGGTTTCCACGCCTTCGGCCACGATCTTCATGCCCAGGCTGTGGCCCATGGCGATGATCGCGCGGACCAGGGCGAGATTGCGTTCGCTGCGTTCGATGCCGTTCACGAAGGCCCGGTCAATTTTCAGGGTCTGCAGGTGGAAGCGGGTGAGATAGCTCAGCGATGAGTAGCCGGTGCCGAAATCGTCGAGCGATACGCCGATGCCCATGGCATTGACGGCGTCGATGACGCGGATCACCGTGTCGGCTTCGTCGATGAGCACCCGCTCGGTGAGTTCGATTTCCAGCTCGTCGGGCGCTGCGCCGCTACGGGCCAGGAATTCGCGCAGCAGGAGCAGGAAATCCGGATCGACCAGCTGGGCGGCGGAGACGTTCACGCTCACGCAGATCGGTCCGGCGGCTTCATCAGCCCAGCTGCGAGCCTGGCGGGTGGCCTCCTGCAGCACCCAGCAACCAATCTCCACGATCAGGCCGCTTTCCTCGGCAATCGGAATGAAGCGATCCGGGCCGACGAAACCGAGTCTGGGCGTGCTCCAGCGGATCAGTGCCTCCACCTTGCTCAGCTTGCGGCTGCGCGCCTCGACGATGGGCTGATAGACGAGGCGGAACTCGTTGCGGGCGATGGCGTGCTGCAGGGCTTCGTCGATCAGCAAGGCGTCGCGGGCGAGGGTATTGAAGGCCTCCTCGAAGACTTTCAGGCGTCCGCGTCCGCCATCCTTGGCTGCGTACATTCCGGAATCGGCTGCGCGCAGCAGATTCTCCGGGTCCGTACCATGGGCGGGGCTCAGCGCGATGCCGATGCTGGCAGCCATGGCGACCCGGAAGGGCGGCAGTTCAAAGGGGTCGCGCAAATCGTCGAGGATGCGCTGGGCGAGGCGGGTGGCGGTTTCCTCCGCAGCCGCCAGATCCAGCTGGCTGGAGACGATCACAAATTCGTCGCCGCCGAAGCGGGCCAGTACATCCTCGCTGCCGGCCAGCTTGCGCAGGCGCTGGCCGACCAGACGCAGCAGCTCGTCGCCCACCGAATGTCCCAGCGTATCGTTGATGCGCCTGAAGTGATCGAGATCGATCAGCAGCACGCTGCAGGCGCTGGCGCTCTGGCCGGACAGGATCAGTGCTGTCTGCAGGTGGCGCTGCAGGGCCGGGCGGTTGAACAGGCCAGTGACCGGATCGATGTTGGCCGCCTGCACGAGCGCCTGTTCCTGCTGCTTGCGCTGCGAGATGTCGAGGATCTGGGTCAGCACGCTGAGCTGGCCCCGGATGCGGCAGGGGCTGCTGATCAGTTCCACCGGCAGGCGCTGGCCGTCGCGGATGATGTACTCATCCTCGCTGATGAGTGGGATCTGCGCGCCTGCGGCCGTCACCCGCAGGAACCATTCGTGGGCCTTAGCGGCACTGCGGCCCGAGGCAATGTCGTTGATGTTGCGCCCGAGCAGTTCCTGCGCATGCTGGCGGCCGATCAGTTGGGCGAACTTGTCGTTTGCCGCCAGAATTTCGCCGGCTTCGTTGCGGATCAGGAAACCATTGCCCTGACCATCGATGGTGGCGCGGAACAGGGCCTGCGACTCGCGCAGCACAGCGTGGATCAGGCCGAGACTGGAGGCCGTCTTGAGCAAGAAGCCCAAGGCCAGGATCGGAGCGATCGAGTCGTTCAGCCACAAGAGCAACGGGCCGCTCAGATTCAGCATGGCGCGCAGCAGCAGCAGCAAGGCCAGCAGGTGATAGGCCCGGTCGCAGCGCCGGAGTTGCAGCGCGCTCCACAGCAATACGCCGCCGAGGCACAGGAATGCCGCGTTGCGCCCGAGGGCGGGGGAGAGGGTGGCCAGCACGAGCATCGCCGGTGTGAGTACGGCCAGCACCAGAGCGCCACGGCGCCAGTGCAACGGCAGACCGCAGAAATGCCGGGTGCCGAAACCGTAGCCGGCGATGCCCAGCACCATGCACAGCATTAGCAGGCCGCGTACGCTGGGACTGTGGAGCGCCAGTACGGGGCCGCCGAGAGTCGCCAGGCTGATCAAGATCTGGCCGCCTCCCCACAGCAGCGCGTACAGGTCTTCCCGGCGTACCAGCCATAGCACGATCAGGATGCTGCTCAGGGTGAGGTCGGCGGATAGGGAGAGGGCTGTGCTGTCCACGGTGCGGAAATGAGCTGTATCTGCCCACTAACGGCCTTTCCACCCGTTTCTGAACCGCCCTCGGCATCTGCTTACGATCTTTTGATTGTCATGTACTCGGTCTTCGACAGACTCCCGGCCAGCGTTTTACGAGAGCGTGCACCGGCACTCAGGCTTTCGATCGCCAGCCGTTGGCCAGTGCCGTGCCGGCCAGCACGATCACGCCACCGGCAAGCATCGTGAGGCTGATGTGTTCACCCAGAAATAGCGCCCCCCACAGCACGCCGAAGACCGGGATCAGGAAGGTCACGGTGAGGGTGCGAGCTGGGCCGATCTCGCTGACCAGGCGGAAATAGATCAGGTAGGCCCAGCCGGTGCAGATCAATGCCAGGGCTGTTACGGCCAACCAGTCACCTGCCTGCGGCACGCTGCGTGCTGGGATCAGCAGCGCCAGGGGCAGCACGCACAAGCTGGAGGCCCACATGCTGCCGTGGGCCTGATCGAAGGATGGGATGTGGCTGGCGTGTTTCTTCGCGTAACTGGTGGCCAGCGCGTAGCACAGCGGCGCGAGCAGGGCCGCACCGGCCGCGAGTGCCGCACCTTCGCTGCGCGTGCTGGCCTCGCTTCCCACGATCAGGGCCACTCCGGCAAAGCCCAGGCTCAGGCCGATGGCCGCGCCCCGGCTCAGCGGCGTACCGAGCCAGATGCGGGCGACCAGCGCACCGAAGATCGGTGCGGCCGCATTGATGATGGCCAGCAGGGAGGCGTTCAGGGTCTGCGCCGCAAAGGCATAGAGCAGAAAGGGCAGGCCGGAGTTGAAAACTCCCATGAAAGCATAGTGCCGCCCGTTGGCGCGCCAGTGGGCCGGTTTGTGCCAGTACAGCGCCAGGGCCAGCAGGAACACGGCTGCCAGACCCACCCGCAGGAGGATTAGCTTGCCCGGCCCGAATACCGGTACGCCGATGCGCATGAACAGGAAGGAGGCGCCCCAGATGGCGGCGAGCAGGATCAGGCGGGCGAGGTTGAGCGCAGACATGACAGGAGGCGAAGGCCGGGGAAGGCACTCACGTTAGCCGTGGTCAGTGGCTGGGGTCAATGCGGCGGAATGGCTCTTTGAGGGGGCTGCGCAGCATGCACGCAACACGTATGTGGGCGCCCCTGCAAGAGACGCAGAAACGACTTGTTCATTTTTGTAAAATAAAGTACAAATGCGAACGATTCGCAAAAACGGATCAAAAATAGAACCCGGGGTGCCAACGGTCTGTCAAAGGCCGGGCTTCGACTCCGGCAATCCCGCAGACCCTCACTCCGGAGTAGTTGCAATGCGCCCGAATTCCTTGCGTGTGTCCCGCCTTGCCCTGGCGGTCAATCTTGCGTTGATGTCACTGGCAGCCAGCCAGTCCGTGCTGGCTCAGACCTCCCCCGCCAAAACAGACGAGAAGACTCTCGGCACGGTCCGTGTGACGGCTGACAAGCCGGTCGAGATCGAGGCCAAGAGTACCTACCAGGCCACTACCACCACCATCGGCAAGGGCAAGCAGGCGCTGCGCGACATTCCGCAGTCGGTGACGGTGGTTACCGAAAAGCTGATCGATGACCGCAATCTGGATACCCTCAAGGATGTGCTGCACCAGACCGCTGGGGTGACCTTCCTGGCGGCCGAAGGCGGCGAGGAAGACATCCGCCTGCGTGGTTTCTCGCTGCAGCAGAGTGGTGATATCTACATTGATGGCATGCGCGACCCCGGCATCTACGAGCGCGACACCTTCAACTATGACCGCGTCGAAGTGCTGCGCGGCTCGGCTTCGATGCTCTTCGGCCGTGGTTCCACCGGCGGGGTAGTGAACCAGGTCAGCAAGCAGGCTTTCCTGATGGACCAGAACGAGGTGGACTTCACCTACGGTACGGGCAATTACAAGCGCCTGGAGACTGATCTGAACATCGTCACCGGGCAGGCTTCGGCCTTCCGCCTGACCGCCATGAAGGCGGATGCAGAGAACAACGGATCGGGTTCTTCGATTGACAAGGAAGGCGCTGCCGGCAATTTCCGCTACGGGATTGGCGAGCGCGATGAGTTTACCGCTTCGCTCTACTACCTGAAGAACCGCAATGGCATCAACTACGGCCTGCCCTGGCTGGCGCCGGACGCCCAGACCTCCGGGCTTGGGTTGATCGACAAGGATCCGTCCGCTTACTACGGAGTGGATAGCGATTACGCCAACAGTGACATCCTGCATGGCACCGTGGGCCATATCCACCGCTTTTCCGGTCAGGCTGAGCTGAAGACGGTTTTCCGTGCCGGCCAGTACAACCGCGACCAGCGTGCCAGCGCGGTGCGTTTTGCTGCGGCCAGCGCCCAACCTAATCGTCAATCGGTGTACGAGTCCAATATCAGCGACAACACTGTGTTGACGCGTGGCAGCAACAACAAGGCCATGGATCTGGAAGTGCAGAGCTTGCAGAGTGATTACTCGGACAAGCTCACGCTACTGGGCATGAAAAACGAGATCCTGTCCGGTGTCGATATCAACCATGAGCGCCGCAATACCTATGGTTTCGTCACCCCGGCCGGGGTCAACCTCACCAAGAGCAACACTACCCTCGGTGACGATGACGGCACTTCCGGAGTGACCGAGGAGTTGCGTCAGAAGCTGCGCAGTGCTGACTTCGACTATCTCTCCGCTGGCGCCTATTTCCAGGATCTCGTGCAGATCGCTGAAAACTGGAAGCTGCTCGGTGGTCTGCGTTACGACTACGCCAATGGCGAGTACCGGACCTGGGGCACCTCCGGTGCGACCGCCGGGACGGTCACTGCGAACCGTGGCCGTCACGACAAGATGCCGAGCAAGCGTTTTGGTGCGATGTATCAGCCGAGCGCGGCGACCTCGTTCCACTTCTCGTGGGGTACCTCCTTCAACACCTCGGGCGACACCTATCAGTACGATGCGTTGGGCAGCAACACCGATCCCGAGAAGAGCAAGAACGTGGAAGTGGGGAGCAAGCTGGAGTTCTTTGGCGGCGACATGAGCGTGCGCACTGCGCTGTTCAAGTCCACCAAGTACAACGAGCGCAATACCGACACTGACACCGTGAACGCCACCAACTACGTCCTGTCCGGCGAGCGCTACACCAAGGGTGCCGAGCTTGACCTGGCGGGTCGCATCACGCCGGCCTGGGAGGCTTACCTGTCCTACTCCTGGATCCCGGTGGCCAAAATCTCCAAGGGCGCCCTGACCGGCAGCGAACAGGTAGGGCAGCGTCCCGGCCTGATTCCCAAGCATCAGGCTTCCTTGTGGTCCACCTACAAGGTTTCGGCTGACTGGCGTTTGGGTGCCGGTGTGGCCGGGCGGACCAAGATGTACCCGCAGTTGATCAACACCAATCAGGTCGAGGGTTATCTGACCTATGACGCGATGGTGGAATATGCGGCCACGCGCGACCTGACCCTCAAGCTCAATGGTACCAATCTGGGTAACAAGCTGTACGCGGACAACGTTTACCGTGGTCACTACATCCCCGGTAAGGGCCGCACGTTCGAGCTGACCGCGTCCTACAAGTTCTGAGTCTTATCGTTGTCGGGCCCGCCAAGTGCGGGCCCGTTTTGCTTTGTGGAGTCTCTGATGGATAAACGCAGTTTCCTGCGCAGCGCGGCCGCCATGCTCGCTGCAGCTTCTTTGCCTTTGCCTGCGCTAGCGGCCATGCCACGCCCCACCCGCCTGTTGGCCGGTTGGCGCAGCACGGTGGATCTGACTGCGCCGCTCAGCGGCGCACCTGGCGACTATGTGGGCGTGATCGAGATCGACTGGGCGGGGGCGGCGATCCGTTTGCAATCCGCGCTGCCGGTCTCTTCGCGCGGACATGGCTTGCTCGGCCTTGCTGACGGCGGTTATCTGGCCCTGGCCTATCGCCATGGCCTGTGGGTCATGCGTGCGGATGCTCAAGGCAAGCGGGCGGCGCTGCTTGATCTGGCCGCGGAGTCCGCGCGGGTTTCCGGCGGTCATATCGAACTGGCCGCGGATGGCCAGCATTTCTTTACCAGCGAGATCGAGCCCAAGAGCGGCCAGGGTTGGGTCAGCGTGCGCAGCATTGCGACCCTCAGGAAAGTCGCAGAGTGGCCCACGCGTGGTATGGACCCGCACCAGATCACGGTCGATGCGCAAGGCATGTTGCTGATTCCCAACGGCGGGATCCGCTACACCCCGGAAGGACGCAAGGACAAGCTCGACGACATGGATTCCTCGCTGGTGCGCCTGAATCCGGTCAATGGTGAAGTGCTTGGTCAGTGGCGTCTGCGCGATGCGCGCCTGTCGATGCGTCATCTGGCCTGGAACGAAACGCCGAAGGGCGAAACCCTGCTGGGCATCGCCCTGCAGGGCGAGCATGCCGATCCCGAGCGGCGCAAGGAAGCGCCAGTGCTGGCTGTGTGGAACGGCAAGGATCTCGCCATCCCGAGCCAGTCTCCTCTTGGTGAGGGCTATACCGGCGACATCATGGCTGGCCCTGGTGGCGGATTCATTCTTAGTGCCCAGCTCTCCGGCAAGGCCTTGTTGTGGCATCCGGGCGAGGCCGCCCGCCTGACCCTGATCGGCGAGTTCTTCCGCGCCGGTGCGCTATCCGGCCCGGACGAAGAAGGCGGTTTCCTGATCGCAGGCGAGAAGGGCCCGGCGCGCTGGCATCTGCGTGAGAAAGCCCAGATGCTGGCCTGGCCGATTCCGATGTCGCCCGACAATCACTGGAAATTGCTGGAGGCCTGAGCGGATGGGGCGCGTGTCGCGGGTCTTGCTGACCGCTCTGGTGTCGCTGCTCGCGGCGTGCGCCAGTACGCCGGAGGATGTCTGGCCTGAGCGCGAGGTATCGATCTTCCAGATGCGTCTGCGCGAACCTTTTCCGCTCGTCTACAACTATCGCCTGATGGATGGCCCGCCCAAGGGGCGCCTGATCCTGCGCCTGCATGTGAATGCGGCGGGTGACGTGCGTGGCGTGCGTCTGGTCCAGAGCAGTGGCCAGCCGAATCTCGACGAAGGGGCGATGCAGTCGGTCTGGAAGGCCAGCTTCCATCCTTGGCGGGTGGACGGGCAGGCCGTGCCGGTCAGTGTGGTCTTGCCCCTGCAACGCTGAGTAGCGTCCCAAAACTCAATGCGGTTGGCCCTCAAGGCCGCGTTTCCGGATGTCGGAGCGCGGCCTTTTGCTTGGCGGCGTGTTTCAGGCGGGAGGTCGAGCGGAATTTACACTCAACATATATTGCGAATCGTTCTCATTTAGATATAATTCATCTCAAGCCGTACGACCTGTCTGGTTTTGCGGCTGATCCGGATACGGTCGCGCCTCTCTCTCGCGACCGGGCTGGCGGGCCGGGGGCGGTCTGCCAGCCGTGCCGGGTCATTAGCGCAAGCCAGCGGTGATTGATACCAGCCAGCCAGCGATCTTTTCTGGATAGGCGTGGACATGGCAAAGCAACACAAGAACATCGGGCGAATCGCGGCTGCGGCTGCACAAGAACAATTCAGGCTGCAGCGCATGGCGCTGGCCGTGATGTGTGCCTGGCCTCTGGCCGGCATGGCCCAGCAGACCAGTGAGCCGCAACTGGGGACGGTGGTGGTGACGGCCACCCGCTCCGAGGCGCATGCCAATGACGTGGCGGGTACGGTGACGGCGGTCACGCAGAAGCAGATCGAGCAGCGCCAGGCGCGCAATCTGGCTGAGGTTCTGGCTGATGAGCCGGACGTGAGCGTGCCGTCCGACCCGCGCCGTTTTGGCGGCAGCCATGTGAACATCCGCGGGATCGAAGAGAACCGCATCCTGATGCTGACCGATGGCGTGCGCGCCGCGGATTTCCGCAGCCCGGGCACCACCAACTATGACGCCAACAACCGCGATATTCCCTTTGTGGAATTCTTCAAGCAGGTTGAAGTGCTGCGTGGCCCGGCTTCCAGCCTGTATGGCTCCGATGCGATCGGCGGCGTGCTGGGTTTCCTGACCATTGATCCGTCTGATCTGCTCAAGGGGCGCGAATTCGCTACTGGGGGCTCGCTGGGCTATCACAGCGTGGATAAGAGCAAGCGCGCCACGGCTTCCTTTGCGGCGGGGGGCGAGCGTTTCCAGGGCTTGTTCATGGTCGGCCATGCGCGCGGCGAGGAAACTGACAATCAGGGGAGCAGTCGGGTTCAGGGCGTGCAGCGCACTGCGCCGAATCCGCTCACTTACGAGCAGAGCAATGTGCTCGGCAAGCTGCTGTTCACGCCGAATCGCGAGCATCGCTTCAAGCTGACGCTGGAGCACAAGGAAGGCGAAACGGCGGTGGATGCGCAGCGTGTGGGGAATGGCACGAGCCTGTCCCGCATCACCACCAATACCGGGGTTGATTCGCTGGAGCGCAACCGTGTGGTGCTCGATTATGACTACATGCCGGAAGCGAGCTGGTTCGATCGCCTGTCTGCCAAGCTTTATACGCAGACCCAGACGACGGACAACCAGAACTACCAGCTGCGCACCAATACTTCCAGCTCCTGCTCGGCGACCACGGCTGGCACGACCAATTGCAGCGTCAATCAGCGCTTTGCCTACGAGCAGAGCCAGACCGGCCTGAATCTGCTGCAGGAGAAGGCTTTCACGCTGGCCGGCCTGCCGAACCAGGCGATCTGGGGGGCGGATCTGCTGCGCTTGCAGACCGAGGAATCCAAGACCGGGGTCTGGACCAATCTTGCCACTGGCGCCACCTCCACTGTGCTGGTGGGCGATAGCTATCCAAAAGCGGAGTACCCGCGCGGCCACACCGATCAGCTGGGCCTGTTTGCGCAGGACGAGATCACGCTGGGCAAATTCAAGCTCACCCCGGGTTTGCGTTATGACAGCTTCAAACTCGAGCCGGAGAGCGATCCGCTCTACAAGCGCACCGATGGTCGAGAGGCCGTCAGCAAGGAAGGCAGCCACCTGTCGCCCAAGCTCGCCGGTGTGTATGGCCTGAGCCAGGACTGGAATCTCTACGCCCAGTACCTCGAAGGCTTCCGTGGCCCGAACTATGAAGAAACCAACCGTTACTTCTACAACAGCTCGCAGCGCTACGCGGTGATCGGCAATCCGGATCTGAAGCCGGAAACCAGCCGCAGCTTTGAAGTGGGCAGCAAGTATGCCGGCTCCGCCTGGGGCAGCCAGTTCGCGCTGTATGAAAACCACTACAGCAACTTCATTGAATACACCCTGCTGCCCAGCGGCAGCGCAGAGGGGGTGGCGGGTTACTCCACCTACAAGTATCAGAACCTGTCGAAGGTGGTGATCCGCGGTGGCGACTGGCGCGGCTACTGGCAGGCTCTGCCGGCCCTGCGTCTCTCGGCGGGCCTGGCGATCACGCATGGCTACGATAAGTCGAGCGGCAAGCCGCTCAATAGCATCGAACCCAAGCGTGGCACTTTTGCGGCGATGTGGACGCCCTCGGAACAATGGGGTGCGGAATGGCGCCTGCGTGCGGCCACTGGCAAGGATCACATCGACACTTCCAGTACCAACTACTACCGCACGCCGGGTTACGGGGTGAACGATCTGTCGGCTTGGTGGCAGGTGCAGCCGCATGTGAAGCTGAATCTGGCCATCAACAACCTCTTCGATAAGACCTACTACCTGTGGAGCGATGTACGCCGCTCGGGCCTTACCGCCACCGATCCGGCGCCCGAGTTCTACACCCAGCCGGGACGCAATTTTGCCCTCAGCGTGAAGTTTGATTATTGAGATGCCTGTGTTGCTGAAGTTTCTGCGCGCCGGGCTGGCTCTGGCCAGCCTCACACTCCTCGTTGGAGTCAGCCCGGTATCCGCGGCTGTGCCGAAGGTGGCCTGGCTGACGGCTGCCCCGGCACCGGCCGGCAAGTTCGAAGTGCTCAGCCGTGCCGCGCGCGAGCAGGGCTTTGAGCTGGATGCGCGCTATCTGGAGAAACTGGATGAGGCGGGCCTGGCCCGCTTTGCCAATACGGCCGATCTGCTGATCGTGGACACGCCGCGCCCCGGCCTGCTCGAGTTCATGCTCGGCAAGCTGGGCCCGCTGTGGAGCGAGCGCAAGGCTGCGCGCCTGCTGCTGGATGACGAACGGGTAGAGGCGCGTGGGCTGGATGTAGCGCTGGCCGGTGAGCTGCGCCGCTACGTGAGCAACGGCGGGCGGCGCAATCTGGAGGCCGCTGCCCAGCTGATCGCGGCGCGCGTCTTCAAGCTGCGCAGCGCCGAGGGCATCGCGCCGCTGCAGCTGATGCCGGCGGCGGCCTATTACCACCCGAAGCTGGCCGAGAGCGTCACCACGCGTGCCGACGAGGCGCTGGCGGTGTCCGGCAAACCGGGGCAGCCGGTGGTGGGCGTCGCGATTCACCAGTCCTATGTGTCGGCCGTCGACTCGGCCTATGTGGATACGCTGGTGGCCGATATCGAGCGTCTGGGTGGCCGGGCGCTGGTGTTCTACACCCCGATGATGGTTGAGGATGCTTTCCTCAAGATGGCCGCGCCGGGCGGAAAACGCATCGTCGATGTGCTGGTGAACAACCAGATCATGTACGACGCTGGCGGGCGCCGCGCCGAGTTTGAAAAGATTGGCGTGCCGGTGATCCAGGCCATTCCCTACCGCCGGGGCGACACCGCCGACTGGCAGGCCGATCCGCAGGGCATGCGCCTGATTGATCTGCCTTTCTACCTGGTACAGAGCGAGATTGCGGGCAGCATGGATCCGCTGATCGCCTCGGCCATAGCCAAGCAGAGCGGCAAGGTTGAAGCCATCGCACCGCAGGTGCGCGCGATCGCCGCCAAGGCCATGAATCTGGCGCAGTTGCGCCGCACTGCAAATGCCGAAAAACGTGTTGCGATCCTGTTCTACAACTATCCGCCGGGCGAGAAGAACCTCTCGGCCTCTTTCCTGAATCTGCCCAAGAGCCTTGCCAACACGCTGGCTGCCATGAAGGCAGCCGGCTACCGCACCGAAACGCTGGACGAGGACGCGCTGACCCGCGACCTGGGCCGCTTGCTGACGGCTTTCTATCGTGATGACCAGCTCCAGCCGCTGCTCGACGCGGGCCTCGCGGCCTGGCTGCCGATGGCGGACTACAAGCGCTGGTTTGCCACCCAGTCGCCTGCCCTGCGCGAGCAGGTGATCGCGCGCTGGGGCGAGCCCGAGAAGAGTGCGATGGCCTATCGCTACAAGGGCGAGGCCGGTTTCGTGATTCCGCGCCTGCAACTGGGGAACGTGAGCTTCATGCCGGTGCCGCCGCGTGGCGAGCGCAAGGAAGATCACGAGGCCGCGATCTACCACTCCACCAAGGAATCGCTGAACCACTTCTACATGGCGGCCTATCTGTGGGCGCGCAGCAATCGCGATGCGCTGGTGCATTACGGCACCCACGGCACCCAGGAGTGGACGCCGGGCAAGGAGCGTGGCCTGTCGATGGACGATCAGCCCTTCGTGGTGCTCGGCGATATCCCGGTGGTCTATCCCTATATTGTCGATGACGTGGGCGAGGCGCTGCAGGCCAAGCGCCGTGGCCGCGCCACCATCATCAGCCACCAGACCCCGAGCTTCCGCCCGGCCGGTCTGCACACCGAGCTGAACGCCATGCACGACCAGCTCCACACCTGGCTGCAGCAGGACGAAGGCGGTGTGAAGGAAGCCCTCAAGCGCGATCTGCTGCGTACCGGCGCGAAGATGCATCTGTTCGAGGACATGGGCTGGACGCCGGCCCGCGCCGAGGCCGACTTCGCCCACTGGATCAACGCCCTGCACGATCACCTGCATGCCCTGGCAGCCCAGCTGCAGCCTTACGGCCTGCACGCCTTCGGCCTCAACAAGTCCGACGAGCTGCGTCTCTACACGGTCATGAGCATGCTGGGCAATGACTTCTACAAGCGTGTGGAGCCTGAAGATCCACAGGAGGTGTTTGCGGTCGATTACGAAAAACTCGCCGCGAGCAAGCCTTTTGCCCTGCTGCGCCATCACCTGATCGAGGGGGCTGCAACCCGCGAGATTCGCAACGCGGCCCTGCGCGAAGACGTGGAGCGCGCCAAGGCCCTGTGGACCAGCCTGGATGCCGCGCCGGAGACCACCGGCCTGCTCGCGGGCCTGAATGGTGAATTCATTCCGACCAGCACCGGCGGCGACCCGGTGCGCAATACCGATTCGCTGCCCACCGGGCGCAATCTGTACGGATTCGATCCGTCCAAGATTCCGACCAAGGCTGCCTGGGAAGCCGGCCAACAGGCCACCGAGGCGATGCTCGTCGAATACCGTCAGCGCCATGGCAAGTACCCGCAAAAGCTCGCCTATTCGCTGTGGAGCGTGGAAACCATGCGTCACGCGGGTGTGCTCGAAGCGCAGGCCCTGGCCGCGCTGGGCGTGCGACCGAAGTGGGATCAGGGCGGGCGCCTGTCCGGCGTCGAGCTGATTCCGGCGAATGAACTCAAGCGCCCGCGCGTGGATGTGGTGCTCTCGGCCACGGGTCTGTATCGCGACCACTTTCCGAATGTCATGAAGTGGCTAGCCGAGGCGGTGAAGCTTGCCGCCGCCCAGAACGAACCGGACAACGCCGTGCGTGCGGCTTCCAATGCGATCCGAGTGGCGCTGGCTGGCAAAGGTTTGTCCGAAGCGACGCTGGCGACACTGGCTGATACGCGCATCTTCAGCAACCAGTCCGGCGCTTATGGCACGGGACTCAACGAAGCCACCCTGGCCTCCGACAGTTTTGCCAGCAAGGGCAAGGAGGCCGATGCCAAACTCGCCACGATGTACCTCTCGCGCATGCAATATGCGTATGGTCCGGACGAGGCAGCCTGGGGCCAGAAACTCGAAGGCGTGAATCTGTATGCCGAGAACCTGAAGGGCGTGGAGGCCGCGCTGCTGGCGCGCTCGTCCAACCTCTACGGCATGCTCACCACCGATGATCCCTTCCAGTATCTGGGCGGGCTGGGGCAGGCGGTGCGCCATCTCACCGGCAAGGCGCCAGAACTCCTGATCTCCAATCTGCGTGATCCGCGTGCGGCACGCACCGAAACGGCGGCCGGCTTTCTTGCCACCGAGCTGCGCACGCGCAACTTCCACCCGGGCTGGATCGAGGGCATGAAGGCCGAGGGTTATTCCGGCGCGCTGAACATGCTCGACTCGATCAACAACTTCTGGGGCTGGACTGCGACTTCGCCGGAGATCGTGCGCGACGATCAGTGGCAGGAATTCGCCGAGGTCTACGTCAAGGACAAGTACAAGATGGGGCTCGACAAGTGGTTCGAGCAGCACGCACCGCAGGCCCAGGCGCAGATGATCGAACGCATGCTGGAAGCCGCGCGCAAGGATTACTGGCAGACCGATGCAGCCACCCTCAAGCAGCTTGCCCAGCGTTATCAGAACCTATCGAAGCGCTTCGACATTCATAGCGACAACGCCGCCTTCCGCGACTTTGTAGCGGCCAAGGCCCCGGCGCCCACGCCGGGCTTCGGCCTGCAGGCCACGGCAGCGGGTGCGGCTGCGCCTGCATCCCCGGCGCCGGCATCTCAGCAAGCACCCGAGCCGGTGCCGGCCCCGCCGCCGGTACAGGGCATGAAGCTCGAAAAGGTCGAGCCGCCAGCCTTGCCGCCGGCCTCGCTGGCCTGGCTGTTCGGCGGAGCCTTGATGCTCCTGGCCTTTGGCGGTGGTGCGCTGCGCAGCTTCCTGACGACTTCTTCCAACCCAGCTCTTCGCAAGGTAACTGTATGACCCCGAATCCGCTCGAAACCATGATGTATGACATCGGCCAGCTCTTTCTGCTGCCGGTGCTGCTGCTGATCGCCATCCTGTTCCTCTACGCCTTCTGGGCACTCGGCGAGTTCTGCCTCCAGGCCTGGCTGCGCACCCGCCATCAGCCGGCCAGCGGCCGTGGCTATGCCTTGATCGCGCACGCAAAAGCCCATCGATTGCAGGATCCGGAAGCCCTCGACGTGGCAGCCCACAAGCTGCTCGAGAAGGCTCGCATTGCCACCCGCGTGGCGCCGATGTTGGGGCTGGTGGCGACCATGATCCCGATGGGCCCGGCGCTGCGTTCGCTGTCGGACGGCAATCTGGGCAATGTCGGTATGAGTCTGACCATCGCCTTCTCGGCGGTGATCCTGGCCCTGATCGCGGCCTCGATCACCTTTCTGGTCGTGGGTGTGCGCCGCCGTTGGCTGGCCGAGGAGATGGTGTGGCTGAACCAGCAACAGGTGAGTGCATGAACGCGCCCGAGGCGGTCATCGAGCAGGCTGTGGCAGCCCAGCCGGCCGTGCGCCGGGCGCGCACCTCAAGCTTCCTGCATGAGGACGAAGGCGATGACCCGATTCTGTCGGTGGTGAACCTGATCGACGTGTTCCTCGTGATCATCGCCGCGCTGCTGGTGAGCGTGGCGCAGAGCCCGGCCAATCCCTTCGGCGCCGAGAACGTCACCGTCATCAAGAATCCTGGCAAACCGGACATGGAAATCACCATGAAGGAAGGCCAGAAGATCACCCGCTACCAGGCCAAGGGCCAGATCGGCAGCGGCGATGGAGAGAAGGCCGGAGTGGCTTACCGGCTCAAGGATGGCTCGATGGTGTACGTGCCCGAGGGCACGGGCGGTGAGCCCGCAGCAGCAGTTCAACCCTGACGTTTTTTTACCCGCAGTTCAATCCGCAGTGATCTCGCAGTGATCCGAAATTCCCCAAGGAGTGAGCAGATGAACAACCTGGACCCCGACTTCGCCGAAGCCCGCCCTGCCGTGCTGATGGCGGCCGCGCTGCATCTTCTGAGCTGCTCCGCCGCCCACGGCATGAGCAGCGCCAAGGCCCGCGCCCTGGTGCAGCACCTCAATACGCTTGCTGAGCGGCCAGATACCGATCCGCTGCTGGCCCGCACTTGCGATGAGCTGGCCGATGTGTGGCATCGCCTCGGTAACGAACTGGAGGCACGCAAGAATGAAGAAGCCGCCCAGCGTCGAGCCCTGGCCGAACGCGCCCAGCATGCCGTGCTGCACTGAGGAGACGCCCATGAGCACCGCACTCGCTCCCGCGCTGCCCTTGCCGCGCAACGCCTCCGCCGCAGCTTCACTGCCTGCCAGCGAAACCATCGTTTCCAGTCGCAGTCTGCTCGGTGGCGCCAGCACCCTGGTCATCGAGCATCAGGGCATGCATTACACCCTGCGTGCCACGCGCAACGGAAAGCTGATTCTCACCAAGTGAGCCAATGAATGACTGCCGCAGCCTTCTTTGCAGGATGGGGAATGCTGCGGCTATGAACATCCATCCTGCATGGCAGGGCGTGTTGACGCCCCGTCATCCACATGCCCTTTGCAAGGAGTGAAACAAATATGTCCCGTTACACCGGCCCCCGTCTCAAAGTCATGCGTGCACTCGGCGTTGATCTCCCCGGCCTGTCGCGCAAGACCATCGCCGATCGCGATCAGCGCCCCGGCCAGCACGGCGCCAAGCAGCAACGCAAGTCCGGTTACGGCCTGCAGCTGCTCGAAAAGCAGAAGCTGCGCTTCAACTACGGCCTCACCGAGCGCCAGATGCGCATCCTGGTGACCGATGCGCGGCGCTCGCGCGATTCCGCCGGCGCCAAGCTCGCCGAGCTGCTGGAGCGGCGTCTGGATAACGTGGTCTTCCGCGCCGGCTTTGCGGGCTCCATCCCGGCCTCCCGTCAGCTGGTCAATCACAGCCATGTGCTGGTCAATGGCAAGCCGGTGAACATCCCGTCCTTCCGCACCCGTGTCGGTGATGTCATCAGCATTCGCCCGAAGAGCCGCGAGCTGCTGGTGGTGAAAGCCAGTCTCGCCGATCTGGCGCTGACGCGTCCCGAATGGCTGGCTTTTGACGAGGCCAAGGCCGAGGCCACCGTCAGCCATCTGCCGGATATCGCCGACATTCCCTTCCCGCTGGAAATGCAGCTGGTGGTCGAGTACTACGCCCAACGTCTCTGATTCCGCTGCAGGGCCAAGCCGCTCGTTGGCGAGTACGCCACGCCTTGCCACTGTCAGTGGCAGGTCTTCGCGATCGGCTTCAGCCTGTAACGGAATGGGCACTCTGGCCCGTGGCGTCACGATTGGAGGACTTCTCATGTTCAGCACCCACTTCATCAAGCAGACCTTCACCACGGCCGCCCAGCCGGTGGTGCTGAAACAGGGTTCGAAGCGGCGCCGGCTGTGGGAGCTGGCCTCGCATGTGCATTGCCCGGTGATCGGGGTGTGCCTGCCCATGGCAGTGCTGCGCCGGCTGGCCGTGAAGGCCGCACCGGAGATGGCGCGGCTGGATGACTATGCCCTGCACTCGGCGGCCGTGCAGATGGGGCGTAGCCGCAACCGGCTGGCCGAATCGATTCAAGATGAGCTTGATCAACGCCACGCCACCATCGTGAAGGCACTGCGCCGCCTGCCGGATCGGGTAAGCCTGGAGGCGGCCTGGCAAGAGGCTGTGGCGGCGGGCGAAATAGCCGGCGCGCTGTGGGCCACGCTGACCCATCCGGCTTGTGATCCGATCCTGGCGGAAGTCATCAGCCAGCAGATGCACATGATCCAGCATCAGGCGGGAGCCTCGCTGCGCCTCGATATCGCGCATTACCGTGCCCTGCAGGAAGAGAACGCGGCACTCGCCCGCAGCCTGGCGACTGCTCAGCAGCGCTGCGAGCGGCAGAGCCAGGAGAAGGCTGGTGAGCTCGAGCAATTGCAGGCTCAGCTGATCCGTACGCGCAGTGAAGTCATCAGTCGTGACACCGAGCTCGGCGCGCTGCGCGAAGAACTCGAAGCCCTGCGCGCAGCGGTGCCGGATCAGGCCGCACGGCGTCGCCTGGAGCATCAGCTGATGTATCAGGAGGAGCGCAATGCGCGCTTGTGCCTTGAGAATGCCCGCCTGCGCAAGGAGCTCGACGCCGCCCTGAGTGCCCCGGCCCCCGGCGTGGCACTTGCCAGCACGAGCGTGTTGCCGGACGAAGGGGCACCGGAGGCTTCGCTGGAAGGCCATCGCATTCTCTGTGTGGGCGGCCGCGAGAATGTGGTGGTGGTCTATCGCAAGCTCATCGAGCAGGCAGGGGGCCAGTTCCTGCATCACGATGGCGGTGTGGAGGATCGCTTCGGCCAGCTCGACTCGGCGCTCGGCGCGGCTGATCTGGTGATCTGCCAGACTGGCTGCATCAGTCACAACGCCTATTGGCGCGTGAAGGATCACTGCAAGCGCACCGGCAAGCGCTGTGCCTTCGTCGAGAATCCCAGTGCGGCGGGGCTGGCCCGCGGCCTGCGCTGCCTGCTGAGCGACGCGCTTGTAGAGAGTCAGGATGAGGTCCAGACTGCAGTAAGCGGCAGCGCGATGACTGCCGGCATGCAGCAGACCTGACGGAGCCCCCTATGAACAAGAGCGATACCAAGAAAGCCATTGCCGCACTCAACCGCATCATGGAAACCGAGCTGGCGGGCGTAGTGCGCTACACCCACTACTCCTTGATGGTGTACGGCTACAACCGCATCCCGATCGTCTCCTGGCTCAAGGACAACGCTTCGGAAGGACTTGCCCATGCTCACAAGGCCGGTGAGCTGGTGACGCTGATGGGGGGCCATCCTTCGCTGAAGATTGGCGCCCTGCTGGAAACCGAGCAGCACGACATTGGCGACATCCTGCGCGAGAGCCTTGAGCACGAGAAGAACGCGCTGGCGGGCTACTACGAGCTGCTCAAGATCACCGAAGGCAAATCGGTGCTGCTCGAGGAATATGCCCGCGAGATGATCGTGGCCGAAGAGCTGCATCTGGATGAAGTGAACAAGATGCTGCGCAAGCCCGGCGACCTGGATCCCTTTCACGACGGATGATCCGCCGCCGGCTAGCGCCGCCAGCAGTCCATCAGGTTTCTGTGGCGGTCGTGAGGCCGGGTAGCTCACCCGGCGGCACCGGGCGCGAAATCAGATAACCCTGCAGGTATTCGCAGCCGAGATCGGCGAGGATGCTGGCCTGTTCTTCGGTTTCCACGCCCTCGGCAACGATCTGCATGCCAAGGCTGTGGCCCATGGCGATGATCGCGCGGACCAGCGCCAGGTTGCGTGCGTCATGCTCGATGCCGTTCACGAAGGCGCGGTCGATCTTCAGCGTGCGCAGGTGAAAGCGTGTGAGGTAACTCAGCGACGAGTAGCCGGTGCCGAAGTCATCGAGCGATGAGCCCAGCCCTCTGGCATGTAGCGCTTCGAGGACCCGGATGACGGTGTCGGCCTCTTCGATTAGCACCCGCTCTGTCATCTCGACCTCGAGCATGCTTGCGGCGGCGCCGCTGCGCGCGAGAGCGTCCTCCATCGTGGCCATGAAATCCGGATCAGTCAGTTGGGCCGCCGAGACGTTCACGCTGATGCAGCTCGGCGCTCCGACTTGTCCGGCCCAGGCGTGGGCCTGGCGCGCGGCTTCCTGCAACACCCAGGTGCCGATGTCGACGATCTGGCCACTTTCCTCGGCGATCGGAATGAAGCGGTCCGGGGGGACGAAACCCAGCGTGGGGTTTGTCCACCTCAGCAGTGCTTCAACCTTGCACAGGCGCCGGCTGCGAGCTTCCACGATGGGTTGATAGACGAGGCGGAATTCCTTGCGGGCGATGGCTTGCTGCAGGGCTTCGTCGATCAGCAGAGCATCGCGGGATTGGGCGCTCATCTGCGCTTCGAACACGCAGTAGCGATTCCGGCCAGCATCCTTGGCGCTGTGCAGGGCAGTGTCGGCGGCGCTCAACAGACTCTCGGCATCGAGCCCGTGGCTGGGGCCGAAGGCAATCCCGATGCTGGCTTTCAGGGTGATCCTGAACGGTTCGAGCGGGAAGGGCGTGGCCAGTGTGAGGAGGAGCAGGCGAGCCAAGTGATCGGCTTCTTCCGCGGCACTGGCAGGGTCCAGATCCGGCACTACGAGCACGAATTCGTCACCGCCGAAGCGTGCCAGGATGTCGTGCACCCCTTGCAGGCCCTGCAGCCGGGTGGCGACCAGACGCAACAACTGGTCACCCACCGAATGACCGAGGGTTTCATTGATGCGCCGGAAGTGATCGATATCGATCAACAGCAAGGCCGTATGCCGACCGGAGGTCGCGCTGTCTTCGAGCAACCCGCCGAGTAGCTGGCGTAGTGTGCTGCGATTGAACAGCCCAGTCTCTTCGTCGAGCATCGCGCTGCGCTGCAGCGCAGCCTCCTGAGCCTTGCGCGCCTGGATGTCGATGATCTGGCTCAGCACCAGCGTCTGGCCACGATCTTCGTAGGGCACACTGATGATCTCAACCGGGATTTCCACACCATCCTCGCGCTTGTGTAGCGCTTCGTCGATGCAGGGCAGCCGCGTGCCGGGTGCGGTGACCTGGCGGAACCATTCGGCGCTCTGCTCAACGGATCGGCTGTGCGTGACGGCGGAGATGTGTTTGCCAAAAAACACTTCTGCGCTGGTCTTGCCGGTGTACTGGATCAGTTTCTGGCTGGCAAAGCGGATGATGCCGTCCGCATCGCGAATCACGAAGCCGTGGCCGAGGCCGTTCAGGGTGGCCAGAAAGCGCTCCGAGTTTTCATGCAGGACGGCGTGGATCAGCCCCAGGATCGAGCCGGTTTTCAGGATGAAATTGATCGCGAAAGTCAGATCCAGACTCACATGGGTCAGGAACTCGCTGGCTAAGATCAGGTTCAGGAAGGCACGCAGCGCGAAAAAAAGGCTGACTACGAGGTAGACGTGTTTGCGCCGCGAGAGCTTCCAGGCACACCAGCCGAGCACGCCTGAAAGCGCCAGCAACTCTAGGCGATAGCTCAGGTTGGGGAGAATAAGGGCGATGCCGATCAGGAACAGGGCGTACAAGCCCCAGGTCATCAATTGCTGGCGCCAGTGGATGGGGTGCGCGCAGAAATGCAGGGTTCCGGCCACGTAACCCAGCAGCCCTGCTGTGCCGGCTATGGCGATCAGGGCTGTTTCCCACAGGCCTTGGATTTTGAAGCTCCAGAGGCTGACTGCTACGCCCAGCATGATCTGGCCAGCACCCCAGTAGAGCGCATGGCGATCACTGCGGCGCACCACCCACAGGAAGATCAGGATGGAGCCCAAGGCCAGATCGGCCAGCAAGGAAAGGTGGATGCCGGAATACATCGTGGGCAGGTTGTGTTCTGAGTGGGCTCGGAAAGCGTCGGATCAGACAGCTTTAGCGGCTTGGCCACTGATTTACTTGAAGAAAATCAGCTTTTGGGTCTGCTGGGCTCCCAGGGGGGCTCCGGGTGCGCGCAAAGGCCGGCCCGGGAGCACGGTTCCGCCGCCTGGCGCGGATCAGGCGTCTGCGTCCGCGGGCTTAAAAGTCAGGTGTACGGCGAGGCCGCCGAGTGTTTCCGAGCGGTCCAGGCGGATGTCGATTTCCTGGCGGGTGGCAATGGTACGCACGATGGCGAGGCCGAGGCCGCTGCCGCCAGCATCCTGCCCGCTGTGGCCACGACGGAAACGCTCGAACAGCACGCTGCGCTCTTCCGGGGCGATGCCGGGGCCATTGTCTTCCACGCTCAGGGCAATATGCGTCGCTTCGCGGGCGAGCTTCAGGGTCACGATACCGCCGCGCGGGCTGTACTTGATGGCGTTGTCGAGCAGATTACGCAACAAGGTACGCAGGGCTTCGGCGTCTCCGCGCACGGTGAAGACCACTTCCGGCAATTGCTCCTGCAATTCCGCGCCCAGATCGATCTGGTGCGCCTGGGCTTGGGTCAGTACGTCGGAGAGGGCGAGCCGCGCAACCTGGGGCAGGGTGGTGATGTTGTGGCCGGGCCGAGCGGCGTCTTCCCGGGCCAGCACGAGGAGTTGCTCGACCAGCCGGGTGGCGCGGGTGATGCCGGCCAGCACGCGTTCCTGCGCAAGGGCCTTGGCTTCGGGTGACTGGGCGCGCAGCAGCCCCTGGACCTGCAGCTTGAGTGCCGCCAGCGGTGAGCGCAGCTCATGTGCAACGTCGGCCACGAATTCATTGCGGGCGCGGAATTCGGCGTTGATTCGGGTGAACAGCACATTGATCTCGTTGACGAAGGGCAGTGCTTCCTCCGGCACGCAGGCTGTACTCAGCGGTTGCAGGTCATTGGCTTCGCGCGCAGCAATTTCCCGGCGCGCCCGCCGCAAGGGGGCGAGGGTATGGGTGGTGCCCCAGGCGATCAGCAGCAGCAGCAGCGGGGCGCTGATGATGATGGGCAGGATGGTGCGCAAGGCCAGGGCTCGGGCCGTCTGGGCGCGTACGGCGAGATCGTGGGAGACCTCGATGTGGGCTCCCGGTACGTCCACTTCCAGCACTCTGAGGGTCTGCGGGCCGTCTTGGCGTTGCGAGAAGTGGCGCAGGATTTCGGGTCGCGTGCCCGGTGGGCGCTCCGTGTTCTCGGTGCGCCGGACCTTCAGCGTGAAGCAGTTGCTCTCGTTGGCTGGCAGGGATTTGCTCGGCGGCATCGGCACGATCTGGGTGGTGTCCGGCATGCTGGTGTCCGGCATGCTGCGATGCACGGCGCGGGCCATCTCGAACATGTAGAAGTCCGAAATGGTGTCGACTTCGTTCAGGGCCACGCGATAGGCGACGATGGCTTGTGCCAGGGTGGCAAGGCCGATCACCAGCGCCACGATGAGGAGCAGGCGCGTGCGGATGGAGCGGATCGGGGTCATTGCGCAGAGCCTTGTTCTTTGGGGATCAGGTAGCCGACGCCGCGTACATTCTGGATCAGCTGGGCGCCGAGTTTCTTGCGCAGACCGTGGATGTAGACCTCTACGGCATTGCTGTTCACATCATCCTTCCAGCTGAAGAGTTTTTCCTCCAGCCGGGCTCGCGACAGGATCATGCCGGGGCGCGCCAGCAGCGGCTCCAGCACGGCCCATTCGCGTGCCGAGAGCAGGACCGGCTGACCATCGACCGTGACTTCGCGGGTGGCCGGGTTGATGCACACATTCTGGTATTCGTAGACCGGCTCGGCGCGCCCGGCACTGCGCCGGAGCAGGGCGCGGATGCGCGCCAGCAGCTCGTCCAGGTCATAGGGTTTGACGATGTAATCATCGGCGCCGGCATCCAGGCCCAGCACGCGGGCCGGTACGGCATCCCGTGCGGTGACGATCAGCACCGGTACCCGCTCCTTGCGTGCGCGTAGCGCGCGCAGCAGCTCTAGCCCATCGCGGTCCGGCAGGCCCAGGTCGAGCAGGATCAGGTCGTAAGTGCCGCTGGCCAGCGCGCTGTCGGCCATGCCTGCACTGCGCACCCAGTCGACGGCATAGCCGTCGTCGCGCAGCAGATCGAGTACGGACTCGCCGATCATCAGGTCATCTTCTACCAGCAACAGGCGCATCGGTTTCTCCAGCGGGGCAAGCTTCATTATCGGCGTAGTCATGCCCGCCGTGAACGGCGACAGCCCGTGCGCGGGCACGGGCTGTGGTGGCCAGGCAGGGATCAGTTGGTGCCGCCGTCGTCGTCCAGCTGCACGCTGAGAACCTTGTCACCGGCGCCGACGGTGACATAGGCGCGGGTGCTCGGCGAGTCACCATTGCGCACCGGGTAGACCAGGGATTGGGTGCCATCCGCCCAGCGCGGGGTGGCGTCCGGCTTGCCCAGATTCTTGAGCACTTCGGTGCGGCTCTGGCCGGCGTTGATGGACTTCAGCTGTTCGGTGCTGACGCTGGCTGCCGAAGCCTGACCGGTGAGGGCCAGCAGGGAGAGACCGAGGGTGGTGATCAGCAGGGGGGATTTGATTTGCATGATGAACTCCTTGTTTTTTGGGGGAAGAACGATTGGCTGTGTGCCAGTCGATGGAGCCCAGTCTAAGGAGCAAGACTTAGCGGAAACTTAAATCTGCGGGTTTTCTGCCGAGTATGTTTTCAGTAGAACAACCAACCGGTGCGGATCGCCACACCACTCAGCACGAAGAGCACCGAGAGGGTGGTGACGGCGAGGATGTGAGCGGCCATCAGCGGCAGCTTTTCCGGGGTCAGACGCGGGATGATGCGCAGGCGCGCATTGGCGGCCACCAGCACGGTGCAGCCCAGCAGTGTCAGCTTGGTGAGAATCGCGCGGCTCAGCGGCAGATCAGTGTTCAGCCATTGCTGCGGGTTGGGCAGGAAGGTGTAGGCAAGCCACAGGCCGCTGGCAAGCTGGATCAGCAGGGCGGGCAGGCCGACACGCTCGAAAGCGCCCTCAAACTGGCGCAGGCGTTCCACCGAACGTGTGCGCATCACTTCTGGCAGCACCGCGATGGCCAGCACCAGGTGGCCGCCGGTCCACACGCAGGCGCCGAGGATATGGGCCAACAGGACATATCTGTACATCGTATTCTCTCCTTGGCACAAAGCCGCATTCAAGCACAGGTTGCGCAGTCATGCCGACGGGATGTCACTGCTGCGCGGGCAAAAAAAAGCGGCTCCGTGGAGCCGCTGTGTGTGCATGCTGCCCGGACTTACTCCGGCTGACTGACGAAGGCGATCTTGGACAGATGCGCGCGCGCTGCGGCGGCCATCACCTTGGCGACGGCGTCGTAAGGCGTGGTCTTGTCGGCCCGCAGGTGGATCTCCGGCGCGCTGGCGGCATCGGTCACCGCAGCGCCGGCAGCGCTCATGCGGGCTTCCAGTGTCGGTTGATCGAGCTTCTCACCGTTCCAGAAGATTTCTGATTCGGGCGTCAGCGCGATTTCAATGCGCTCGGCCTGGATCTTGTTTTCTTCGCTGGAGGTGCGCGGCAGCTCCACCTTCACAGCGTGGGTCAGCAGCGGAGCAGTGAGGATGAAGATCACCAGCAGCACCAGCATCACGTCGATCAGCGGCACCATGTTGATCTCCGCCATCGGGCTGGTATTGGCTTCTTTCGAAAATCCGCCGAAGGCCATGATCAGACTCCTTGCGCCAGCGTGCGCAGCTTGTTGCCGATGCCGGCCAGGCGACCCGGGGTCTGCTGGCCGTGGGCACCGGTGGTCAGGTAGGCGAAGAGGTCGTGGGCGAAGGCGTCGAGGCTCGACAGGGTCAGGCGGTTATGGCGTGTGAAGCTGTTGTAGGCCACCACGGCCGGGATCGCCACGCCGAGCCCCAGGCCCGTCATGATCAGCGCCTCGCCGACCGGGCCGGCCACCTTGTCGAGCGTGCCGGCGCCGCTCATGCCGATCGACACTAGCGCGCCATACACGCCCCACACCGTACCCAGCAGGCCCACGAAGGGGGCGGTGGAGCCGACGGTGGCCAGCACTGTGAGGCCGTTCTCGAGCTTGGCGGTTTCCTCGTCGATCACCTTGCGCATGCTGCGGGTCAGGAAGTCGCCCAGACCGCCGGCTTCGCCGAGCTTGCCGCCGCCAGTGCGCTCATGGTGTTCGCGGGCGAACAGGGCGTGGCTGGTCAGGTGCGAAAAGGGTTCATTGGCGCCGTGGGTGGTGATTTCGTTGCGTACTTCTTCCAGCGAGCTGGCGTTCCAGAACAGATCCACGAAACGGCCGGATTCACGACGCTGACGCCACTTTGAAATGGCCTTGGTGATGATGAAGTACCAGGACACCACCGACATCGTCAGCAGGATCACGAACAGGGTCTTGCCAAGGCCGTCAGCCTGGGCCAGGAAGTGGGCGAAGCCCAGGGTGGTTTGGGTTTGCATGATGTTGTTCTCGGAAGCGGGGAGGAGGGAAAATTGTCAGCGATTCAGTTCAAACAGCACGGGGACGCGCACCCAGTCGACGACCGGCTTGCCGCCGCGTGAGCCGGGCGTGAAGCGCCAGTTGGAGACGGCTTCGCGCGCAGCGCGGTCAAGGCGCGGATAGCCGGAGCTGGTGTCGAGTAGCACTTGCAAGGGGCGGCCATCTTCACCGACCTGCACCCGCAGTAGCACACGGCCCTGCTCGCCGAGATTGCGGGAGGCCGAGGGATAGGCTGGTGCGGGGTTCTGCAGATAGGCCGCATCGAAGCGTGGCGCCTGCACAGGCTCCGGGCTGGGAGCGCTGACCGGCCCCGGTGCAGCCTGCGGCGCACCTGCGTCGGTGACGGCGGGTGTGGCTTCCTTTGGCGTGGGCGCCGCCTCGATGACCGGCGTATTGGCCGTGACGGGCGCCCGCGTCTGCAGCAGGGGCGGAGCAATCGTGCGCTTGACGGGTTCAACACGCTGTTGCGGCTTGGGCGGCAGAGGTTTGGGCGGCTCGGGTGCCTTCAATTCAGGTGCCGGCGGGGCGATCAGCTCGATCTGCACGCTGCTGCCGAGCATCTGCTGGATCACCGGCTGAGCCAGGCGCAGCAGCAGAAAGCCGGCCAGCAGATGAAAGCCGATCACGACAGCCAGACTCAGACTGCGTTCCGAGAATAAAGGGCGAACGAGGGCGGGGGCGTTCATGGTTGGCGACTTTCAGCGCAGGCTGGCGCAAGAAGTTAAAACTTGTTATTGAGAATTATTCTCGTTGCGGTGCAATGCGTCAAGCCCTTCCGCATCCGCCGCTGACGGGGCGGCGGCTCGCGCCGTTGCGAGCATCCGGGGTAGAATCACGCCCCTTGATTCCCAACGCTTTTTCGATACGGCCCCGCCCATGAAAGCCGCAGACATCCGCTCCACCTTCCTGAACTTCTTCGAATCCAAGGGTCACCAGATCGTGGCCTCCAGCCCGGTGGTGCCCGGCGACGATCCGACCCTGCTGTTCACCAACGCCGGGATGAACCAGTTCAAGGATGTTTTCCTCGGCTTCGACAAGCGCCCGTATTCGCGCGCAGCCACTGCACAGAAGTGCATCCGCGCCGGCGGCAAGCACAACGATCTGGAGAACGTGGGCTACACCGCGCGTCACCACACCTTCTTCGAGATGCTGGGTAACTTCAGCTTCGGCGATTACTTCAAGCAGGACGCCATCAAGTACGCCTGGGAGTTGCTGACCGAAGTCTTCAAGCTGCCGGCCGACAAGCTGTGGGCCACTGTGTATGCCGAGGATGACGAGGCCTATGAAATCTGGACCAAGGAAATCGGCTTGCCGCCCGAGCGTGTGGTGCGCATCGGCGACAACAAGGGCGCGCGCTACGCTTCAGACAACTTCTGGATGATGGGCGACACCGGCCCGTGTGGCCCGTGCTCCGAGATCTTCTACGACTTCGGCCCGAGCATCGCCGGCGGTCCTCCGGGCAGCCCTGATGAAGATGGCGATCGCTACACTGAGGTGTGGAACAACGTGTTCATGCAGTTCAATCGTCGCATCGACGAGAACGGCAACTACGTGATGGAGCCTCTGCCCAAGCCCAGCGTGGATACCGGCATGGGCCTCGAGCGCCTCGCACGCGTGCTGCAGAACGTGGCGACCAACTACGATATCGATCTCTTCGTGAACCTGATGGCGGCCGCCAAGCGTGAAGTCGAAGCGGCGGGCGGGCAGGATGTGGACAAGGATTCTCCTTCGCTCAAGGCGATTGCTGACCACATTCGCGCCTGTTCCTTCACCATCACCGACGGCGTGGTGCCGAGCAACGAAGGCCGTGGCTACGTGCTGCGCCGCATCGCTCGTCGCGCCATTCGTCACGGTTACAAGCTCGGTGCGCGCACTCCCTTCTTCTACAAACTGGTCGACGCGCTGACTGCCGAGATGGGCAAGGCCTATCCGGAGCTGGTCGCCAAGCAGCGCCGGGTGACTGAAGTACTCAAGCAGGAAGAGGAGCGCTTCTTCCTGACGATTGCCAACGGCATGGAAATCCTCGAAACCGCGCTGGGCGATCTCGGTGGCAACAAGGTGCTCGATGGCGAGCTGGCCTTCAAGCTGCACGACACCTACGGCTTCCCGCTGGATCTGACCGCCGATGTGCTGCGCGAGCGTGGTCTGGCGGTCGACGAGGCCGGCTTCAACGCCGCCATGAATCGCCAGCGTGAGCAGGCGCGTTCGGCGGGCAAGTTCAAGATGGCCCAGGGCCTCGAATACAGCGGCGTGCCGACTGATTTCAAAGGCTACGAGAAGATCTGGGTCGAAGATGCGAAGGTTGCCGCGCTCTATGTGGATGGCAGCCCGGTGGAAGTGATCCGCGCCGGTGATGATGCGGTGGTGGTGCTGGAAACCACGCCGTTCTACGCCGAGTCCGGCGGCCAGTGCGGCGATGCCGGATGGATGATGAATGGCAAGGCTGGCTTCGGTGTGGATGACACCTTCAAGATCCAGGCTGACGTGTTCGGCCATCACGGCCGCGTTATGGAAGGCGAAATCCGCGTCGGCGACACCATCGACGCGCGCGTCAATGGTAACCGCCGTGCGGCCGTCACCCGCAACCACTCCGCCACCCACCTGATGCACAAGGCGCTGCGTGAAGTGCTGGGCAATCATGTGCAGCAGAAGGGCTCGCAGGTTGATGCCGACAAGACTCGTTTCGACTTCGCCCACAATGCGCCGCTGACCGATGAAGAGATCCGCAAGGTCGAGCAGATCGTGAACCGCGAAGTGCTCACTAATGCCGAGACCCAGGCCCGCGTGATGGGCATCGAGGATGCGCAGAAGACCGGCGCCATGATGCTCTTCGGTGAGAAGTACGGTGACTCGGTGCGCGTGCTGGATATCGGCTCCTCGCGCGAGTTGTGCGGCGGCACCCATGTGGCCCGCACCGGCGATATCGGCTTCTTCAAGATCGTCATGGAAGGTGGCGTGGCGGCCGGTGTGCGGCGCGTGGAGGCCGTGAGCGGCGAGAACGCCACCAACTACGTGCTGGCCCGCGATGCAGCGCTGGGCGAAGTAGCCAGCGTGCTGAAGGCCCCGATCAGTGAAGTGCCGGCCAAGCTGGCGCAGACCCTGGAGCATGTACGCAGCCTCGAGAAGGAGATTGCCGCGCTCAAGGGCAAGCTTGCCAGCAGTCAGGGTGACGCCCTGCTCGAGCAGGCTGTTGATGTGAATGGCATCAAGGTGCTGGCGGCACTGCTCGATGGCGCTGACGTGCCTGCCTTGCGTGAAGCGGTCGACAAGCTGCGCGACAAGCTCGGCTCCGCTGCGGTGGTGATGGCTGCCGTGAATGAGGGTAAGGTCAGCCTGATTGCCGGCGTGACAGCCGACCTCACTGCCAAGGTGAAGGCCGGGGATCTGGTGAACTTCGTCGCCCAGCAAGTGGGCGGCAAGGGCGGCGGGCGTCCGGACATGGCCCAGGCCGGTGGTACTGACGCTGCCGCACTGCCGGCCGCATTGGCCGGTGTTCAAGCCTGGGTGGCGAGCAAGCTGGCCTGATGCGCAGCCTGCTCATAGCCCTGAGTTGCCTCCTTCCCTGCGCGGTTCAGGCGCAGGAGTCGGAGCGCGCGCCACTGGAAGCGCAGACGGCGAGTGGCGACAAGGTGTTGCTGCATCCGAATGGCCGCTGGGAATTCGTCGACGCAAAGAAGGCCGAGGCGGCCCGGAAAGTTGCGGAGGAATACCCGGAGAACAAGACCCGCCCGGTTGAAGCGCAGGGCGGCTTGTTCGGCGTCGGCCGCACGATCATGCCGGGCGACAAGGATTACAACCGTGGCAGCCTGAGTCCAAAGACGCGCTGAGCATCTCTTTGCATGAGTGAGCGAAAACCCGGTCAGTGGCCGGGTTTTTTCATTTCAGCAGACTTTCAAGCTCGGCGAAAACGGCGGCGTCTTCGAGTTGCGAGACTGCCTTGGGGGCTTCCAGCCAGCGCGCGCGCGGGCCGACTGGCCCCCATTGCGCCGGAGCGGGCGAAACGTCGGTCTCGGCGAAGAAACCCAGCACGCCGCCGGGGCTGGCGGCGGCGAAGTGCATCAGGCCGCTGTCCGGGAACAGGCTGGTGCGGCCATTGAAGATCAGCCCCAGCGCGGGTTTGAGCGGGCCGCGGAAGGGCACCAGCCAGGGCAGCTTGGCGTCCAGCACCGGCTGGGCGGTTTCATCGTCGCCGGGATACATCGGGTTGTCGCTCTTGCCCGGGGTCCACATGAACACCGTTTTGAGGCCCCAGGCTTCATGGAAGTGGCGCGTCCAGCGGATGATCTGCTCGGTGGTGGGCTGTTTCTTGGCGCGGCGTGCACCGAGCCCCAGGGTGAGGTAGCCGCCGGGGGCAAGGCCCTGCTCGGCCAGCCATTGCGTGGCGAAGGTCTGGGCTTCAGCCGGCAAGTGGAAACGCAGGGGCGGCAACTCCTCCGGCAGCGTGATGCCCAGTGGCGTGAGCAGATTGGCCATGCGCCGGGCTTCGTGGATCTGGCGTGGGATTTCGAGCGGATGATTGACCTTGCGGTGCGTGTTCTTCGCATCGGTGTAGGACACCAGATTGCAGCCGCCGAGCCAGGCCGCGCGCTTGATCGCGCGGTGTGAGGCATCACCATTGGCGACGATGACCCAGTCGTATTCCTCTGCACGCAGGGCCAGGGTCTGGCGCAGCTGGGCGAAGGCCGCGCGCCAGTGGATGCGCCCGCCTTCCTTGACGCGCTGGTAGGACCACACGCGGCTCACATCGGTGTTGCCGTCGATCACCCAGGCATTGTAGGTGTTGGCCAGCACGTCGATCCGTGCGCCGGGGAAGTGCTGGCGCAACAGGGCGAACATCGGCGTAGTGAGCAGCATGTCGCCGAGCTTGTCGCGCTTGAGGATGAGGATTTTCATGAGCGGATCAGGGTCAAGTATTCGCGGGTGATGTGAGGGGCTGAGAAGCGCTCGACGGCGTCGGCGCGTACGGTGGGCGGGCTGTCGTGGAACTGGCGCATGCGCTGGGCGAGTGCAGCGGCATCACCGCTTGGCACCAGGCCTTCAGGGAAACTCTGCGACAGGATCTCGGCCGGGCCCGAGGGGCAGTCCGTAGCGATGGTCGGTACCCCCAGCGCGAGGGCTTCGACTAGCACATTGCCAAAGCCTTCGTAATTGGACGATAGCACCAGCATGCGCGCCTGCCTGATCACCGGGTAAGGGTTGGCGAGAAAGCCACCGAGAATGACCTTGTCCTGCAGCCCGAACCGCTCGATCAGGGCGCGGATCTTCGCTTCATCCTTACCCTTGCCGAGCAACACCAGCTTGCAGGGCAGGTCGGCCTGGGCGAAGGCTTCGAGGAGCAGGTCCTGGCGCTTCTGTTTGAGCGTGAAGGCGCCGACGTGAAGGATGTAGTCCGTCGCCGGCAACTCGGCAGGCTGGGCCGCGAGCGCGCGGATCTCGTCGAAGTTGAAGGGGTTGTAAATGGTGCGGGTGGCGCGCGGGCGTACCCGGCAGTGCTCGATCAGATCCTCGACCACGCCGGCGGATACACCGATGATCTGGCGCCGGTCGTAATCGCGCTTGAGGTGACGGGTGCGCGAGAAGCGCTTGCGCCAGCCGGCATGGCGGATGCCGTTCTGCAGCGACAGGGCGTTGTGGATCACATGATGGATGCGCGCATCGCGCAGGCCGGTGAGGATGCGGTCGATGCGCGGCAGGGCCGAGAGGATCAGATCGACCCGCCCGTCTTTCGCTTCGATGCGGGCCAGCAGAGCCTTGAAGCGGCGGCGGTTTTCGAGATCGGTGAGGCCGCTGAGAAAGCGCCACTTGCCGCGCAGCTGCGGCTCCAGCCGGTAGAGCGCAACGCGCGGATCGAGCTTGAACTCAACCACGTCCTCGAAGATCACGATGCTGGCCTTGTGACCCATGTTGACCAGTGCTTCAGCGAGATTCACCACCACCTTCTCGGCACCGCGACCGGTGAGGGAATCGATGGCGAGCAGGACATGGCGCACGGGTGCGTCTGGCATGGGAAATAGTCCTCCGGCAGCGGACTGAAGCGCCCGCAAGGCCGGGGATTGTAAAGTCCGGTCAGCGGAATGGGAAATCTGGCCCATAGGCTATCATTGCGCATCGCAAAAACTCCGTCGCGTCTCATGCAAGCTTTCGCTCCTGCTGTTCGTACGCTGTCTAGGCCTGAGTTCGTCGTGCTGGCCCTCTTTGCAGTGGCCTTGCCGCTGGTGGAGGCGCCGAAGAACGTGTTCTGGTTCCTGTTTCTGGTGCTGTGGTTTGTAGGCAGCATCCGCCAGCGCAATTTCGGCCAGCTCGCACGAGGCTGGGACTGGGTATTCGCCGCACTCATCGTGGCGCCGGTGGCGAGCATCCTGAATACGGCCTATGCGCCGCAGTGGAAGGAAGTGGGCGACATCATCGGCTACGTGTCGCTGGGCTGGATGATCGCGCGCAGCCGGCTCGATGCGCAGCAGATCAAGTGGTTGCTGCTGTGTCTGGTGGGGGCGACCCTGCTCGGTGCGCTGCACGGCGGCTGGGTGATGGCCACTGATCCGAAGCGGATCTGGCTGCAGCTCAACTCGGTGGGGCATGTGAATCACTCCGCGCTGTACGGAGCCGGCGCTGCCGCGCTGGCGGCCGCGTGGATCGCGGCGGCCTGGCAGACGCTGGCCCGCGGCCCGCGCCTGATCGGGCTGGGCGTGGCCCTGCTGATGTTCGGCATGATGATTGCGTTTGCCAGCCGCGGCGCCCTGATCGCCTACCTGTTTGCCGTAGTCGTGCTGGTGCCGGTACTGTCTGCCGTGCGCTTGCGCACGCTTGGCCTGGTGGCGCTGGTGGCCGTCGGTCTGGCGGTTGGCGCGCAACTGCTCACGGTGCAACTGATGGGCGGACGGAACAATCAGACCGTGATCCAGAAGACCCTGGATGGTCTGCGTAGCGGCAAGCTCTCGTCCTATCGGGTAGAGACCTATCACACCGCCACCGAGATGATTCGCCAGTACCCGCTGACCGGTGTTGGTGCCGCCAACTTCAGTGCGGTTTCGCCCGAGGCCGTGCAGGCCTGGGTTGAGGCGCGCGGCGAGCCCTTCGTGCGCGACGATTACTACTTCTCCAGCCATGCTCACGGCCTGTTTACCAATACCCTCGGCGAACGTGGTCTGCTCGGCATCAGTGCCCTGCTGGCGCTGACCATCGGCTGGTCGGCTGCGCTGCTGCGTCGCAAGCCGGGCGCTGGGGCGACGCTTGATGCCCGCCTGTGCTGGGGCGCCGGCGTGGCGGGCTGGTCCGTGGTGTTCATCGGCGGGCTCTTCAATACCACCCTGCACCATGAGCATGGCATGCTCGGCATGGTCTGCCTCGGCCTGCTGCTCTCCGGAGCGCCGCTGCGCGTGAAGGCCGCGGCGTGAAGATTCTGGTCATCCGCCGTGACAATATCGGCGATCTCGTGTGTACCCTGCCGCTGATCCGGCGTCTGCGCGAGCAGTACCCGCAGGCCTGGATCGGGGCGCTGGTGACCCGCTACAACGCCGAAGTGCTGCAGGGCAGCCCGGATCTGGACGCGGTGTTCAGCTACACCAAGGCCAAGCATCTGGCGGCGGGCGAGAGTGCGCTCGGTGCGATGTGGGCGAGGCTGCGCCAGCTGTGGCAGTTGCGGCAGATGAAGCTGGATCTGGTGCTGTTGCCGGCCAGTGGCAGTCAGGCCAGCGCCCGCCGCATGGCCCGGCTTGTCGGCGCGAAACGCGTGATTGCGCAGGACGATGTGACAAGCGATCCGGCCGCGCTGCATGAAGTGCCGCGTGCCGCCAACCTGCTGCGTGCCCTCGATCTCCCCGTGACTGATCTGCCTGCCGCGCGCATTGTGCCGCGTGCCGGGTTGTTGGCGGTTGCGCAGGAAAAACTTGGCCCGGGGCCGGTGCTGGGCCTCCACATCAGCGCCCGCAAGCCTTCGCAGCGCTGGCCGGCGGAACGTTTCGTCGAATTGATCCGGCGCCAGCACGCCACCGATCCGGCCCTGCGTTTCCCGCTGTTCTGGGCGCCGGGCGCCAGCGACAATCCGCTCCATCCGGGCGACGACGCCAAGGCACAGCAGATCATCGCGGCCTGCGCGGGCCTGCCGCTCACGCCGATGCCGACCCATGAGCTCAGTGAGCTGATTGCTGGCCTCGCCGCCTGTTCGCGCGTGCTGTGTTCGGATGGTGGCCACATGCACCTCGCCGCCGCGCTGGGCAAGCCGATCGTGTGTCTGTTCGGCAAGTCGGACGCCGCGCGCTGGCATCCTTGGGGCGTGCCCTATCAGCTGCTGCAGCCGGCCTCGCGGGAGGTGGGAGAGGTCACGGTCGAAGAGGTCGAGGCGGCGCTGGCAGCGTTGCCGGACGTGCTTGGGTAGGCCGGCTTCAGCCGGCTGGGCCCGGCGCGAGGCAGGGCTGAGCGGCTTAAAGCCGCTCAGCTGAAGCCCAGCAGCACTCAGTCAATCTGGCAGGCCAGTCCCTTGAGGTATTCACCCTCCGGCACGGCCAGACCAATCGGGTGATCGGCGCCGGCCGACAGGCGATGGATGATGCGCCCGTCCACGCCGGCATCCACCGCTGCGCCAGCGACGATCTGCTGGAACAATTCCTGGCCGATTCCGCCCGAGCATGAATACGTCATCAGGATGCCGCCCGGGTTGAGCAGGCGGAAGCCGAGAATGTTGATGTCCTTGTAGGCGCGTGCGGCACGCTGGGCGTGGGCTGCCGAGGGCGCGAACTTGGGCGGATCGAGCACGATCAGGTCGAACTTGCGGCCGTCCGCGCGCAGCTTGCGCAGAGCCTCGAACACGTCGGCTTCCCACCATTCGGCACGCGCTGCATCGAGCTGCGGATTCAGTGCCAGGTTGCGCTTGGCGCTCTCCAGCGCGGGGCCGGATGAGTCGATCGACAGGGTACTGGCCGCGCCCCCGGCCAGTGCCTGCAGCGAGAAGCCGGCGGTGTAGCAGAAGCAGTTCAGTACGGCTCGCCCTGCCGCCAGTTGGCCGGTGAGCAGGCGGTTGTCGCGCTGGTCGAGGTAGAAACCGGTCTTGTGCCCGCTCACCACATCCACTTCCATGGTGACGCCGTTCTCACGAATGGTCAGCGGCCCGGCCGGCAGCTCGCCGTACACCACGCCGCTGCGCGGCTCCAGGCCTTCGAGCTTGCGCACGTCGGAGTCCGAGCGCTCATATACGCATTCACAGCCGGTGGCCTGGACCAGGCCAGCGATGATCGCCTCGCGCCACTTCTCGCCGCCGGCGCTGGTGATTTGCAGTACCACGACCTTGCCGAAGCGGTCGGCAATCACGCCGGGTAAGCCATCGGACTCACCATGGATCAGGCGCACGCCATCCTGCCCGGCCAGCTGCGGATGCACGGCGCGGCGCGCCACGCTGGCGGCCACGCGGCGCTTGAAGAAGCCATGATCAATGGATTCGTCCGCATCGAAAGTCCACATCCGGGCACGGATCTGCGAGTTGGGGGAGAAGGCCGCGCGGCCCATCAGCTGACCGCGGTCATTGAAAACCTCGACGGTATCGCCGGGCTTGGAGCGGCCAGCGAGCTTGGCTACCGAGCCGGCGAAGATCCACGGGTGGCGGCGCATCACGGAGCGCTCCTTGCCGGGGGCGAGAATCAGTTCGGCCATGGTGAACTCCTGCGGAAACCTGTCTGGAAGGGTGCGAATGCTAGCGGAAAACGCCGATGGGGGTAGTGTTTCGGCCCATGTCATCATGCGAAACCCGCTTGCTGCAAGGAAATCCCGCGATGCTCCAGCCACCGCCGATCATTGATGTGGAAGCTTCTGGCTTCGGCCGGGGGAGTTACCCCATCGAGGTAGGCTGCGTGTTGCCGGATGGTCGTACCTATTGCGCCCTGATCCAGCCCATTGCCGAGTGGCAGCACTGGGATCTCTCCGCTGAGGCTGTCCACGGTATCAGTCGCGAAGCTTTGCGCGAACATGGATTGCCGCCGCTTTCAGTGGCGATTCGCTTGAATACCTTGCTCAAAGGCCTGACTGTCTACACCGATGCCTGGGGACATGACTATGTATGGTTGGCCGCGCTCCATGAGGCCGCCGGAGTACCGCCGGCCTACCACCTGGAGCAGCTCTCGCGGATCACGCCCCAGATCGAAGCGAGGCAATGGCTTGAAGTGCGCGATGACGTGGAGCGTAGTCTGCAGGTGCAGCGCCACCGGGCGAGTGCCGATGCGCGTGTGCTGCAGATGACCTGGATGTGCGTGATGGGCAGCGCGGGGCTGAGCAACGAGGGCTGATCAGCTGGCGCCGCTTGCAGCAGGCGCTGTCATTGGTCGTGCGACCCCGGTACGAACGAAGTGTCAGCGTTCTTTAGCCGCGACCACGAAAGCGCCGGGCACTTTGCAAGTCAGTCCTTCTTCTTTGCCCGCGGATGGGCTGCATCGTAGATCTTTGCCAGATGCTGGAAATCCAGATGGGTATACACCTGTGTGCTACGGATGCTGGCATGGCCTAGCAATTCCTGCACCGCGCGCAGATCGCCTGAGGACTGCAGCACATGGGACGCGAAGCTGTGACGCAGCATGTGCGGATGAACATGCTGCGGTGCGCCCTTTTCGCGCGCCCAACGCGCCAGTCGGGCCTGAATCGCGCCATGCGAGAGGCGGGTGCCGCGCTGGCTGAGGAAGAGCGCGCTTTCGCCATTTGCAGCGAGCGTGGCACGCACTGCCAGCCAATTCTCGAGCGCGTTCAGCGCCTGGGTACCGACGGGAACGCGGCGCGTCTTGTTGCGCTTGCCGAGCACGGTGACCTCGCCATCCGCGATGCTGTACAGACCATCGATGTCGAGTGCGGCGAGTTCGGCCAGACGCAGGCCGGAGGAGTAAAGCAGCTCGAACATAGCTAGGTCGCGGATCTCCAGAGCGTCCTCTGGCAGCGCATCGAGCAGGGCGGAGGCGGCATCGACCGACAGCGCTTTGGGCAATAGCTTGCCGGCACGAGGTGGGCGGATGCCCAGCACCGGATTGCTGCTGACCTGTTCGCGGGCCAGTAACCAGCGGAACAGGCCGCGCCAGCAGGAGAGCGCGCGGGCAATCGAGCGCGCCTCCAATCCGCCAGCATGCAGCTTGGCGGCGAAGCGGCGGATGTCCGCCGGTTTCAGTTCGGCGAATGTGCGGGGCGCCGCAAAGGCATGCAGCTTGCCGAGTTCGCGGCGGTAGTTGGTGAGGGTGTGCGGGCTTACACGCCTTTGCTGGGCCAGATAATCCAGCCAGGCGATGGCCTCGGCCGGCAAGATGGCTGAGGCCTGCTCGTTCATGGCATCAGCCGATCTGCTTGAGCACGGCCGCGCCGACCAGATCGCCGATGCGTTCGACGTACATGGTGCCCATCTCGGGGAAGAAGCGTTGCGGATCTTCCGAGCCCAGCGCCAGCATGCCGAAGATCTGCGCGTCACGGCGCAGCGGGATGAGGGATACCGAGCGCAGCAAAGGAGCTGCTTCGCCAAACCAGGCGAGGATTTCCTGATTCTGAGCCGCGCCACAATAGGGCTGGCGCAGGTCGGCTGCGTAGAAGCGCAGCTCTTCCGAAACCTCGATGAATTCCGGCACCGGGCGCTTGAGGATGCTGTTCCAGATGCGCAGGGCTACGTGGGGGACAGCGAAATCTTCCTGAAGGTGGTTATAGACCGCGAAGTTCACCGCCTCGAAGCTCTCGGCCTGCAGCAGGGAAAGGGTCAGGCGATGCACTTTCTCGGCGATCACATCATTCTCTTCACCGAAGCTCACCAGTTCAGCGAGCTTGCCCTGCACCTGGGCGAGCTTCTCGCGCAGGGTCAGCAACTGGCGCTCGGTGAGCGAGATGGCCTGGCCGTTGACCGGGTGCGGCACGATCAGCTGGTTGAGAATCTCCGGGTGCTCGTCGAAAAATTCCGGGTGCTGCTTGAAGAACGCAATGATGTCGTTGGCATTCATGGTCGGGTTCCGGTCAAGGGTGTTCAGATTTCGATCGAGCCTTCGAAGACGCTGACGGCCGGCCCCGTCATTAGCACCGGGCTGCCAGGGCCGCCCCAGGCGATCGACAGTTCGCCACCGCGGGTCTCCACGCGTACTGGCGAGGCCAGCAACTGGCGCTGGATGCCGGCAACCACCGCAGCACAGGCGCCGGTACCGCAGGCCAGCGTTTCGCCTGCGCCGCGCTCGAACACGCGCAGGCGGATCGAGTGTTCGTCCACCACCTGCATGAAGCCGGCATTGACGCGAGCCGGGAAGCGCGGATGGTGCTCGACGGCAGGGCCCTGCTGTTCGACCGGGGCGCTGTCGACGTCCGCCACCACCTGCACGGCGTGCGGGTTGCCCATTGACACTGCGGTGATGGCCAGCATTTCACCATTCACCTCGAGCGGCTGGACGACGGCGTCCGACTCGGAGACAAAGGGAATGCGCGCTGGCTCGAAGATCGGCACGCCCATGTCGACCGTGACGAGGCCGTCGTCCGCCAGCCGTGGCTCGATGATGCCGGATTTGGTTTCGACGCGGATGGCGGTCTTGTTGGTGAGCTGTTTGTCCACCACGAAGCGCACGAAGCAGCGTGCCCCGTTGCCGCACTGTTCGACCTCGGAGCCGTCACCATTGAAGATCCGGTAACGGAAGTCCACGCCGGGCTGCTGGGCGCGCTCGACGATCAGGAGCTGATCACAGCCCACACCGAAGCGGCGGTCGCCGAGCTTCTGGGCGAGGGCTGGAGTCATCTCGACGGGCTGGTTGATCGCGTCAATTACCACGAAGTCGTTGCCGAGGCCCTGCATCTTGGTGAAAAGGAGTTTCATGGGCGGATTGTCCTGCGTTGCGGAGTTCAGTAAAACCGGGCTTCGCCTTCTGGCCGGGTCTTGAAGCGCTTGTGCACCCAGTAATACTGCTCGGGCATCTTGCGCACCTCGGCCTCGATCCAGGCATTCATGCGCGTCGTGTCCGCTTCGACATCTTCGGTAGGGAAGTCGCTCCACGGATCCTGGAATTCGCCGACGTAACCCTGCCCCCAAGGCTTCATGCGAACCACCAGCGGCACGACGGCCGCGTGGGCGAGCTTGGCGATGCGCGGCAGGCCCGGCACGGTAGCGGTCTGGATGCCAAAAAAGGGCACGAAGATCGATTCCTTCGGGCCGAAGTCCAGATCCGGCAGGTAATAGAAGGGGCGGCCGCGCTTCATGGCTTTCACCGCACCGCGGATGCCGTCCTGGCGCGAAAGCAGCTCCTGCTGGCCGAAGCGGGTGCGGCCGTGCAGCAGCATCTTTTCAACCAGTTTGTCGTTCTGCGCCGAGTACATGCTCACACAATCCATTTCCATCGCCATGCGGCTGCCAGCCATGTCGAGCCCGACGAAGTGCGGCACCAGCATCACCACCGCGCGGCCTTCGGCGTGCAGGCGCTTGATCTTGTCCACGCCCTGCAGTTCAACCAGCTTGCGGATGCGCGTTTCAGAGGCCCACCACAGCACGCCGCGCTCCAGCATTGAGCGGGCCACTGCGACGCACACACGGCGGGCGAGGCGACGCCGCTGACGGGCGGAAAGTTCGGGGAAGCACAGGCGCAGGTTGGTGTGGAGCACGCGCCGGCGCGGCACAACCAGCAGATACAGCAGCTGGCCGATGCACCAGCCCAGCGCCGCTTGCACAGGCAAGGGCAGCCAGTGGAAACACCACAGGAAAGCGAGGAACAAGCGGGTCAGGACGATCATTGGGAAGTAGAAGGTGGCGGCGTGGCGCCGGCGGGCACCTTGTAACGGTTATAGGCCCACAGATACTGGGCGGGGCAACGGCGGATCAAGGCTTCGATCTCGCGATTGATGGCGGCAGCACGCTCTTCCAGCGTGCCTTCGATCGGGCTTTGCGGCGCCAGAATGTGGAGGCGCCAGCCGCGCCCGATCACACGCTCGCCCCAGAACAGCAGTACCCGGGTGTTCTTCACCTCGGACAGGCGTGCGGCCAATGTCATCGTATAGGCGGGCTTGCCGAAGAAGGGCAGCCAGACACCTTCCCCTTTGCCTGGAGCCTGGTCCGGCAGCAGGCCAGTGGAAATGCCCTGACGCAGACCCTTGATGATCTGGCGTACGCCAGCCAGGTCGGCAGTGGCAAGTGAAAGCTGGCCGCGTGCACGCCCGGCGCGCAGGATGGGTTCCACGCTGGTCTGCTTGGGCGGGCGGTAGAGGATGGTGAGCGGCATGAACCGGCCAAGATACAGCGAGGCTATCTCGAAGCAGCCCATGTGTGGGGTCAGGGCGATCATCGCACTGCCTTCAGCCCGCATGGCCTCCACATGCTCCATGCCCTCCACTTCAAATACGTGCTGCATGACTTCTTCGAGCGGGCGCTGCCACACAAAGGGCAGCTCCAGCATCATGCGGCCGGTTTCGCGGGCATTCGTGCGGATCTCCGCAGGGGTTGGCGGGCGGCCGAGACACAGCGCGAGGTTGGCCGCTATACGCCTGCGCATGCTGCCCGAGAGCCGGCAAGCCAGCAGTCCGCCCCAGCCGCCGAAGCGGTGCAGGGTGGGCAGCGAGCAGCGGCCCAGCAGGCGGAACAGAAAGGGCAGGAGGTGGTTCTGTAGCACGTGGTGGCGGGCAGGCGATAGACGCTTGCATTATAAGGTCGGCTACCTATAATCCCCAGACCGCTGAGTTAAAGACAACTTGCAGGGCGGGTGCAAGGCGCAGGCCTTGCTGACAAATTCTGCTAAAGCGTCGACCACTCGAAACCCCGGAGTCGGCCGCGCCGACGAATATCCGGGGTTTTTGATTTTGTGGAGTGCCAACATGGCCAATGATTACCTCTTCACTTCCGAGTCGGTTTCGGAAGGCCATCCGGACAAGGTCGCCGATCAGGTGTCCGATGCCATCCTGGACGCGATTTTCGCGCAGGACCCCCGCTCCCGCGTGGCGGCCGAGACCCTTTGCAACACAGGTCTGGTGGTACTGGCCGGTGAAATCACTACCAACGCCCATGTTGATTACATTCAGGTCGCTCGCGACACGATCCGTCGCATCGGCTACGACAACACCGAATACGGCATCGACTATAAGGGCTGCGCGGTCATGGTCTGCTACGACAAGCAGTCCAACGATATCGCCCAGGGCGTCGATCACGCCAATGACGACTACCTGAACCAGGGCGCGGGCGACCAGGGCCTGATGTTCGGCTACGCTTGCGACGAGACGCCCGAGCTGATGCCGGCGCCGATCTACTACGCGCACCGCCTGATGCAGCGTCAGGCTGAGCTGCGCAAGGACGGTCGCTTGCCCTGGCTGCGCCCGGATGCCAAGAGTCAGGTCACCTTCCGCTATGTGGATGGCAAGCCTGTCGAGATCGACACCGTGGTGCTGTCCACGCAGCACGCACCGGACGTATCGCAGGAAACCATTCGCGAAGCGGTCATCGAAGACATCATCAAGGCCGTGATTCCGGCCTCGTTGCTGAAGAACCCGAACTACTTCGTGAACCCGACCGGCCGTTTTGTCATCGGCGGCCCGCAGGGCGACTGCGGTCTGACCGGTCGCAAGATCATTGTCGACACTTATGGCGGTGCTTGCCCGCACGGCGGCGGCGCCTTCTCCGGCAAGGATCCTTCCAAGGTTGACCGCTCGGCAGCTTATGCTGCCCGCTATGTGGCCAAAAACGTCGTGGCGGCGGGCCTTGCGCGCGAATGTCAGGTTCAGGTTGCGTATGCCATTGGCGTAGCCAAGCCGATGAACGTGACGGTCTTCACCAATGGCACCGGCGTGATTGCTGACGAGAAGATTTCCGCGTTGGTGGCCGAGCACTTCGATCTGCGCCCGAAGGGCATCGTGCAGATGCTGGACCTGCTGCGTCCGATCTATGCCAAAACTGCTGCTTATGGTCACTTTGGCCGTTCCGAGCCCGAGTTCACCTGGGAAGCGACCGACAAGGCTGCCGCCCTGCGCGCTGCCGCTGGACTCTGAGAGCAGGGAGCCCGGCTCCCGCAGCACTCAAAAGCCTGCACATGTGCAGGCTTTTTTATTTTCGGGGAGTGGTGGTCGGGTTTTCTTCCCGCAATTGCTGGGCGCGGGCAATAAAAAAGCCAGACTCAAATGTCTGGCCGGCCGGATTCCTGGAGCGGGCGATGGGAATCGAACCCACGGCTCTAGCTTGGGAAGCTAGGGTATTACCATTATACGACGCCCGCTCGGGCCGGCGATTATCCCGCAAAGCGGCGCCGGACGGAACCCCCGTGTGTGGTTTGAGACATATTCTCGAGTGCCAGGCGCAGATGCTGCTCGAAGCGCTCAACGATATGACCCCAGTGCAGCGTTTCGACCCGTGCGCGACCCGCGCCTGAACATAGCTCACGCAAGGCGGCATTGCTGGCCAGCTGGCAGGCTGCAGCAATGAAGGCGGTTTCGTTGCCGCTGGGAGCGGTCAGGCCTTGTTCGCCGCTGATGATCAGTTCGGCCGCCGCCGCTTCGTGGTAGGCCACCACAGCCACGCCGCTGGCCATCGCTTCGGCGACGACGTTGCCATAAGTTTCGCTGAGGCTGGGGAACAGGAAGAGGTCTGCGCTGGCGTAGTGGCTGGCGAGATCCTCGCCGTGGCGGGCACCGGAAAACTGGTGGAGTGGGTGTTTTCTTTCGAGCGCCCTACGTGCCGGGCCGTCACCGACCCATACCATGCGCGCGCTGGGCTGTTGTAACTGGATGGCATCGAAGGCGGCGGCGGCCAGGCCGAGATTCTTTTCCGGCGCAAGACGGCCGACATTCATGACAACCAGATCGTGTTCGCCTGCGCCCCACTGGCTGCGCAGCGCCTGGCTGCGCCGGGAGGGCGCGAACAGGCGGGTATCGACGCCGCGGCCGAGAACCTGTGCACCGCTGAGACCAGCTTGTCGCAGCTGCTTGACCAGTGTTTCGGTCGGGGCCATGGTGACCCCCGCTCGCCGGTGAAAACCATGCAGCCAGCGGCGTACTAGTGGCGTGAGCAGGGCCGCACCGTAGTGACGGCTGTAGCCATCGAAATGGGTGTGATAACTGGAGCTGAGTGGGAGATCTAGGGCCTCGGCGGCTTTGAGGGCAGACCAGCCGAGGGGGCCTTCGGTGACTAGATGCACAATGTCCGGGCGTTGTGCCTGCCACAGCCGGCGTAGCTGGCGCCCGGCGGGCAGACCGAACTGGAGGCCGGCATAGCCGGGCAGGGGCAGGCCAGCGACGAGAAAATCCGGCGTCGTCGGGCTTTCTTCGCGTTGGCGTGGGCGGATGATCTGAACCTGATGGCCTTGGCTGCGCAAGCCGGCGACCAGGCGGGAGATGGTCATGGCGACGCCGTTGACCTCTGGAGGCCAGGTTTCGGTGACCAGCGCAATCTGCAGAGCGGCTTTCATGCAGCCAGTTCCTGGAGCAGGGGATGGGGTGTGCGCGGGCGACGCAGGCTGCGATAAAGCTCGGCAAGGCGGGCGGTGAGGGCATGATCTGTCCAGCCACGCGCCCACTCGAGTCCGAGCTGGCGCATCTGGCGGGCGAGCTCGGGTTGCTCCAGCACCTGCACGATGGTGGCGGCGAATGCTGCGACGTTGTCTGCCGGGGTGAGGGCGCCGGAGCCGGCGGCGAGAACGTCGCGGGTGCCCATCTCGGCCAGCGCCACCACCGGCAGGCCAGCAGCCATGGCTTCGATGAGCACCAGCCCCTGGGTCTCGGTGCGCGAGGCGAAGACGAACAGGTTGGCGGCGGCATAGCAGTCCGGCAGGGCGGTGACACGATCCATGTAGCCGATGAAGCGCACCGCGTGAGCCAGGCGCATCTTGTCGACTTTCTCCTGCAGCGCACGCCGGGCCGGTCCTTCGCCAGCGATCACCAGAAGCAGTTCAGGCTGGCTGCGCAGTGCGTGCGGCAGGCTTTCGATCAGGAAGTCGATGTTCTTCTCGTGTGCAGCACGGCCCACGTAAAGTGCCACCGGGCGGTCCGAAGGGATGTTGTGCTCGCGCCGGAAACGAGCTCCGTCGCCCCGGCCGAAATGGGCCAGCGGTACGCCGGTGGGCAGGATGTGCAGCGGCCGCGCTACACCATAGGCTTGCAGGCGTTCGGCGAGCGGCGATGAGGGAACGACGATGGCATCCAGCCCGTTGCACTGCTGGCGCGACACACGCCGCGCCAGACCACGCAGGCTGGCTGCGGGCAGGAAGGGCGCGTAGTGGTGCAGGTATTCCTCGAACAGGGTGTGGTAGCTCGCCACCACTGGCAAGTTACAGGCGCGGCCGGCAGCCAGCCCGGCGCCGTGTGCACAGAATGGAGTGTGGATATGAATCAGATCGCAGTCGCGCGCTGCTTCGATGGCGGCCTGACGAAACACGGAGGGCCTTACGAAACGGTCTTCCGGGTCCAGCGGCACCCTCCAGCCAGGCAGGCGCTGGACTCCCGCTTCGTCGGCCTCGTTTTCATAGCGAGGGGCGATCAGAAGGGTTTCGATGCCGCAGTGTGCGAGTTGTTCGCGGTAGGTCTGGATCGCGGTGGAGACCCCGTTGATGCGGGGGAAGTAGACGTCGGACAGCATCAGTACGCGCATGATTCAGAGACTCTCCACGGCCAGTTCGCTGGCCTCGGTTTCGGAGCACGCGGCGCGCGCCCATTCGATGAGTTCTAGGCGCCCGTCGAGATGCTCGACGATGGCCGTGCAGCTATCCACCCAGTCGCCGCAATTGACGTAGCGCAGGCCATCGATTTCGCGAATCGCGGCCCAGTGAATGTGGCCACAGACCACGCCATCCAGGCCGCGTGTGCGGGCTGCATGAGTGACGCTGGCCTCAAAATCGAAGATGAACTGCAGGGCCGTCTTGACCTTGCGCTTGGCATAACCGGCGAGTGACCAGTAGCCGCTGATGCCCAGCTTCCGCCGCGCCCACGACAGCCACACGTTCAGCCGCACCAGCAGGTTGTAGGACACATCGCCCAGTACTGCGACCCAGCGATGGTGGCGCGTTACCTGGTCGTATTCGTCGCCATGCACCAGCAGCAGGCGTTTGCCATCAGCGGTTTCATGCACCCACTCGCGCTCGACGCGGATGTCGCCAAAGCGCATGCCGCAGTAAAGGCGCAGCGCTTCGTCGTGATTGCCCGGGATGAAGATGATTTCTTCGCCGTGACGGGCGCGGCGCAACAGTTTCTGGATCACCGTGTTATGGCTGGAGGTCCACGCCAGCGAGCGCTTCATGGCCCAGAAATCGATGATGTCGCCGATCAGGAAGACCTTATCGGCAGGGTGCTCGCGCAAAAAAGCGAGCAGGCGGTCAGCCTGGCAGGCACGAGTGCCGAGGTGGATATCCGAGAGGAACAGGGTGCGTACGCGGGACATGCGGCGCATTCTCCGCAGGCACTGTTGCAGTCTTGTGACCCCGTCTGGCGGCCGGTCGGGCAGGGGGCGCGTGATAAACTTGCGGGTGCTTCAACCAAGCTGTCCGAGGTTTCTCACCATGCTCCAGATCACCCTGAACGGCGACCGCCGCTCCCTCGCCAGTGGCAGCTCCGTGCTGAACCTGCTCGAAGAACTTGAACTGGTCGGCAAGCGCCTGGCAGTCGAGCGCAATGGCGAGATCGTTCCCAAGGGCCTGCATGCCAGCACGGTGCTGGCAGAGGGCGACGCGCTGGAAATCGTGGTCGCTGTCGGCGGCGGCTGAGCCGCGCCCGCCTCTACGCTTTCCCCAGCCTCCCGTATCTTTCAGAAAGCTCATCATGAACGACCCCCTGCTGATCGCCGGCCGTGAATACCATTCCCGCCTGCTGGTGGGTACCGGCAAGTACAAGGATTTCGACGAAACCCGCCGCGCCATCGACGCTTCCGGCGCCCAGATCGTCACCGTGGCCGTGCGCCGAGTGAACCTTGGCCAGAACGTGGGCGAGCCGAACCTGCTCGACGCACTGCCGATGAAGGATTTCACCTACCTGCCTAATACTGCCGGCTGTTACTCGGCTGATGAGGCCGTGCGTACCCTGCGCCTCGCGCGTGAGCTGCTCGATGGCCATGATCTGGTCAAGCTCGAAGTACTGGGCGATCAGACCACTCTCTTTCCGAACATGCCCGAGACCCTGAAGGCTGCCGAGACCTTGGTGCGCGATGGTTTCAAGGTCATGGTCTACTGCTCGGATGACCCCATCCAGGCCAAGATGCTCGAAGAGATCGGCTGTGTGGCCGTGATGCCGCTGGCGTCCCTGATCGGCTCTGGCATGGGCATCCTGAATCCGTGGAATCTCAAGCTGATCATTGAGCAATCGAAGGTGCCAGTTATCGTCGATGCTGGCGTAGGCACCGCATCCGATGCCGCGATCGCAATGGAGCTGGGCTGTGATGGCGTGCTGATGAACACCGCGATTGCCAAGGCACAGGATCCGGTGCTGATGGCTGGCGCCATGAAGAAGGCTGTGGAGGCCGGCCGCGAGGCTTTCCGCGCGGGGCGCATGCCGAAGAAGCTGTACTCGGCCACGCCGAGCTCGCCGACCACGGGCCTGATCGGAAGCTGAACGCCGGGAGAGATGGATGCGCTTTGTCGGCAAGCTGACGACCTGGAAGGATGATCAGGGCTTCGGTTTTATTACGCCCAATGGCGGAGGGGAACGTGTTTTTTTGCATGTAAAGGCCCTCCCCCGTGAAGCCTCACGCCCCTCGGAGGGTGAGCTATTTACCTACGAGCTGGAGCTGGACGAGCGCAAGCGTCCTCGAGCTAAGACAGTGGCAAGGGTCGGTGAAAAAGTCGTAAAGGTTCCAGATGGGCGCGGGGCGAAAGCGCCGTTGTTTGCCATGACTTTCTGCTTGTTTTTGTTGGGGGCGGTTACCACAGGGTATCTGCCTTTCACGGTAGTGCTTGTCTATGCCGCTGCTAGCTTGATCACTTTTGTTGCCTACTGGCTGGACAAAGGTGCCGCACAGGCTGGACGCTGGCGAACGGCCGAAAGCACCTTGCATCTGTTTGCGCTGGCAGGAGGGTGGCCAGGTGCGCTTGCGGCGCAGAGAGTGTTGCGGCACAAGTCCATCAAGCAGGAGTTTCAATTCGTTTTCTGGATGACCGTGTTGTTGAATTGTGGCGCTGTGGCGTACTTGTTGAGCGAGTCCGGCCAGTTTTGGTTGAAAAACATCATTGCCTGATGGTCTCCATCGCAGAGTAAAAATGACTGAAGAAAAAGATTCTCAAAGCGAGCCTAGTGGTCGCTTTTCGCGCCAGCCAATCCGCAGTTTCGTATTGCGCCAGGGACGCATGTCCGACGCGCAGAAGCGCTACATGGACGAGTTGCTGCCGCGCTATGCGATTCCTTACAAGGAAGAGCAGCTCGACTATGCCGCAAGCTTTGGCCGCTGCGCCCCGGTGGTGCTCGAGATCGGCTGCGGCATGGGCGACACCACGGCGAAGATCGCCCGCATCCGGCCGGATACCGATTTCATCGGCATTGAGGTGCACGGCCCCGGCGTGGGCAATCTGTGCAAGCTGATCGATGAACAGCAGATCACCAATTTGCGCGTGATGCAGCACGACGCCACCGAGGTTGTGCGCGACATGCTAGCGCCCGATTCGCTGGCTGGGATTCATGTGTATTTTCCGGACCCCTGGCCCAAGAAGCGCCATCACAAGCGCCGTATCCTGCAGCCGGCTTTTGTGGCGCAACTGGCCTCGCGCCTCGCGCCCGGGGGCTATCTGCACTGTGCGACGGACTGGGAAGAGTATGCCCAGTTCATGCTCGAGACGCTCTCCGCCGAGCCCTTGTTGCAGAACACGGCGGCCGACTATGCCGAGAAGCCGGACTATCGCCCGCTGACCAAGTTCGAAGCGCGTGGTTTGCGTCTGGGGCATGGGGTGTGGGATCTGGTTTTCAAACGCGTTTGAGGCCGCAAAGAATGATTCTGGCGTCCTTGCGCCTCCTTGCCGCACTGAGCGCACTGTCTGCGTCGGCACGCCGCGCCAGAAACGTTTCACTTCATTTAGCGGCCACCTCGTGATGAGCGCGCCGCTCGCTTTGCCGCCCACGCGCATCCTCGGCATTGATCCGGGCCTGCGCATCACCGGTTTCGGGGTGATCGAGCGCCAGGGTAGCCAACTGCATTACGTTGCCAGCGGCTGCATCCGCACGCCGGATGGCTCTCTGCCCGAGCGTTTGAAAGTGATCCTGGCCGGGGTGCAGGAAGTGGTTGATACCTACCATCCAGCCGAGGCTGCGGTGGAAATCGTGTTCGTGAACGTCAATCCGCAATCCACCTTGCTGCTCGGGCAGGCGCGCGGGGCGGCGATCTGCGCACTGGTAAGCCGCGATCTACCGGTGTCCGAATACACCGCGCTGCAGGTCAAGCAGGCGGTGGTCGGCTACGGCAAGGCGAACAAGGAACAGGTCCAGCACATGGTCAAGCGCCTGCTGCAGCTTGCAGGCGATCCGCAGGCGGATGCGGCGGATGCTCTGGCGGTGGCTATATCCCATGCGCATGGTGGTGCGGCGGCTGGTGGTCTGCTGGCAATGGCCAAGACTTCGCGCAAGCGGGGCGGGCGCTTGATGACGATTCCAGAGGTGAAACGCTGAGGGATGCATCTGGCTTGGCTGCCAGATTTGGACGCGAGTTGGCTTAACGCCCGAGCTCGGTGGCGAGCATGGCTGCGATGCGTTCGGCCTGGCGCAGGTAGCCGCCACCGAAGAGATTCAGATGGTTGAGGATGTGATAAAGGTTGTAGAGCGCCTTGCGCTGCTCATAACCCTCAGCGAGCGGCCAACTGGCGCGGTAGGCCGCGTAGAACTCCAGCGGAAGACCTCCGAAAAGCTCGCTCATCGCGACATCCGTGTCGCGGTCGCCGAAGTAGCAGGCCGGGTCGAACAGTACCGGCGTGCCATCAGCCAGCGCCGCCAGGTTGCCGCTCCACAAATCTCCATGCAGCAGGCTGACCGGCGGCCGGTAATCGACAAACAGCCCCGGCGCGCGCTCGGCGATGCGCTCGCCATTGCGCTGCAGATCCCCCTTGAAGCCCTTGCTGGCGGCGAGCGCGAACTGCGGCTGGAGGCGTTTCTGCACGAAGAATTGCGACCAGTTGTCGGTTTCAAGGTTGCGTTGCGGTGTGCTGCCGATGAAATTGTCCTGCGCCCAGCCGTAATGCTCGCCGGTGCACTGGTGCAGGGCGGTCAGCGCCGCGCCGGCGCGGCGGGCCGTGGCAGCGTCGCGCAGCGGGCTCATGTCCAGCCACTCCAGAAACAGGAAGGCTTGATCTGCAGCTTCACCAACCCCTAGTACGGCCGGTACCCGGATTGCATCGCAGTGGGCGAGCGCCTGAAGGCCATCGGCTTCGGCAGCGAACATGGCTGCGTCATGTGCTGGACGGAGTTTGGCGAAGATTGCGCCCTCGGGGCCTTCAAGCTTGAGTGTGGTGTTGATGTCTCCGCCGTTGACGGGCGTCACCGAATCGATTCGGAAGGCATTTCCGACAATGGCCCGGGCTTGCGCTTCAAGTTCGGCATGCAGCGAAGAGGAGAGCATGGTGGCGATCCTTCAAGCGTGTGCTTTTATGAGAAACAGCCTCTGGCCACGCGTACTCGCGATCAGAGGCTATTCCTCCTGTGATGCTTACTTTGCGAGGCGTGCCCGGGCACGGACAATTGCCGCGCGAACCTGCTCTGGCGCGGTGCCGCCGATGTGGTTGCGCGCGGCCAGCGAGCCTTCGACGGTGAGCACCGCAAAGATGTCATCACTGAGCTTTTCCGGTGCGCCCGGTACATGAGCCATGCAGGCGCGCAGTTCTTCGAGTGACATGTCGGGCAGGTCGCAGCCTTTGGTCTCTGCAGCGCGCACCGCGAGTGCAACAGCTTCGTGCGCATCGCGGAAGGCAAGGCCCTTCTTGACGAGGTAATCGGCCAGATCGGTGGCGGTGGCGAAGCCGAGCTTGAGCGCTTCGCGCATGTTGTGGGCCTTCACCTTGATGCCGGTGATCATGTCCGCGTAGATGCGCAAGGTGTCGATCATCGTGTCGGCGGCGTCGAAGATCGGTTCCTTGTCTTCCTGATTGTCCTTGTTGTAGGCCAGCGGCTGGCCCTTCATCAGGGTCAGCAGGGCGATCAGGTGGCCATTGACGCGACCGGTCTTGCCGCGCACCAGCTCGGGCACGTCCGGGTTTTTCTTTTGCGGCATGATCGATGAGCCGGTAGTGAAGCGGTCGGCCAGATCGATGAAGCCGAAGCGCGGGCTCATCCACAGGATCAGCTCTTCCGACAGGCGCGACAGGTGCATCATGGCCAGCGCTACGGCGGCGCAGAATTCGATCGCGAAGTCGCGATCCGACACGGCATCCAGCGAGTTTTCGCAGACTTCGTCGAAGCCCAGCTCGCGCGCAACGAATTCGCGGTCGATCGGATAGGTGGTGCCCGCCAAGGCGGCGCTGCCCAGCGGCAGGCGATTGACGCGACGACGTACGTCGGCAAAGCGCTCGGCATCCCGGCGCAGCATTTCGCTGTAGGCCATCAGGTGGTGGCCGAAAGTCACCGGCTGGGCGATTTGCAGGTGGGTGTGGCCGGGCAGGGGGGTGGCGGCGTGCTCCTCGGCGAGCTTCAACAGATTGGTCTGGAAATCGCCGATCAGCGCGAGGATGCTGTCGATCGTGTCGCGCAGCCACAGGCGGATGTCGGTGGCGACCTGGTCATTGCGCGAGCGGCCGGTGTGCAGGCGCTTGCCGGCCATGCCGATCAGCGCGGTGAGGCGCTGCTCGATATTCATGTGCACGTCTTCGCCGTCCAGCGTCCACTCGAATTCGCCGCGCTCGATCTCGCCGAGGATCTGCGCCATGCCGCGCTCGATGTCGGACAAGTCCTGATTGCTGATGATGCCCTGCTTCGCGAGCATCTTTGCGTGGGCGAGTGACCCGCGGATATCCTGCGCAGCCATGCGGCAATCGAAGAACACCGAGGCGGTGTAGCGTTTCACCAGATCCGAGACGGGTTCGGAGAAACGACCGGACCAGGTACCGGTGGCGGATGATTTATCAGTCATAATCGCGGAATTCTTGAATCAGCTTTCGGGTTCGGGCCGCAACGAAGTGGCCCGTCAGGGCCGGTAAATAACCATGGCAGCAGCGCCGGAGAAGTCCGCAAGTATAAAGCAAGCCTCGGAGCGCTCCGCGATCCCCGAGCGCCTGCGCGTGCCTGTGCCGGATTTTCGCAATCTCGGTGCCGTGCTGAGGGTGCTGCTGGTCGGCAATGTGCTGATGCTCATTACCGTGCTGATCCGGGCGCCGGCGCTGGCGGAGATTGGTCAGACCCTGCTGATGATGGCCGGACGGGTTGAGCTGCCGCTGATCCTGTTCGCGACTGCTTTGTTCGTGCTTGGCCACTGGTTGAGCCATCTGAACTGGCGTGACCTCACGCTTACTGTGGCGAGCCTGGCCCTGGCTTCGACCATCTTTTGCCAATCGTGGATCCTGCTGCCGGTGAATGCTGATGGTTATCTGCGCGGGATGATCTGGGCGCTGGCCAGCTCGATCTGTGTGATGGCCTACTTCCGCTGGCGCCAGATTGCCCAGATGCCGGCGCTGGGGGAAGCGCGGATCCTTGCGCTGACGGCGCGTATCCGCCCGCATTTCTTCTTCAACTCGATCAATGGCGTGCTCGGCGTGATCCGTTCGGACCCGAAACGAGCCGAGGAAGCACTGGAATCGATGGCCGAACTGTTCCGCGAGCTGATGCGCGATAGCCGCGAGCTGGTCACCTTGTGTGACGAAATCGAGCTTTGCAACCGCTACCTTGAATTGGAGCGCCTGCGTCTGGGTGAGCGCCTGAAAGTGAAGTGGGAGCTCAAACATGCGCCGCTCAACGCCCAGGTTCCGCCGCTCATGCTGCAACCCCTTATTGAGAATGCAGTGTTTCACGGTATAGAACCGAACCCTGAGCCTGGACAGATACTGATCCGCATTGTGCGTCGCGGCAACATGCTCGACATGCGGATCAGCAACCCCGCTCACAAGGTGGAGCGGCGGGCGACCGGTAACCGGATGGCGATGAACAACATCCGTGAGCGTTTGACCTTGTTTTTTGATCTTGAAGCAACCCTGACAACCGAAGAAACCGACGGCGAGTTCAGGGTGCGTGTCCGCATCCCACTACGAAGGGAGGAGAAGTAATGGAAGCTGCAGCAACACTGGCCGTACTGATCGTTGATGACGAAGCCCCGGCTCGCGAGCGCTTGCGCGACCTGCTGGGCGACATTGCTGCAGATCAGCCTACCCGCGTGGCCGGGATGGCCGGCAATGGCCTGGAAGCGTTGCGCATGCTTGAAACCACTGCGGTGGACGTGATTCTGGTGGATATCCGCATGCCGGCCATGGACGGCATCGAATTCGCCCAGCATGCCAGTCGCCTCAAGAATCCCCCGCGTCTGATTTTCGTGACGGCCTATGACGAACATGCGGTACAGGCTTTTGAGCTGAATGCCATCGATTATCTGCTCAAGCCGGTGCGTGCCGAGCGCCTCTCCGCTGCGCTGCAGAAGGCGCGCCAGGCTACTCCGGTGAGTCGCGAGAATATCGACACGATCGCTGAGCCACGTCGCCACCTGACCTGCAGCGAGCGCGGCAAGATCCATCTGATTCCAATTTCGGATGTGCTCTACCTGAAGGCAGAGCTCAAATATGTGACCTCCCGCACGGTGGCGCGCGAGTTCCTGCTCGAAGAGTCGCTGGTGCAGCTGGAGCAGGAGTTTCCGGATCGCTTCGTGCGTATTCACCGCAATTGCCTGGTGTCGCGTGAGGCGGTGGTTGGCTTCGAGCGCTCGGTGGGTGAGGATGGGGGAGAAGGCTACTGGAGCGTGCGTCTCAATGGCCTCGCCGAACTGCTGCCAATCAGCCGTCGTCAGTGGGCCAATGTGCGGGCCGTGTTGGGCGACTGAAGGCTGCGTGCCTTTCAACGAAAACGCCGGCAGCCGCCGGCGTTTTCGTTTCCGCCCGAGAGGCGTCAGGACTTGCGCGCGCGCAGGGCCGCCGCCAGCGCGCTGCGCGCCCACGGGCGCATCAGCTCGGGCGAGTCCAGTGCTTCGTCCGGGGCTCGGTGGTAGCCCAGCTGCACGATCTTGCCGCGCGCCTCATAGCGGAATGCTTCCAGTGCCTCGCGCTCGAATTCGGCGCGGTTCTCTGCATCGGTTTTGAGATAGAGCTGATCGTCGATGACGATGGCAAAGAAATGCTCGTCACAGTAGAGGCCTGCACCGCCGAACATGCGTTTGCTGCGGATGCGGCCGAGCGGAGCGAGAAGTTCGCAGATGAAGGCCAGATAGTCGGCGGAGATGGGCATGGCTGCTAAATCCGGGCAGGCAAAAACAGTAATCTTATCCGCTGCCGGCTGGCCGTGTAGGTGGGGTTGCCGGGCAGGGTAGAAGGCTTGGTCTAAAGTAGAAAGGCCGCTCGCTGCGGCATCCTCCAACTCTCGATAAGGACAGCATCATGGCATTCAAGCTTGTGGGTATTTCGGGCAGCCTGCGCAAGGCTTCGTGCAACAGCGGCCTGTTACGCGCGGCGCAGGAGGACTTGCCGGCCGGAGTGACGCTGGAGATTGTCGATCTCACGGATGTGCCCTTCTACAACGGCGATCTCACGGAGAAACCGGCGGCGGTTAAGCGTGTGCTGGCGCAGATCGGGGCGGCGGATGCGCTGCTGTTGGCCTGTCCTGAATACAACTATTCGGTCGCCCCGGCGCTGAAGAACATTCTCGACTGGGCTTCGCGCGAACCGAACAATGCCTTGCTGGCTGAGAAGGCGGTGGGCCTGATGGGCGCCGGTGGCGGCATGGGCACTTCGCGTTCGCAATATCACCTGCGCCAGAGCTGCGTGTTCCTGAATCTGCATCCGCTGAACAAGCCCGAAGTCTTCAGCAATGCCTTTGCTGGCGGCTTCGATGCGGCGGGCAATGTGACTGACCCGAAGATCCGTGAGCAGGTCGCAGGCCTGGTTGAGGCGCTGGTGGTGTGGGCAGGCAGGATCAAGGCCTGAGCGCACGCGCACCAGGCGCCGCCATGACACAAGGTGAAGCCTGGGTGACCCGGGGCTTCACCGGAGGGTTCAGAGCGATTCCAGCTTGATGGACTCGATCTTCACGCGGGCACCGGACTCGGCGCGCAACTGCAGGAAGGAGCGCGCATCGCCGAGGCTGGCGGTGAACACGTTGTCTCCGGTCTTCAACTCTTTCACTGGCACGCGGGCGATGACAGAGGCTTCTCCATGCGGTGACAGTGTCATCTTGGTGCTGCTGTTGTTCACGTAGATGAAGAAGTTGTCCTTGCCTTCGACCAGGCTGCTGGCTTCAGTGATCCGCAGCGTGATGCGGTAGGGCTTGCTCAGGTCGATCACGCCTTCGGGGCGGCTGGAGGCGGAGGATTCTTCTATCTTGCCGGCAGCGCCGGACACTGCGCCGAGGGTGATGCGACCATTTTCGAGGAGCAGGTTGCCGGCCTCGCTTTTCGGTTCGCCGAAGGTGATGGCGAAATAGGCTTTGGCCGGATCTCCCGGCAAGGCCTTGAAGGCCGGGGTGAAGATCTGCTCGCCGGTGAAGCGGGTATTGAGCAGGTCTGCGGAGTGGGCCAGGCCACACAGGCCGAGACCGAGGGCAAGCGCCAGTACGGTTTTACGAAGCTGCATTACAGAGTCTCCAATCATGTATCAGTTTTGTAGGCCGGCGGGCGAGTCATGATCCTGCCCGCGGCGGCTCCGGCGAGGCCGTGAACCGGACTTGATGATGGAGGGATTACCTGCTCTGAAAGGGGCCTTTCGTAAGGCTTTTGGTAACGCCCAGCGCGGCGAAGATATGCAATTGTGCTGGTTCTGGGATGAGCGGCGCGGCGTGCGGGAGCAACGGCAAAATACAGGCGGCGCGCCCCTCTTGGAAGCGACGCCGCCTGCCGTTTGCTGATGCGGGGTCGGCGCTTCAGCGCGCCGGGGGCGGTTGGCCGCCAGGGCCGCCCTTGGGCATGGCGGCCAGCGTCCCATTGAAACTCTGGCAGGTGCCGCTGAAGGTCTGACCTTCCGGCCCGGCAAAGCTGACTTCAGCGCCCTCACTCTTGCCCTTGCAGGCGGCAATGGCTTCGGGGGGCGGGCCGGGCGGACGGCCACCGGCGTGACTGGAGGCCGAACTGCTGGCGGCCTGGGTGCCGCTGCTGCTCAGCAGGGCAATGAGGAGGGCGGGGCCAAGCAAGGCTGGGAAAGGGCGCAACATGGGGATCTCCTGAGCGTGGATGACCCGCTCAGTATTGTCAGTGCGTTTTCGGCAGGCCAGCGTTTTGACCCCGGCTGCGGATTTTTTGCGGCGCTTAGCACCGGTTTTCAGATCCTGAACTGGCGCACGGTGTCAGTGAGCTCGCTCATGTTCTGGCGGGTCTGGCCGACGAGCTGGTCGAGTCCGCTGGCGTTGTGGCTGGTGGTGACGGCAGACTGGCTGACGCGTTCGATGGCCTGGGCAATGCTGTGCTGGCTTTGGCGCTGACCATCGAGGGTGGCACTGATGTCACGCATGTTGTCGAGTACGCCGGCGGCGGCGCGAGGGATTTCGGCGACTGCATCGGCTGATTCGGCGGCGCGGCTGATGCCGGAACTGACGACCTGCACGCTGCTATCCACGCTGTTGACCGCGGCTTCGCTGGCATGACGGATGCGTTCGATGAGCTGAAAGATTTCATCGGTAGAGCGGCTGGTGCGCTCGGCCAGTTTGCGCACTTCATCCGCCACCACGGCAAAGCCGCGCCCCTGTTCGCCAGCGCGGGCAGCTTCGATGGCGGCATTCAGGGCGAGCAGATTGGTCTGATCGGCAATTGCGCGGATCGCCACGACCACTCCGGAAATTTCGTTGGCATGCTGGGCAAGGCTGCTGATGATGCTGGAGACTTCGCGCACGCTCTGGCCGATGCCTTCGAGCTGGCGCGCGGTGTCACGCACGCTGTCGGCGCCGCGCTGGGAGAGTTCTCCGGCGCTCTGGGCCGCATGCACCGCATCGCGGGTATTGGTGGCAACGATTTCGATGGCCTCGGCCGCCTCTTCGAAGCCAGCCAAGGCCTGCTGCAGCATCTGGCTCTGGTCGCTGGCGCCGCGCTGGACTTGCTCCGAGAGCTGGTGGGCGGCATCCATGCCCTGCTGTACCGCGCGTGAAGTGGCATGGGTCTGACTGATGACCTGGCGCTGACTGATCAACATTTGTTGCAAGGCCTGAGCCACGCTGCGCACCTCGCGGCAGCCTGCCTCCTCGATAGGCAGGGTGAGGTCGCTGCTGCGGGCAATTTCGCTGGCGCTCCGGGCCAGCTGGCGCAATGCCGGCACGCTGCTGCGATGAACGAAAAAGGCTGCGCCGCAGAGCAGGAGGATGCCGCTGAGGGCGCTGAGCAGGATGTTGCGTCGGGCGCTATCGGCGGCTTGCTGGGCGAGGGCCGACTGCTCAGCGCTGCTCAGTTCGATGCTATCGGTAAGGGCTGCGAGCTGATCTTCGAGGGCTTCGAAATCGGCGTGAAAGCTGATGAGCCGGCTGTGCTGGGGATCGTCCTGTGGTTGGGCGAGGAGGGTGGTGGCGCTGGCGAGGTAGCGCTCCAGTACCGGCCGGGCCTGCTCGGCGATCGTTTGAGCAGCCGACGGCAGTTGTGCGAGATTGGTGCTGAAACCCGATTTGAGCGTCGCCGCGTGTTCGTTGAAATCCTTGCGCGCCGCCTCCAGTTCGGGGCCGCCACCGGCGTTGAGAAAGGCTTTGTAGACATCGGCACGGATGGCGTCATGCATCATGTCGACGTCGCTCTGGGTGCGGGTGAGTTTGCCGCTGTGCTGGATGGCCGCATTCGAGCCGGTCAGAGCCGTGAGGCTGGCCCAGCTGATGGCTGCGGACAGGGTGAGGATCAGCATGGCCGTGGTCACCAGGCCGGCGAGCAGGCCGGCTAGAGGGGCGGCAGCAATGGTCTTGTTCATCAGGCGGACCTCATGGTGCGAAGCACAAAGGTATAACGGCCCGCTGCCGGGCGACTTGACCGGCTTGACGGAAGGCCTGGTCGCCGTCGATGGCGCCGATGTTGGCCTCAACCAGGCCGCGCTCCAGCGGCATCGTGGTGATGCAGCAGAGCTGCGTGCCGTCTAGGTCGGGGCTCGCCGGCGTGCGTAGCGCCTGCGCATCAGGGCGGGGTGGTCTGTGCGGCCGTCAGCACGGGGCTCGCGCGTCACGCCAGGGCGGCCTGTTTCGCAGCGCGCTGGCGGGGTCTCAAAATAGGCAAGGCCGTTCAAGTCGCTACTCCGCTGGCTGGCGCGGCTGCCTGGACGGCGAGTTCGGCAAGCTTGCGGTGGGCGGCATGGGTGGCGTGGGGCAGGAGGCTGGTGAGATCGGCAGGATCGAAGCGGGCAGGATCGATCTTCTGGCCGTTGGCGAAGGAGAGCTCCACCGCGCCCGGGTTTTGATGGCAGACGCCGATCAGGAGCAGGAAGGGCATCGGGTTTCCGATGCGGGGCACCGAGCCGCGCAGGGAATCTCCATTAAGGACGAGGAAGGGCAGGGCGTTGCTGCTGTGGCGCACCGTCCAGATGTGCTCGCGTTGGTCGGTCTTCGTTTCGAATTTGGTGATCGTGTTCCAGCGTGCGATTACGGCTTCAGCGGCCGCGATCAGGCTGCGCCAGTCAAGACTGCTCTTCCACATGAATTCGTTGAGCCCGTTCATGTTTGCCTCCTGGCTTAGACGCCGCTGCGGATCTGGCGGATCTGGCCGGCCAGCTGGCTAGCCAGCGCATCCAGTGCGCGTGTGGTGGTAAGGGTGCCCTGGGCACTGCCATTGTTGGCCTCGGCCATCTGAGCAACGCGTTCGATGTTGCGGGCAATGTCGCTACTGGTCGCGCTCTGCTCGCGCAGGGCTGCCGAGATGTCTGCCACTACGCCGACCAGCCGTGCCGAGGATTGCTGGATGCTGCGCATGGCTTCGCCTGCTTCGCGGGTGAGGCCCACGCCATCAGCCACGCGGGCCACGCCTTGCTGCATGGAGCCAACGGCATCGGTGGTGCCGCGCTGGATGGTTTCGATCATGTCCGTAATTTCGAGGGTGGCACGGGCAGTGCGCTCGGCGAGCTTGCGCACTTCGTCGGCCACCACGGCGAAGCCACGCCCGGTTTCACCGGCCCGTGCGGCTTCGATGGCGGCATTCAGGGCGAGCAGATTGGTCTGCTCGGCGATCTCCTTGATGGTGCTGACGATCACGCTGATGCGCTGCGAGTTTTCAACCAGCTCGTCGATTACCACCGAGGATTGCTGCACCGCCTCGGCGATGCGGCCGATCTCGGCTTCGGTGCGGGTAGACAGCTGCTCGCCGGCGGCGGAGGCCTTGCCGGAGGCCGCGGCCATGCTTTCTGCGTCTTCGGCAAAGCGTGCGATCTCGTTGATGCCCACCGTCATCTCTTCCATGGTGGCGGCCATCGCGCCGGAGGCTTCGCTCTGGCGTGCGGACTCCTGCGATACGGCCTGGGCGCTGCTGCTCAGTTCGCGGGCCGCGGTTTCCACTGCGGCGGCGGTACTGGCCACGCGCTGGACCACGCCATCGAGTGATTCGAGCATCGCATTGAAACGCGTGGCAACTTCGCCGAGCTCATCCTGGGTGGTGTGCTCCAGACGATGGGCAAGGTCACCGGCGGCGGCGCGGCGGGTGCCATCCGTGAGCTGCTCGACGGTATCGCTGACCGCCAGATACATGCTAATGCCGATGTAGGCCAGCAGCAGCACCATGCCCAGCGCCAGCAGGTTGAGCAGCCAGAAACGCGCGGTGAGCGAGAAGCTGCGCCAGCCGATGATGCCGTCGAGCTCATCGATGACACCGTCGGCAGCCTTTTCGTCGAAGCTACGCATAGCTTTCAGGCTGGCGCTGGCGAAGTCTTCGGCCTTCATGTCACGCGAGCCGGCGAGGATGCTGCTGCGCACGCTCTCGGCGAACTGCTGGTTGGCTTCGCTGAGCGCCTTGTGGCCCGCGCTGAGTTGGGCGGCCAGGCCGCTGTCACCGCGTCCGGCGCGGCCAAGCTGTTCGGCAAGCGTCTCTTGCCCCGCGCTGATGGCATCCAGCATGGCACCCATGCGGCGCCATTCGCGGGCAAAGCCTGCTACGCCCAGCACCATGACGCCGGTGTTCCTGAGCTCGGCGAGCTGATCGCCAAGCGCCGGCAGGGTGATCACCACGGCCTCGGCAAGATAGGCGGCGCGCGGGTCCGGATCGCGCATCAGGCCAGAGGCGTCGGCCAGCTCGCGGAGGAAGGCCTGCTGGGCTTCGATCAGCGGGCGGTGGGCTGTGGCGAGCGTGCTGCGTTCGGGTGGGGTGGCTGGATCGCGGAAGGCCTGCCAGGCGCTGTCCACTTTCTTCCAGGCTTCCGCAAGGCCCAGCTCGGGGGCATCGGCAACGGCCTCGGCGAGTTCTTTGAGTGCCTGATCGGCCGCGGTGCGGCGCGCATTGGCGAGCTCCTTGTGTTTGTCGTCGCCAGCTGCGAGCAGGCTCACGCCGACGTAGTTCTGGGTGGCCAGCAGGGCTGCGCGGGCTTCGTTGTGAATTTCCAGTCCGAGTTCGGCGCGCTGGGTGCTGGTGAGTGCGCTGCGCATCTCGACGGCCAGCATGAGCATGAAGTAACCCATGGTGACGACGGCGAGGGCGCCGATGAGGCCGAACTTGAGGCGGAAGTCGAGCCGCTTGAGCAGCGCGATGGCCGGGGCGAGGAGCAGGGTAAGGAATTTCATGGCGGCTTTCCTGGGCGTGCTCAGGTGCGGAAGCGGCGGATGTCTTCGCCAAGGCGGGCGGACAGGCCGACCAGCTCGCGCGCGGTGTGGTTGGTGCGGGAGACCTGGGCATGGTTGGCTTCCGCCATCTGAGCCACGGCCTCCACACTCTGGGCGATTTCGGTGCTGGCCGTTGCCTGCTCGCGCAGGGCGCCGGAGATCTCGCTGACCGAGGCCAGCACGCGGGCTGATTCGTCGCGGATCTGCTGCATGGCAGCGCCGGCCTGGTTGGAGAGGTCCACCCCGCCCTGCACGCGGCGTACGCCGTCCTGCATGGCCGCCACGGCGCGGGTGGTGCCGGCCTGGATGGCGGCTACCATGCCGCCGATCTCGGCGGTGGCGCGGGTGGTGCGCTCGGCGAGCTTGCGCACCTCGTCGGCCACTACGGCGAAGCCGCGGCCATCGTCACCGGCCCGCGCGGCCTCGATGGAGGCATTCAGGGCCAGCAGATTGGTCTGATCGGCAATTTCCTTGATGGATTTGACGATGCTGCTGATCTGGGCGGAATTGCGCCCCAGCTCGCTGATGACTTCGGAGGAGCCACGCACTGCAGCGGCGATCAGTTCCATTTCGCTGACCGTGCGTGCCACCACTTCGCCACCGCTGGCCGAGAGCTGGCCAGATTGGGCTGCCACTTCATCGGCCGCACCGGCGTTGCGCGAAATTTCGTCGATGCCGACGGTCATCTCCTCGACGGCGGCCGCCATGCTGGCGGCCGCTTCGCTCTGTTGTTCGGAGCTCTGGGCGACCTGGGCGGCCGAGCTGGCGAGGCCTTCGGCGGCACTGCCAAGCTCCTGCGAAGTGCGTTGGACCTGCTGGATGATGGCGGCGAAGGCGCTGGCCATGTGATTGAACTGGGCTGCCACGCCGCGCAGCTCGTCGTGGGCGGAGTAGGCCACGCGGAAACCCAGATCGCCCTCACCGATGTGGCGGGCGCCTTCCGAGAGCTCGCGTACCGACTGCAGGATGCTCACGAAGAGTGCGGCGCCGCAGTAGAGCAGGCTCAACACCAGCAGGCTGCCGATCAGGCTGGCGATCCAGAAGCGCTCTTCGAGGCGGCTGGAGCGAGCCTGCAACTGCTTCTGCAGCACCCCGGCAAGCGGCGCGGTGTGTTCGAACTGAGCCAGGGCGGCGCTGCGGGCGCTGCCGAGGAATTCTTCACTGCTGAGCGCGAAGGCGCCTTTGCGGATCTCGCGATCGGTGACCTCGAGGATTTCCGCCCAATGCGTGCGCAGCTCGCTGGCCGCGGTTTCAAGCTCGCTGCGGTTGGCGGGATTGGCATTGGCCGTGCGGGCCAGGGTATCAAGCAGGGCATCACGTGCGCGCTCGGCGTCCGTGGTGATGGCGGCCATGCGGTTCCAGTCGGCGCCCATCTCCTTGCTGCCCAGCAGCAGGGCCGAGGTGTTGCTGAGTGCGGCGAGTTGTTCGGAGGCCTGGGGCAGTTTGCGGATCAGCAGGTCGGCGATCAGCGCGGCTTCGCGGCGGTCGTCCGCGAGGAGGCCGCTGGCCTCGCCGAGATCACCGATGAAGTCCAGCAGCAGACGGCTGAATTTGGGCTGGGCGGTTTTCACGCTCTCGGCCGTGAGCGTGGCCTCGCCGCTACGCAGCTTCTGTGCTTCGCTGCGCAGGGCAGCCCAGCGCGGGGCGAGGGCGAAGCTGTCGCCTTCCTGTTTGAGTGCATTGTCGAGGGCGGCGAGAGCGGATTCCAGCGCCGCCCCCTTGGCCGCCACGCCGGCCGCGAGGCTCGGATCGCCAGCGGCTGCCCAGGCCTGCAGGCTGTACTGACGGTTAGCCTGAAGGGCCTCTGCGAGAGGCGGGTAGAGCGCCAGGGCACGCGCTTCACTGCGCGCCGCGTTGATTTCGCTGCGCATCGAGACATTCAGGCCCACCACGTAGAGGCCGGTAGTGGCTAGCGCCAGTGCCCCGAGCAGACCGAATTTCCAGATATAGCGACGGGCGTTGAGCAGGCGGATACCGGGGCCGAAGAAGGCGCGCAGGCCTCCTTCGCGGTAGGTGGCGAGGGCTTGCTGGCGCACGGCCTGGAGTTGGCCGAGCACCTGGCCTGGTTGCAGACGCAGGTGCAGGCCGCTGGCCCGGGTGGCAAGGCCGGCCGGCAAGCGTGCAGCGATGAAGCCCAGCAGAGGCTGGAAGAGCCGCTGGAGGAGGCTGAAGAGGAGTTTCAGGAGTCTCTGCATGGCATCTCTCGCACGGCGGGTTCAACCCGTCTGGATGGGAAGCGGGGCCTGCATCACCCGCAGGGCGGCGGCATGGGCCATGGGCTTGCTGAGCACATAGCCCTGGGCTTCGTCGCAGCCGTACTCGCGCAGGCGACTGAGGGTGGCGGGGTCTTCCACGCCTTCGGCCACGACCTGCAGGCCGAGGCTGTGGGCGAGGCCGATGGTGGAGCGCACGATGATGGCGTCCTGATCGTCATGGAGCATGTCGCGCACGAAGCTGCGGTCGATCTTCAGGGCGTGCAGTGGCATGCGCTTGAGGTAGGCCAGCGAAGAGTAGCCAGTGCCGAAGTCGTCGATCGACAGGCGCATGCCGAGCTCCGCAAGGCGCTCGATGGTCTGCATGGCGCGGTCGGGGTCGGTCATCAGCGCCGTCTCGGTGATTTCGAGTTCCAGCGAGCCCGGCTGGAGGCCGTATTCCCGCAGCAGCTCGGCGAGGGCTTCGGGCAGGGTGATGTCCAGCAGATTGCGGGTGGACAGGTTGATCGAGGTGGAGATGCACAGGCCCGTTTGCTGCCACAGGGCCAGCTGGCGCACGGCGGTACGTGCCACCCACAGGGTCAGCGGGCGGATCAGTTCGCTGGTTTCGGCGAATTGCACGAATTCGCCGGGCGGAATGAACCCCAGCTTCGGATGCTGCCAGCGCACCAGCGCCTCGCAGCTGCACCAGCGCCCTTCCTGCAGGCTGTAGCGCGGCTGATAGTGGAGTACCAGTTGCTCGCTGCGGATGGCCGAGCCGAGCTCGGTAATCATGGCCAGGCGACGCGGGTTGTGGGCGTCGTGGCTGTTGTCGTAGAGGCTCACCGAGCTGGCATTGCCCTTGGCGGCATACATGGCCACATCGGCGCAACGCAGCAGGGCATGGCTGGTGCCACCATGCTGTGGATAGACCGCCACACCAATACTGGCGCCGAGCTCGATGAAGATGCCTTCGACCTCGATCGGGGTGCGCAACGCCGCAACGATGCTGCGGGCGATGTCCTGAGCCTGGTCGGCATCTGTGACCGAGCGCAGCAGGATCGCGAACTCATCGCCGCCAAGGCGTGCCAGCATTGCGTCCTCGCGTTCGATGGCGGCCTGCAGGCGGGTGGCGACGAGTTTCAGGAGCTGGTCACCGGTTCGGTGGCCCAGGGTGTCATTCACTTCCTTGAAGCGGTCCAGATCCAGCAGCATCAGGGCCAGCTGGCGCGGGCTGCCGGCGATCCAGCGCAAGGATTCGGTGGCATCGCGGTGCAGCTGGGTGCGGTTGGGCAGGCCGGTGAGCGAATCGTGGGTAGCCTGGAACTCGAGCGCCTGCACGCTGCGGGCGTTGGCCAGGGCCAGCGACACGGTCTGGCTAACGGCGCGCAGGATCTCCAGTTCGGCATCCGAAAACTCGTTGCCGCAGTCGTAGAACTGCAGGCCGATCACGCCCAGCTGCTTGTCCTGATAGACCAGCGGCAGCACGGTGAAGGAGTGGATGCCGTCGATCAGTGAGCGCTCGCGGATGACCGGATCGATACGCTCGTCGTCTTCGACATTGGTGCAGTGCAGGATCTGGCCCAGAGCCAGGGCCTGACCGGAGAGGCTGCGCTCGATCGGCATGCGCCGGCGAGCGGCGATTTGCGCCGGGGTGTAGCCGGTTGAGGCGATGACTTCGAAGTGCTCGCCATCTTCGCCAGCCAGATGGAAGAGGGACAGCGGTGCGCGCTGCAAGAGCTGCAGCACGCGCAGGGTTTCGTCGGCAATGGCTTCGGAGTCCGAGCTGCGGTGTAGTTGGCTGGCGAGGTTCAACACGACCTGCAGGGCCAGGTTGCGCTGCTTGAGCAGTTCGGCCGAAGTCTGGCGGATCTGCTCGGCGAGGCGGCGTTCGGTTACGTCGCGCACGATGGCGGTGACCTGGCAGCGCCCGGCCAGCCAGATCGCGGACAGGCTGACCTCGGTTTCGATGCGGCTGCCGTCGGCGCGGCGATGGGTCCATTCGAACTGCTGCGGGCCGACATCGATGGCTGCCTGCAGCAGGCCCTCGGCCTTGTCATCCGAGCGCCGGCCATCTCCCTGCATTTCCGGTGAAAAGTCTGTCACCGGTTTGCCGATCAGCTCGGCACGCGGGCGCCCGAGCATCAGCTGGGCCTGGGGATTGCAGTCGGCGATGAGGCCATCGACGATGGTCAGGATAGCGTCGCCGGCGGCATCGAAAATGCTGCGATAGCTGCGTTCGCGATCCTTGAGGGTATGGAAGACCTGCAATTGGGAGAGCAGATCGGCCACCGAGATGGCCAGGAGCTGTTCGTCTCGGCTCCACAGGCGCGGGCTGCCCAGATGCTCCAGGCACAGCACCCCGGCTAACTGACCGGCTTCGTGGAGGGTGGCTTCGAGGCAGGCGCCGATGCCAAGCGGGCGCAGATGGCCCGGATAGCGCTCCTGCACACGCTGGTCGTTGGCGGCATCGGGCACGTCGAGCAGGCGTTCTTCATCGAGCACGCCGAAGTAATGCGGAAATTGCGCTGCCGGCAGGCTGGCGCCGGACTCGAAGCCCTGGCGGTCGGTACGGAACAGCAGTTGGCAGACCAGTTCGTGGCGGTCCGGCGACATCCGCCAGACGCTCGCGCGCCCCACTTCCAGCACCTCGGCGAGGGTGGTCGTGACATTGCGCAGGGCGCTGTAGAGATCGCCGCTCCACAAATGCTCGTCCTTGGCCAGCCGGATGAAGGCGGCCTGCAGGCGATTGCTCAGCTTGTCGAAGGAATCGGTGGCGGGATGCATGCTGCCGCTTGGCTCTGTCTGTATGCGTTTGTCGGGGCGAAACGGGCCTACAGGCAGGAGTAACGGCAGAGACGGCGAAAACTGGAGGGGCTCAGCCCTCCTGGAGGGCGCGGGTGATGAAGTGCCTGGCGACCTGCGGGCGCGGCACGCGACACTCCTCGAACCAGTTGCGCACGTCCTGCTCCAGCCCGATGCCGTGCATGAAGTTGTAGATGGCTTTCGACAAGGCCCGGCCCAGAAGGGCGTGATCGACGCCGCTGGGGTCGATGAAGGCGATGTCGTTGTTGGCGAATGTGCCCTTGGGGCGGGGGATCAGGCGGATGCCGTAGTCCTCCGGGTGCTGGCCGACCGGCGAGTGCACGGTGCAGGAGAAGCGGTGGAAGAAGCCGGACTGGATGCAGCCGGCGGCAAACAGTTGGCGCACGTACTCAAGGGCGTCGACCGTGTCCTGCACCGTCTGGGTGGGAAAACCGTACATCAAGTAGGCGTGCACCAGGATGCCGGCCTCGGAAAAGGCATGCGTGACGCGTGCCACCTGCTCGACCGAAACGCCCTTCTTCATGAGCTTCAGCAGCCGGTCCGAAGCGACTTCCAGCCCGCCCGAGATGGCGATGCAGCCGCTTTGCGCAAGCAACTCGCAGAGTTCGGGGGTGAAGCTTTTCTCGAAGCGGATATTGCCCCACCAGGTGATAGCGAGATTCCGCCGCAACAGTTCTTCGGCCATGGCGCGCAGGGCTTTGGGCGGCGCGGCCTCGTCCACGAAGTGGAAGCCGCTCTGACCGGTTTCGGCGATGATGGCTTCGATGCGGTCCACCAGGGTGCTGGCATTGGCGGCCTCGTAGCGCGAGATGTAATCCAGGCTCACGTCGCAGAAGCTGCATTTCTTCCAGTAGCAGCCGTGGGCTACGGTCAGCTTGTTCCAGCGCCCGTCTGACCACAGCCGATGCATCGGGTTGAGCATGTCCAGCACCGACAGGTACTGGTCGATCGGCAGGCCGTCCCAGGTGGGCGTGCCGACTTCGTTGAAGGGCACGTCCAGCTCGGGGAAGTTCACATAGCGGACCCGGCCCTCCGAGCGTAGGAAGGTGCGTACCAGGCGCTCCTGCGAACGCTGGCCGGCAAGATGATCGAAGAGCGCGAGGGTCGGGCGCTCGCCGTCATCGAGCGTGATGAAGTCGAAGTAATCGAAGACGCGCGCTTCGCTGAGTTCACGCAGTTCGGTATTCACATAGCCGCCGCCGAGCACCACGGTGATGGCCGGGTCATGGGCCTTGATCGTCTGGGCGATGCGGAAAGCCCCGTACACCGAGCCCGGGAAGGGCGTGGAGATCAGCACCACCTGTGGCGCATGGCGGGCTAGTGCCTGCAGGGTCAGGCTGTGCAGGGTCTGGTCGATCAGGTTCAGCGGTGCGGCCAGCGCGGCAGCCAGCGGATCGAAGCTGGCGGCGGACTGGGCGATCGATTCGGCGTAGCGCACGAATTCGAAACGTTCATCGACGGCCTCGCGCAGTACATCGGCCAGATCGTTCAGGTACAGGGTCGCAAGGTGGCGGGCGCGGTCCTGCAGGCCCAGCGAGCCGAAGGCCCAGCCGAGCGGATCTTCGTCTTCCTCAACGAGGTATTCGTTGAGGGCGTTGAAGCGTGCTCCCTCGGGCAGCAGCATGCGGCCGCAGATGCGGAAGGCCAGGGTCGAGTCGCGTCCCTGCAGGAAGGCGATCACCGGATCGATGGTGGCTGCGTAAGCGGCGAAATGTTCGAGGAAAAAGGCGGTCGCCGCGCTGCGCTGCTTCACCGGCAGGCGCTGCGCCACGCTGCGAATCTCTTCCAGTCCCGTGCGCGAGAACAGGCGCAGCACCAGAGCGATGGCCAGATCCTCCTGCGCCGCTGTGATTCCCTGCTGGCGCAGGAAGCCGGTGAGGTAGGCGGTGGAGGGGTAGGGCGTATTGAGCTGGGTCATCGGCGGGATGACGGACAGCACGCGGAGCGGAGAGACAGACATCGGCAGGGCGGCAGGGGGCGGAGACGCCATTCTACGTTGCTCCCGGCCGCCTTCCCCGGCGGGTGTTGTCAGCCGGCCTGACGTCTGGCAATGGTCGGGGTGATGCGCAAGGCCAGTTCGCTCTCGATTTCGTGGGCGGTGCCGCAATGCGAGCAGACGAAACGTGAGTGCAGGCGGCCATGCCCGCCCTGATCGGCGGGGGCGCGCTGGGTCTGGCGGGCGGCTTCGGCAGCGGATTGCCTGAGTACCGCTTCAGCGTCCGCGAGGCGCTGCTGAGCAACTTCCAGGCGCTCGAAGCCGGAGCGGTGCATCCAGTCTTCAGGAAAACTGGGTTTGGCGGCAGGCTTCGGCGGTGCAGCGGCTGGGCGGGGCGGCGGCAGATTGGGCGGCTGCAGCACGGGAGCGAGCTGGCTTGCGAACGCCGGCTGGTTCTGCAGGCCATCCATGGCTTCGACGCTGACGAGCATGCCCAGAGTTTCAAGGGTTTGCTGGTAGAGCAGGGCGGCGGCGGCATCGAGCCCCTGTTTGAGGGTTACGCGCTGGCCGGAGAAAATCTGGATGGTCTGGCTAGCGCTCGCACCGAGACGCAGCTTGGCCTGGGTCATCACATCCGTCCGGTTCAGGCCTGCTCGCAACCGCCCCTCGAACACGATGCGAAACTGTTTGTTCATGCGCCTCTCCGTTGTTTTTGTGGGTGCTGCGATGGGGCTTACAAGACTAGCGGAGAGGGGCCTTGTTCGGGGAGGAAACAAAACCTAACGGGCCTTAAAACGGCCACAGGTGTGAATTAAGTCGCGCCCTGAGCGGCGCCGTGGGCTTTGGCTGCCTGCTCGCCGAGCAGCACCTGCCCCTGCAGGGTGTGGGCGTGGCCACAATGCGGGCATTGCACGCTGCCACTGAGTGTCAGCCCGGCCGTTGCAGACTTGGTGGCGGAGGCTTGTTGCACCGTGACCGTCATGGGCGATGCGGCGGGTTCCGGGCGCGGCGTGGCGGCAGGGGCCAGTGCCGGCGAGGAAATCACCACTGGGGTTTCCTCGCTACTGTTGCCATTGAGCAGGGCTTCCGCGCGGGCGAGGTTCAGGTGGGTGCGGGCGAAGTCGGCAAACCCGGTCTCGCTCAGCCAGCCTTCGGTGCGGGTCGCACGCTCGGCAAAAGGCTCATTCTTCGCAGGCTGGGGCTTGGCGGGCTGGGTTGCGGCAGGCGTCGGCGGGGTAGGCTCGTCGGGTTTGACGACCGGCACCGGAGGCTGGGCCGGCGTGAGCGGCGCGATTTCTTGCGGAATCCGCGAGGCTGCAGGGGCTTCCAGCGTGACATCAAGGCCCAGTTCCTGCAGCTTGTGCAGGTAGCCCAGCGCAGACGGCTCGTCGAGATCCTTTTTAAGCACCAGCGGGCGTCCCGAAAACATCCGTACGAGCTGCTCCGGCGTGGCCTTGAGTCGCTCGCGAGCGTGTCGGCGCACCAGGTCTAGCGAGAATCCGGGCAGGATGCCGCCGCTGAACACGATGCGAAAGACGCCAGACATACTTAACTCCAATTGTAGGTGTTTGTCCTACTTTACCAAGAACTGCGGACTCCGCGTGAAACTAAATGTGTCTTTACAACTCACTGTTTTGGCAGCGCTTATTGCTCACTGGCAGGCAAACTGATGTGGGGTGAGAATTTCGCCCGATGCACCGAGAAGAAGGCGCGCACATTGCGCACATTGGCGTCGGTGGCGAACAGACGGCTTGCGGCGGCCTGATAGGCAGGCATGTCCGCCACTTGCAGGATCAGCACGAAATCAGGCCCGGAGCTGACCCGGTAGCACTGCTGCACGGCACTGTCGGCCACGGCACGTGCCTCGAAGGCGGCGAGGCGCTCTGCGGCCTGCTGGTCCAGGGTGAGTTCGACGATGGCGGTGAGGCCAGCCCCCAGTTTTTCCGGCGACAGGATGGCCACCCGGCTTTCGATGATGCCGGTGTCGATCAGGCGCTTGACCCGCCGCAGGCAGGTGGCTGGCGAGATATGGACGCGCTCGGCCAGAGCCTGATTGGTCAGCGAGGCATCGAGTTGCAACTGGGCGAGGAGGCGAAGATCGGTAGCGTCCATGAGAAGGGGTGAAATAAAATTTCACGAAAAGTTGTTTGTGAAATTTTATTCTACTTATTGGATAATTATGCAAGCTTGTTTTGTTCTGGCTTGTCTAGCATTCAGTTCATCTCATTCTTCCCGAAGTGGAGCTTTTCATGTGTGGCATCGTCGCAGCTGTCGCCCAGCGCAATATCGTGTCCATCCTTGTCGAGGGTCTCAAGCGCCTCGAATACAGGGGCTATGACTCCTGCGGCGTGGCTGTGCATCAGGATGGCGCCCTGCGCCGGGCGCGCTCCACCTCGCGGGTGGCCGAGCTGGATGCCCTGATCCACGAAGACAAGGTCGAAGGTTTTACCGGCATTGCGCACACCCGCTGGGCAACCCATGGCGTGCCGGCGGTGCGCAACGCACATCCGCATTTCTCGCGCGAGCGCATCGCCCTGGTGCACAACGGCATCATCGAGAACCACGACGAGCTGCGTGCCGAGCTGCGCGCCAAGGGCTACGAGTTTGCCAGCCAGACCGATACCGAAGTGATCGCTCACCTGGTTGATCATTGCTATGACGGTGATCTCTTCGCTGCCGTGAAACAGGCCATCGTGCAGCTCAAGGGGGCCTATGCGATTGCCGTGTTCTGCCGCGACGAGCCGCATCGCGTGGTGGGCGCGCGTGCCGGTTCGCCCTTGATTCTCGGCGTGGGTGAAGGCGAGAACTTCCTTGCTTCAGACGCCATGGCACTGGCTGGCGTCACCAACCAGATCGTGTATCTCGAAGAGGGCGATGTGGTCGATATGCAGCCCGGCAAGTTCTGGATCGAGGCGCGCCAGTGCGAGGGAGCGCAACTGGGTTTCGTGCGTGTCGAACGCGAAGTGCGCACGGTGTATGCCCACTCCGGTGCTGCAGAGCTGGGGCCTTATCGCCACTTCATGCAGAAGGAGATTTTCGAGCAGCCGCGCGCGATTGGCGACACCCTGCAAGGTGTGGAACATATCAGTCCGGAGCTCTTTGGCGACGGTGCCTACAAGGTTTTCAAGGACATCGACTCGGTGCTGATTCTTGCCTGCGGCACCAGCTATTACGCCGGCTGCACCGCTAAGTACTGGCTCGAATCGATTGCCGGCATTAGCACTCAGGTGGAAATCGCCAGCGAGTACCGCTATCGCGACAGCGTGCCGAATCCGCGCTCACTGGTGGTGACGATTTCCCAGTCTGGCGAAACCGCCGACACTATCGCGGCACTCAAGCACGCGCGCAGCCTCGGCATGGAGCACACGCTCACCATCTGCAACGTATCGACCAGCGCCATGGTGCGCGAATGCAAGCTGGCCTACATCACGCGTGCCGGCGTCGAGATTGGAGTGGCCTCTACCAAGGCTTTCACCACCCAGCTGGCTGGTTTGTTCCTGCTGACCCTGGCCATTGCCCAGACCCGTGGGCGCCTCAGCGATGCGCAGGAGGCCGATTACATCCGCCAGATGCGTCACCTGCCGGTCGCGCTGCAGGCGGTGCTGGCGCTTGAGCCGCAGATCATGAGCTGGAGCGAGGCCTTTGCGCGCAAGCACAACGCTCTTTTCCTGGGGCGTGGCCTGCACTACCCGATCGCTCTGGAAGGTGCCTTGAAACTCAAGGAAATTTCCTACATCCACGCCGAGGCCTATCCGGCCGGCGAGCTCAAGCATGGCCCGCTGGCGCTGGTGGATGCCGAGATGCCGGTGGTGACGGTAGCGCCGAACGATGCGCTGGTCGACAAGCTCAAGAGCAATATGCAGGAAGTGCGCGCGCGGGGCGGCGAGCTCTATGTCTTCGCCGACGCTGACTCACGCATCGAGAGCGAACCCGGTGTGTACGTCATCCGCATGCCCGAGCACTACGGCGCTCTGTCGCCTATCCTGCACGTGCTGCCGCTGCAGCTCCTGGCCTACCACACCGCCTGTGCCCGCGGCACGGACGTGGATAAGCCGCGCAATCTGGCCAAGAGCGTAACGGTGGAGTAATCAGCGCAGGCCGATGTCGAAGTACACCACTTCGGCACCGACCTCGGTCGGCGAGTAGCCGAAGGCGATGCGGCCCCGCAAGGGCAGGTCCGCTTCGCCACGGCGCAGCACCACTTCGTTGCCGGCATCGTCGACCATGAAGGTGCCGTTGGTACTGGTGTCGATCAGCACGAAATGGTTGTGCCGCCACTCGATGCGGGCGTGATGGCGCGAGGCGCGGCGATCGGCGATGACCAGATCGTTGCCTTCCTCGCGGCCTGCCAGCACCACTGGCTGGTTGTCCGAGACCGACAGGGTATTCTTGTTGTGGCGCAGCATCAGTGAAGTGCGCTGAGGCGCTGTGGCGGCCTGGTTGAAGACCGGCGACTGGCTGTGCGGGGCCGTGTCAAAAGCGTGCTGATCCAGGGCTAGTGAGGTGGAGGTCGGTGCGAAAGCTTCGCCCACGCTGGGCGCGGCGGCCGGCGTGTGACCCGGACGGAAAATGTAGGCTTGCTGGGCAAAGCCGGCAACCTGTTCCGGGGAAAGCTGGCTACGCACGTTGTCGGGCATGGCGTTGGCACCCTCGCTGCTGACCAGGACCTGATCCGCAGGGGCCAAGGCAACCAGTTTGCGGGCATCGGCAATGACTGCATCGGCTGGTTGCTGGCTCATGGTATCCAGATTGCCGGCATGAATCGCTACCTGCACCGAGAGGGCTACGCCGGAGACCGGCGGCAGCTGCTTGACACGTGCGCGCAGGTCAAAGGCTGCCAGGGCGGCATTCTCGCCGCGCGGGAAGTGGGCGATCAGGGTGCGGCCGTCGGCCTGCACGATGTAGCCGCGGTAGGCGTCTATGGAGCGCTCGGCGCGGTTGCGGCAGCGCTCGACGGCGCGTTGGGTTTCCACTGCGCCCAGTTTGCCGAGCAGCGGCGCATCGCCGGTGACTTCGGCGATGAGCACGCAGGTATCAGGAGTGGGCTGGCTGGTCATCGCTCTGGAGACTCCAAGGGTTTGCAGTTCGGGTGTCAGGGCTGGCTTGATTCCAGAATACGGTGCTTGCACCGCTTGCCGCCAGCGGCGAAACGGGAAGATCAGGCGCGTCGAAAGCGATGTCGCCCTCGCCAATCACGGCATCGCGGGTCAGATCCTTGAAGCCGAACAGTGCATTATCCGCCAGATGGCTGGGCACGACGTTCTGCAAGGAGGTTGCGATCGATTCGATGCGTCCTGGGAAAATGCGATCCCACTCGGCCAGCTGGGCCTTGATCAGCTTGCGTTGAGCGTTCTCCTGCGAACCGCACAGGTTGCAGGGGATGATCGGGAAATCCATGGCGCGCGCGTACTTGGCCACATCCTTCTCGGCACAGTAGGCCAGCGGGCGGATCACCATGTGCTGGCCGTCGTCCGACAGCAGTTTGGGTGGCATGGCCTTGATCTTGCCGCCGAAGAACATGTTCAGGAACAGGGTTTCGATCAGGTCTTCGCGGTGGTGGCCGAGCGCAATCTTGGTGGCACCCAGTTCCCGGGCCGTGCGGTAGATGATGGCGCGGCGCAGGCGCGAGCACAGCGAGCAGGTGGTTTTGCCCTCGGGGATCTTTTCCTTGACGATGGAATAGGTGTCCTCGGTGACGATGCGATATTCCACGCCCAGAGATTCGAAGTAGCGTGGCAGCACGTCCTCCGGGAAGCCGGGCTGGCGCTGATCGAGGTTCATCGCGATGATGCGGAAACTCACCGGCGCGCGTTCGCGCATGGCCATCAGCAGGTTGAGGAGCGCATAGGAATCCTTGCCGCCGGAGCAGCACACCATGACCACGTCGCCTTCCTCAATCATGTTGAAGTCGGCAATGGCCTGGCCGATAGCGCGGCTAAGGCGCTTCTTCAGACGCTGGGCGGTGTTCGAAAGATCTTCGACGGCGATGCGGGACTGGATGGTTTCCACGGTGCGATGCTTGCTGCTGGACAAGTTCTGATTATATCGGTGCGCTCCGCCTGACCGGGGTGACCCCGATCACACTCGCGCAGATATTGCCTTGTTCCACGCAGGCTGGTACGCCGGCCGGCCCGGGTTTCGGGCGTTCCGTCTGAAAGCGGTTCAGCTTTCGCTGCGCCGACCCACCTGGATGCCCAGTTGTTTGAGCTTGCGGTAGAGGTGGGTGCGCTCCAGCCCGGTTTTCTCGGCCAGGCGGGTGATGTTGCCGTCTTCGAGTTGCAGGTGGTGCTCGAAATAGATGCGTTCGAAGGTTTCACGCGCCTCGCGCAGCGGCAGATCCAGCGGCAGGGCGAGCGCTGCACTGGAGGCGCGGGAGACGAAGCGCACGACCTCATCGGCATTGATCTCGTCTTCCAGAGAACCAAGGGCCAGCGAGCGCACGGCGGCCTTCAGCTCGGGAAAGCCGCCGCCCCAAGGGCTGTTGCGCAGCGCGTTGAGTGCGCCGGTAGACAGGGTGCGTACCGGCACATCACCGGTTTCCGCCAGATGTTGGAGGAGCTGGGTGACCATCTCGGGCAGCTCATCCTTGAGCTCCAGCAGCGAGGGCGGCACCAGCGACACTTCAAACAGGCGACGGACCAGTAGCGGATCCCAGCCTTCCGTGAGCAGTTCGTCGGCCGTGCGCGAGCAAGCGGCGAGCAGGCGTTGATCGTGTTTTTCGAGGCGATCGAGGGCGAAGGCGAGGTTCTTCTGCTGGGCGCGATTGAGCAGGCTCAGGTCTTCGATGAAGAGCATGCCGCCACGCGCGGCTTCAAGGTTCTGGATTTCGATCGGCTGGCCGAAGCTGCCCAGGTCCAGCCAGGGGCTGCCCGCTGCCTGCAGGCTGCGGGCGCACAGTTCGGCCAGCGAGCCGGCGCCCACGCGTAGCAGCAGTACACGGCTCTTCTGGCAGAGCTGATCAAGGCGACGACGCAGATCGCGCAGCGGCGTGGAGCGGGTGAAGGCGTTTAGTGTGAGGTGAGTCTGGGCCTTGCTGGGCTGGCGCTGCAGGCCACGCTTGACGGTGGCAAGGAGCTTTTGCAGGGCAATCGGCTTTTCGAGAAAGTCCAGGGCACCGAAGCGGATCGCTTCCACCGCGGTATCGATGGTGCCGTGGCCGGACATCATGATCACCGGCATCGACAGCAGGCCGGAGGCCGCCCATTCCTTGAGCAGGGTGACGCCGTCAGTGTCCGGCATCCAGATGTCCAGCAGAACCAGATCCGGCCGTGCCGCCTGGCGGGCACTGCGGGCTGCCGTGGCATTTTCGGCAAGGATCACGTCGTAACCCTCGTCGCAGAGAATCTCCCGCAACAGTTCGCGGATACCGATTTCGTCGTCAACAACCAGAATCTTTGCCATAGGTTCGGAGACTACCAGAGCAGGGTCAATTTGTTGTCGTTTCGCCCGGCGGCGTGGCGTCGAGCTTGGCCAGTCGCAGGCGCAGTTTTACTTCGGCACCGCCCTCGGGGCGATTGGCGATGAAAATCTCGCCACGGTGTTCCTCGATGATCTTGCGCACGATGGCCAGCCCCAGGCCCGAGCCGCGCGGCTTGGTGGTGACATAGGGCTCCATGGCGCGGCTGAGGATGTTGGGCGGGAAGCCACTGCCGTTGTCACGCACCACCAGCTCCACGCGCTTGCCATCCAGGCGAGTGACCAGTTCAACCAGCGGGGCCGTATGCTCGGCCACGGCATCCTGCGCGTTCTGTAGCAGGTTGTGGATGACCTGGCGCAACTGGCTGGCATCAGCCTGCACCAGGGGCAGGCCGCTAGCGAGGATCGGGCCGATCGGCACGGGCGCAGCCTCATACAGCATCAGCACTTCGCGCAGCAGGGCATTGAGATCCAGCGGGGCGAGCTGCGGCGCCGGTAGCCTGGCGTAGTCACGGAAGCCATTGACCAGGTTCTTCATGGCCTCGACCTGATTCACGATGGTCTGGGTGGAGCGATCGAGGAAGGCCCGGTCGGTGTCGCCCAGGCGGTCGGCCAGCTTGTGCTGCAGGCGTTCGGCGGAGAGCTGGATCGGCGTGAGCGGGTTCTTGATTTCGTGGGCCAGGCGGCGCGCCACTTCGGCCCATGCTGCGTTGCGTTGTGCCGAGATGAGCTCGGAAATGTCGTCGAACACCACCACGAAGCCGCCCGTGCTCTCGGGAAGCTGCGAGCCGTGCAGCAGCAAGGTCTGCACCGAGCCTTCGCCATGGGTGATTTCCAACTGACGGTGCCAGTCTGCCTCATGTTCGGCAAAGCCTGCCAGCACCGCATCGCGGAAGCTCACGTGGGTCTGCCATTCGGCCAGGGGCACGGCTTCGAAGCCGATCAGATCGTCCTGCAGGATAGCGGTGGCTCCGCGGTTGGCTGCGCGCAGCTCGCCTTCGCTCGAGAAGGCCAGTACGCCGGCCGAGAGGTTGGCGAGCACGCTTTCCAGATAGGCCCGTGCGGCGTCGACAGCCGAGCGGCTTTTCTCGGCCAGCGCCCGCGCATCCTGCAACTGGCGGGTCATGCGGTTGAAGGATTGAGTCAGTACGCCCAGCTCGTCGCGGGCCGGCAAGGCTTGGCGTGGCGAGAGGTCGCCTGCCGCCACGGCTTGGGTGCCTTCGGCGAGGATCAGCAAGGGGGCCGAGAGTGAGCGCGCAAACAGGAAGGCTACTGCCATGGCGGCGAACATGGCCAGCAGCAGAGCCAGGGTTAGGGTCACGAGGTAAATGCTCTTGAGGCCCTGACGAGAGAGCAGCAGTTCCTGATAGTTGCGGTGCAGTTCCTGGATCTGGTCGGCGCTGTGGGCGAGTGCTTCCGGTACGGCGGCACGCACCTGCAGCAGCAACGGGTCGACCTGCAGGAAGCGGCTCGGCACCGGTACGACCACACGCATCACGAGTTTTTCGCCCTCTCCTTCAACGGCGCGATACCCCATCGATTGACGGGCTTGGCGCAGCTGAGCGGTGGCCGGTACGTCGGGCACCAGGCCGCCCTGCGCCGCGCCCGTGGAGCTGACGACGCGCCCGCTGGTGGTGAGGAGGGTGATCTCGTCGGCATCGAGACGCTCGCGCAGGCGGATCAGCGCCGGCAGGCTGGGTGGGGTGAGCTGGTCGCCGAGTTCCAGGGCGACGTTGCGACTGCGTTCGGCCAGCTGGTCGAGCAGAGCATCCAGTGCGCTGCGACCGAGGGTGATGCCGGACTCCAGGGCCGAGTCGACGCGCACGTTGTACCAGGACTCGATCGAGCGCACCGCGAACTGCACCGAGATCACGTAGATCAGGGTGCCGGGAGCAATCGCGAGCAGCAGGAACATGCCGATCAGCTTGAGCTTGAGGCGGGAGCCGAACTGGCGCGAGCGGTATTCGATCCACAGCTTGCGCAGCTGCAGGCCGACCAGCACCGCGAGCGCCACGGCCAGCGCAATGTTCAGCCCCAGCAGGACCGGATAGTTGTGGGCAAAGAGTGAGGAGTTGGCGCCTGCCGAGGCCAGCAGGAAGAGCAGGATGGCGCCCAGCGCGAGCACGACAATGAGCAGTCGCCTCATCGCGGATCAGGCCCTTGAGCAAGGAAATTCCACTGCACCCAGCCGGTCGAGACATCCAGCTCGCGATTACCGAAGACTACGACCTGAAAGGGCTTGGGCAATTGGGACATGTCCAGCCGGAAACGCAGCGAGGCTTTGTAGGTCTCGCCGGGCGTGAGGCGGTTGCGGTCGATCACCGACCAGTTGCGGATCGATAGCAGGGCGCGCAGGGCATCCTCGAAGCTGCCGAAGCTGCGGTGGATGCTGCCTACCGAGAGGCGATACTGACGGGTGAGGGCGTGATAGGAGAGGCGGAAGTCCAGATTCCGCTCGACCACGCTCTCATCGAGCCAGTACCAGCGTGCGCGGGTCAGGGTGAATTCAGCCTGAAAGGGGATCGAAACCCCGCTGGCGATCATTTCCTCCAGGCGCGGATTGGCCTGCATCTCGAGCGACGCATTGACCACATACACCTGATCGACCGGGACGATCTCCTGGAAGCGGAAGTCCAGCCCCTTGCCGGCCGCCAGCGCGGCCGGCGCGCAGAGCAGCATGAAGCTCAGCAGCCACAGCCGGCGCAGCAGACACATGACGGCAGCCTTCGTCCCGAGCTGACGCTCAGGCGCTTTTCTCCAGCAGGGCGAAGTAGAAGCCGTCATGTTGCGCGGTGGGCAGCCAGTGTCTCTCGAATGTACCGTCCGGCAGGCGGGCGCGGCGGCAGTCCTTGTGGCGGGCGGCGAAGCGGGCGACCTGCCTTCCGTTCTCCTCTTCGAAGACGGAACAAGTGAGATAAAGCATTTTCCCGCCCGGCGCCAGCACTTGCCACAGGGCCTCGAGGATTTCGGCCTGAACCGTTGCAAAACCCGCAATGTCTTCCTCGCGGCGCAGCCACTTGATGTCCGGATGGCGACGCGCTACGCCCGAAGCGGAGCAGGGCACGTCGGCGAGGATGCGCTCGAAGGGCTGGCCGTTCCACCACTCGTCGAGATGGCGGCAGTCGGCCGTGCGGACTTCGGCAGAAAGACCGAGGCGGGCAAGGTTGTCGCGCACGCGCTGGCTGCGCTTGTCTTCCACATCCAGCGCCAGCAGGGCGATGTCTGCGGACTCAAGCAGGTGAGCGGTCTTGCCGCCGGGGGCGGCGCAGGCGTCCAGCACGCGCTGACCCGCGGCGAGATCCAGCAGCGCGGCCGCTTGCTGGGCGCCCCAGTCCTGCACCGAGACGCGGCCTTCGGCAAAGCCGGGCAGGCTGGCAACTGGCCGCGGTGTGTCGAGCCGAAGAGCCAGTGGGGCGAGTTCGGTGAAGGTGATTGCGGCCTCTGTGAGCTCGGCGCGGCAGGCGTCTGCGCTGCTGCGGCGCGGATTCACGCGCAGGCTCATTGGTGGGTGGGTGTTGTTGGCGGCCAGCAGGGCCTGCCAGTGCTCCGGATGCTGACGCTGTACGGCCTTGATCCACCAGGCGGCATGACGCCAGTGCGCGGCGGGGTCGGCATCGGCGGCGGCAAGCAGAGCGGCCCATTGACGTAGCGCGTTGCGCAGCACGCCATTGACCAGCGCCTTGAGGCGCCCCTCGGCGAGGCGGGCGGCGGCTTCAACAGCCTGATCGACGACGGTGTGGGCGGTGTCCGGCCGGGTTTCGAGGCGGTAGAGGGCAAGCAGCAGCAGAGCTTCGATGCGTGGCTCCTCAAGCGGCTTGCTGAGCAGCTTGGCGAGGATGAAGCTGCCGCGCCCACAGTCGCGCAGGGTGCCGTAGAGCAGATCCTGCACTGCGCCGCGGGTCGCCGGCAGCAGGTCCGGGTAGGCTTGCCACAGGCCCAGCAGGCCGTCGTTCAGCGCATAGCCCTTGAGCACGGCGGCAAGGCCATCGCTGGCAACCAGCAAGGCTTCGCCGAGCGTGCCGGCGGCCAGTGGTGGCAGGGCCGGGCCGCGTGGGCGGTGATCACGGGCAGGTGGGGTGTTACGGGAGTCCTGCGTGGGGCGGGAGCGGGCGGGGTCACGGCCGGTGGCCGGGTGGGCGCCGGTGCGGCGCGGGAAAGGTTTCTTGTCCATGCCCGCATTGTACGGGTTCGGCCCTGCGGACGCGGGAGACGAAGCGCTTGCAGCGCCTCAGTGAGCGCAGCGAGGGTGCTGGATCGCTGCGCTCAAGCCGGTCAGCGCTTCAATTCCTTCACCATGCCGGCAAATTTCAGCGGATCGGTGCTGGCGCGGCGGGCGTCTTCCACGCTGACCTTGCCGGCCGTGATGAGGCGCAGCAGATCATCGTTCATGGTGTGCGAGGAGGCGTTGCGCTCCAGGCTCTGGATATCCAGCAGGCCGCGGATGCCGCTGAAGTTGGCGCTGCCGATGAGATGGGCGGCTTCCTGGTTTACCGTGAGGCATTCGGTGGCGAGCTGGTAGCCATCACCCGCCGTGTTTGGCAGCAGGGCCTGGCACAGCACGCCCCGCAGGCTGCTCGCCAGCGTCTGGGCCTGGGCTTCGCCGTTGCCGAGGAGACGCAGCATCTTCTGCAGTCCCAGTTCGGTGGAGCGCGCGTGCAAGGTGGCGAGGACCAGCGGCCCGGCTTCCGACAGGGCCAGGGCTTCCTGCGCGGTGGCCGCATCGCGGATCTCGCCGATCAGGATCACGTCCGGGCGCTCGCGCAGGGCATCCAGCGCGCCGAGGTAATAGCTCGCAACGTCGCCGTCGGTGCCGACCTCGCGTTGGGTGATGATGCTCTTCCTCTGCGGGATCAGGGTTTCGACCGGATCCTCGATGGTGATGATATGGCCCGGGCGGGTTTTGTTGATCTCGTCGAGCAGGGACGCGATGGTGGTCGACTTGCCCTGGCAGGTGTCGCCAACGATCAGCACCAGTCCGCTGGTGAACTTGGCGAAGGCCTGGGTGTTGGGGCGCAGGCCGAGGCTGGCGAGCGGCAGCGGCTCGGCCGGGAAGCGGCGGATCACGCAGCCCAGGCGTTTGCGGGCGTGGAAGGAAAAGCAGTTCACGCGCAGGCGGGCGCTGTAGAGATCCTTGGCACGGTCGAAAGCGCGCTCAAGAATGCGTTCTTCCCAGGCTGGCTCGATCACTTCGAAGAATTCTTCAAGCTCCTGGCCGGTAACCGGAATGTCTGACACGGCCACCAGGCGCTTGGGCTGACGCAGCATGACCGGACTGTTCTGGTGAATGATGATGTCGGAGAACACGATCTCCGAATTGAGCAGGCTGAGGATCTGCTCGATCAGCGTGCCCGAGCCTGGGTAATCGAGATTCTCGGTCGGCGAGAGGGTTTCGATCAGCGAATGATGGGTCTGGTCCATGGCGTGCCCCGGCGGTAATTTTGTTCGACCCGAATCCTTGCCCGAGCGGGCAGGAATTGCAAGCGTCGGGTGATGGAAGTAACCAGGCCCCAGTCGCGTTTGCGTCTGGGGCCTGGGTGCGTGAGGCGGCGTGTTCGAGCTTGCTTAGCCGCTATTGCGCAGACCGGCCGCCACGCCGTTAATGGAGAGCAGGATGCCGCGACGCACGCGGTCGTCCTTGTCGCCTTCACGGTAACGGTGCAGCAGCTCGACCTGAACGTGATTGAGGGGGTTCAGGTAGGGCAAGCGGTTGCGGATCGAGCGGGCCAGCAGCGGATTGCCTTCAGTGAGTTCCTTCTGACCGGTGATGGCCAGCAGCACTTCGAGGGTGGACTCCCATTCGGCCTTGATGCGCGTGAAGATGGCGTCGCGCAGCGAGGCGTCCTGTACCAGTTCGGCATAGCGCGAGGCGATCGCCAGATCGCTCTTGGAGAGCACCATGTCCATGTTGGCGAGCTGAGTAGCGAAGAAACTCCATTCCTTGTACATCGACTGCAACTGGGCCATGCCGGCGTCGCCGCGCTTGGCGAGGAAGGCCTTTACGGCCGAGCCGAAACCAAACCAGCCCGGCAACATCACGCGGGATTGCGCCCACGAGAACACCCAGGGGATCGCACGCAGGTCTTCGATGGCCGTGCTCTTTTTGCGCGAGGCCGGGCGCGAGCCGATGTTCAGGTTGGCAATTTCCGAGATCACGGTGGACTCCCAGAAATAGGTTTCAAAGCCCGGGGTTTCGTAGACGAGGTGACGATAGGCCTTGAAGGCTTCGTCCGACAGCTCGTCCATGACGGCTAGGTAGTCGGCGCAGGGCGCGGCTTCCGGGTGAGCCAGCAGCGTGGCTTCGAGGGTGGCTGCGGCCAGCACTTCGAGGTTGCGGCGGCCCACTTCCGGGTTGGAGTACTTGGAGGCGATGACTTCGCCCTGCTCGGTGAGGCGGATCTGACCTTGTACCGCGCCGCCCGGCTGGGCGAGGATGGCCTGATAGCTCGGGCCGCCACCACGACCGACCGAACCGCCGCGGCCATGGAACAGGCGCAGGCGCACGCCATGGCGCTTGAAGACCTCGATCAACTGGATTTCGGCCTTGTAGAGTTCCCAGCCGGAGGTGAGGAAGCCGCCGTCCTTGTTGGAGTCCGAGTAGCCGAGCATGCATTCCTGAGCTTCGTCGCGTGAGGCGACGAGCTTGCGGAAGACCGGGATGCTGAAAATACGGTCCATGATGCCCGGGGCGTTCTGCAGGTCGCCAATGGTTTCGAACAGCGGGATCAGGTTGACGTCCAGAGTGCCGGCGGCCGGGTTCAGTAGACCGACCTCCTTGAGCAGCACGGCCAGCTCCAGCATGTCAGAGACGCCGTCGGTCTTGGAGATGATGGCGTTCTGCACGCAGCATTTGCCGTAGATGCGGTGCGATTCGGCAATGGCGCGGAAGATTGCCAGCTCACCGGTGGTCTCTTCGGAATACTGCACGCAGGGCGAGGACAGTGGGCGCGAGGTGGCGAGCTCCTGCAGCAGGATGGCGATGCGGCCTTCTTCGTCTTTTTCCAGATACTTCGTGCCGGGGTGCGCGGCTTCGAGCAGTTCGGCCACGCTGCGCTCATGCACGTCGGAGTTCTGGCGCACGTCGATGCTGGCCAGATGGAAGCCGAACACCGAGGCAGCGCGCTGAAGCTCACGCAGCTTGCCGTGGGCGAGGGCGGGCGAGCAGTACTTGAGCAGGGAGTTGTGGATGATGTCCAGATCCGTGCGGAAAGTTTCGGCATCCGGATAAGGCTCGGCAGCGGCACCGGGCTGGCGGCCTATCGGCTGGATACCCAGTTTCACGGCGGTCGCCCACAGGCGTGCGTGGATGCCACGCATGGCGCGGCGGTAGGGCTCATCCTCGGTGTGCGCACTCTTGTAGGGCGAGCGTTCGGCCAGAGCGACCAGCTCCGGGCTTACGTCCACCAGCCCGCTGGAAAGCGAGAGGCGGTTGCTGAGGCGGCTGCTTTCCTCGATGTAGAAATTGAAGGCGACTTGGGACTGCAGTTGCAGCGCGCGGCGCAGGATGTCGGCGGTCACGAAGGGGTTGCCGTCGCGGTCGCCGCCAATCCAGCTGCCCATGCGCAGGAAGGAGGGCAGATCGAAGTGCTCACCGCTCTGGCTGCGCGCGGAAAGCTGATCTTCGAGGCGGGCATACAGCTTGGGCAGCTCGCGCAGGAAGGTGTAGTCGTAGAAGGACAGGCCGTTGGCGATTTCGTCGACGACTGACAGTTTGGTCAGGCGCAGCATGCGCGTTTCCCACAGCAGCAGGATTTCGCGGCGCAGGGATTCTTCGTTTTCCTCTTCCTCTTCCGGGGTGAGGGCCACGCGGTCGCGCTCGTCGAGCAACTGGGCGATGCGCAGCTGGCAATTGAGGATGGACTTGCGCTGCACTTCGGTCGGGTGGGCGGTCAGTACTGGGCGGATCATCGCCGTGTCGAAGAACTCCTTCAGACGCGCATCATCGATGCCGGCCTGGCTGGCGAGGGTCAGGGCGTGAGCCATGCTGCCCTCGCGTGGTGCGGAGCCCGCCCGCAGGTGGGCACGCGAGCGGCGGATGTGATGCTCGTCTTCGGCAATGTTCGAGAGCTGCGAGAAGTAGCTGAAGGCACGTACCACGTTGAGAGTGTTTTCGTGTGCCACTTCCTTCAGCATGGCCTCCAGCTCGTGGCGGGCGTCACTGTCGTCATCGCGGTGGAAGCGCACCGAGGTCTGGCGGATGCGTTCGATGAGGCCGAAAACGTCGACGCCTTCCTGGGCGCGCACAGTGTTGCCGAGGATGCGCCCGAGCATACGGATGTCGTCGCGGAGCGGGGTGTCCTTGTCCTGATCGGTGAGGGGGGCGTGATTGTTCATGCTGGCTCTGAGGGCTAAAAAGCTGTTTTTCTGGGCGGACTGCAGAATATAGCAGCCCGGCGGCCCGCCCGGGCACGCGTGCTAAGATCGAACCGTTCCCGATCAAGCAAGAGCCGTACCCCATCCGAATGCCGAATTCCGCCAAAGCCAGGGTGCAAACCCCCTCCCGCATCGTCATTGCCACCCGCGAGAGCCGCCTGGCCTTGTGGCAGGCCGAGCATGTCAAAGCCCGTCTTGAAGCGACCTGGCCCGGCTGCGTGGTGGAGCTTCTGGGCATGACTACGCGCGGCGATCAGATTCTCGACCGCTCGTTGTCCAAGGTCGGCGGTAAGGGGCTTTTCGTGAAAGAGCTGGAGCAGGCGCTGGCCGATGGCCGTGCCGATATAGCCGTGCACTCCATGAAGGATGTGCCAGCGCAGATGCCCGAGGGTTTCGCCCTGATCGCTACGCTGGAGCGCGAAACGCCGCTGGATGCTTTTGTCTCCAACCGCTACGAGACGCTGGCCGACATGCCGCCGGGCACCGTGGTCGGCACCTCCAGTCTGCGCCGCGAGGCGCAACTGCATGCCCAGCACCCCTATCTGGGCGTGCTGCCCCTGCGCGGCAATCTGGACACACGCCTGAAGAAGCTTGATGAGGGCCAGTACGACGCGATCATCCTTGCCGCCGCCGGCCTCAAGCGCCTGGGGCTGGGCAATCGGATCCGCAGCGTGCTCAGCAGCGAGGACAGTCTGCCGGCCGCCGGTCAGGGCGCGCTGGGCATCGAGGCGCGGGCCGACCGGCCCGAAGTGGCGGCCTGGTTGGCGCCGCTGGTTGATCCGGTTACTACTGCCTGCGTGGCCGCCGAACGTGCACTGACGCAGGCCCTGCAAGGCGGCTGCGATGTGCCGATCGGCGCCTTCTGCGAGTCGCAGGCCGATGGTCGGCTCTCCATGCGCGCTTTTGTGGCGACGCCGGATGGTGCGCAGATCGTGCGCAGCGCGGGCGAGGCGGCAGCGGCCGAGGCGGAAACGCTGGGCCAGCGTCTGGCGGCGGACTTGTTGGCCCAGGGCGCGGCCGCGATTCTTGCCTCCTTGCGCGAATGAAGCCGCTGGCCGGGCGCTGCATCGTCACCACCCGCCCGGCCGCGCAGGCCGCCGTGCTGGGGCGCGAGTTGCAGGCGCTGGGCGCTGAAGTGCTGAACTTTCCGGTGATAGCTATCGCGCCCGCCGATCCAGCGCCGCTGCGGGCGCTCGATCTGGCTGGCTTCGAGCTGGCTTTCTTTGTGTCGGCGAACGCGGTCGAGCAGGCTTTTGCGATCAGGCCGCGCGCACAGTGGCCGGCCAGTCTGCGGGTGGCGACGGTGGGGCCGTCCAGCGCGCGGGCCCTGAGGGATCACGGCTGCAGCGAGGTCATCGTGCCGGCACAGGGCTTCGATAGCGAAGCCGTCCTGGCCCTGCCCGAGTTTCAGGCGGCGGCCATTGCCGGCCGGCGTGTGCTGGTGCTGCGCGGCGAGGGCGGGCGCGAGTTGCTGGCCGACACCCTGCGTGAGCGCGGGGCTGCTGTTGAACAGGTCGGCGTTTATCGGCGCAGCTGTGCTGCACTGGATCCCGCCCCCTTGTGGGCGCGTTTTGCGCGCGGCGAGTTGAGTGCATTGCTGTTTACGGCCAGCGAAGGTTTGCGTTTCTTCCTTGAAATCACCGGCGAGGAGGGCCGTATGATGCTCGCTGGCCTGCCTTGTTTTGCGCCGCATCCGCGCATCGCAGAAGCCTTGCGGGCGGCTGGGGCCACGCAGGTCGAGCAGACCCTGCCGGGCGATGCCGGCCTGCTGGCGGGCCTTGCGGCCTTTTTTGCTGCCCCTTCTGACTAAGCCCGCAGAGGGGCCTATCGGTTAAGATTCGGTCATGGAAAACCAAGTCCTCCCTCCGCAGCCTTCCGCGCCCGAAGCGAAGCACCGCAGCGGCCCGCGCTGGAACCGTATCTACACTTCTGCAGCCGTCGCTGCGCTGGCCTTGCTGGGCTGGCTGGCTTACGACACACGCCACGATCTGGCGAGCGTGCAGGCCGAATTGCAGCAGCGCGTGGCCGAGGGCGATAAATCTGCCCAAGAGGCCCGCACGCTGGCGCGTCAGGGGCTGGAGCAGCTGGAAACCGCGCAAGGCCGCATCACCACCCTGGAGGCGCGCCTGCATGAATCCGAAACCCAGTACGCCTCGGTCGAGGCCTTGCGGGCCGAGTTCGCCCGTATGCGCGACGAGCGTGCGCTGGACGAAATTGCCCTGGCCATCGAGATCGCCGTGCAGCAACTGCAGTTTGCCGGCAACGTGCCGGCGGCCCTGAATGCACTCAAGGCTGCCGATACCCGTCTGGCGCTGCTCGATCAGAGCCGTTACCTGCCGCTGCGCAAGCTGGTCACGCGCGACATCGAAACCCTCAAGACCCTGCCTGGCGCAGACACCGCCAGCGTGGCCCTGCAACTGGAAACCATCATTGCGCGGGTCGATAGCCTGCCGCTGGGGTTCGAGCGTCAGGTGCCGCCACCGCCCAAGGCCGCCAAGGCGCCGACCAAGAAGGCCGCAGCCTCCTCTTCCAGTGCGGCAGCCGAAGCGTCGGCACCGCTCTCCAGCCCGAATGCCCTGATGAGTCTGCTGGGAGATCTGTGGCAGGACTTCCGCGGCCTGATCCGCATTGAGCGCCTGGATCGCCCGGATCCGGCCCTGCTGGCCCCCAGCCAAGCGGCCTATCTGCGCGAGAACCTGCGTCTGCGACTGCTTTCGGCGCGGGTGGCACTGCTCCAGCGCGAGGGCAAACTGTTTGCCGAAGACATGCAGCAGGCGAGCCTCTGGCTCAAGCGCTATTTCGATCTTGAAGCGCCCGCAGTGGCCGGCACGGCCGAGGAACTGGCCCGCATCGCGCAGGCGCGTCCGGGTGTTCAGCTTCCCGCACTTGAGGACACGCAGGCTGCCCTGCGTGCGCTCAAGTCCGGCAGCAAGCGCTGAGGTCCGCCATGCGTGCACTGACCTGGCTGATCGGACTCTTCGCGATGGCCGTGGGGATCGTCCTCGCGGCGCGTTACAACGAGGCCTACACCCTCTTCGTGTGGCCGCCCTACCGCGTGCAGGTGTCCATGAACCTGCTTCTGCTGCTGCTGTTGGTGGTTTTCTTGCTGAGTTACCGGGTGGCGCGGATTGCCGTGCGCGCCGTTGAACTGCCGGGCGAGGTCAATGTGTGGCGCAAGCAGCGCCGCCGTGAGCAGGCCCAGAACGCCTTGGCTGAAGCCGAGCGTTTCTATCGCGAAGGGCGTTACGGTCAGGCCTTCCGCTCAGCCACCCATGCCTATGCCGGCCTGCCGCAGCCGGGCCTTGCGGCCTTGCTGGCGGCGCGGGCGGCGCATGCTATGCGCGATTTCGAGCGGCGCGATACCTGGCTTGCCCACGCGGCCGCGCATGATCGTGAAATCCGCCTGGCGCGCTTGATGACCGAGGCCGAGTTGGCGATTGCCGACCGCCGTTTTGAAGATGCGGCCAGCAGCCTTGAAGGCTTGCGTGCCCGTGGCCATCGCCATCTCGCCGCGCTGCGCCTGTCGCTGCAGGTCGAGCAAGGGCGCGGGCGCTGGCCCGAAGTGGCACGCCTGGCGCGCACCCTGCACAAGCATGGCGCGCTGACGGCAGAGCAGACGGCTCCGCTGTTGCGCCGCGCCCAGCTTGAGCAATTGCGCGAGGCAGACGGTGATCTGAACGCCTTGGAACGCGTCTGGCAGGGAGTTCCGGATGCAGAGCGACGCGACGCGGGCTTCTTGTTGCGCGCTGTACCACACCTGATCGGCGCAGGGGATGACAAGCTCGGCGTGGCTGCCATCGAGGACGCCCTCAAGCATGATTGGGAGCCCGAGCTGGCAGCGCTGTATGGTCGTTGCCAGAGTAAGGATTTGCGCGCCCAACTGGCTACTGCGGAAGCCTGGCTCAAGCAGCATCCGGAAGACGCCAGCCTGCTCCTTGCGCTGGGGCGTTTGTGCCTGCGTGCCCAGTTGTGGGGCAAGGCGCAGAGTTACTTCGAAGCGTCCTTGTCGCAGCAGGCTTCGCGCGCAGCACATCTGGAGCTGGCGCGGCTGGCCGAGCGCCTTGAGCGCAAGGAAGTGGCCGAGCGCCACTACCGCGAAGCCGCTGTGCTGGGGGCCTGAGCATGTCCGGTATTCCGCGTCGCCTGAATCTTTCCGTGCAATATGCCCTGTCCGCCGAGGCTTTGCCTGAGCGCAGCCAGTTGCGCGGCTGGATCCGCGCGGCCGAGCCGGGCGCGGCCCAGCTTACGGTGCGTTTTGTTGATCGCGAAGAGGGGCGCGGCCTCAATGCCGAGTATCGCGGCAAGGATTACGCCACTAATGTGCTGTCTTTCCCCTATGAGCAGGAGCCAATCCTGACCGGCGATCTGGTGCTGTGCTGGCCGGTGGTGGTGGAAGAGGCTGCCGCGCAGGGCAAGCCGGTGGAGGCCCATTGCGCCCACCTGATCGTGCACGGCGTGCTGCACCTGCAGGGCTGGGAGCATGAAGAGGATGCCGAAGCCGAAGAGATGGAGCAGGAAGAGCGCACGATTCTTGCTGAGCTGGGCTATCCCGATCCTTACGCCAATGAAGAGAAGTGACGAGCACCGAGGACTGAGGACTGAGTGGACATTTCCCTCGGCTGTGCCGATGCATGTTTTTACCCAGCCCTCAGTCCTCGCTCCTCAGTCCTGACAAGAAATGGACCCTTCCAGTAGTCGCCCCAGTATCCTTGAACGCCTTTCCTCCCTGCTCACGCGTGAGCCGGACGACCGCGAGGCTTTTGTAGACCTGCTCCACTCGGCCCATGAGCGCAAGCTCTTCGATGCTGACGCCCTCAGCATCATCGAGGGAGCGCTGCAGGTGGCCGACATCCCGGTGCGCGAAGTGATGGTGCCGCGTGCGCAGATGGATGTGGTGCATATCGAGCAGAGCTTCGACGAGATCCTGGATATCGCCATCAGCACAGCCCACTCGCGTTTTCCGGTGGTGGGCGAGAATCGTGACGATGTGCTCGGCGTGCTGCTGGCCAAAGATCTGTTGCCGGCTTTGCGCCAGGACGACTTCAACCTGCCCGGCCTGATCCGGACCGTGGCCTTCGTGCCGGAAACCAAGCGCCTCAACGAACTGCTGCGTGAATTCCGGGTCAGCCGCAATCACATGGCCATCGTGGTCGACGAGTACGGCGGTGTATCCGGGCTGGTGACCATCGAGGATGTGCTGGAACAGATCGTGGGCGATATCGAAGACGAGTACGACTTCGATGAGCATTCCGACGATATCGTGGCGGTGCCCGGCGGGCGCTGGCGCGTGAAGGCGCTGACGGCGGTGGATAGCTTCAACGAACGCTTCGGCAGCCAGCTCGAACGCGATGGTGTGGACACCCTTGGCGGCCTGGTGTTGCAGCATTTCGGCCGCGTGCCGGCGCGCGGCGAGATGATCGAGATCCGCGGCTTCCGCTTCAAGGTGCTGCGCGCTGACCGTCGCCGGGTCTACACCCTGCTGGCCGAGCCTTTGCCGGCACCGGACGGCGTGGGCGGCTAGGTTCTGAGATCATGACGAATGCTCCCCGGATGGCGGCGAATTACGCGGAAGAATTGTTTGCTTCAGGCTTTTTCTGCGCGGAGAGCGTCTTGCTTGCGCTCGCACGCGCGCAGGGCATTGAAAGTGATGTGCTGCCCAGGATAGCCACGGCCTTTTGCAGTGGTATGGCACGTACCTGTGGGACCTGCGGCGCCCTGACCGGAGCCATGATGGGAATCGGCCTTGGCTCGGGCCGTACGGCCCAGACGGATTCTGTGCAGGCCACCTACGAAGCGACCCGGCAACTCATCAACGCCTTTGAGGCCGAATTCGGTTCAAGGGATTGTCATTCCTTGCTGGGGTGCGATCTTGGAACACAGGAAGGGCAAGCCACCTTTCGTCAGGATCGGCTTGGCCGGAAGTGCGCGGAATACACGCGCCGGGCAACTGAAATCGCCGTAGAAGTCCTCAACCAGACCGCTGCCTGAGTCTTCGGGCAAGCGAGCATCCATGCGCCTGTCACACGCCAGCGCGTAGAATCGCCGCGGCTTCTTCCGGGTACGTCACCATGTCCTTTCTGATTGCTTTGCTGGCCGGCGCCGCCAGTGTGCTGGCCTATGCGCCCTTCGAGCAGTTCTGGCTGATGCCCTTGAGCTGGGGCGTGCTGTATTTCTTTCTGCGCCAGCCGGATCTGCGACCCGGGCGGGCTTTTCTCACCGGTTGGGCCTGGGGCAGTGGTGCCTTGTTTGCCGGCTTGTGCTGGCTGGTGGTGGCGCTCAACCGCTTCGGCGGCCTCTCCGCGCCGCTTGCCGTATTCCTGATCCTGCTCTTCTGCTGCGCACTGGCGCTGTATCCGGCCTTGCTCTCGGCGCTGTTTGCTCGCCTGCGCCCCGCGCATTGGGTTGGTCGGGTTGTGCTGATGGCAGCGTGCTGGACGCTGTGTGAGCTGCTCCGTGGCCAGGTGTTTCCCGCTTTCCCGTGGCTGGCGATCGGCTATACCCAGACGCCTCCGAGCCCGCTAGCGGGCTGGGCGGCCGTGCTGGGCGTGTATGGCATGAGCTTTCTGCTGGCCGCCACGGCCGCGTTGCTGGTGGAGGCCTGGCGTGAGCCTGTGCTGCGCCGGCGGGCGCTGGCCTGGGCGCTGCTGCCCTGGCTGGCTGGGGCCGGCCTGCGCCAGTTCGAGTGGAGTGCCCCGGTCGGGGCGCCCGTCAGCGTGTCACTGATCCAGACCAATGTGGCGCAGGACCAGAAGTGGCGCGCCGACACCCTGATGGCTCAGCTGCAGCTCAATGCCGAGCTGTTGGCGCGCTATCCAGCCCGGATCATGGTGCTGCCCGAGAGCAGCCTGCCGCTGTTTGTAGACCAGTTGCCGCAAGGCTTTCTTGAGCATATCGAGCAGCAGGCACGGGGCGCTGGCGGCGATGCGATTCTCGGCGTGTTCACCAGCGATGCAGCGGGCGGTGTCTTCAACAGCGCGATTACTCGCGGCTCCAGTGCGCCCCAGCAGTACAGCAAAAATCATCTGGTGCCCTTCGGCGAATTTCGCCCCTGGGGCTTTGGCTGGTTCTTCGATCTGGCCAACATTCCGATGGCCAACCAGACCCCCGGCGGTGATCAGCAGCCCTTGCTGGAACTGGCCGGCCAGAAAGTGGCCATGAACATCTGCTATGAGGACGTGTTCGGCGAAGAGCTGCGCCGCGCACTGCCCGAGGCCACGCTGATGCTGAACATCTCGAATCTGGCCTGGTACGGCGATTCGCATGCCCAGCCGCAGCATCTGCAGATGTCGCGGATCCGCGCGCTGGAGTCGGGCCGGCCACAGTTGCGTTCGACGAATACCGGCATGACCGCCATCGTGCTGCCTGATGCCACAGTGAGTGCCGTGCTGCCGGCCTTCACTCAGGGCGCACTGCAAGCTGAGGTGCGTGGTTACCAGGGCGTGACCCCCTTCGTGCTGCTGGGCGACTGGCCAATCTGGCTGCTCGTGTGGTTGGTGTTGCTGGGCGCGTTGATCCGGAAACGTCGGTTGGGCTGAGCGAGTCTATCTGGCTGCCCCGAACTCGGCCGAGAAATCGTCCCACCAGCGAGGGTCGGAAAGTGGTGGTGCGAACCCCGAGAGTTCTGGGTTTTCAAGCCGGAAAAGCCGGCGTCCGGCCAGTGGCAGATCGCGAAGCACTTCGCGTTTGTACGCCTTGTAGAGGCGTTCGAACTCTCCTGTTGCGGCTAAACGCTGTAGACCATCCCGGATGCGTTCGGCCATCTTTTCACCGGTCGGTGTGCGTGGCACAAAGTAATAGCGCGCAAGCGGATAGAGTAGGGCTAGGTGTTTCTCTATCGTCAAGCCCGGCACCGTTTCACGTCGGCTGATCCACTCGGCTTGGATCTCGTTCGCTCCGCGTGAAAACAGTTCGAAGCGATTGGCCTCCAGCCCCTTGAACAGTCCCTCGAAGCTGTCTGTTGCAACCACCTCAAGGCCGTTGTGGCGAAGGATCGTTGTGTCTGTCCAGCTTGGTCGTTGCCCGATTCTGAAGCGCCGCAGCATGTCCAGATTCTTCACCTTCTCAAGGGCCGCCTGTTGGTGCTCCATGATGAGGAAAAGGCGAAGACCGAGCAGCCCCTTATCCAGTGGTAAGGGGATAGCCAGAAGCTTCTGCTCCAGCGCCCGGCTTGTGCCCGGTGCAAAGATGTTGACGCGCTCCCCTCCGGACTCCAGCTCCAACTGGATGCGCTGATAGTTCATCGGGACCGGGAAGGCTTCTAGCGTGTACTCACCGTATTGGCTCCGATTGCTTTCCAAGATGGCCGCAAGCAGCCGCCAGTAATAGACTTGGCGTTGATCGTCTGCGTTTTCCGGTGCCGGGTAGGTGAAACGCATTGGATCCGCTGCAGAAGTCGCAGCAGTCGCAAGCATCCAGAGCAGCAGGATCCGTAGCAATTGGCGAAGTGGAGAGGGCATTTTCAGCGCCCCGTCCGATTCGATGGAGCCAGTTCGGGCGCGAGATCGTCCCACCAGAGCTTGTCGTTGAGTGGGGGTGCCTTGTCGGAGAGCTGGGTGTTGGTGAGGCGGAAGACCTTGCGGCCGGAGAGATCCAGATCCGCCAGCACCAGCTTCTTGTAGGCCTGATAGCGGCGCTCGAACTCGCCGGACTTGGCCAGGCGGCGCAAGCCGTCCTCGATGCGCTCGGCCATTCTCTCGCCATCCTTGTTGCGCGGCACGAAGAAGTAGCGCGGCATCGGATAGGCCAGCACGAACTTCTTCTCGATCGCGAGGCCGGGGATCTTGTCCTTGTGGGCCAGCCATTCGGCGTGAATCTCGATGGCTCCGCGCGAGAAGAGGTCATAACGGCGTACTCCCAGCATCTGGAACAGGCCCTCATAGTTGTCGGCCAGCACCAGCTTGAAGTTGTTGTCGCCGAGGATTTTCGTGTCGGTCCACACCGAAGCCTGGCCGATCGTGAGCTGCTTGAGCTCCTCCAGCGTCTGCATGTTGTCCAGTCTGGCCTGGGTTTCCGGCATGACCAGAAACATCCGGTAGCCGAGCAAGCCCTTGTCCAGCGGGATCGGAATCGCGCGCAGGCGCTCTTCAAGCTCCAGATTGGTGGCGCGTGAAACGATATTGATGCGCCCCTTCTCGCCGGCCTCGACTTCGGCTGCCGCGCGCTGGAAATTCATCGGCGTGCCGTAGGGCATCACTTTGTAGTCACCGTACTTGCTGCGGTTGGACTGCAGGGCGGCCTCGAGGATCTCCCAGTAATAGGTGTGACGCTTGTCGGAGGCATTCTCCGGTGGTGGATGAATGAAGCTCATCGGCTCGGCCGCCTGCGCTGGCAAGGCCGCGTTCAGCAGGCAGCTCAGCAGCAGGCACAGCGCGCTGACTTTCATCCTTGTCTCCTCCTCATCGCGGGCAATCCACTATAGCCAAACTTGCGGGCCTGCCAAGCAGGGCTTGCCTTTAGGGTCTGTTGGCAGGCATTCACCGGATCGTGAATGCTTGCCAAAAGACCCCAAGCCGACGCTTGCCTGTAAAATCCCCGCTTTCGCATCCGCTGCAGGCGCGGCCGCTCCGGTCGCCCCCCTCACATGAACGCCAAACCAAGTTTTCAGGACATCATTCTCAAGCTCCAGTCCTACTGGGGCAGCCAGGGCTGCGCACTGCTGCAGCCCTACGACATGGAAGTCGGCGCCGGCACCAGCCACACCGCCACTTTCCTGCGCGCCATCGGCCCGGAGCCTTGGCGCGCCGCCTATGTGCAGCCGAGCCGCCGTCCCAAGGATGGCCGCTACGGCGAGAATCCCAACCGCATGCAGCACTACTACCAGTTTCAGGTGGTGCTCAAGCCGGCCCCTGCCAATATTCTCGACCTCTACCTCGGCTCGCTTGAGGCCCTCGGCTTCGATTTGAAGAAAAACGATGTGCGCTTCGTTGAAGACGACTGGGAGAACCCCACGCTGGGCGCTTGGGGTCTGGGCTGGGAAGTGTGGATGAACGGCATGGAGGTGACCCAGTTCACCTATTTCCAGCAGGTCGGCGGTATCGACTGCAAGCCGATCACTGGCGAGATCACCTACGGCATCGAGCGTCTGGCCATGTACCTGCAAGGCGTCGAGAACGTCTTTGATCTGGTGTGGACCACCTGGGAAGAGAACGGTCAGACCCGTGTGTTGAAGTACGGCGACGTGTTCCACCAGAACGAAGTCGAGCAATCGACCTACAACTTCGAGCACAGCGATGCCGAATTCTTGTTCACCGCCTTCGGTGCGCACGAAAAGCAGGCCAAGCACCTGATGGAAGCCAAGCTCGCGCTGCCCGCCTACGAGCAAGTGCTCAAGGCCGCACACACCTTCAACCTGCTGGATGCGCGTGGCGCCATCTCGGTCACCGAGCGTGCCGCCTACATCGGCCGCATCCGCAATCTCGCCCGTAGCGTGGCCGCCTCGTATCTGGAAAGCCGTGAGCGTCTGGGCTTCCCGATGGCCCCCAGGGAATGGGTCGCCGACCTCCCGAAGAAGGAGGAGAAATAATCATGAACAAGAATCTGCTCGTAGAACTGTTTGTTGAAGAATTGCCGCCCAAGGCACTCAAGAAGCTTGGTGAATCCTTCTCCGCCGTGCTGGCCGACAGCCTCAAGGCGCAAGGCCTCGCTGCTGCCGATGCTGCCGTCAGCTCCTTCGCTTCACCGCGCCGTCTGGCCGTTCAGGTCGCCGCTGTGGCCGATAAAGCCGCCGACAAGCCCGTGTCGCAGAAGCTGATGCCTGTCGCGGTCGGTCTGGATGCCAATGGCGCCGCCACCCCGGCGCTGCTCAAGAAGCTGGCCTCGCTGGGCGCGGACGCATCCGCTGTGGCTGGCTTGAAGCGCGTGGGCGAAGGCAAGGCCGAAACCCTGATGTTTGATTCTGTGCAGCCGGGCGTGGCGCTGGCCGCCGGCCTGCAAAAGGCACTGGAAGACGCACTCGCCAAGCTGCCGATTCCCAAGGTGATGGGCTATCAGCTGGCCGATGGCTGGAGCACGGTGAGCTTCGTGCGCCCGGCGCACAAGCTGATCGCTTTGTATGGCGCGGATGTCGTCGACATCTCCGTGCTGGGCCTCAAGTCCGGTCGCGAAACCCTGGGCCATCGTTTCGAAGCCGCCCAGCCGGTGGTGGCTATCCGCGATGCCGACAGCTATGCCGAGCAACTCAAGAACGAGGGCTCCGTGATCGCCTCGTTTGCTGAGCGCCGCGCCGAGATCGTGCGCCAGCTCGCAGCGGCCGCAGCCAAGGTCGGCGGTGGTGTGAAGGCCATCGAAGACGAAGCCCTGCTGGATGAAGTGACCGGCCTGGTCGAGCGCCCGAATGTGGTGATCGGTCAGTTCGAGACCGAATTCCTCGCCGTGCCGCAGGAATGCCTGATTCTCACCATGAAGGCCAACCAGAAGTATTTCCCGCTGCTGGATGCAGCTGGCAAGCTGACGAACAAATTCCTGATCGTCTCCAATATCGCCCCGGCGGACGCCAGCGCGGTGATCCAGGGTAATGAGCGGGTGGTGCGCCCGCGTCTCGCAGATGCCAAATTCTTCTTCGATCAGGATCGCAAGAAGAGCTTGGCCTCGCGCGTCGAAGGCCTTGGTAAGGTCGTGTATCACAACAAGCTTGGCACTCAGGGCGAGCGCATCGAACGCGTGCGCGCGATTGCCAAGGCGATTGCCGGCAAGCTGGGCGTGGATGCGGCGGCGGCCGATACCGCCGCACAACTGGCCAAGGCGGATCTCTTGACCGACATGGTCGGCGAATTCCCCGAGCTGCAAGGCATCATGGGTGGCTACTACGCCCGCCACGACGGCCTCGGCGAGACGATTGCCGACGCAGTGGAAGATCACTACAAGCCGCGCTTTGCCGGTGACGATCTGCCGCGCAACGAAGTGGGCTTGGTGGTGGCGCTGGCCGACAAACTGGAAACGCTGGTTGGCCTGTTCGGTATCGGCCAGCTGCCGACCGGCGACAAAGATCCGTTCGCGCTGCGTCGTCATGCGCTGGGCGTGATCCGTATGCTGATCGAGCGCGATCTGCCGTTGTCGCTTGAAGCATTGGTCAAGGACTCTGCTGCTGCATTCGGCTCTTTGATTACTGACGCCTCGGCTGCGCTGTCCGAGTTTATCTTCGACCGCCTCGCAGGCAGCCTGCGCGAGCAGGGCTACTCGGCGCAGGAAGTCGACGCCGTGCTGGCTCTGCGGCCGCAACGCCTCGGCGACATTGCCAAGCGTCTGGCTGCCGTGCGTGCCTTCGCGGCGCTGCCGGAAGCGGCTGCGCTGGCTGCGGCCAACAAGCGCGTCGGCAACATCCTGAAGAAAATCGAAGGCGAACTGCCGAGCACCGTTACGCCGGCCTTGCTCGCCGAAGAGGCCGAGAAGGCCTTGTTCGCCGCGCTGGGCTCGATTGCCCCGCAGGCGAATGCCGCCTTCGATTCGGGCGATTACACCGCATCCCTGCAGGCCCTGGCGGCACTGCGTGGCCCGGTTGATGCTTTCTTCGATGGTGTAATGGTCAATGCCGAAGAGGCTGCGCTGCGTGCCAATCGCCAGGCCTTGCTGAACCAGTTGTATGGCCTGATGAATCGCGTGGCGGATCTTTCGAAGCTGTCGGCGTAATGCAATGACGGGGCGGGCGAGGAGTGTGCGAGCACTGCGCCCACTCCTTTCTGCCCGATGTGTTGAACGGGAAGCGGGCGAAGCCGGGCCGGGATCGATCCCCTCCTGATTCTCCCTTTCCCCTTCTCTTCAACCCTCTTCCCGGAGAGCCAAGTGAAACTGATCATTCTCGACCGTGACGGTGTCATCAACATCGATTCCGCCCAGTTCATCAAGTCGCCGGAGGAGTGGAAGCCGATTCCCGGCAGCCTTGAAGCGATTTCCCGCTTGGGCGAGGCGGGCTACAAGATCGTGGTGGTCACCAACCAGAGCGGTGTCGGGCGCGGCCTCTTCGACATGGATACGCTCAACGCGATCCACGACAAGATGATCAAGTGCCTTGCCACCGTGGGCGGGCGCATCGATGCGATTTTCTTCTGCCCGCATCCGGCGGATTCGCCCTGCGATTGCCGCAAGCCCAAGCCCGGTATGTTTCAGCAGGTGGCTGAGCGCTTCAATATGGACCTCAAGGGCGTGCCGGCCGTGGGTGACAGCCTGCGCGATCTGGTGGCCGGCCAGGCGCTGGGCTGCACGCCCTATCTGGTGCTGACCGGCAAGGGCAGCAAGACCGCCCTCGATCCTGAGCTGCCGGTGGGGACCAAGGTCTTCCCGGACCTCTCCGCCGTCGCCAATCACCTGCTCGGATACAAGGCCTGATGCTGAACCTGTTGCGCTCACTGGTTTTTGCGCTGTTCCTGCTCTTTGTTTTCCTGCCCTTCACCGGTTTTGTGGCCCTCACGCGCTGGATGAGCCTGCGCCAGCGCTACGACTTCGTGACCGGCTGGAATGCCCGCTACACCCTCGGCGCCTTTCGCCGCCTTCTCGGCATCACCCATCGCGTAGAGGGCCTGGAGAACATTCCGGCCGAGCCGGTGGTGTTTCTCGCCAAGCATCAGTCGGCCTGGGAAACCCTGGCGCTGGCGGCTTTCCTGCCGCCCTCGGCGTATGTAGCCAAGCGCGAACTGCTACGCATCCCCTTCTTCGGCTGGGGGATGGCTCAGATGCCGATCGTGACCATCGACCGCAGTGCCGGCAAGGATGCTTTGCGCCAGGTGGTGGAGCAGGGGGGCGCCTTGATGAATGAGGGCTATTCGGTGGTGATCTTCCCGGAGGGCACGCGCACCGCGGTGGGTGGGCAGCGGCGTTACAAGATCGGCGGCGCCACGCTGGCGGTGGAGACGGGCCGCAAGATCGTGCCGATTGCGCATAACGCTGGTGAGTTTTGGCCGCGCAATGCCTTCGTCAAGCGTCCCGGGGAAATCACCGTGAGCATCGGCCCCGCCATTGATACGGCCGGCCGTAGCGCCGAGGCCGTGAATGCCGAGGCGGCTGCCTGGATCGAGGGCGAGATGCATCGCCTCTTCCCGCAGCACTATCGTCAGTCGCTTGGCAGCAAGCGCGAAGCGGCCCGGGTCGCCCATTGATGGAGCTGCAGCGCACCGCCCAGAGTACGACCGGCGCGGAACAGCGCACTCTCCGGCTGGGGCCGCGCGAGATCGTATTCACCTTGCGCCGCAGTGCGCGCCGCACGCTGGGCATGCAGATCGACCGGCGCGGGCTTACTGTGACCATCCCGCTGCGTGCCAGCCTGCGCGAGACCGAAGCCTTCATGCGCGAGCGTGCGGCCTGGATCGTCGAGAAGCTCGATGAGTGGGCGCAGCGCCAGCCGCCATCCTCCGTGCAGATCAGTGACGGTATGCAACTGCCGGTGTTTGGCGAGCCCTGCACGGTGCACTGGACGGCCGGTGCCAACCGCACGCGCTGGGTGGAAGGCTATGCGCGGCGCGAGCTGCATCTGCATCTGCGCCGTCATGAGGATGCGCCGCGCCTGCTCCTGCGCGGCCTGCAGGAGTACGCCCTGCCGTACTTTGCCGGCCGCCTCGATGAGTATGTGTATCTGCTCCAGCGCACTTACCCTGAGATCCAGCGCCCGCCCTTGTCTCTGTCGAACGCTCGCACGCGCTGGGGCAGCTGCTCAAAGCTCTCCGGCATTCGCCTCAACTGGCGCCTGATCCATCTGCCACGACCGCAGATTGATTACGTGGTGGCGCATGAGGTTGCGCATCTGGTGGAAATGAACCACTCGCCGCGCTTCTGGCGCCTGGTCGGCGAACTCAAGCCCGACTACGAGCGCGACGAAGCGGCGCTCAAACAGGCTCACCGCGTCATTCCGGTGTTCTGATTCACGGGAGCCCTGCTCCCCACTTTCAAGGAGTTACATATGCGCGTACTGCACACCATGATCCGCGTTGGCGATCTGGATCGCTCGATCAAGTTCTACACCGAAGTGCTGGGCATGAACGTGATTCGCACTTCGGATCACCCCGAAGGCAAGTTCACCAACGTCTTCGTTGGCTATGGCAGCGAAGCGGACGGTGCGGTCATCGAGCTGACCTACAACTACGGCGTGGAAAGCTATGAGCTGGGCACCGGCTTTGGCCATGTGGCGATTGCGGTGGAGGATGCCTATGCCGCCTGCGCCGAGATCAAGGCCCGTGGTGGTGTGGTGACGCGAGAAGCCGGCCCGATGAAGCATGGCACGACCGTGATCGCCTTCGTGCAGGATCCGGATGGCTACAAGATCGAGCTGATTCAGCGCGGTACGCTCTGAGTCTTGCCTCGCTGATTCGCCCAAAGAGAAAGCCCCGCACGCGGGGCTTTCTCTTTGGTGGAGCTGGATTCAGGCCGGCCGGCGGATCTGCTTGTATTCCGTGCTGCCGGGACGGGTGTAGCGATGCAGGATGAAGTCGGCCAGCACCACATTGCCGGCGTTACCGCTGCTGTTGTGGCTATCGCTCAAGCGCTCGGCGAGGAACAGCCGGCCGAGCAGGGTGCTGCGCCAGGCTTCGCCGCCCGCAAGCTGATAGAAACGGGTGCGTTCCAGATGCGCACCCCGCAGCAGGCGGATCGCCTCGCGCGGCGGCCGGGCCATGATGGTGGCGAGCGTCATGCTGTTGAGCACGACGGTGTCCAGCGCGTCATAGAAAGCACGGGTTTCCTGGCCGCTGAAGGATTCGTAGTAGCGATGCCAGTCCTGCGGATGCAGCGGGATCAGATCAGTTTGCGGTTTGGTCAGCCAGTACAGGTTCCAGGCCACGGCGTCCTGGTACTTGTACATGAGGCGGAAAATGCAGTGCTCGGTGCCCGGAATGGCGTAGTACTCCGGTGAGCGCGGGGCATACATCAGGGACCCGTTCCAGAATTTCATGGTGCTTCTCCAGCAGCGGCGGCAAAACTGCCGATCTTGTCCGGAGTAACGGGCGGTGACGGGCGAGCTTGAGTGCGGGAAAGCCTGGGCTTTGTAAAACTTGGTGCCTCAGCTACGGGGATGGAAGTGCACCGGCGTGCTTTCAGCCGGTTTTTCGCAGCCACCACAACTGCCGCAGCCGCTGTTGCAGGCTGCCGGGCTGCCAAAAAGCCGGCTGGCTACAGCCTCTGGCAGGCCTGCCTTGCGGGAGGCCGCGCCGATCAGCAGGGAGAGCTTGGGGGCCGCTTTGCGCAGGGCCCCCCACAGGCTGAAGACCAGCACCAGCGCGAGGATGACGGGTTCGAGCGAGGCGTAGCTCATGTCAGTGCGGCCGTGATGTGGAAAGTGAGGAAGGCTGCGCCGTAGGCGAGGCCGGTCAAAAGAGCTGCCCACACGGCGGTGGCGCGCCAGGAAGCGGTTTCGCGGCGCACCACGGAGAGCGTGGCCAGGCACTGCGGGGCGAACACATACCAGGCGAGGAGGGCGAAAGCGGTGGCCAGCGACCATTCGTTGGCGAGTGCCGTGCCGAGGATCTGGGCAGTTTCCTCCTCACCAGCGCCGGAGATCGCATACACCGAGGCGAGGCCGGAGACGGCTACTTCGCGTGCGGCCAGACCCGGAATCAGGGCTACGCAGATCTGCCAGGAGAAACCGATCGGCTCGAAGAAGATGGCCAGGGCGCGGCCGATATGGCCGGCGAAGCTGTATTCGATAGCCGGGCGGCTCCAGTCTGCCGGCGGGGTCGGGAAGGTGGCGAGGAACCACAGCAGCACTGACAGGGCCAGGATCAGGGTGCCGGCACGGCGCAGGAAGATCAGGCCGCGTTCCTTGAGGCCCAGCAGCACGTCGAGCGGATTGGGCAGGCGCCAGGCCGGGATTTCCATCATCAGTGCCTGTTCTTCCGCACCGCGACGACCGAGCAGGCGGGCCACCCAGGCCACGCCCAGTGCGCCGAAGATCCCGGCCATGTAGAGCGCGAAGAGGGTCAGGCCCTGCAGGTTGAACACGCCACCAATGGCGCGGTCCGGGATGAAGGCGCCGATCAGCAGGGCATACACCGGCAGGCGGGCCGAGCAGGTCATCATCGGCGCGACGAGGATGGTCAGGAAGCGATCGCGCGGATCCGGGATGCTGCGGGTGGCCATGATGCCGGGAATCGCGCAGGCGAAGCTCGACAGCATCGGGATGAAGGCGCGGCCCGAAAGGCCGGCGCCGACCATGAAACGGTCCAGCAGGAAGGCCGCGCGCGGCAGGTAGCCGGATTCTTCGAGCACCAGGATGAAGAAGAACAGGATCAGGATCTGCGGCAGGAACACCAGCACGCCGCCGACGCCGGCGATGATGCCGTCCACGATCAGGCTATGCAGCAGGCCTTCCGGTACGTGTTCGCCGACCAGAGCGCCGAGCGCGCCGATGCCAGCCTCGATACCGTCCGAAAACGGTCCGGCCCAGGCATACACCGACTGGAAGACCACCAGCATGACGGCGGCGAGGATTACCAGGCCCAGCACCGGGTGCAGTACCCAGCGGTCGATGGCGGCGTCGACCGGGCTGGTCGGGCTCGGCATGCTGACCGTGGCGGCCAGGATGCGGCGGGTTTCGGCGTGCAGGTCGGCGTCTTCCGCAAGTTTTGGCGGAGCCGGCGGCAGGTGGCCGTCGAGGGCCGCGATCAGGTTGGCCGCCCCCTTCTTCTTGATGGCGATGGTCTCGATGACCGGGATGCCGAGAATGGCCTCAAGTGCCTGGGCATCGATGCGGATGCCACGGCGCGCGGCGGCGTCGGCCATGTTCAGGGCCAGTACCATCGGGCGGCCGAGGCGTTTCAATTCGAGTACGAAGCGCAGGTGCAGACGCAGGTTGGTGGCGTCGGCCACGCACAGCAGCAAGTCCGGCTGTTGTTCGGCCGGATGCTGGCCCAGACACACGTCGCGGGTTACCGCCTCGTCAGGGCTGGTAGCGTTGAGGCTATAGGCACCGGGCAGGTCCAGCACGCGGGCATGGCGGCCTGAGGGCAGTACGAAGAAGCCTTCCTTGCGCTCGACGGTGGCGCCGGCGTAATTCGCCACTTTCTGGCGGCTGCCGGTGAGGCGGTTGAAGAGGGCCGTCTTGCCGCAGTTGGGCACGCCAACGAGGGCCAGGGAGAGCGGGGTGGTGATCAGGCTGGCGCTGTTCATGCACGGGCTCCTGGCAGTTCGATGGTGATGCGCGCGGCTTCCGAGCGGCGCAGGGCAAAGCGTGTGAAGCCGATCTGCACCAGCAGAGGCTCAGCGCCGAAAGGTCCGTGGGCGACCAGACTGACCGGCTCACCCGCTACAAAGCCGAGATCGCGCAGGCGGCTGGCGATCGGATCGGGGCTGCCTTGTTCGCAGACCTGCAGGACGGTGGCCGGCACACCCGGCGTGAGTTCGGACAGCTTCATGGTCATCAGTATGCGATGTGTTGCAATTGAGAATACTTCTCATCGACTGTTTTGTGAACAGGGTTTTATCAAGCTTTTGCCAAATCCTGTGTCTTCACCAATAATTACTGACCGGTTAGTCATTTGTTTGGCTGACGGCCCCGGTGGTTTGTTGCCTTTCCATTCTTTGTTGTCTTTGCTGCACTCACCCTGCTTGCCTTCCATGACCCGTGCCATTCGCCAGCGTCGCAAGGAAACCCGCCCGGCCGAACTGCTGGCGGCGGCGCTCGACGTTTTCGTCGACAAGGGGTTCGCTGCCGCACGCATGGAGGACATTGCCCGCCGTGCCGGCGTTTCCAAGGGCACGGTGTTTCTTTATTACGAGAGTAAGCAAGCCCTGTTCCGGGCCGTGGTGCAGGAGGCGGTGCTGCCGCACCTAGCGGCCGGCGAGGCCTTGCTGGCGCAGCACGCAACCGATCCGGCGCAGCTCTTGCGTGAGTTGCTGCTGCGGTACTGGCAGGTGCTGGGTAATCCGCGCTTGGGCGGCATTTCAAAGCTGGTAATGGCCGAGGCGGGCAATTTTCCAGAGATTGCGGCCTTCTATCACGAACATGTCGTGCAGCGTGGCCACGCCCTGTTCGCGACGGTACTGGAGCGCGGCATCCAGGCTGGCGTGTTTCGCTCCTGTGATCCGCTGATGATGTGCCAGCTGGCCATTGCCCCGCTGATGTTCAGTTGTCTGTGGCAGCAGTCCTTTGCTGGCTGCGAGGCGCAGACCGTTTCACCCGATCTTTACGTTCAGACCCATCTGGACATGTTCATGCGCGGTTTGCTGTGCGAGCCGCCTCCTGCCAGGAGTTCCCGATGAGAAGTACCATTTTCCTGATCGCCAGCGCCCTGACGCTGTCTGCCTGTCACAAGGCGCCCCCTCCGCAGGCGGCGCCGCAGGCGGCGGTGGTTATCCGGGCTGGCAGCGCTGCGGGCGTGAATACCTTGGCCTACGCGGGCGAGGTGCGCTCGCGCTACGAAGCCGATCTGGCTTTCCGCGTGGCCGGCAAGCTGCTTGAGCGACGCGTGAATCTGGGCGACACGGTACGCAAGGGGCAGGTGTTGGCGCGGCTTGACCCGGCAGACCTGGGGCTCTCGGCCAAATCCGCCGAAGCCCAGCTGGCGGCCGCCGAAGCGGATCTGGCCCTGGCCAAAGCCGATTACGAGCGGGCGCAGAATCTCTTTGCACAGAAATTTCTCAGTGTCAGCGCTGTGGATGCGCGGCGCAGCCAGTTCGAGGCGGCTCAGGCTCGCCGCCAGCAAGCCCTGGCCGCGCGTGAAGTGGCGCAGAACCAGCTGGGCTATGCACAACTGGTGGCCGAGCGCGATGGCGTGATCACGGCGGCGCCGATTGAAGTAGGCCAGGTGCTGGCGGCTGGTCAGCTGGTGTTGCGGATTGCCGACCCGGCCCAGCGCGAGGTGCTGGTGTGGATTCCGGAATCCCGCGTGGCCGGCCTCAAACCAGGTCAGGTGGCTCAGGTGCAGGCCTGGAGTGCGCCGGACAAGCTCTATTCTGGCGTGCTGCGCGAGCTTGCCGCGAGTGCCGACGCCAGTACCCGCACCTATGCCGCCCGCATCAGCGTGACGGCGCCCGACGAACATCTGGGCCTGGGCTCCACGGCAGCGGCGGGTTTTGTGCTGCCCATCCCTGCCGGAGCGAATATCGAGCTGCCGCTGGCCGCGGTGATCCGCGGCGACGGGGGCAAGGGCCGGGTGTGGATCGTCGATGAGCAGGATCAGGTGCAGCCTCGTGAGGTGGAGGTGGCGGCCTGGGGAGATGAGAAGGTGCGTCTGACGGGGGGCGTGAAGCCCGGCGAGCGGGTGGTGACGGTGGGGGCCCATGCGCTGTCTGCCGGCCTCAAGGTGCGGCCGGTGGAGCAGGGCGCACCGGTGGTACTGGATGTGAAGCGATGAAAAGCTTCAATCTTTCCGACTGGGGGCTGCGTCATCCGCAGATCGTGTTGTTCATGATGCTCGTGGCGACGCTGATCGGTCTGTTCTCCTATACGCGTCTGGGTCAGAGCGAAGATCCGCCCTTCACTTTCAAGGTGATGGTGGTGACCAGCAAATGGCCGGGCGCCAGTGCGCTGGAAGTCGAGCAACAGCTGACCGACAAGATCGAGAAGAAGCTGCGCGAGATGAACGAGGTCGAGACGTTGAGAAGCTACTCACGCCCGGGGGAGTCGCAGATCATCGTGGTGGCGCGTGATTCGCTCAAATCCAGCCAGATGAAGGACATCTGGTATCAGGTGCGCAAAAAGGTGGGCGATATGCGCCACACCCTGCCGACCGGCGCCCAGGGCCCTTTCTTCAATGACGAATTCGGCGACACCTTCGGCAACATCTTTGCGCTGACCGGCGAGGGGCTCTCCTACACCGAACTCAAGCGCCATGCCGAGGCGATCCGCCTGGAATTGCTGCGCCTGCCGGACGTAGCCAAGGTGGAGTTCTTCGGCGAGCAGGAGCAGCGCATTTACATCGAGTTCTCGCCGCTGCGCATGGCGACCCTGGGGATCGACCCGAAGACCCTGATGGCGGCGATCTCGGAGCAGAACAGCAAGCTCGCCGGCGGCTATTTCGAGCTGCAGGACGAGCGCGTGTTCCTGCGTGCCAAGGGCGAATTTGTGTCGCTTGACGACATTCGTGCCCTGTCGCTGCGCGCGGGCGGGCGCACCCTGCGCATCGGCGACGTGGCCGAGGTGAAGCGTGGCTACGTTGATCCGCCAGCAACCAAGATGCGTTTCATGGGGCGCGAGGCGCTGGGCATCGGCGTGTCGATGCGTGAAGGGGGTGACATCATCGCGCTGGGCCGCCACATGGATGAGGCCAGCGCGAAGATCGAAGCGCAGTTGCCACTGGGCGTGAAGTTCGAGCGGGTGGCCAACCAGCCGCGCGCGGTGACCGAGTCGGTGCAGGATTTCGTACGTTCGCTGACCGAAGCGGTGGTGATCGTGCTGGCCGTGAGCCTGCTCTCGCTGGGTTTTCGTACCGGCGTGGTGGTGGCGATCAGTATCCCGGTGGTGCTGGCGATCACCTTCCTGTTCATGTACTACTTCAACATCGGCCTGCACAAGATTTCGCTGGGTGCGCTGATTCTCGCGCTGGGCCTGCTGGTGGATGACGCCATCATTGCGGTGGAGATGATGGCGACGAAGATGGAGCAGGGCTGGGAGCGCGCTCGCGCCGCGGCCTTTGCCTACACCTCGACGGCCTGGCCAATGCTCTCCGGCACCCTGGTCACTGCGGCGGGCTTCCTGCCGATTGCCACGGCAGCTTCTTCAACCGGCGAATACACGCGCTCGATCTTCGAGGTCACGGTGATCGCGCTGCTCGTTTCGTGGGTGGCGGCGGTTCTTTTCGTGCCCTTCATCGGCTACTGGCTGCTGCCCGATTTCTCCAAGCGCTCCGGCAAGACCGGCATCCTTGTGCGCCTGCTGGCAAAACTGGCGCCGCGCCTCGCGGTGCGCCTGATCGAGCGCAGCCACCATACCCACTCCGAAGCAGCGATCTATTCCACGCCCTTTTACGCGCGTTTTCGCCAGACCGTGGGCTGGTGCGTGCAGCATCGCTGGATGGTGATCGGCGCGACCCTGCTGGCCTTCGCCGTGTCAATCTGGGGCTTCCGTTTCGTGCCGCAGCAGTTCTTCCCGGATTCGACTCGCCCCGAGCTGCTGCTTGATCTGCGTCTGCAGCAAGGTGCTTCGCTGAAGGCTGTGGAGCGTTCGGTGGAGCGCATCGAGCACTACTTGCAGCAGCAGGAAGGCATCGAAAACTACGTGGCCTACGTGGGCGGGGGGAGCCCGCGCTTCTATCTGCCGCTGGATCAGCAGCTGCCGCAGGCCAACTTTGCCCAGTTCGTGATCCTCGCGCGCGGCATGCCGGAGCGCGAGGCCTTGCGTGCGCGCCTGATCGAGCTCTTCCAGCAGGAGTATCCGGAGCTACGCGCCTCCATCAACCGGCTCGAGAACGGGCCGCCGGTGGGCTTCCCGGTGCAGTACCGGATCAGTGGGCCGGAGCACGAGCGCATCCAGCAGATCGGTAGCCAGCTGGCTGGTGTGATGCGCGCCAATCCGCATCTGTCGAATGTGCAGAAGGACTGGGAGGAGGCCTCGAAGGTCGTGCGTCTGCATGTGGACACCGAGAAGGCGCGGCTGGCCGGCCTGTCCCGCGAAGCGGTGCAGCAATTCCTTGCCACCGCGCTGAACGGTGTGTCGGTGAGCCAGTTCCGCGAAGGCAGCGAAGTCATCGAGTTGCAGATGCGCAGCAGCCGGCGTGATCTGGGCCTGGCTTGGCTTTCCGAGCTGGTGATCCCGGTTGGCAGCAGTCGCGGCGTGCCCCTGTCGCAGCTCGCCACGCTCGAATATGACTTCGAGCCGGGTCTGATCTGGCGCCGTAACCAGCTGCCGACGGTGACCGTGCGTGCCAGTCTGTATGGCCGCGTCCAGCCGGCTGAAGTGGTCCAGCAACTGGCGCCGCAGATCGAGGCGATCCGTGCTTCTCTGCCGCTGGGTTATCACCTTGAAGTGGGTGGCGCGGTGGAGGAAAGTGCCAAGGGCGGCAGCTCGGTGGCGGCCGGCGTGCCGCTGTTCATCATTGTGGTGCTGGCGATCCTGATGCTGCAGTTGCAGAGCTTCGCGCGCATGTTGATGGTGGTGCTCACCGCCCCGCTGGGCATGATCGGGGTGACGCTTGCGCTGCTCGGTTTCGGCCAGCCCTTCGGTTTCGTCGCCATGCTGGGCACCATTGCGCTCTCGGGCATGATCATGCGCAACTCGGTGATCCTGATCGACCAGATTGATCAGGACGAAAAGAACGGCGTACCGCCTGCGCAGGCGATTGTCGAGGCAACCGTGCGGCGCTTCCGCCCGATCATGCTGACCGCCCTGGCGGCCATCCTGGCGATGATCCCGCTATCTCGTTCGGCCTTCTTTGGCCCGATGGCGGTGGCGATCATGGGGGGGCTGCTGGTCGCCACGGTGCTGACCTTGTTGTTCCTGCCGGCGCTGTATGCCGCCTGGTACCGGGTGAAAGAATGTAAGGCCTAAGGGCGGGGCCGGCGCGCACAGGCTAGAATTCCCGGCTGACGCCCCCGCCCCCATACAGGAAGGAAACAAGAATGGATATCGAACAGGCCCGCTTCTACATGATCGAGCAGCAACTGCGCCCTGCTGAGGTGCTCGACCCGGCCGCCCTGGAGGCCGTATCGCTGGTGCGTCGCGAGCGCTTCGTGGCGCCAGCGCAACAGGCTCTGGCCTTTGCTGATGTGGCGCTGCCCCTGCCGGGCGGGCGCAAGATGCTGACGCCCATCGTGGCTGGCCGCCTGCTGCAGGCTGCGGCGCCCAAGCGGGGCGAGAACGTGCTCTTGATCGGCACTGGCTCAGGCTATCTGGCCGCCCTGCTGGCCGTGCATGCTACGAGCGTGCGGGTGGTGGAGGCTGATCCGGTCCTGGTGAGCCTGGCGCGCGCCAATCTGGCCCATGCCGGGGTAGCCAACGTAACGGTGGAGGAGGCTGACGGCTTGCAGGGCGATGCGGCGCATGGGCCGTATGACCTCATCGTAGCGAGCGGTGCGGTGCTCGAAGTGCCGGCGGCCTGGCTGACCCAGCTCAAGCCGGGCGGCCGCCTGCTGGCTTGCGTGGGCAGTGCGCCGGTGCTCAGTGTGCGCCTGTACACGCCGGCGGGCGGCAGCCGTGCCCTGTTTGAAACCTCGGTGGACGCCCTGCGTACGCCGGCGGCCGCCTTCGCGTTCTGAGCGCGGCATCATGGTGACGCCTTTGAGTGCTGAAGACCTGGCTGCCTGGCTGGCCGATGGCGGGCGTGCCGCGCCGCTGTTGCTGGACGTGCGCGAGCCCTGGGAGGTTGAACACTGCGCGCTGGCCGGTATCACGCCGGTACCGATGGCCGAAATCCCGGCGCGGGCGCATGAACTGCCGGCACACCAGGCCGTGGTGTGCATTTGTCATCACGGCATGCGCAGCCAGCGCGTAGCCTTGTTCCTGGCGCAACAGGGTTTTGAAAATGTGTATAACCTCACGGGCGGCGTGGATGCGTGGGCGCAGCGCGTTGATCCGGCCATGCCGCGTTACTGAATTTCTGGGAAGTCTGGAGTGGGAGAGAACATGAAGCGTATTGCCCTGTCCGTCGCGCTGCTGTGTGCCGGCAGCGTTCAGGCCGCCGATCTGCTGGGCATCTATCAGGACGCGCGTCAGAGCGATGCCAAATACGGCGCCGCCCGCTACCAGGTGGAAGCCGGGCGCGAGAAGCTGCCGCAAGGGCGCGCTGGTCTGCTGCCGACGATCAACCTGAATGGCGCCAGCACCTATAACAACCTGGATGCCAAGCTGCCGAACGAGCGTGAGTATGGTTACAACACCAACTCCTACACCTTGCAGCTTTCCCAGCCGCTGTTCCGCTGGCAGAACTGGGTGGCCTACAAACAGGGCGAACTGCAGGTGGGCGTGGCCGAAGCGCAGCTCACGGCAGCCGAGCTGGATCTGATGGTGCGCAGCACCCAGGCTTACTTCGATCTGCTCAATGCGCAGGATGTGCTCACGGTGCAGAGCCAGCTCAAGAAGGCCTCGCGCGAGCAGCTGGACCTGTCGAAGAAAAGTTTTGAAGTCGGTACGGTCACGATTACCGACGTGAATGATGCGCAATCCAAGTACGACATCGTGTCGGCACAGGAAATTGCGGCCCAGAACGATGTGAACGTGAAGCGCGAAGCCTTGCGTGTGCTGATCGCCAAGGAGCCGCCGCAATTGGCGCGTCTGCGTGATGGCGTGATGCTGGAGCCGCCGATGCCGGCGGATGTGGAGCAATGGGCGCTGTCCGCCCAGAAAAATAATCTGGATGTGCAGGTCGGCCAGCTCAATGCAGAAATCGCTGCGCGCGAGGTGGAGCGGACCCGTGCGGCACATCTGCCGACCATCGATGCGGTGGGCTCCTATGGCCGCAATCATGGCGCGGGCTCTACTTCCTCGCAGAGCGAGTTCGAGTATCGCAACTGGCAGGTCGGCGTGCAGGCGACCCTGCCGATCTTCGCCGGTGGCGGCACCCAGTCCAAGGTGCGCGAGTCGCAGGCTTTGTCGGCCAAGTCGCAGCAGGATCTGGAGGCGGCCAAGCGTAACGCCGCGCAACTGGCCCGCTCAGCCTTCCTCAGTGTGACCAGTGGTGTGGCCCAGGTGAGAGGCTATGAAGCGGCTGTGGTATCAAGCCGCAGCGCACTGGAGTCCAACAAGCTGGGCTATCAGGTGGGCGTGAAGATCAACAAGGATGTGCTGGATGCCCAGAGCCAGCTCGCTGACACCGCGCAGAAGCTGGCCAAGTCGCGTTACGACACGATCATGGCCCAGGTGAAGCTTAAGCAGGCAGTGGGCAGCCTGAGCCTGAAGGATCTGGAAGAGATCAACGCCTTGCTCGAACGCTGATTGAAGAAGGCTTCAGGATCACGAAGGGCGCGGCAACGCGCCCTTTTCATTGGTTGGCGCTGGCTAGCAATGCAGTAATCGCCTGCAGGGTGCGCTCGGTCGCCCCACGGTTGGCGGCCGCAAAGGCTTCGCCGGCGGCTGCCATGGTCTTGCGTGCAGAAGTGTCCGCCAGCAGCTCACGGCAAGTGCGCAGGGCTGTGTCGAGATCCGCGCAGCGCCGAGCGGCGCCGGCTTCGATGGCTTTCATGGCGGCTTCGGTGAAGTTGAAGGTGTGCGGGCCGATCAGCACCGGCGCACCGGCTGCGCAGGCCTCGATCAGGTTCTGCCCGCCCAGTGGCTGCCAACTGCCACCGATGATGGCTACCTCGGCCATGCGGTAGTAGGCCAGCATCTCGCCCATCGAATCGCCGAGCCACACGCGCGTATCCGGTGTGATCTGCAGGCCAGCGCTGCGGCGCTGCAGGGTTAGCCCCAGCTTGCTGACCATGGTCGCCACTTCGTCGAAACGCTGTGGATGGCGCGGCACCAGCACCAGTAGCGCGTCTGCCGGTGCATGGATGAGGAAGGCGGCGAGCAGCGCGCCTTCTTCTCCTTCGCGGGTGCTGGCGGCGAGGATCACTGGGCGCCCGCTCGCGGCGGCGCGGAATTCCGTGCCGAGGGCGAGCTGGGCTGGCGTCAGCTCCAGATCGAATTTCACGTTGCCGCTCACGATCGGCTGCACAGCGCCGCAGGCGGCGAGGCGGCTGGCGTCATCCGCCGTTTGCGCCAACACCTTGCTGAAACGACCGAAGCTTGTGCGGGCGAGCTGGCCGAGGCGTTGATAGCCGCGTGCCGAGCGCGCCGAGAGGCGGGCGTTGGCCAGCAGCATCGGAATGCCCGCCTGCTCGGCGGCGCACATCAGGTTTGGCCAGACTTCGGTTTCCATCACGATGCCCATGTGCGGGCGAGCACGGGCGAAGAAGCGGCGTTGGGCCCAGGGAAAGTCGTAGGGGAGATAAGTTCGTACGACACGCGCTTCCTTGCCGAACAGCTCTTCGCTGGTGGCGCGACCGGTGGGGGTCATGTGAGTGAGCAGGATTTCGTGCTGCGGATAGCGAGCGAGCAGGGCTTTCACCAACGGCTGGGCGGCGCGGGTTTCGCCGACCGAGACGGCATGCAGCCAGATGCGCGGCGCTTGACCCGCGCGTGGCGCCGCGCCGAAGCGCTCGCCCAGATGCTGCAGATACTCCGGCTGCTTGCGCGCACGCCACGCAAGGCGCAGGCCGATCAGGGGCAGGGCGAGGTGCCACAGCGCGGAGTAAAGCAGGCGATTCATGGGCGGATCTTCTTCGTCAGCAAGGGCTGCAGGGCGGCGAGCACTTCGGCCGGCGCGGGGCATTGCCCCCTGCCACCTAGGTTGAACGCGCGCGGGCCGGCGTAGACGCCGGTCAGCCCGGGTTCGGTGGCCACATAGAGCGCCACCACCGGGCGATCCAGTGCAGCCGCAAGATGGGTCAGGCCGGTATCCACACCGACGATGCCGGCGGCCGCGCCGAGCAGCCGGGCCAGCTCACCGAGCGAGGAGGGTGGTGCCAGCTCGGCACCGGGGATGGCGGCGGCGATGCGGCTTGCTCGTTCGCGTTCGCGCGCCGAGCCAGCCGGCAGCACGCAGCGCAGGCCCTCCGCAGCCAGCGCTTGACCCAATGCCTGCCAGTGGGCTTCGGGCCACAGCTTGTCGTCCCGGCTGGTGGCGGTGAGCAGCACGCAGTAAGGCTTCGCTGTATCGGTCGTGTCGACATGCAGTCCGTAGCGCAGCGGCAGGTCCGGCGAATAGCCGGCGGCCGCGGCAGCCAGCCAGCGGTTGCGCTCCACCGCGTGCGCGGTTTTCGGGATCGCGTAGCGGCAGTCGTAGAACCAGGCGGCGAGTGGCTCGCGCGCGGCTTCGCGACTGTAGCCACAGCGCAGGCCATCGGCCATGCGGGTCAGCAGCGCACTTTTGAACAGCCCCTGGGTGTCGATCACGAGGTCATAGCAGTTGGCGCGCACGGCCTGCCGGAATGCACCTATTTCCTGCCAGGTGATGCGTTGCGTGAGCTGCTTGCGCCAGCGCCGGACGGCGACCGGAAAAACCTGACGCACACCCGCATGCAAGCGCGGGATCTCGGCGAAGCTTTCTTCCACCACCCAGTCGATGGCCAGCTTCGGCCAGTGATGCAGCAGGTCGCTGACGACCGGCAGGTTGTGGATCACGTCGCCGAGCGAGGAGGTTTTGACGAGGAGGACGGAACGCATGCGCTAAGGGGAATCGCCGGGTCTGGCATAGAATGTGGCCCGGATTGTAAACCCTGGCCACTGCTCATGAGTGCTCGTCTTCCCTTGTCAGCCGTGCTGATCACACGTGATTGTGTCGGCCCGCTGCGCGCCACGCTGGAATCCCTGGCGTTCTGCGCGGAGATCATTGCCGTGGATTCGGGTAGCACGGATGGCACGATCGAGCTGCTGGAATCTTTCGGCGCACGTGTGATCCGCGAGGAGTGGCGTGGCTTTGGTCCGCAGAAACAGTTCGCGATCGAGCAGGCTGCGCATGACTGGGTGCTGTGCATCGACTCCGACGAAATCGTGTCCGAGGCGCTGCGCGTCAGCATCGAGCGCGCGCTCGTCCAGCCGGCCTATCAATGCTACGAATTTCCGCGCTGCAATCGCTTTCTCGGCCGCTATCTGAAGCACGGCGAGGGCTATCCGGATCTGTCGCTGCGCCTGTTTGACCGTCGCCACGCACGCTGGTCCGACGACATCGTGCACGAGCGTGTCATCACGCTCGGTGGCGTGGGCCTGCTGCGCGGGGATTTGCTGCACCACTCCGAAGACACGATCGAAAGCTATCTCGCCAAACAGAACCGCTACACGACGCTGGCGGCCAAGGCGCTGGTCGAGGAGGGCAGGCAGGTGTCGGCAGGCAAATTGCTGCTGAGCCCTTTATTCCGTTTCATCAAGTTTTACGTCATGCGGGCTGGCTTTCTGGATGGCCTTCCTGGCTTGATACACATCCTGATCGGCTGTTTCAACAGCTTCGCCAAGTATGCGAAAATGATCGAGTTTTCGCGGCGTTGAAGCCGCGTTTGTTTTTTCAGCAGCCTGGGCTGCAGGATGGGAAACGACCGGCATGAAAGTCCTCGTCACCGGTGCGGCCGGCTTCATCGGCATGCACACCTCGCTCGAACTGCTCAAACGCGGCGATGAAGTTGTCGGTATCGATAACCTCAACGACTACTACGACCCGCAGCTCAAGCACGACCGCCTCGCGCAGCTCACACCCTGGCCGAACTTCCGTTTCATCAGGCTTGATATCGCCGATCGTGAAGCTCTGGCAAAGCTTTTTGCGGACGAGAAATTCGAGCGCGTAGTGCACCTGGCCGCCCAGGCCGGCGTGCGCTACTCCCTGCAGAACCCGCATGCCTATGCCGACTCCAATCTCGTCGGCTTCGTGAACATCCTCGAAGGCTGCCGTCACAACGCCGTGCAGCACCTCGTGTACGCCTCCAGCTCCAGCGTATATGGTGGTAACGAGAAAACGCCCTTTTCCGAGCAGGATGCTGTGGACCATCCGGTGAGCCTCTACGCGGCCACCAAGAAGGCCAACGAGCTGATGGCCCACACCTACAGCCACCTCTACAACCTGCCCACCACTGGTTTGCGCTTCTTCACCGTATATGGCCCCTGGGGCCGGCCGGACATGGCGCCCTGGTTGTTCACCAGCGCCATCCTCGAAGGTCGCCCGATCAAGGTCTTCAACCACGGCAAGATGCTGCGCGACTTCACCTACATCGATGACATCGTGCAAGGCGTGGTGCGTACGCTCGACCGCCCGGCCGAGCCGGACGCCGCCTACGATGGCCAGGCTCCCAATCCCGGCACGTCGCCGGCACCCTACCGGGTCTTCAATATTGGCAATCAGGACCCAGTGCCGCTGATGGACTTCATCGCCGCTATCGAAACCGCCACCGGCAAAGTCGCTGAGAAAGACTTCCAGCCGATGCAACCGGGCGATGTGCCGGTGACCTCGGCGGACGTGTCGGCGCTGACGGCCTGGACCGGCTTTTCTCCCGGTACGCCCCTCGCGGAGGGCGTGAAACGTTTCGTGGCGTGGTTCCGCCCGTATCAGGGCGGCTGAGCCCCATGGCTCTTGTTCCCTTTCTGCGCCAGGTTTTCCTGTCCCTACCGCTATCGATGGGCACGCGCACCAGACTGGTGGATACGGTTTACACATTCGCGGGGCCTGCTTTCAGTCGTGTGCCGCATTACCAGGCGTGGCAACGGGCCCGTCGGGCGCGCGGACTGGCTCCGCTTCAGCTGCCCGTACCTGCAGATCTGACGGTTGAGGAGATTCTTGATGGTTTGAGGTTTGCGGAGCATGCGCAACCGGAGGTCTCGATCATCATCCCGACTTTCGGCAATCTCAGAATGACGGCAGCCTGCCTCAAGGCTATTGCACTTGCTGGGGAGCGTGCTGCGTACGAAATCATTGTTTCTGATGACGACTCTCCGGACCCTGCAATGGCTTGGCTTGAGTTGGTCCCCGGGGTGCGCTTCGTGCGTCAGCCCAGAAATCAGGGCTTCGTTGGAAACTGCAATGCCGCCGCATCGTTGGCGCGTGGTGAGTTCTTGTTCTTCCTGAACAACGACACGCAAATTCTGAACGGGGCAATCGATCAGCTTCTTGAGACGTTTTCTTTTCGAGCCGACTGCGGAATGGCTGGCTCCATGCTGATCTATCCGGATGGCCGCCTGCAAGAAGCCGGAGGAATTGTCTGGAGGGATGGGTCGGCCTGGAATTTCGGGCGCCTCGATGATCCATCCAGATCCGAGTTCCGTTATCTAAGGGAGGTTGATTACTGCTCGGGAGCCGCGCTGATGATTTCATCCGCGCTCTTCAATGAGCTGGGGCGTTTTGGAGCCGAATACGCACCTGCCTATTACGAGGATACCGACCTCGCTTTCAAGGTGCGGGAGGCTGGACTCAGGTTGTACTACCAACCGGGATCTCAGGTGATTCATTTCGAGGGCGTTTCCAATGGAACTTCCCTAGCCAGCGGGCTGAAGCAGTATCAGGTGCGCAACGCTGCCCGGTTCCGGGAGAAATGGGCGGTATGTCTTGATGCTGAGCATCAACCGAATGGAACGTCTCCCGTGACGGCGCGCGAGCGTAACCAGGCGACACCTATCGTGGTGATCGTGGATCAATACGTGCCGCGTCCGGATCGAGACGCGGGCGGGCGCTCAGTGCAGCACATCATCGACACCTATCTTCGCGAAGGGTGGCGAGTCAAATTTTGGCCACACAATCTCTGGTACGAGCCTGCTTATACCGAAGCACTGCAGGCGCGCGGTGTGGAGGTTATCTACGGAGCGGAATACGGTGATTGTTTCGGCCCGTGGCTGGCGTCGCTTGGCCCGAGCGTCAGTGCGGTGATCCTAAATCGACCGCTCGTGGCGCGAGACTATATTGAGGATGTACGCCGCCACTCCCGGGCCAAGGTCGTTTTTTACGGCCACGACCTGCATTGGGCGCGCATGCAGCGTGAAGATGTGCTGGACAGGGGGCGTAACGGCGAAGCTGCGATTGCCCGCATGCGCGCACTCGAGGAGCGCCTCTGGCAGGCGTCGGACCTTGTCCTCTACCCTTCCGACGAAGAGGTAAGGGAGGTTCAAGCAAAGCTGGGGGTGGCGGCGGTTGCCCGGCAGATCCCGTTATTCTGTTTTGATAGTTTCTCGCCTGCAGAGCAGCATCCTGGTACCGGGCAGGTTTTAATCTTCGTAGCCGGATTCCGTCATCCGCCCAATATCGACGGGGTGATCTGGTTTGTGAATGAAGTCTTGCCTCTGGTGCGTCGGCAGTACCCCGACACGCTCCTGCGCATCGTGGGTTCAAGCCCGACGGATGAGGTGCGAGCGCTTGCGGGGGACCGGGTGGAGCTTCATGCCGACGTCAGTGATGACACACTTGCCGGGCTGTATGCGTCATCCGATATCGCCGTTGTGCCGCTGCGGTTTGGCGCAGGAGTGAAAGGCAAGGTCGTCGAGGCCCTACGTGATGGCCTGCCCCTTGTCACGACATCCGTGGGCGCCCAGGGATTGCCTGGCGTGGCCGAGTGCATTTTCGTGCGTGATGCGGCTGCCGGATTTGCTGAAGCCATTGTTGCCCTTGTCGGCGCAGAAGCACTGCGTGCGTCAACCTCGCGTGCCATGCAGGATTACGCGAGAAGGCACTTCACGCGCGCAGCCATGCGTGCGGCCCTGCTCGGCGAGCCGGTTGTGATGCAATTGGAGCCGCAGTCATGACGCATGGCCAGGGCCTGGTGCGGCACACCGTCTTCAACCTGATGGGCACAGTTCTGCCATTGATGTTTGCCGTGGTTTCCGTGCCGTTGCTGATGCATCTGGCAGGCGCTGAGCGCTTCGGATTTCTGGCGCTCATGTGGGCGGTGGCGGGGTACGCCGGGCTGCTGGACCTGGGCCTGTCGAGAACCATGGCCCGGCGCGTGGCCCAGGGGTCTCCCGAGATGCCGGCACTGGCGCCTGCCGCCGTATGGCAAAACTTCCGGCGCGTGCTGATGATTGGCCTTGGTGTTGCAGTCCTGCTGCTGCTGGGATGGTCGGTCTGGGGGGAGGCCCTTGTTCGTCGCGGAGGCATTCCTCTCGCAGAAATCGACGGTGCTGTCCGTTGCGTGGCCTTGATGGTGCCCTGCATCGCGGCCACGTCTGCGCTGCGTGGAGTACTGGAAGGCGCGTTGCGCTTTGGTGCCGTGAACCTCATGCGAGGCGGCTTTACCGTAGCGGCCTACTGTGTGCTGATTGCCATCGCGTTGCTCCGTCCGGAGTTGCCCTGGCTCACTGCAGGCGTACTGCTGGTGAGGGGGGCGGATCTGCTGGCGCACATGCTAGTGGTCAGGAAGGAGCTGTCTGGCTGGCGACTGAGTGCTTCGCTTGCAGAGGTGTCCGGCGTCTGGAGTGAGTCGGCATGGTTCATGTGCAGTCAGGCTATCGTGCCTTTTACGATGTACATGGATCGTTTCTTCGTCGGGTCAATCATTGGTCTGGGTGCTGTGGCGCACTATTCGGTACCTTACGAACTGGCCACCAAACTGCTGCTCTTGCCATTGGCGCTGTCGTCGGCACTGTTTCCGCGATTTGCATCGCAAGGCTCGGGCTCTTACGAGCTCGCTGGCCGGACCGTCGCATGGGTGATGTGCTTGCCTTGTCTGCTGCTGATATGGCTGGGGGGCGATGTGCTGCATTTATGGGTCAGATTTGATGCCGCAGGGGAGAGCACCTGGGCATTGATCGCGCTGGTCTCCGGTGTCTGGTTCAATTCAGTTGCTCAGGTGCCCTATGCCTGGTTGCAGGCGCGGGGGTTTGTGCGGGTGACTGTAGCGCTTCACCTGTGTGAGTTGCCTTTCTATCTGGTGCTGACTTACCTGGCAGCGGATCATTTCGGAATCGTGGCTGTTGCCGTCGCCTGGGGGCTCAGGGCTGCCGTTGATTGCGTGGCCTTGTTGTTCCTGGTTCGCCACAACGGGGGACCGTCGTTTACAGATTGCTTGCCCGGTTTGCTGGGAGGGGCGGGTGTAGTGCTGGTGGGAGTTCTGTCGTCCTGCTTCATTGTCGCTGCGCCGTTCTGGTCGAGGTGGGCGCTGGCTCTGGCTGTTGGTCTCGTGGCGACAGTGCTTCTGTGGCTGAAAGTGCTTCCCTCTGTCGTCAAGACGTCTGTCATGGTGCGCCTGGGGGTTCGCGGAGGAGGGTTGGGATGAACGAAGCTAGGCGTTCCCACACGCTCCAGACGCAGCTTTCCGTCAGCCTCGTAACCTATCACCCCGATGAGCCGATGCTGCGCGACACTCTCGCCAGCCTGCGGGTTGCGGTGGCACATGCCCGGGCTGCCGGCGTCATTGATGGCGTCCGTCTGGTATTGGTTGATAACGGCGACGACGTAGGGCTTGATGAACTGGCTCGTGCTTCTGGCTGGGAAGATTTTTCCATTCTTTCCGGACATGGCAATGTCGGGTTCGGGCAAGGGCATAACCTTGCGCTGGCAGGCGGTACCGGTGATCTTCACCTGATCCTAAACCCGGATGTTTACCTGCAGCCGGATGCGCTCAGTGCGGCATGCCTGTTCATGGCAGAAGAAACAGGGTGTGTGTTGCTGTCACCAGCGATTTTGGGGGCTGAGAGCGGTTGGCATTTTTTGTGCAAACGCTATCCGAGCGTGTTTGATCTGGTTTTGCGGGGATTCTTTCCGCATCTTGGCCGGCGTTTTTTTGCGCAGCGGCTGGCGCATTACGAAATGTTGGATACGAGTAGCCAATCGGTGCTGTGGGACCCTCCAATCGTCAGTGGTTGTTTCATGCTGCTGCGCGCGCCTGTTCTGCAGACTCTGGGGGGCTTTGATCCGGGGTACTTCCTGTACTTTGAGGATTTTGATTTGAGCCTTCGCGCAGCCCGCCACGGCAGGGTTGCTGCCGTGAGCGATGTGCGGATCGCACATTTTGGAGGCGGGGCCGGCCAGAAGGGCTGGAGGCATGTGCGAATGTTTTGTCGTTCCGGCTTGCGTTTCTTCAATCGCCATGGATGGAGGATTGCATGAAGATCCTAGTGACCGGGGCGACTGGTTTTGTTGGGCGCGAATTCTGCCGTCGGATGCGCGAGGACGGACATCTTGTGCGCCCCTGGTTGCGTCACGAGATTGCCGGTATGCCCGATGATGCGGTAATCGCGGATCTGCGCACTTTGCCTGAGTGCTCGAATGCTTTTCTGGGTGTGGATGTGGTTGTGCATCTGGCCGCTCGCGTACACAAGATGCAGGAGGATGTGGCGGACCCCGAGGCGGCCTATGTGCTGGAGAACGTTGCTGTGACTCGGCACCTGGCTGAGCAGGCCGCTCGTGCGGGCGTCAAGCGTTTTGTATTCATTAGCAGCATTAAGGCCTGCGGTGAGCATTCGGAGATGCGGCCGCTGACGGAAACCGATGTGCCGACGCCCGAAGATGCTTATGGCCGTTCCAAACTGGCAGCCGAGCAGGCCTTGCGTGATGTTGCGCAGGCTTCCTGCATGGAGTGGGTGGTTGTGCGTCCAGTGCTAGTTTATGGCACCGGCGTCGGGGGCAATTTCGAGCGTTTGATTGGATTGGTGAAGAAAGGTGTTCCGTTGCCTTTCGGTCGAGTCGAATCCTTGCGCAGTTTTGTGAATGTCTGGAATCTTGCCACGTTGCTGGAGCGCTGCTGTACCCACCCTGCGGCGGCAGGCCAGGTTTTTCATGCTGCCGATACCGAATGCAGCACGGCAAGCCTGATGCGAGAGATCGCTGAGGTGGCAGGTGTTCCGTCCCGACTGTTTGCGGTACCGTTGCGGTTGCTGACGCTTGCGGCCGGGGTTCCTGGTGTGGGTGCGGCCATGCGTCGTCTGACCGGAGAGCTGCGTGTAAGCGGCGACAAAGCGCGCCTGGTTTTGGGTTGGGAGGCCGATGTGAGTCGTCCGGAGGCGCTTCGCCGAACTGTTGCTGATGAGGGTGTGAGGCGTGCCTGAATTTCATCCGGTGGTGGTTGGCCTGACCTTGCTGGCGGCCTTTGTTGGCACGCTGGCCTTGCGACGCTATGCGCTGGCCAGACAGATCATCGATACGCCCAATGCGCGCAGTTCACATTCCGTGCCGACACCCCGTGGCGGAGGGGTGGCCATCGTTCTGGCTTATCTGACAGCCTTGATCTTCTGGGAATACAGGGTCGGCATGGCGTACGGCCTGTTTTGGAGTTTGTTGTTTGGTGGTGGGTTGATTGCGGTGCTTGGCTTCTGGGATGACCACGCTCCGCTACCGGCTCGCGTGCGGTTCGGCTTTCATCTGCTGGCTGCCGGACTGGCCATGTTTCTGTTGGGCGGGTGGCCCCGACTGGATCTGGGAGGGAGCTCCCTGTACTGGGGATGGCTGGGGTATCTGAGTGGTGTCTTGCTACTGGCATGGGCCATCAATTTCTATAACTTCATGGATGGTATCGATGGGCTGGCGGGTTCTCAGGCCGTCTTTGTGGCTGGTGCGGGTGGCGTGATGCTGTCCCTGACGGGGGGGGATGGAATGCCCCTGTGGCTGCTGGCGGCAGCGAGCGCTGGATTCCTGTTACTGAACTGGCCTCCGGCCCGGATCTTCATGGGCGATGCCGGGAGTGGCTTTCTGGGGTATGCGCTGTTCCTGCATGCCCTGTATGCCACGACAAGTGGCCAAACCACACTATGGCCATGGATGATACTGCTGGCAGTATTCATGACTGACGCCACACTCACCTTGCTGCGACGTGCGTTGCGCGGCATCCGGGTAACCGAAGCACATCGTACTCATGCCTATCAGTGGGCCTCGCGTCGTGCTGGAGCACATCGACCTGTGACCTTGGTCATACTCTGTATCAATCTGCTGGTTATGCTGCCTGCAGCCTTGGCGACCCAGGCATGGCCAACCATCGCGTTGCCGGTCTGCCTGCTCATCTTCGCGCTACTGGTTGGTCTGGCCTGGTACTTCGATGCTGGGGTTCCAGAGAGTGAGTGCGCGCGCGAAGCTGGCGTATGCCCGAACAGAAAGTCTCCTGATGCATAAAGTCGGACTCAAATCCCTGCTGGTATTCCTGTTTGACCTGCTGGCACTGGTATTCGCCTGGTACGCCGCGTTCTGGTTGCGCTTCAACTTTTCATGGCCTGAAGATTACAGCGATACCGTTCTGATCGGCCTTCTGTGCTTGTCGCCGGCACACGCGTTGGCTTGCTGGCTGGCGGGGTTGTATCGCGGGTTGTGGATTTTTGCGAGCCTGCCGGACCTTAAGCGGGTGCTCAAGGCGGTGGGCGGTACTTTGCTAGCGATGGTGGCTTATGTCGTGCTGCTGACACCACAGCCACCGGTACCACGTTCGCTGGTGGTGTTGTTCCCGCTGCTGCTGGTTATGGGCATGGCCGGTGGGCGGATTGCTTACCGCATGTGGAAGGAGCACCGCATGTTCGGTGCCCTCGTTTGCCAGGGAAAGCCCGTGATCGTAATTGGCGCGGGGCGCGCTGCCGCCATGCTGGTGCGTGACATGGAGCGCTCTCCTGATTGGCGGGTCGTCGGCCTGCTGGACGACAATGCCGGCAAATGGGGGCGGGAGCTGGGGGGGCAACGCGTGATCGGAGCGGTTGATTCTCTGCCCGAGGTGGCGAGTGATCTGAAAGTCAGGCATGCCATTTTGGCAATTCCTTCGGCTTCGATTGCCGTGCGTCGTAAAGTTGCAGACCGCTGCGCGCAGGCTGGCTTGCAGTTGCTGACCGTGCCGGCGCTGGAAGACATTATGTCCGGCAGGATTGCCGTGAACGCTATCCGCAAGGTCGAAATCGAGGACTTGCTCGGGCGTGAAACCGTGTGCATTGATACCGCCAATGTTGCGGCCGTGCTCGCGGGCAAGTGTGTGTTGGTGACAGGAGCGGGGGGGTCTATCGGTTCGGAGTTGTGTCGTCAGATTGCTCACTTCGCCCCTGCGCGCGTGTTGCTGGTGGAGCAAAGTGAATACGCCCTGTATACGATTGAGCAGTGGTTTGCGCAGCACCAGCCGCAGATCCCGGTCGTACCGCTGGCTGCAGACGTCAAGGATGCGGCGTGGCTGCACGAGATCTTTGGCGAATGGCGGCCGCAAGTGGTATTCCACGCAGCAGCCTACAAACACGTGCCGCTGATGGAGGTGCGTAACGCCTGGCAGGCTGTGCGCAATAATGTACTGGGGACGCTCAATGTGGCGCGCTGCAGTCAGTCTTACGGCGCTGAGCGCTTCGTGCTGATTTCCACGGACAAGGCGGTGAACCCTACCAATGTGATGGGGGCTACCAAGCGCCTGGCTGAAATGCTCTGCCAAGCTCTGTACTCAGTTTCCAATGCAACGCGGGTTGAAACGGTGCGTTTTGGCAATGTACTGGGCAGCAACGGAAGCGTTATCCCGAAATTCCAGGAGCAGATTGCTTGCGGGGGCCCGGTGACGGTGACGCATCCGGAGATAACCCGCTATTTCATGTCCATACCGGAAGCTGCCTTGCTTGTCTTGCAGGCGGGCAGCATGGGCGAGGGTGGTGAGATCTTCGTGCTGGACATGGGAGAACCGGTGAAAATTACCGATCTGGCGCGCAACATGATCAGACTCTCCGGTTTTACCGAAGACGAGATCCGGATTGAATTTACCGGTCTGCGCCCTGGCGAAAAACTCTACGAAGAGCTCTTGGCAGACGCCGAACATACCCGGCCTACGCACCACCCCAAGCTCAGGATCGCGCGCTCGCGCCCTGTTGCAACGGACTTGGTCCGTGAGGTCGAAGCGTGGCTGGAGCAAAGTGCCAGTCCGACCGATCAGGCCGTGCGCAGCAAGTTGCAGCACTGGGTGCCAGAGTACATGCCTGCTGACATTGCTGCAGTAGCACCCCTTCAAAGCAACAGTAGTCAGCAGGCCTGACGCCATGAGGGCAACCCATCCGGATCGCCACAGTTATGTGATTGGCGATATCCAGGGCTGTTACGACGAACTGCGGATCCTGATCCAGAAAATCGACTTCGATCCCGTTCAGGATCGGCTCTGGATTGCCGGTGATCTGATCAACCGTGGGCCCGGCAACCTGGCTGTGCTGCGCTACCTCAAAGGCTTGGGGGAGCGTGTAGTGTGCGTGCTCGGCAATCACGACATTTTCTTTCTGGCTGTGGTGGCAGGGGCCGTTTCGCAAACGGCTGAGGATACCCTGCAGGATCTGCTTGAAGCGCCTGATCGCGATGAGTTGGTTGATTGGCTGAGGCAGCGCCCCCTGTTTCATGTCGAGGACGGATACGCCATGGTGCATGCAGGTTTGTTGCCGCAGTGGAGCGTGGCGCAGGCCGAGGATCTGGCCGCCGAAGTTGAGTGCGAGCTGGGCGGGGAGGATTGGCAGGAGTTCCTGCGAGGTCTATGGGGCGGTAAGCCGTGCGCTTGGCGTGATGACCTGACTGGCCCGGATCGTCTTCGCCTCATCGTCAACGCGATGAGTCGCCTGCGTTTTCTACGCTCCGACGCCAGCATCGACTTGAAACCCAAGGGGTGCCCTGAGGATCAGCCAGGGCTTATCCCCTGGTATGCCTACCCGGATGCGCGTTGGCAAACCCACACCATCCTGCATGGGCATTGGTCCGCTCTTGGCTACCGCGATTTGGGAGGCGTCGTCTCGCTTGATACGGGGTGTGTATGGGGCGGACGCTTAAGTGCTTTGCGCCTGGAGGATAGGCGTCTTTTTCAGGTCGAAGGCCAGCCTAGGCTTGCTCCAGAGACGGGTGATTGAGCGCTCCTTTGCCCTTTGGGGAATATTTGACATGAGTTCAGATGAGGATTTGTGAAGTCACGTTAAGATGTAAAGCTTTTTTGGGTGGTCGCCGTTGGTGGGCTACCGAAACTTTTAGGTCTAGGACGTCATGAGCATTCTCGTCACCGGCGGAGCCGGCTTCATTGGCAGCAATTTTGTGCTGAACTGGTTCAAGCAGAGCGATGAGTCGGTGGTGAATCTGGATGTGCTGAGCTACGCCGGCAATCTGGAAAATCTCAAGAGCCTGCAAGGGGATGCGCGCCACACTTTTGTTCAGGGCGACATCTGCGACCGCGCCTTGATTGATTCATTGCTGGCCAAGCACAAGCCGCGTGCCATCGTGCACTTCGCCGCCGAGTCCCACGTTGATCGCTCCATCCACGGCCCGGCCGCCTTCCTGCGCACCAACATTGACGGCACCTTTACCCTGCTCGAAGCTTCACGCGCTTACTGGAACACGCTTGAAGGCGAAGCCAAGACTGCTTTCCGCTTTCATCATGTGAGCACGGACGAAGTCTACGGTTCGCTGAAGCCCAGTGACCCTCCCTTCACCGAAATCAACCCCTACGAGCCCAACAGCCCGTACTCGGCCAGCAAGGCTGCTTCGGACCATCTCGTGCGTGCTTGGCACCACACCTACGGCCTGCCGGTCACCACAAGCAACTGCTCCAACAACTACGGCCCCTATCACTTCCCCGAGAAGCTGATCCCGCTGATGATCGCCAACGCTCTCGCCGGCAAGCCGCTGCCCATTTACGGCGATGGTCAGCAGATCCGCGACTGGCTCTACGTGACCGACCACTGCAGCGCCATCCGCGCCGTGCTCGCCAAGGGCCAGGTCGGTGAGGTCTACAACGTTGGCGGCTGGAACGAGATGCCCAACATCGAAATCGTCCAGACCCTCATCAAACTGCTCGACGAACTCTCCCCGCGCGCGGATGGCAAGTCCTACGCCGAGCAGATCACCTACGTCACCGACCGCCCGGGTCACGACCGCCGCTATGCCATCGATGCGCGCAAGATCGAGCGCGAACTCGGCTGGCGCCCGGCCGAAACCTTCCAGACCGGCATCCGCAAGACCGTCGAGTGGTACCTCGCCAATCAGGATTGGGTGGCCAACGTACTCAATGGCAGCTATCGCGAGTGGCTGGACAAAAACTACGCCAATCGCGGAGCCTGAGCATGAAACTCCTCATTCTTGGTTGCGGCGGCCAGGTCGGCTGGGAGCTGCAGCGCGCGCTCGCCCCGCTGGGCGACGTCACCGCACTCGATTTCGACAGCGCCGACTACTGCGGCGACTTCAGCCAGCCTGAAGCTGTCGCGCAGACCGTGCGCACGCTGCGCCCGGACGTCATCGTCAATTCAGCCGCCCACACCGCCGTCGACAAAGCCGAAAGCGAAGCCGACTTCGCCCGCCTGCTCAACGCCACCACGCCCGGCGCCGTGGCGCAGGTCGCCAAGGAAATCGGCGCGCTGCTCGTCCATTACTCCACCGACTACGTCTTTGACGGCAGCGGCGACAGCGCGCGCGACGAGTCCGCGCAGACTGCCCCGCTCAGCGTCTATGGCCAGACCAAGCTCGAAGGCGAACTGCTCGTCCAGCAATCCGGCTGCCGCCACCTCATCTTCCGCACCAGCTGGGTCTATGCCGCACGTGGAGGCAACTTCGCCAAGACCATGCTCAAGCTCGCGAGCGAACGCGAAGCGCTCAAGATCATCAACGACCAGATCGGCGCCCCGACCGGTGCCGACCTGCTCGCCGACGTCACCGCACACGCCATTCGCCAGGCCCTGGCCAACCCGGCCCTGTTCGGCCTCTACCACTGCGTCGCTGGCGGCGAAACCAGCTGGTACGACTACGCCCGCTTCGTCTTCGACCAAGCCCGCCAGGCCGGCCGTGAACTCAAGGTGCAAGAGGTTAGCCCCATCCCCACCAGCGCCTACCCCACGCCAGCCGCGCGCCCGCTCAATTCGCGCCTCGACACCACCAAGCTTCAGCAAGCCTTTGGCCTCACCCTGCCGCACTGGCAGAAAGGTGTCGCTCGCATGCTGATCGAAATCCTTTGAGAAAGACTCTCGAGATGACCGCTCCTCTGGCCAACAAACCCCGTAAAGGCATCATCCTTGCCGGCGGCTCCGGCACCCGTTTGCACCCGATCACGCTGGCCGTCTCCAAGCAACTCGTGCCGGTCTACGACAAACCGATGATCTACTACCCGCTCAGCGTGCTGCTGCTGGCAGGCATCCGTGACATCCTGATCATCTCCACCCCGCAGGACACGCCGCGCTTCGAGCAACTGCTGGGCGATGGCAAAGCATGGGGCGTGAGTTTCGAATACGCCGTGCAACCGAGCCCGGATGGCCTGGCGCAAGCTTTCATCATCGGCGCGGACTTCGTGGGGGATCACCCCTCCGCGCTGGTGTTGGGCGACAACATTTTCTACGGCCATGATCTCGCCAACCGCCTCAAGGCTGCTGATGCCAAGCCAACAGGGGCTAGCGTCTTCGCCTATCCGGTGTCTGATCCCGAGCGCTACGGCGTGGTCGAGTTCGACAAGGACGGTCGCGCGATCAGCCTCGAAGAAAAGCCCAAGGCCCCCAAGAGCCGTTATGCCGTGACGGGGCTGTACTTCTACGACAACCAGGTCGTCGACTTCGCCAAGAACCTCAAGCCCTCCGCACGCGGTGAGCTGGAGATTACCGACCTGAACCGGATCTACCTCGAAAAGAACCAGCTTGATGTGCAGATGCTGGGCCGTGGCGACGCGTGGCTGGACACCGGCACACATGACAGCCTGATCGAAGCTGGTCAGTTCATCCAGACGCTGGAGAAGCGTCAGGGCTTGAAAGTGTGCTGCCCGGAGGAAATTTGCTGGCGCAATGGCTGGATCACTGATGCTCAGCTGGAAGAACAGGCCAAGCGACTGGGCAAAAGTGGTTATGGGCAGTATCTGACCCAGATACTCAATGAACGTGTTTTTTGATTAGTAACTGAAAGAATTCGATGCTCCAACCTGTCATCCTCTCTGGTGGCTCCGGCACCCGCCTGTGGCCTGCTTCGCGCGAAACCTACCCCAAGCAGCTGCTGCCGCTTACCGGCCCCGAATCACTGCTGCAGATCACCGCACGCCGTCTGGACGGATTCGATGCCGAGATCGCCAAACCGATCGTGGTCACCAACGAAGAGCACCGCTTCATCATCGCCGAGCAGATGCGCCAGATCGGCAAAGGTTCAGACCGCATCGTGCT
>NZ_JAUOOA010000002.1:0-419433 GCF_030548425.1 Uliginosibacterium sp. 31-12 | reverse complement strand
ATGGTCGCGGACAAATCCCGCGCTCAGGACGTGAAAAACATCGTCACCCGCATCAAGGCCGAGGGCAAAACCCTCGCTGCCAGCCACCGCAAGGTGTATCGCCCCTGGGGCTGGTACGACAGCATCGACATGGGCCCGCGCTTCCAGGTGAAACGCATCGTCGTCAATCCCGGCGCCACCCTCAGCCTGCAGATGCACCACCACCGCGCCGAACACTGGATCGTGGTGAGCGGCACCGCTGAAGTGGTGAATGGCGAGAAAACCCTGCTGCTTGGTGAAAACGAATCCACCTACATCCCACTGGGCCATGTGCACCGCCTCGCCAACCCCGGTAAGCTGCCGCTGGAAATCATCGAAGTCCAGTCCGGCTCCTATCTGGGCGAGTACGACATCGTGCGCTTCGAGGATACCTACGGCCGTAAGTAACTCCCTCGCTCGGCAGGTGATCGCCTGTCGGGCGCCCAAGACTTCGCATAGGAAGACGAAAAGCATGAGCAAGAAAGTCGCCCTCATTACCGGCGTTACCGGCCAGGATGGTTCCTACCTCGCTGAATTCCTACTGGAAAAGGGCTACGAAGTGCACGGCATCAAGCGCCGCGCCTCACTCTTCAACACCCAGCGCGTCGATCACATCTACGAAGATCCGCACATCGAGAATGCCCGCTTCAAGCTGCACTACGGCGATCTCTCTGATTCCTCCTGCCTCACCCGCATCCTCAGCGAAGTGCAACCGGACGAGGTCTACAACCTCGGAGCCCAATCCCATGTGGCGGTAAGCTTCGAAGCTCCGGAATATACGGCCGATGTCGACGCCATCGGCACCCTGCGCCTCCTGGAAGCCATCCGCTTTCTGGGCCTCGAGAAGAAGACCCGCTTTTATCAAGCTTCCACCTCCGAGCTGTATGGTCTGGTGCAGGAAGTTCCCCAGAAGGAAACCACGCCGTTCCACCCGCGCAGCCCCTACGCCGTGGCCAAAATGTACGCCTACTGGATCACGGTGAACTACCGCGAAGCCTATGGCATGTACGCGTGCAACGGCATCCTCTTCAACCACGAATCCCCGCGCCGGGGCGAGACCTTTGTCACCCGTAAGATCACGCGTGGTCTGGCCAACATCGCTCAAGGCCTCGAAAAGTGCCTCTACATGGGCAACATCGATTCCCTGCGCGACTGGGGCCATGCCAAGGACTACGTGCGCATGCAATGGATGATGCTGCAGCAAGAGAAACCGCAGGATTTTGTGATTGCTACCGGCGTGCAATACTGCGTGCGCCAGTTCATCAGCTGGTCTGCCGCGCATTTGGGTGTGAAGCTGCGCTTTGAAGGCACGGGTGTGGACGAGACCGGCATCATCGAAGCCATCGAGGGTGACAAGGCCCCGGCGCTCAAGGTGGGGGATGTGATCGTCAAGATCGATCCGTGCTACTTCCGCCCGGCAGAAGTTGAGACGCTGCTCGGCGACCCCAGCAAGGCCAAGGCCGAACTGGGCTGGACGCCCGAAATCACCGCGCAGGAAATGTGTGAAGAAATGGTCGCTAGCGATCTAGAAACTGCCAAGCGGCACGCCCTGCTGAAGAAGCACGGTTTCGGCGTATTGGTTCCAACCGAACACTAATTCCCTTAACCGTCATTTCAAGAAACCTGAATGGCGAAACGCCTCACAGAAGCCCGCGTATCCCCACAAAAACGGGGTGCGGGCTTCGGCATGAAAGAGGGCCATGCCACCGTAACAGCGGGTTCAGCCGCAAAACCAAAGTAGAGCAAGCATCTGTAGGCGCTGCTTCAGCCGCACAAGCAAGGCAACAACCCCGCCGGGCATCTCGAAACGCGCAACTTGAAACTGAACGAGACATGAGTACACAGGAAAAAGTCTACGTCGCTGGCCACCGTGGTATGGTGGGCTCTGCCATCGTCCGCCAGCTTCAGGTTCAAGGCCACGCCCAGATCCTGACCCGTACCCACAAAGAGCTTGATCTCACTAATCAGGCTGCTGTGCGCGCCCTCTTCGAAGCCGAAAAGCCCACCCAGGTCTACCTGGCCGCGGCCAAGGTCGGCGGCATCCACGCCAACAACATCTACCCGGCCGAATTCATCTATCAAAACCTGATGATCCAGGCCAACATTATCGAATCTGCTTACCGCACCGGCGTGCAGAAGCTGCTCTTCCTTGGCTCCAGCTGCATCTATCCGCGCGCTGTGCCCCAGCCCATGGCCGAAGAAGCTTTGCTTACCGGCCAGCTGGAACCTACCAACGAACCTTATGCCATCGCCAAGATCGCCGGCATCAAAATCTGCGAAAGCTACAACCGGCAATACGGCACCGACTACCGCAGCGTGATGCCCACCAATCTGTATGGCCCGGGTGACAACTATCACCTCGCCAACAGCCATGTTCTGCCCGCGATGATCCGCAAATTCCACCTGGCCAAGATGTCCATGGAAGGGGATCTCGCCGGCATCGTCGCCAACGAGCAGGCGCATGGCGAAATCCCGGTGGATATTCTTCAGATGCTCGGGCTGCTCAGAGATGACGAAGGGGGCGAACTCGCCTTCCTGTGCCACCCGCACTCCGTTCAGTTATGGGGAACCGGCACACCCTACCGCGAATTCCTTTACGTGGACGATATGGCAACAGCCAGCATCCACGTCATGAATCTCGATAAAACCCTCTACGACACCTATACCAGCCCCATGCTTAGTCACATCAACGTGGGTTATGGCTCGGACTTCACCATTCGCGAAATGGCCGAAAAGGTTGCCAAGATCGTCGGGTACCAGGGCGAAATCGAATTTGACGCCACCAAGCCCGATGGCACCCCTCGCAAATTGATGGACAGCACCCGCCTGCGCAACATGGGCTGGGAGCCCAAAGTCGATCTTGAGGCCGGGGTGAGAATGGCCTTCAAAGCCTATCTGGCGGAGAACTCAGCCGCCTGACGCGGCATGGCGCTTTTGATGGGTCGGCTTCAGCCAGCGGGGCCCAGAGTGGTGCAGGGGTCATGCGGCTAAAGCCGCACCTACGAAACGCGTCGGGCCCGTTTCCGGCTCAAACCGCAGCCACGCATACCATCAAGCATCGTTCTGCCCCGCGGCGGTGCGCTGCCTTCGATATTCCATCGCCAAGCCCTTCCCCCAAAGGGCATATCCCCCTAAAAATCAGCAGCTTCCGTTCGCCGGGCTTGAGTCGCGAATAACTTCGAGGCTGTGACATTTGCCGCATTCCTGAGTAAAAAATTCAGGCTCTTGGCGTCAACTGAGAACCACTTCTCACGCACCCGCAACATGCCCGCCGTAACATCCGCACAAACCCTGATAGCGGCCATTTAGCGCGATCAAAGGGGTAAGCGGGTGAGTACTCCTTTTGCGCATGTTTATTGCTCTGCACAAAGCGCTACAGAACAGAAATCAGCCATACCTGGGGAAACATCATGAATCTCTACATCCGTTGCGCAGTGGTTTGCCTCGCCAGCCTGGGGCTCATGCTTTTTTCCGGTCTCATGGCGGGCAAGCAGGATGCACCCAGCACGATCGCAAGCGCCGAGCCGCTTGCCACCGCTTCGGCAGCGCTCGGGAGCACGGCGCTGCGCGATCTGGTCGAATTCAAAGCTCGCAGCAACTAAGAGGTAAAGGCGCCGGGTGGCGGCATTTGGCCCGGCCTTTGCATGGCTTTTAATCCACAGCCATCGCCCCTGAACTAAGCACTCAGGCTTCTGGCCGATAATCAGGCACTCATCGTTTTCTCAGGAATTTGTAGCCATGCTCCAGCCCGTCATTCTCTCCGGTGGTTCCGGCACCCGCCTGTGGCCTGCCTCGCGCGAAACCTACCCCAAGCAGCTGCTGCCGCTGACGGGTCCTGAATCTCTGCTGCAGATCACCGCGCGCCGCCTTGAAGGCTTCGCTGCCGAGATCGCCAAGCCGATCGTGGTGACCAACGAAGAGCACCGCTTCATCATCGCCGAGCAGATGCGCCAGATCGGCAAGGGCTCGGACCGCATCGTGCTCGAACCGGTGGGCCGCAACACCGCCCCCGCCATGCAGCTCGCCGCGCTGGTCGCCACCCAAGAAGGCGGAGACCCGATCCTGCTCGTGATGCCGGCCGACCAGATCGTCACCAACGGCTCCGCCTTCCTCGCCGCCATGGCAGAAGGCCTCAAACAGGCTGAGGCTGGCGCACTCGTCACCTTCGGCATCGTGCCGGACCGCCCCGAAACCGGCTACGGCTACCTGCGCACCGGCGAAGTCATGCCCGGCGCCAGCAGCGCCCGCAAGCTCGCCGCCTTCGTCGAAAAACCCGATGCCGCCCGCGCCGCCGAATACGTCGCCAGTGGCGACTATCTCTGGAACGCCGGCATCTTCATGATGCGCGCCAGCGTCTGGCTCAAGGCCCTCGCCGTTCTCCAGCCCGCCATGGCCACCGCCTGCCAGAGTGCTGTCGATGGCGCCAAGCGCGACAGCGACTTCATCCGCGTCGACAAAACCGCCTTCACCGCCTGCCCGTCCAACTCCATCGACTACGCCGTCATGGAACAACTCGGCGCCCACCCCGAACTCGGCCAGCCCGTTGTCGTCCCCATGGACGCAGGCTGGAGCGATGTCGGCGCCTGGGACGCCCTCTGGAGCGTCAGCAATAAGGACGCCGAGGGCAACGCCACCCAGGGCGAAGTGATGCTCGAATCCACGCAAGATAGCCTCGTCTTCGCCCAGAGCCGCCTCGTTGCCACCGTCGGCATCAAGGACCTGATCGTCGTCGAGACCCCTGACGCCGTCATGGTCGCCGACAAATCCCGCGCTCAGGACGTCAAGAACATCGTCAGCCGCATCAAGGCCGAAGGCAAAACCCTCGCTGCCAGCCACCGCAAGGTGTATCGCCCCTGGGGCTGGTACGACAGTATCGACATGGGCCCGCGCTTCCAGGTCAAGCGCATCGTCGTCAATCCCGGCGCCACCCTCAGCCTGCAGATGCACCATCACCGCGCCGAGCACTGGATCGTGGTGAGCGGCACCGCCGAAGTGGTGAATGGCGATAAAACAATGCTGCTCGGTGAGAACGAATCCACCTACATCCCGCTGGGCCATGTGCACCGCCTCGCCAACCCCGGCAAGCTGCCGCTGGAAATCATTGAAGTCCAGTCCGGCTCCTACCTGGGCGAGGACGACATCGTGCGCTTTGAAGATACCTACGGCAGAAACTGATCAATATCTGAGCTGTGCGGAAAAAGGGGCTACTAATGTCGCCCCTTTTTCACTTTTCTGAGAAAAATTCATTTCATCGTCTTGATTCAAAATAAAAGGTTGAGCACAGATCATGCAGGACTGTAAAAAAAGCAAACCAGTTTTTGGGTTGAGATTCGGAATGCAGACCCGGTCAGAGGTGGTTCAGGATGTTATCTCATGTGAGATAGGCCTAGATTTTGAATCTCGTCTCATCATCACGCCCAACGTCGATCACATTATTACGCTGCATAACAATCCGGAGTACCGGAAGGCTTGTGAATACGCCTGGAAGTTGACCGTTGACGGATTTCCTGTTGCCAGATTTTTGAGACTTGTTGGCGTACAGATCCCGGAGCGTGTTACCGGGGCTGACTTGTTCCCTGAAATCATGCATGCACTTGAGCCTGAAAAGCACCGCCCCTGTTTTCTTGTTGCTACCGAGCATACGCGCGCTTTCCTTGTTTCCTGGCTCAGCGAGCACGGATTTGATTCGACGAACTGTCTGGTGGCCGTGCCTCCCTTCGGTTTTGAAAAAAATGAGCACATCTCCGATCAGCTTGTTTCCGAGCTTGGCCGAATCAATGCCACTCACCTTTTCATGGGGGTAGGGGCGCCTAAGTCCGAGGTGTGGGCTTATCGAAACAGATCGCGTCTGAACAATGTCTGCGTATTGTGTTTTGGCGCTGGTATCGAGTTCTTCAGCGGGAATCTTGTGCGTGCGCCGGAGTGGATGCAGAAGTTTGGTTTTGAGTGGGTTTGGCGTCTTTGTTCTGAGCCCCGCCGGCTAGCGCGGCGTTATCTGGTTAACTCTTGGAAGTTTTTTTATTACGCAACAAAGGAAATTGTCAGACAAAAGAAAGGGCTGGGGGTATGACTGCGTTCAAGCCAATGAGCTCCGTGTCAGTTCTTGTCGATTATTCGCATATGGGTCGGAAAATTACCGGGATTGAACGGATTTCGGCCGATCTTTTTTCTCCGGAAGTGCTTTCTGATTTTAAGGCGCTCCATACTCCGCATGCTTCGGCGCTTGGCATGATCCGCGAGCAGTGGTTTGGCATCCCTTGGCTGGCGGCCCGTTATCGCCATTCAAAGCTACTTTTTCCAGGGTTCCCACCCAGCATTCTGGTGTCCTTGCTGTTTGGTGGTCGTGTTGTGCCTTATATTCACGATCTATTTCTGCTTGAGCGCCAGAACGAATTGAATGTTCGTGCGCGCCTCTACATGCGCCCATCTTTTATTTATGCAGTTCGGCACTTGCATAACTTCTTCGTTAATTCTAAGACGACAGAAGAAAACCTGCGCAAAGTGTGTCGGCCCGATGCCAAAATCATGACCTTGCGACCGCGTGCCGAAAACGTCTTTGGTTTCGAAAGAAAAGAACGTCAAATTCCAACTGATGGCGCCCCGCTCAAATTTGTCATGCTTGGTACGCTTGAACCACGTAAAAATTACGAGTTTGCTGCTGAACTGACCGCTGTGCTGGCGACCAAGCTGGGGCGGGCGGTGGAGTTGCATATCTCCGGGCGTGAGGGGTGGGGGGATGTCGCTCTGAAGCTCAAGCGCTTCCCGCATGTCTCCTATCATGGTTACCTATCAATTCCCGCATTGCGTGAGCTGGTTGGGAAGAGCCACGTATTTCTATGTACTTCACTTGACGAAGGTCTTGGTCTCCCTTTGCTTGAAGTGCTCTATAGCGGTATTCCCATGGTGGTGTCGGATATCCCCGTGTTTCGTGAAGTAGCCAGTCTGGCCTCTACCGCATTCATACCCAATTCCAGGCTGGAGGACGCAGCTATCGCTCTGGCTTCTGCGCTGGCCTCCCCCGATTTTTTCGCTAGCAGCCCTGTCAAATCAACGCATGCAACGCAAAGCTGGAATCAGCTCGCGGATGCTGACATGGATTCTTTTCGCGTATTCATGCGCCGGCCGGAAAACAAGTGAGCGGAAAGAACGCCGGATGAAAGAAACATTACTCATCAACCATCTGCTTGAGCCCGGCAATCGGATTTCCGGAATCAGCAACTACCTGTTCTCTCTTCTGAAGGCGATGATTCAGGAGGATAGGTTTCGCATCGTACTGCTCACTTGCTGGCAGCGCGAACAGTTGCCTGTCGAAATAAGGGATTCGGCCATCATCGTCGAAGAACACCCCTTTGTCGCCTCACAGCCCTTGAATATTCTCCGACAGAACGCACTGCTACACATGCGAGTTCGTCGCTACCATGCCGATCTGGTGTTTAACTCCAATCCGGTCGGTGGTGTATTGACCACTGCACCGAAAATATTTGTCGCGCACGACCTCTATTTTGATGTTTCACCGAACTCCTACAAATGGCATCATCGTCTATGGTGGAATATTTTCTTTCCGCTTGCGTGCCGAAGCAGTGCTGCAGTCCTGTGTGTTTCAGCCAATACCCAGCATGATGTGCAACGCTTTCATCCGGGCTTTTCGGCCAAAACCCGTGTCGTGCTTGAGGCTCCTTGCCTTGAAATCAGCAGTTCCGCAGCCCGTTCGCCCGAGCGTTTTGGCCTTTTTGTAGCTAATGTTTCACCGAATAAGGGCGCGCAAACCCTTGTTCATGCGATGTCTCTTCTTGCGCGCGAAGGTCAGCCCTTGCCGCTCCACCACGTTGGTAGCGATGACCAGGGCCGTTTCCCTGAGTACGCGGCACAGTTCGAAAACGGAGCTGGTGTTTATCCCGCCTCGCTTGGTTACCTGCCGGCCTCAGCACTGAGCGAGCTTTATGCTTCAGCGCGCTATCTTGCATTTCCTTCGCATTTCGAAGGTTTTGGCTTACCTGTGCTTGAGGCTCAATCTCATGGCTTGCCTGTTATCGCCAGCGATATTCCCGTGTTGCGTGAAGTGGCCGGGGAAGGGGCCCTGTTTTTTCCGCCCGGTGATGCCCGGGCGTTGGCAGATTGCATGAAAAGCTTGCACGACGACGACGCCCTTTTTAGTGCGCTTTCTAAAAAGGCACTGGCGAATGCCACGCGCTTCAGTTGGGAGAAGGCGGCACGTGAAACCGGTGAATTAATAACCCACTGCATCAAGCTGCATGCAGCAGCCTGAGAACCGCACGAGAACTTTTGAGAATGAACACTCCGCAGATCTTTCGCAGCACGCTTATCTCTCTCCATGCGCTGGACCCTTTTGGCAGCAAAGTAGGCGGGATAGAGACGCACGTTCGCCAAGTCATTCGCTATCGTCCTGACGACATGCGCGTCATCCTGATTGGCGTGGATGACAGTGGCCAACGCAAGCTTGGCGAGCTCGTCGAAATCAAGGACGAAGCGGGCAGCTACTGGTTCATGCCCATCATGCACTGCCACAAGGTAGCGGTTAACAGTGCAGCCAAGCGCCTGCTGCAATCGGTCACCCTGAATTTCTTCAAAAACGTGCTGCGCTATCTGCCGCGCATTCGTGCGCTTGCCAGAGAGATGCCTGCCACGCTTGATATCCAGCGCTACGAATACTCATGGCTGTGCCAGTTGATTGGCGTGCCCTATGTACTCACCACGCACGGTGACATGAGGCCCGATCAGCCTATGGATTCGTTGCTGTCGAAATACCCTTATCTTCATCACTTCAACGAAGCTCATGCTGTTCGGCATGCTGCGCACGTTTATTCGGTGAATAAGGAGCAGACCGATCGGATCAGCAAGGACATCAAAGGCGCCGCAGGCAAAACCGAGTTCATGACTGTCAGCGTCGACGACAGGCTCTTCCAACCAACGCCCTATCTCCAGCTTGATGGACCGGTGCAGATCGCATTCGTTGGCAGGCTCGATCACTTCAAACGGCCCGGCATGATGTTCGACGTTATCCGCCGCATCGATGAGCTTGCCCCTGCCGGAGCGCGCTTTCACTACGTGGGCGCAGCAGATCCTACGGTTTTCCCAGAATTCGCGGCTATTGTTGGTATATCCAAACGGCATGGCTTCAAAAACTCTGCCCAGATCGCTGAGCTCTGGAAAGGCTGGCATCTGGGGCTGGTGACCTCCACCTTCGAAGGCATGCCGGTCTATGTGCTCGAAGCGCTGTGTTCAGGCCGCCCGGTGTGCTCCATCCATCTGCCGCAGATGCATCTCGTGATCAGGGATGACGTCAGTGGCACCGTGCTGCCGGGCAACAACGACAGTGCCGAGCTTGCTCAGGCCCTGGCGGACGAGTTGCTTCGCTACTGGAGCCGGATTCGTACCGGAGAGCTTGAGTCTCAGGCCGTGAGCGAATGTGTGGCGCCCTACAAGGCCAGCCGTCAGATGGGCGTTCTGTTTGCACGCCATCAGGCGGTGCTTGGGGAGGTGACGGCATGACGGATCATGCTTTCGCGGCACACAGTGCGTTGCATCTATTTAGTAAAACGTCATTGCTATTAGCTTTCGGGCAGAAAAACGTTCTGACCCGATGGGCGAAAAGTCTTATCCAAAAATTCGCTATGAACAGATTGGCTTCGCGACTGGAGCGGCCATTTTTCAAAGCAAACGTCGAAATAGGTGTTTCGGTGCGCTGACGATGTTGATACGAAAAACCCTGCAGATGCTCCCGGCGCAATTGCTGAGTCCGCTGGCGCAATTCGCTTCAGTACTGATCTGGACGCATATCGCCAGTTCCGACACGATTGGTGCCACCACGCTGATCACCGGTCAGCAGGAACTGGTCCGAGCGCTTTTTTTGGGTTGGTGGTCGCAATACGCCTTGCGTTTCGTGGGCGAGCAGGGTGCGGCAATCGAACGCTTCGCCAGCACATCTGTCCGTGTTCTTGCAGTCTCGGCCGTCGCGCAGATGGTGTTTGCGCTGTGTTTGCTAGTCTGGCTGGTCTCTGCTCAGCCATCCGGCTTGCTGGTGCTGGGCACCGCGGCCTTTGTTGCGCTCAGGGGCATCAATCAGCATCAGGCTACCGTGGCGGCAGCTCTTGGCCGGGCGCTGGATTACAACGTGCTCTCCCTTTGCGGGCCGGTGCTGGGCCTTGGGCTCGGCTGCGCCATGCTGCTCGCCTATGGCGACAATCCCGCCTTCCCCTTGCTGGGTTATGCCGCCGGGGAAGCGCTAGGGGGGGGGTATTCGCTCAGGCGTGCTTCTTGGGGCGGTTTTGGTCATGGTTTTGATCGACCGATTCTGCGTCAAGCCTTTGAGTATGGCTCACCTCTACTGCTCTCCGGCGTGCTGGCCTGGCTGGCTGTCAATCTCACGCGCTATCTGGTTGACTACCGCCTTGGCTTGGCTGCCGCTGGCCAGTTCGCAGTGGGGTTCGGCCTCGGTCAGCGCGCAGCCGCTATCGCCGCCATGCTAGTCACGGCAGCGGCTTTGCCCATGGCGATCCGGCGAATGCAGGAGTCAGGCCTTGAGCGCTCCATGCAGCAGTTGGCGGATAACTGTGCCTTGTTGCTGGCTGTGATGCTGCCCAGCCTGCTCGGTTTGCATCTGGTGAGCCCTGATCTCATCCGCCTCGCCGTTTCTTCAGAATTTCAGCAGAGCACCCAGGCCATCCTTCCTTGGGCATTGATCAGCGGGGGCATGTTTGCCTTCATCTACAACTACCTGAACCACTATTTTCTGGTCACCGTGCGCCCGCGTCCGCTTGTTCTTGTGGATGTGAGCCTGGTCGTGCTGACCTTCACGTTGTTTTTTCCGTGCATGGCCTGGTGGGGGCTGTCGGGCGGCGTGGTTGCGATGGCGCTGGCCTCTTCGTTGGTCGCCGGGGTCATGCTGATCTATCTCCTTGGCTGGCGGGAGTTGCGTTTTCCCTTGGCGGAGTTCCTGAAAATCAGCGCCAGCTGTGCGCTGATGGCGCTGGTCATTCTGGCAAAGCCGGTGTTGGGCACCCAACTACTCAACCTGGCCGGAGATATTGCTGCAGGTACGCTGGCCTACGCCCTGGCCATGCTGCTTGCCTACCATCGTTCGATCCATGCTGCTTGGGTGCGCCGGCGGGCCGCCGCCGGAGGCTGAAGCGATGCTAGTGTCCGCACCCGATTGGAACTTAAAGAGCCCGGGCCTGCCAGGTCTGCCTGAACGGCTGCTGCTCCTGTCTGCGCTGTTGATCATCGGTGCTTCTGGCAACCTGCTGGCGTTGTGGGGCTACAACTACGCAGGAGAAGGCGGTAACCCGCTCGAGAAGATTCACCCCTCCACCCTCACGCTGCTGCTGGCCTGGCTTTCCTTTTTGGCCTATCGCGAAGGGGGCGCGCGGCTGATGGCGCTGCTGCGGCAGCCGGGTATTTTGATCGGCTTGTGCTGCAGTGTTCTGGCAATCGTCTATGCCCAGTTGGTGCTTGGTCAGCCGCTCTCCGGGGTGGTGGTGAGTTGGTTGAGTCCGGTTCTGCTTCTGGCCTTGCTGCTGCAGTTGAATGAAAGCCAGAAGCGTCGGCTGGAATATCTGCTGTACGCGCTGATGCTGGTGAATACAGTCATGGGCGTGATCGAATTTGCCCAGGGCAGCGCGCTGGTGCCACCAGTGTTGCTAGATTACACCGGTTTTGGCCAGGAGCTGGACATGGCCGAATGGGGCGAGTGGCGTGCTTCGGGCTTGTTCGGCCATCCATTGGCGGCGACCTTGGGCTGCGGCATCTTTGTCGTCACCCTCTATACCCGCCTGTGCTTCAGGCGGCTAAGTCTGGTTCAGGGCTTCACCCTGCTGCACTGCCTGGCGGTGATGCCCCTGTTCGGCGGGCGCACCAGCATTTTCGCGACCCTGCTCTTCGTGCTGCTGCTGAGTTCGGGCCGCGTTTTGCTGGAAGTCTGGGGGCGGCCACGGAACCGCATTGATCCGCTCAAGGTCATGCTGAGCCTCCTGCTCTTGCTGCTGCTGGCCTTGTACGCCTATCAGGCCGGCATGTTCGATCCCTTGCTGGAGCGCATGCAGGACGATAACGGCAGCGGCCGCACCCGCCTGGCGGCATGGGAGATTTTCCTGAACACCCCCCTTTCGGAAATCCTGCTGGGAGATTTTCGCGGCATGCTGGTGCAGCGCCAGGTGATTTTTGGCACTGTCTATGGGATCGAGGTCTTCTGGCTTGGCATGCTGCTCATCTACGGCTTGGTGGGCAGTGCTTTGTTATTCGCGAGCGGCTGGCGCGTGCTGAGGGCGATGGCCGTGCGTGTCTCACCGCTTACCTGGTGGCCCGCCGCCTTCTTCCTGTTTGCGATCTCATCGGGGGTGGGCCTCACAGTCAAATCCACCAGCTTTAGCACCCTTCTGCTGGTCATGCTTCTGTTGCGGGACGCTCCCCTGCCCAGGAGGGGCCGATGAAGGACGTGCATCTGCGCTGGATCGATGCGGCCAAAGGCGTCGGCATTGTGCTGGTCGTATATGGCCATGTTGCCCGTGGGCTGCTGAACGCGGGGCTGGATGCAGGGCCCTGGATGAAAATGCTGGATGCGGTCATCTACTCCTTCCACATGCCCTTGTTCTTCATTCTGTCGGGCTACCTGCTGGAAGGCAGTGTCGTAAGGCATGGCTGGAATCTTGTCGCGAAGCGCGCTGGGTCTTTGCTCTATCCCTTTGTTGTCTGGTCATTGCTTCAGGGGGGGATTGAAGTTCTGCTGTCGCGCCACAAGAATTTCCCGGTGAGTATTGAGGATGTGCTGCTGGGCCTGATCTTTCCCCGTCAGCAGTTCTGGTACCTCTACGCGCTCTTCTTTCTGACGGCGGCGAGCATTCCGCTGCTGGTCAGGCGACGGTCTCCTTATGTGCTGACACTCTTTTTCGCAGGGGCCGCATGTGCGGCCGTGTATCTGGACTTGCCTGTTTTCATCCCCCCCCTGGCATATGTCGCCGGCTATTGGGTGTTCATCCTGTTCGGCGTGCTGCTATGCCGATACGGAGTGCTGGAAGTATTGCGCAGTTACTGGGTGGGCTTGGCGCTCATGGCTACAGGGGCACAGTTTCTGCTTCTTGACTATCAATCCGTTGCGCTGGCAGGCCATTCCTGGCTCTGGCTGGGCATGGCCTTGTTGTGTGCATGCGCCGTTGTAGCGGTCTGCCTGAAAATGCCTCCAGGCTTGCAAGGCCCGCTATGCTTGTTGGGGGCGGCCTCACTCGAAATTTTTCTCATGCACGTGATTTTTGCAGCGGGAATCAGGATTGTTCTTATGAATGTATTTGGAATCCGTAGTGCCGTACTGCACCTTGTGCTAGGCGTATTGGCAGGTCTGGTTCTTCCTTGTTTGATAAAAAGGCTGGCGGCGAATGTGTGGGGGGGGGGCAGTCGCCAGCCAAGATGGTTTCGATGATAAAAGGAAGAGGTCGTTGATCTGATCCGGCCGGACGACCTACGGAATTTTTTGCAGAAAGATTGGGTTGAATATGAAGGAAAGAAATTTTCCTATTGAAAACATGCGCGCCGTTGCGTGTGTTTTTGTGGTGTTTGGTCATGTCTGGTGGATATCCGGTTTTCCTCTTGACGGTGTGTCTGGGGTTTTATTCAAACTCGTTTGTGATGGTACTTATTACTTTTGTTTTATAGGCGGATTTTTGTTTGGCCGCTATGTTTGTGTCGATTTTGGATACAAAGATTATTTACGATCAAGGTTTTTTAGTACTATTTTACCGTATTTGTTTTTTTGCTCAATAGTTGTTTCGGCGGCGGTCTTTGCTAAAGGTCCGTACTCTGAGTATTTTTTTGGAAAGTTCGATGGTTTCTTTGGGCGATATGTTTACCCCTATGTCGGGTATGTGCTGACGGGCCGAGCAATTACTGGTTATTGGTTTATTCCGATGATGACTTTGTTTTTTTTGGTCAGCCCTGCTGTTGTTCGCTGGGGGTGTATGCCTCTTCGGTTTAGGTGCGTATCTATACTCGCATGGGTTTTTTTGGCTGGATTTGCAGGGCGGTCTTTGGATAATATCAATCCGCTTCAAGGTTTGTTTTACTATATGCCTACGTTTATGCTCGGGGTTTTGTTTTGTTGTGAAAAAGAAAGATTGTCTCGTTGGAGTGGGTGGGGTTTGCCTTTGTTTTTGATTTTCTTCTTCGTTTCTTGTGTTGATCTGTTTTGTTTTGGCTCTGCTTATGAGACTCAAAAGCCGATGTTTGAGTACGCTGGTTTTAATTACAACTATTTTTTAAAGATGGCTCAAGTTGTAGGGCTTTATTTTTGTTTTGAGCGGTGGCTTAACTTCAGTGTTCGAGGTGTATCGGTAGTGTCTGCGGTGAGTTTTACGATATATCTGTCTCATCCTGTTGTAATTGCTGTAGTGCATAGGCTGGATTTTGTAAATGGTAGTGGCGCGCTCTATTGGCTGCTTATGTCTCTATCTGTAGTGGGGGTCTGTGTTGGGTTTTCCTTGTTAGGAAAGCGAGTTCTGAAGGGTAAGAGTAGATTTGTTTTGGGGTGTTAGTGTTTTATAAGTGGCTTAACGAGTATGGTTTCTGAAAATTGAGGCGGTTTTGTGGGTATTCAAAGTAGGCATGAGCTTGAGTATTTCTTGGCGGCAGACAGGTTTGCTTTGGGGCGTGACAGGTCTCGTCCTTGTTTTTATGACCAGGTCTGGAAATTTCAAATTTTTCTTAGATGTGTTGAGTTCTACTCTGGACAGTCTGGTGTTTTGTCGAGTCTGTTGTTGTTCTATTTTAAATTTAGAAAACTAAGACTTGCGCACTCTCTCGGTTTTGATATTCCGCCAGATGTGTTTGGTCCAGGGCTGAGAATCAATCATTTTGGAAATGTTGTTGTAAATGTTAATGCTAGGATCGGTGCCTGGTGCGATATTCATCAGGGGGTTAATGTTGGTGTTGATTTTGATGGAGGGGTGCCGGTAGTTGGCGATAATGCATGGATCGGTCCGGGGGCTAAGTTGTACGGACCTATAAGTATTGGGTCTGGTGTTGTGATTGGCGCTAATGCTGTGGTTAATAAGTCTTTCGGGTCGGCAGTTACCGTTGCCGGAGTTCCCGCCAAGGTGATTAGGGGTGAGGGGACAGAGGTTCTGGATGTTGCGGCTAGTAAGCGCCGGGCAGTGCTGTTCTATAGCCTTCACCCAGAATATGCTGTGTTTCAGGTTGGTGGATGAGCCTAGTTCGATTTGTGATTCATAGATAAATGGATTTGCGTGGGATCGGGTGTTGTGGGGGGCTTGTTTTTGAGCAGGTTTTGATGTTTGTGGGTAATTTGTGATCCGCAGAAATTTTTTGAAGTCATTCTGGCTTTTGCCTTTTGGGGCCACCGAGTTGGTAGGGTGTCGTCGCTTCGGGCGGGTAGCGTATCGCGCCTACGATCAGGAGGTTCCGGCGCTGAATGCGCTATTGCGAGGGCGCGCGCTGTTTGGTGCCTCCTTTGACATGGAAGCTGTTGATGACCCGGCCTATGGGGCTTTGTTCAGAAAGCACTGCGGCCTATTGACGACCGACTTCAGCATGAAATTTGGGCCTTTGCGCCCTTCTATGGATAGGGTTGATTTTTCAAAGGCAGATCGCTTGATTGATTTTGCCGCTGAGGCCGCCATTCCTGTACGTGGGCACTGCCTGATCTGGAATGAGGGGAACCCGGAGTGGCTCAAGCGTCTCAGCCCAGCCGAGGTGCGCTACTGGCTTGATCGCCATGTGGCAGAGATGGTCGGGCGCTATGCTGGCCGGATGCATTCATGGGATGTGGTGAACGAGCCATTCTGGCCGGATCACGGTGCGGAGGGCGGATTTCGCAAGGGAGTGTGGTACGACGCCATGGGCCCGGGCTATATTCAGCGCGCATTCTCAAGGGCTGCAATAGCGGATCCCACCGTGAAATTGTGCCTGAATGAGGCCTGGGTGGAACGTAATACACCGATGGCGCAGAAGGTGCGTCAGGGTTTGTTGCGGACGGTGAGGAACTTGCTGGACGCGGGTGCGAGGATCGATGCGGTGGGTTTGCAGTGTCATCTCGAGCCGGGGCCATCAATGAGTCTGAATGTGCTGTCGGACTTCATCGGTGAACTGGGGGAACTGCCAGTGGAGGTCTATATCACCGAGTTGGATGTGCGGGACGGATCTTTGAGAATGTCCCGGCGGGATGCAGAGGTGGCAGTAGCTGAGCTGTACGGGGACTTTTCCAACACGGTGTTGGCGCACGCTAACGTGAAGGCAATGATCTCTTGGCAGCTATCCGACAAATATTCATGGTTGCGTAAGGAAGGGTTTGGTCAGACGCCTTTGCCGTTTGATTCGAACATGCGCCCGAATCCTGCATATTTTGAGTTGGCGAGAGTTTTTTGTGAGCATTCTCGGTAGTGGTTGATTGGGTGCATGGATTTTCAATAAATAGTAATGTTTTCCATTTATGTTGAAATAATGGAGATGGTTTTATGTTTAGGTTCTTATTGGTTGTTGTTTTTTGTTTGGTTAGCAATGCCGTTTTGGCTTCCGAAGTCTTGGGGAGGACGTTTTATTCTCCAGTTCTCGGGAGGAATTTGAACTACACGGTTTATCTTCCTGATTTATACAAGGCGTCGAGTGACTATTATCCTGTTGTTTATTTCTTCCATGGCCACGGGGGAGGGGATCGTTCATGGGTTGATGAGGCAGGGGTGACTAAGCAACTGGATGCTCTTATCGCAAAAGGAGAAATTCAGCCTTGCGTTGCCGTGATGATTGGCGCTGGAACTTCGTGGTACGTCGATCGGAAAGAAAAGATGGAGTCAGCTTTTTTTGGTGATTTTGTTCCTGAGATAGAGCGGTCTTTTCGTGTGGTCGCAGATAGGCGGGGGCGCGTTGTTGCGGGCTATTCTATGGGTGGTTTTGGTGCGCTGAGGTATTCGCTGAAGAATCCAGGTTATTTTTCTGCAGCTATTCTGCTTTCGCCCGCGATATATACTCCAGAGCCGCCTTCAAATTCTGCGGCTAGAGGGTCTGGGGTTTTTGGTGTTCCTTTTGACGCAAAAGTGTGGAAAGAGTTGAATTATCCAAGCATTTTGGATGGGTATGTAAATGGTAGAAATTGGGTTCCGATGTTTATCGCTTCTGGCGACGACGATGAGTTTTTTATCGAAAAAGAGGCTGCGGGTTTGTATGCGATTTTGAGAGGTTTGCAACAGCCTGCTGAGCTGAGAATTGTTAACGGTGGCCACAGTGCGGTTTGGTCAAGCCTTATCGGGGATGGTCTTAGGTACGCCATGAAGTTTGCAGCTCAGCCTCGAAGTAAGGTGCAGTAGGGATTTTTTGAAGATTTTTTGTTTCCATAGTGATGAAATCAGTGTTTGGAGCGAAGATTTGAACCCAAAACGGTGATTGATATATGAGCAAACTGACCTGTTTTAAAGCCTATGACATCCGTGGCGAACTTGGCCCGGAGCTGAATGCCGACATCGCTTATCGCATCGGCCGTGCCTATGGCGAATACCTCAAGCCCGAGAGCGTTGTGGTGGGCGGGGATGTGCGCGCCACCTCCGAAGAGCTGAAGCTGGCGCTGGCCAATGGTTTGATGGATGCCGGTGTGGATGTGATTGATCTGGGCATGACCGGCACCGAGGAAATTTACTTCGCGACTTTCCATCTTGGCGTGGATGGCGGGGTGGAGGTGACGGCGAGCCATAACCCGATCAATTACAACGGGATGAAGCTGGTGAAGGCTGGCAGCCAGCCGATCAGTGGCGACACGGGGCTCTTTGAGATCCAACGCCTGGCCGAGGCGAATACCTTCGGGCCGGTGGGCCAGCGCGGCTCGCTGACCCGGCAGAGCACGCTGGATGCGTATGTGCAGCACCTGCTGGGCTATATCCGCCCGGCGAACCTGAAGCCGCTGAAGCTGGTGGTGAATGCCGGCAATGGCGCGGCGGGGCATGTGGTGGATGCTATTGAGGCGGTGTTCGCGAAGCTGGATGTGCCGGTGGAGTTCATCAAGGTGCATCACGCGCCGGATGCCACTTTCCCGAACGGCATCCCGAATCCGCTGCTGCCGGAGAACCGCTCGGCTACGCGCGATGCGGTGATCGCGCACGGGGCGGATATGGGCATTGCCTGGGATGGCGATTTCGATCGCTGCTTCCTGTTTGATGAGACCGGTGAGTTCATCGAGGGCTATTACATCGTGGGCCTGCTGGCAGAGGCCTTCCTGAAGAAGAGCCCGGGCCAGAAAATCATTCACGACCCGCGCCTGACCTGGAACACGGTGGGCGTGGTGACCGAGGCGGGCGGCGTGCCGGTGCAGAGCAAGACGGGCCACGCTTTCATCAAGGAGCGCATGCGGCTGGAGGATGCGGTGTATGGCGGCGAGATGAGCGCCCACCATTACTTCCGTGATTTCGCGTATTGCGACAGCGGCATGATCCCCTGGCTGCTGGTGGCTGAACTGCTGTGCGTGCGCGGCGAGAAGCTCTCGGCGCTGGTGGCCGAGCGGATCGCGAAGTTCCCGTCTTCCGGCGAGATCAACAGCAAGGTGAAGGATGCTGCGGCGATCATTCGTCAGGCTGAAGCGCGCTACGGCAAGGATGCGCTGCTGGTGGACCACACGGATGGCTTGTCGGTGGAGTTCGCCGAGTGGCGTTTCAACCTGCGCATGTCCAACACCGAGCCGGTGATCCGCCTGAACGTGGAAAGCCGTGGCAACTCGGCACTTTTGCACGCTAGCACTGAGGAGCTGTTGGCGTTTATTCGTATTTGATTTCAGCGCTGCTCTTGTTTTGGCTCGTATGGCTTTTGGTCATTGAATGGAGGGGCGCGTATGTGTGTCAGGTTGAATCTTGGGGGGGGCCTTGGGCGTGTTTCTAATAGGGGCGCTTCTATGTTTAGTGGGCGTCTGCGTCAATTTACTTAATGTGTGAATTTTGCCCTGTTTGGTGAGAAGTTGAGTCCTGTCAATCAGGTGTGATCGGTATACTTTGCAGCGTTTATAGCCCGAATTTGATACAGGGGGATGGAATGTCCGTAATGAACAAGATTTCCGTGCTGACCTTGGCGCTGGCAACCATGGTGAGTGGTGTTGCTTTTGCGCAGGGCGCTCCGAAGGCCCCCAGCGCTCTGGGTGCCAAGGCGACCGCGCAAGTGAAGGCTGGCAAGACTGCTCAACAGATCGCCGAGGCGCTTAAGGCTGAAGGCGCTGATTCCGGTCAGATTGCTGCGGCTCTGCTGGAAGCTGGCGTGCCGCCGGCTCAGGCTCAGGCCGCGATGGTGAGTGTTGGTGTGCCGGCTCAGGAAGCCTCGACCGCGCTGGTGGCTGCGGGCGCTGACCCGGTGGCTGTGGCGGGTGGCCCGACGGCCGCAGGCCCGAACTCGGGTGCTCAGGGTGCGGCTGGCGTAACGGGCGGTTCGAATCAGGCGCCGGCCCTCAATGGTTCGTCCTTTGGTGGTGGTGGCGGTGGCGCCAGCCGCAGCTGATTCTTCGCGATGCCGCGCAAATGGCAGCTACGGCTGCCATTTTCTTTGGCTGTTTGCGTAGCCGCCGAGTTTTGTTGGGCCGGCTTCAGCCGGCGGGGCCCGGGTTGGTTGCGTGGCGCGCGGATGGTTCCGCAGCGACGAGATCGGGTTGATGTTCTCTTGATGTGAAATTTGATCGGAACCAGACTGCATGGCGGCATGGCTTGAGCGGGTGGAGGGCTGGGCGTTTGTGGCGTTGCTGGGCGTGCTGGCCTGGGCGCCTGTGCCGCTGGCGAGCAATCGCACCTGGGCGCTGGGCTTTCTGGCGCTGACCTTGCTAGGAGTGCTGGGCCTAGTGGTGTTGGCAGCAGCTGTGCGTGGCGATTCCCTCCTTGAGCGGCTGGGGGCTGGCAAGTGGCCGCTGGGCTGTGTCGTGCTCTTCGGGCTGTGGATCGCTGGGCAGCGCCTGCCCCTGATGGGCAATACGCCGATTTCGGCGGAGCTTTTCAACAGCTTGCAATACTTGCTCGCGACCATGGCGTATGCGGCGGCGTTTGCGCTGGTGCTGCTGCTGGTGAATACGGAGCGGCGGGTGATGTGGCTGGCCGGCACGATTGTGGGGGCCGGGGTGTTTCAGGCTTTGCTGGCGATCGGTCTGTTTGCTTCGCGTGCCGAGCACATTTATCTCTTCATGCACTACCAGCAGGGCAGCCGGGCGATGGGCACCTTTGCCAACTTCGATCATCTGGCGGGCTATATGCAGCTGTGCATTGCGGCCGGGGTGGGGGTGATGCTGGCGCGCATGGGAAGCTCGGGTGCGGTACCCAACAGACGCCAGCGGCTGGTGGCTGTACTTAAGTTCATGCTCTCGGGGAAGATGCTGGTACGCCTGATGCTTGTGGTCATGGTGATCACGCTGGTGCTGACGCGCTCGCGCATGGGCAATGTGGCCTTTTTCTCATCCCTGTTGCTGGTGGGCGGGCTGGGGATGCTGAACAACCCGCGCCTGCGCAAATCGGCTTTCTGGCTGGTGCTGAGCCTGGTCGTGGTGGATGTGGTGATTGTGGGGCAGTGGGTCGGGCTGGATCGCGTGGTGCAGCGCCTGCAGAACACTGCGGTGGAAACCGAGCATGCGCAAGGCGAAGAGTCTCTGGAGCAGCGGGCAGAAACGCCAAGGCAGGCTTTGGGAATGGCTTTGGAGCGGCCGCTGACGGGGTTTGGTGCGGGCAGTTTCTATACGGTATTTCCTCGCTTCAAGAGTGCGGACAAGGAAGGCTACTGGGATCACGCACATAACGATTATGTGCAGATCGCGGCCGAAACAGGCTTTGTGGGGCTCGGACTGCTGGCTGCGGCGGTGTTGCTGACGATAGGGCGCATTGCGCGCCTATGGAGCGAGCGTGAGTCGCGCCTGAATCGGGGGGTGGCGTTTGGCGTGGCGATGGCGATCTGTTGTTTGTTGATTCACAGCTGGGTGGATTTCAATCTGCAAATCCCGGCTAACGCATTGACTTTCTGTGTGCTTTTGGCTCTGGTTTGGGTATTAGTTCCGCGCCGGGCTGACAAAAATCAGCGATCATCGGCGTGAGAGCTGCAATGCAGCAAAAAGATGATCGCGGCAATGGGATCAACAAAAATTGACTCGGGGGTTTGTATGAAACACAAGCAACTTCATCTGGTAGTGACTTCGCTATTTGCCTTGGGGGCGACGGGGGTTTGGGCGGCTGGCGAGGCGGACACGATTCCGGCTTCTTCGCGCGCTGTACCGAATTCGGCCAATGTGCTGCCCGGCAATGTGTTCGAGTCCGGTGGGGTGCCGGTGGCTGCGGGGCGTTCGCAGCAAGCCCTGAAGGTGGCCGATGGCGTTAATGTCTATGCAGATGCCCAAGCCTCTACGGGTTATGACAGCAATGTGACCATGGCAGGCAAGGGTTCGGAGCCGGGCTCGGCTTTCTACCGCATTCGCCCGACCGTGACCGCCGAGACGCGCTATCGCGAAGATCGTTACACCTTGGGTTACAAGGGTGACTTCGTGCATTACCCGAATTTCGATCCCAACAGCCTTGGGCAGAATGATGTGATTTTCCAGGCGCAGAATGTGTTCAGTTCGCGTGCCGCGATGGCTTGGGGGGCTTCGAGCGGTGATCACTATGATCCGATCGGCTCGACTGACCGCAGCATCGGCAATCAGACGGCTGACCACTATCGCAGCAAGGCGGTGAGCGCCACCTTCCGTTACGGGGCTGAAGAGGCTACCGGTCGTGTGGAAATGGATGCGGGCTGGGGCTCCAAGCGCTACCAGAACAATCGTGCGACCACCGAGTCGGCGGATGTGGACAACACCAATGTGGGCGCTCGCTTCTACTACCGCGTGATGCCCAAGACGCGCTTGATCGCTGAGTATCGCCGTACCTATTTTGATTACACCAACGACACCAGCCTGCTCTCCAACGATGACACCCGCTACCTGCTGGGGCTCTCGTGGGATGCTTCGGCTGCGGTGACCGGCACGATCAAGGCAGGCCAGCAACAGAAGAACTTCGATACCAGCGTCCGCCAGGATTATCTGGGCCCGACCTGGGAAGCTTCGGTGCGCTGGAAGCCGCTGAGCTATTCCTCGTTTGATCTGATCGGTGGCCGTTCCGCCAACGATCCGGATGGGTTCACTGGTGTGCCGATTGCCAAGAGCGTGTCGTTGGGCTGGAACCACGACTGGAAGAGCTATCTGCACAGCAAGCTGTCGGCTGGCAAGCTGGATACCAACTATCGCAACACCAACCGGAAGGATGACGAGTACGTCTATTCCGCTGCGCTGATGTATGACGTGCGCCGCTGGCTGGGCGTGGGTCTGGAATACACCTTCTCGCATCGCGATTCGACGGTGGATACCTATGACTACGTGCGTCGCCTGAGCATGCTGAAGGTGGAAGCGTCGTTCTGATAGCCGGGCCGGTTTTGATTGTGTAGGGCCGGCTTCAGCCGGCGGGGCCCTGGATGGTCAGCGGGCATGCACCTGCATAATCGCTCGATTGTATTTGTTGAATGGCCGCGCTGGCAGGCGCGGTTTATGCTGGCGTTGTGAGCGAGGGTTGCCAGCCGGCAGCCCTTGCGTCTGGTTCGATTGGAGAGACTTGATGTTCTTGCGCGTTGTGAGCCTTGTGCTGCTGATGTTCTGGAGTGCGCTGGGCCTTGCTCAGGCACCTGCGGCCGAGCCTGCGTCCGTTTCGAGTTTTCTCTCTGCTTACCGTCTTGGTGCAGGCGATGTGATTTCGGTTCGCGTTTTTGGTGAAGAAGATCTGAGCCGCGAGAAGATTCGCCTGACCGATAGCGGCTCGATTTTCATGCCGGGCCTCGGTGAGCTGGCGGTGCGTGGCAATACGCTGGGCGAAGTCGAACAGAAGGTGGTGGAAGGCCTCAAGGGCCGCATCCTGGTGAATCCGAAGGTGTCGGTTTCGGTGGATGAATATCGCCCGTTCTTCATCAACGGCATGGTGGACAAGCCCGGTGGCTATCCCTTCCAGCCGGGCCTCACGGTGCGCAAGGCGGCTTCCCTGGCGGGCGGCTTCAAGGAGCGTGCTTCGCTGAGCAAGCTTTTTCTGATTCGCGGGGATGATCCGCAACAGCGCCAGCTCAAGGTGGATCTGAATACCGCGGTCTATCCGGGCGATATCGTTACGGTGGAAGAGAGCTTCTTCTGATTTCCGGCTGGCTTGCACCGCAACCGCCCTTGTCTTTTGGTCGTTCCCGAACATGAATCAACATACCCAATCCGTTTCCGAATCCGAGCAGGGCTTTACTGCGCTGGGTGGTGGCTTGTCTGAAGAGAGCAAGCTTGAGCTGCTGGAGTACTGGCGCAGCATCACCAAACGCAAGTGGGCGATCCTTGCGCTGGGCCTGGTGGTGGCCGTGCTGGCGGGGGCTATAGCTTTTTCGATCACGCCTGAGTACCGCGCGACGACGACCGTGCTGATTGAGCAGGGCAAGCGCAAGGTGCTCTCGATCGAGGATGTCTATGGCGGTGCTTCGCAGGAGAAGGAGCACTACCAGACTCAGGTGGAGATCCTGAAGTCCCGCGAGGTGGCAACCCGCGTGGTCCGCGGCCTGCGCCTGTGGGAATACCCGGAATTCGATGTTCGCAAGCCTGACGACAGCGTGATCGGCAAGATCAAGAGCGCGCTGGGTATCCAGAAGACGGAAGCCACCTGGACTGAGGACAAGCTGGTGGATGCCGTAGTCGACTCGTTTTCCAAACAGTTGTCGGTGGAGCCGGTTCGCCTGAGTCAGCTGGTGAAGGTGAGCTTCACGGCCGAAGACAAGAAGCTGGCTGCGCTAGTGGCCAATACGGTGGCGGATTCCTATATCAGCGCTGACCGTGAAGCCAAGTTCAAGATGACCCAGCAGGCCAACAACTGGCTGCAGGAGCGCACTCAATCGCTGCGCGACAAGCTGGTGAGCTCGGAGCAGGCCCTTCAGGCTTATCGTGAGAAGGCCGGGATCGTGAGCCTTTCGGGCTCGGCCCAGACCATGATTGGTCAGCAGATCGGTGAAGTAACCCAGCGTCTGGTCGAGGCCAAGGCGCGGCGTGCCGAAGCCGAGAGCGCTTATGAACAGATGCGCTTGGTGAAGGACGGTGACTATTCCTCGGTGCCGGCGGTAGTGCGTAACCAGGCCGTGGGTGAGGCCCGCAAGGCCGAGGCCGCCGCCAGCCAGAAAGTGGCTGAATTGCAGCAGCGTTATGGCGCCGAGCACCCGAAGATGGTGCAGGCGACTTCCGAGCAGAAGGCGGCCAAAGACAACCTGATGCGCCAGATGCAATCGGTGGCGGCCAGCTTGACGCGTGAGTACGAGTCGGCCAAGGCTACTGAGCGTGCGCTGGAAGGCGCGCTCAATTCGGCGCGTGGTTCGGTGCAGAACGTGAACCGCCAGGAGTTCCAGCTGGGTGTGCTTGAGCGTGAGGTGCAGACCAACAAGCAGCTCTATGAAATGTTCATGAACCGCGCCAAGGAAACCCACGAAAGCGGTGATCTGCAAAGTGCGGTGGCGCGCGTGGTGGATGCTGCGGTGGCGCCGATGCTGCCGGTGAAGCCCAAGAAGGGGCAGGTGATTGCGATTGCGCTGGTGCTGGGCCTGTTCGCCGGCGTGCTGGTCTCCCTGCTGCTGGACAAGCTCGACAACACCGTGAAGGGCATCGAGGATGCGGAGCGCCGCTTCCAGTTGCCGGTACTCTCTGCACTGCCCGAGCTGGGTGCGCAGGCTGGCAAGAATGCCATGACGATGTTCATCGATAAGCCGGAGTCTCATCTGGCGGAGGCGGTGCGCACCGCGCGGACCGGCGTGCTGCTTTCCAACCTGGATGCGGCTTGCCGGGTGCTGGTGGTGACTTCGAGTGTGCCGGGTGAAGGCAAGACCACCGTGGCCTCCAATCTGGCTTTGGCCCATGCCCAGACCAAGCGCACGCTTCTGATCGATGCGGATATGCGTCGCCCGCAGGTGGCGCGCCGCCTGGCGCTGCCGCCGGCTGCGCGTGGCCTCTCGGCTTTGGTCGCAGGAACGGCAAGGCTGGAGGAGTGCATCCACAGCATCAAGGGTTCTTCGCTGGCGGTGATGCCGGTGGGCGAAGTGCCGCCGAATCCGGCCGAGCTCTTGCTCTCGCAGCGCTTCCGCGAAACCTTGGAAGTGCTGGCCAAGCACTACGAAGTGATCATCATTGATTCGCCGCCGGTGGAGCTGGTGAGCGATGCGCTGGTGATTGCACCGCTGGCGACCAGTGTGGTGTACGTGGTGCGGGCGATGGAAACGCCGTATCCGCTGGTGCGCAAGGGCCTTGTGCGCCTGCAGCGCTCTGGCGGGAATTTGCTTGGCGTGGTGCTGAACCACCTGGACTTCAAGAAGGCCCAGACGTACTACGGCGAGTACTCGGGCTACGGCAAGGATGGTTACGAGGGCTACGGCTACTCGCAGAAGACAAAAAGCGCAGCCTGATTTCGCTGCGGGCGGTTTGACAAGATGCCCGCGTAAGCGGGCATTGCGGTTTCTGGCGGACTGAAATGCCTCGCGCAAGAGCTGCCTTGAGTTCTGTCATTCCCGCGCTGTCGGGAATCCAGTGTCTTTTAGAAAGTGGTGGCAATGACGCATCCGTGTTTCCTGCGCCACGAACAAATGATGTGCATCGCCAATCGGGTGGCTGTTTCCAGATGATCGACATTCATTGCCATTTGCTGCCGGGTATTGATGATGGCCCAGCGACACCGGACGAAGCGCTGGCGCTGGCACGTGCCATCGTGGCCGACGGGATTCGCCATGTGGTGGCGACACCGCATGTGTTCCCTGGCCGGTTCGACAATCTGAAAGCAGGCATCGAGCGCGAATTTTCGCTGTTCCGTGATTTGCTGCGTTTGCGCGGTATCGAGCTGGGCCTCTCCTTCGGGGGCGAGGTGCGTCTGTCGCACGAAGTGCTGGAGCTGGTTCAGCAAGGCCACATCCCTTTCCTCGGTCACTGCGAGGGCTATCACACCATGCTGCTGGAGCTGCCGGATGCGCAGATTCCACTGGGCTCGGTGAATCTGGTGCGGCATCTGGTTGGCATGGGCATCCGCCCGGTGCTGGTGCACCCTGAGCGCAACAAGGCGATCATGGAGAAGCCTGATCGCGTCGGCCAGTTTGTGGATGCCGGCTGCTATCTGCAACTGACGGCTGCTTCGCTGGTGGGGCAGTTTGGCCCGCGCGTGCTTGCGGCGGCAGATTTCATGCTGCACGAGGGCTGGGCGAGTGCGATTGCCAGCGATGCGCACAATCTGCAGGGCCGCCCGCCCCGCATGCGGGAAGCCCGCGCCGTGCTGGAGCGCCGTTTCGGGGCTGCCTTGGCGGATGAATTGAGCATTCATGGCCCGGCGCGCTTGTGCGGCATCGAGCTGGGCGGGGAGCTTGGTCATGCCGCTTGAGCGCAGCAAACTGGGCAATTGGCTTCTGATTTGTTTGATCCTGCTGGCGGCCGGTTGGGGCATGTGGCAAGGCCAGCGCCTGATGCGGGGTGATTTCAGCGCGATTCAAGCGCGTTACCGGATTGATACCTGGGTTGCAGGTAGCGCGAAGTGGACGGTGCCAGAGTGGGTGCAGGCGCGCGATGATCTGCTGGCTGCGGCGGAGATCATGCCGGACAACCCGCTCACCTTTGATTACCTGGGCATTCTGAACACCTTGCGTGGCCAGCGCGGCTGGAATGAGCCCAGCCTCCGGAAGGGCTATTTCGGCGAGGCGATGGGCTACCAGCAGACCTCTCTGCGTTTGCGCCCGCAGAACGGTGCGGCCTGGTCCAACCTGGCGCTGAGTTTTTACGCCCTCGGTGATCATGCCGGGGCTGCTGCGTCATTGGAGCAGGCCTTGAAGTACGGGCCGTATGAACTGGGCGTCAAGAAACTCTCGGCGGATCTGGTGCTGGCCATGTGGCCGGATATGCCACCCAGCCTGCAGCAATGGTTGCAGGCGCTCTATCGCACCAGCCAGCCTTGGGAGCGCCAGGTGCTGGAGAAGCTGGCGAAAAATTACGGTCATCCGGATGTGTTGAAGTGAGACACGCTGATTCATTCCCTTGTGCGTTGTCGATGAGTGGTGGCTGGCGTCGTACGGTTGCCGCAGGGGCATGTCTTTCGGTGTGTTGTTGTCGTGGTTTAATACGGCCATTTTTGATGGCTGGCGGAGTTTTACAAGGCTCGGAGATCACGTCGTGAGCATTCTTGCCCCCCGCGGAGCAGGCTGCATTGGCAGTGACTTCGTGCTGGGGTGGCGTACGCGAAGTGAGGGGCTGTTGGTGAGCCGGGAGGATCGGGGCCGCGCTGGCCGTCTCGAATTTCTCAAGGGCCTGCAAGGGCGTGAGCACCATGATTTCTTGCTGGGCGTAAGCCCGAGCCCGAGCCCGAGCCGCGATTGCCCGACGTTTGCCATGCGCCTGCGCACCGATATTCTTTGCGAAAGACTTCCGCGATGACCGCAGCACTCACTCACAAGCCCCGTAAAGGCATCATCCTCGCCGGTGGCTCCGGCACTCGCCTGCACCCGCTCACCCTCGCGGTCTCCAAGCAGCTCGTGCCGGTGTACGACAAACCCATGATCTACTACCCGCTCAGCGTGCTCCTGCTGGCGGGCATTCGCGATATCCTGATCATCTCCACCCCGCAGGACACCCCGCGCTTCGAGCAACTGCTCGGCGACGGCAAAGCCTGGGGCGTGAATTTTGAATACGCCGTGCAGCCGAGCCCGGATGGTCTCGCCCAGGCCTTCATCATCGGCGCCGACTTCGTGGGCGACCACCCCTCGGCCCTCGTGCTCGGTGACAACATCTTCTACGGCCATGATCTCGCGGCCCGGCTCAAGGCCGCCGATGCGAGCCCGAGTGGCGCCAGTGTCTTTGCCTACCCGGTATCCGACCCCGAGCGTTACGGCGTGGTCGAATTTGATGCGGAAGGGCACGCGATCAGCCTCGAAGAGAAGCCCAAAGCCCCGAAGAGCCGCTATGCCGTCACCGGGCTGTACTTCTATGACCAGCAAGTCGTCGAATTCGCCCGGAACCTCAAGCCCTCCGCGCGTGGCGAACTGGAAATCACCGATCTGAACCGGATCTACCTCGAGAAGAACCAGCTCGATGTGCAGATGCTGGGCCGGGGCGATGCTTGGCTGGATACCGGTACACACGACAGCCTGCTTGATGCTGGCCAGTTCATCCAGACCCTGGAGAAGCGTCAGGGGCTCAAGGTGTGCTGCCCGGAAGAGATCTGCTGGCGCAACGGCTGGATCAACAATGCCCAGCTCGAAGAGCAGGCCAAGCGCCTGGGCAAGAGTGGCTACGGGCAGTACTTGCTGCAGATTCTGAACGAAACGATTTACTGAAAAATCTTGAACACAAGGAGCGTGTGATGGCAAAGGCAATGATTCTCGCAGCGGGGCAGGGCACCCGTGTTCGTCCGCTGACCAAGGATATTCCCAAGCCTATGGTGCCGATCCTCGGCAAGCCGGTGCTTGAGTACATCATCGAGCACCTCGCGCGCTACGGCGTGAAGGAGATCATGATCAACGTGGCCTTCATGCACCGCAAGATCGAGGAGTATTTCGGCGATGGCCACCGCTGGGGCGTGGAAATCGGCTACTCCTACGAGGGCGCCTACGAGCACGGTGACATCCTGCCCAAGCCGATCGGCTCGGCCGGCGGCATGAAGCACATCCAGGACAATTCTGGTTTCTTCGACGAAACCACTCTGGTGCTGTGCGGTGATGCGATCATCGATCTGGATATCGGTGCCGCGCTTCACGAGCACAAGACCAAGGGCGCGATTGCTTCGGTGGTGACGCTGGATGTGCCGCTCTCCGAAGTGAAGAACTACGGCATCGTGGTGGCCGACGAGGAAGGCAAGATCATTTCCTTCCAAGAGAAGCCCAGCCCCGAGGAGGCCAAGAGCACGCTGGCTTCCACCGGTATCTACATCTTCGAGCCGGCTGCGCTCGATCTGGTACCGTCAAACACGGTGTATGACATCGGCTCTGAACTCTTCCCCTCGTTGGTCGAGAAAGGCCTGCCCTTCTTCGCCCAGAACCGCTTCTTCAACTGGATCGATATCGGTCGCGTAACCGATTACTGGACCGTGCTGCAGCGCGTACTGCGTGGCGAAGTGGCGCAGATGGACATGCCGGGCAAGGAGGTGCGCCCGGGCGTATTCGTGGGCCTGAATACCCATATCGACTGGGACAAGGTGCACATTGAGGGCCCGGTCTATATCGGCTCCAGCGTGAAGATCGAGGAAGGCGCCACCATCATTGGCCCGACCTGGATCGGCCATGGCTGCCATATTCGCAAGGCCTCGACCGTAGTGCGCAGCGTGCTCTTCGAATACACCCGCATTGGTGCCGGCATGACCTTCGCCGAGATGATCGTCTCGTCGCGTTACTGCGTGGATCGCACCGGCCATACCGTGTATGCCGGGGACGACCGCACCATCCTGCGCTGGGGCGACGCGCGCGCCTGATGACTGAGGCTGCCGCTCACCCGTTCTCCCGCCTGGCGCCCGACCTGGTGCTGGATGCCATCGATGCCACTGGTCTGCGTACGGACGGCCGGCTTCTGGCGTTGAACAGCTATGAGAACCGGGTGTATCAGGCCGGGGTTGAGGACAGTGGTTTCGTGGTGGCCAAGTTCTACCGGCCCGAACGCTGGACGGACGCGGCCATTCGCGAAGAGCATGCCTTCACGCTCCAGCTGGCTGAGCAGGAGGTTCCCGCCGTGCCGCCGATCGTGCTGCCGGATGGCGATACTCTGGCCCGGCACGAAGGTTTTCGCGTGGCCGTGTTTGAGCGACGTGGTGGCCGCAGCCCGGAACTGGACGATCCGGCCGTGCTGGAGTGGCTGGGGCGTTTCATTGGGCGAATCCATGCCGTGGGCGCGACCCGCAGCTTTGAGCATCGCCTGACGCTGGATGCCATGAGCTGGGGTGAGCAGCCTGCTGCTTACGTGCTCGATTGCCCGCATCTGCCGGCAGATCTGCGCGAGGCGTACCGCAGTGCAACGAGCACCGCGCTGGATCAGGTGCGGCGTAGCTTCGAGCGCGCAGGGGATGTGAAGACCTTGCGTCTGCACGGTGATTGCCATCCGGGTAATGTGCTGTGGACCGATGCCGGGCCGCACTTTGTGGATTTCGATGATGCTTGCACCGGGCCGGCTGTGCAGGATCTGTGGATGCTGCTCAGTGGCGAGCGTGGCGAGATGACGCGCCAGCTCTGCGATCTGCTCGTGGGCTACGAGGATTTTGCGGATTTCAATCCGCGTGAAGTGAGTCTGATCGAAGCGCTGCGTACACTGCGCATGATTCATCACGCGGCCTGGTTGGCGCGACGCTGGGAAGACCCGGCTTTCCCTTCAGCCTTCCCGTGGTTCAATACCCGGGCTTGGTGGGAGGAACACATTGGTAGTCTGCGCGACCAAGTGCCGCGCATGACAGAAGAATGGTATTTTTGAGGGCGTTGCAATGAATGTGATCAAGGGCGAAATGGAAGGCCTGCTGATTCTCGAACCGAAGGTTTTCGGCGATGAGCGCGGTTTCTTCATGGAAAGCTTCAATGCGAAAACCTTTGCTGAGGCTACGGGCCTGAAGCTGGATTTCGTGCAGGACAATCACTCCCGCTCCGCACGCGGGGTGCTGCGTGGCCTGCACTATCAGCTGCAGCAACCGCAGGGCAAGCTGGTGCGTGTGGTGAGTGGCCGGGTGTGGGATGTGGCGGTCGACATGCGTCGTTCCTCGCCCACTTTCGGTAAATGGCAGGGGGTCGAGCTCTCCGCTGAAAACAAGCGCCAGTTCTGGGTGCCGGCGGGCTTTGCCCACGGCTTCGTAGTGCTGTCTGAATCGGCAGACTTTCTCTACAAGACTACTGATTACTACGCGCCCGAGCATGAGCGCTGCCTCGCCTGGAACGACCCGATCGTGGGCGTAGACTGGCGCTTGGGTGACATCGTGCCGCAGCTCTCTGGCAAGGACCAGCTGGGGTTGAAGTTCGTGCAATGTGAAAGCTACGCCTGAGGACTGAAAGCATGGCAACCGTACTCGTCACCGGCGGCGCCGGTTATATCGGCACTCATACCTGCGTGGAGCTGCTGGCCAGCGGGCATGAGGTGATCGTGATCGACAACCTCTCCAACAGCAAGGTGGAGGCGATCCGCCGTGTCGAAGAGATTGCGGGGCGCAAGTTGCTGGCGTTTCATCAGGCGGATGTGCGTGATCAGGCCGTGATGCGCCGGGTGTTCCGCTCGCAGCCGATCGACGCTGTGATTCATTTCGCGGCGCTGAAGGCTGTAGGTGAGTCGGTGGCCAAGCCGCTGATGTATTACGACAACAACATTGCGGGCACGGTGGCGCTGGCCGAAGTGATGGCTGAGTTTGGTGTGAAGACGCTGGTCTTCAGCTCATCGGCGACGGTGTATGGCGATCCGGCGACGGTGCCGATCCGCGAGGACTTCCCGACCGGCCCGACCAATCCCTATGGCCGCACTAAGTGGATGATGGAGTATGTGCTGAGCGATCTGGCCGCCGCCGATCCTGAGTGGCGGGTAGCCTTGCTGCGCTACTTCAATCCGGTCGGTGCACATCCTTCGGGGCGCATCGGTGAGGATCCCAATGGCATCCCGAACAACCTGATGCCGTTTGTGTCTCAAGTGGCGGTGGGCAAGCGGGCAAAGCTCGCGGTGTTCGGCGGCGACTATGCCACGCCGGATGGCACGGGCGTGCGCGACTACATCCACGTCGTCGATCTGGCTGTGGGGCATGTGCAGGCGCTGGAGTACCTGGCGCAGAAGCAGGGTGTGCTGACGGTGAACCTCGGCACAGGGCAGGGCTACTCGGTGCTGGACGTGGTCAAGGCCTTCGAGAAAGCTTCCGGTAAGCCAGTGCCCTACGAGATTGTGGCGCGCCGGGCAGGGGATATCGCCCAGTGCTATGCGGATCCGGCCATGGCGGCCGAACTGCTGGGCTGGAAAGCCAAGCGCGGGATTGAAGAGATGTGCGCGGACTCCTGGCGCTGGCAAAGCGGCAATCCGGATGGTTACGCCTGAGGTTTTCAGGCAGGCAAGCAAAGGGCGCCGACGGCGCCCTTTGTGTTTTCTGGACCCGTGTTCAGCCGAAACTGAGGGTGTCGGCAAAGGCCACGGCCTGCAGCAAGGCGGCGGATACCTGCTGCACGGTGAGGCCCAGTGATTCGGTCTGGGCTCGTAGCTGATCCGGCATGAAGCCCTCGGATGCAATGGCCAGCTTGAGCAAGGGTGCGTACAGGCCTTCGCCCTGCAACAGGGCTTCGTGGATCGGCTCGGGCAGGGTCATCTGCTCCAGCACTACGCCGATCTCGGAGCCGAGCAAGACATCCAGCAGCGAGAAGGCGCCGGTGATGAAAAGGTTGTCGAGCTGGTTCTTGTCGAAGAACTGCTCGCCGAGGATTTCCATCATCCGTCCGCGCGCGATCGCCGCCTGCATCACGGCCGGTGCGGCGGGGTCATTGCTGGCCGAGACCAGCAGCAGAGATAGCCACTTGTTGAGCCTGTCACGACCAAGAATGGTGACTGCATGGCGGAAGGACTGCACCTCCACCATCAGCCCGAAGCCGGCCGAGTTGATGTATCGCAGCAGCTTGTAGGGCAGGGAGACATCGCGCTTGAGGGCGGTTTCGATCTCGCTGATGTCGGAGTCATTACGCACCAGATTCAGCAGATGCACGATCTGCGCATGCGAAGGGGCGAGTTGCTTGGACGGGGTGACGCCCTTCAGGAAGAACCAGCCCGCCGCACCGGTGTAACCAGCGGTGACGGCACGCTCGAAGGCCGGCACGTCGGCCAGTCCCCAGGCCAGCGGCAAACCGGGCGCATTGTGCGGGTTGGGGACTTTGTTGATGTCAGCCAATACAAAGCGGCAATCGATACCTTCCGGCCATGCCGTGCCCGGCTGATACCAGGACAAGGCCAGTGGTGTGCTGGCCTCGGCAAAGCGGCCGACAAGCTCCTGGATCTGGGTGTATTGCAGGGCCGGAGCCGGGATCTCGATCAGGGTGTTGTCCGGTGGAGCCCAGCCGAGCAGGTCGGATGAGGGCACCAGACGGCCGAAGCTGATGAAAACCGGGTGGACTGCGGGCCAGTGCGGGCGCAGGGCTTCAAGGGCCTGCACGGCCTGTGTGATGTTGGCCGCATGCACGATGATGCGGTTGGCGGTGATGGCGCGTTGCTGATTGACGATGGGCTCGCGGGTAATCAGTACTCCGGTGCTCATGATGCGGGCTCCCTGCTATGTGCTCTGGTCTAGCCGCCCTGCGCCAGTGCGGGGTTACATCATGTTTGCGGGCCGGCGGCGAAGGTGAAGGCGTCTGCGTAGAAGTCGGTTAACGGCAGCGCACAGCGTTCACTGAAATCCTTTTTGGCGGCTTCGATCATGGCCGGTGCGCCGCAGGCATAAACCTGATGTCCTGAGAGATCCGGCAGGTCTGCCATCACAGCCTGATGCACGAGGCCGGTGCGCCCGCTCCAGCCCTCTGTTGCGTCGGAAATGACCGGCACGTAGCGGAAATTGGCCAGTTGGCGTTCCCAGCTTTGGGCCAGTTCATGCAGGTAAAGGCCGCCGGGGTCGCGGGCGCCCCAGTAGAGCGTGGCCGGGCGGCCATTGCCGTGGTTCAGCATGTGTTCGACGATGGCCTTGATCGGCGCGAAACCGGTACCGCCGGCCAGGAATACCAGCGGTTTGTGGCCGCCTTCTTCCGGCGCCTCGCGCAGGAAGAAGCTGCCCAGCGGGCCCTCAATGCGCAGGATGTCGCGCTCCTTCATGGCCGTGAAGACGTGGCCGGTGAATTGCCCGCCTGTGATCAGGCGCACATGCAGTTCGAGGGTGTTGTCCTCGTTCTGCGCATTGGCCACCGAGAAGCTGCGACGCTGGCCATCAGCGAGCAGGAAGTCGATGTACTGACCGGGCAGGAAGTGGAAGGTGTCGCTCGGCGGCAGGCGCAGGGTCAGGCGGATCACATCGCTGGCGAGTTTTTCCAGGCTCTGGACGCGGCAGGGCATCTTGCGCACCGGGATGTCGTGCGCCGAGCGTACGTCGCGGCATTCGAGCACCAGGTCGCTTTGGGCGTGGGCGCAACACATCAGGCTCAGGCCCTGGGCGCGTTCGGCTTCGGGCAGGGTGGTGAGCGGGCTGCGGCCGTGATCCACGCTACCGGTCAGTACCTTGGTCTTGCAGGCGCCGCAGGCGCCGTCACGGCAGCCATAGGGCACCATCAGTTCGGCATCGAGGGCGGCTTGCAGGAGGCTGGTGTCGGCATCGGCCGCGAAGCTGCGACCACTGGGCTGGAGCGTGACCTTGAAGGACATGGGGGCGTTGGAGACTGAGTAAAATCGGATCCCTGAATTATCGCCCAAGCCGTGCAGAAATGAAGGCGTGAGCCGCCGGGTGATCTGGGATAATCCGGGCATGGATCGTCTTCTCATCATCGGCAGTGGCGACGTGGCCTTGCGGGCCATGCCCTGGCTGCGTCAGCGCTTTCGCGTGTATGCCCTGGTGCGGCGGGCCGAAGCAGCTGCGCAGTGGCGCGCTGCCGGGGCTATCCCTGTGCCGGGCGATCTGGATGCTGCTGCAAGCCTGCGCCGCCTTGGCGGGCTGGCCGATGTCCTGCTGCATTGCGCGCCACCGCCGGAGGGCGGCCAGGATGACCCGCGCATGCGTCGTCTGCTGGCCGCCTTGCAGCAACGCGGGCAGGGGCCGCGGTGCATCGTGTATGTGAGCACCAGTGGTGTGTATGGGGATTGCGCAGGCGCGTGGGTCGATGAATCGCGCCCCTTGCGTCCGGCCACCGCACGCGCGCGTCGTCGGGTGGCCGCCGAGCGGTGTTTGCGGGCCCATTCCATCGCTAGCGGCTGTGCCTTGCGCGTCCTGCGCGCGCCCGGCATCTATGCGGCCGAGCGTCTGTCGCTGGCGCGCCTGCAGCGGGGAGACCCGGTGCTGCAGGCGAGTGAGGATGTATTTACCAATCACATCCACGCCGCCGATCTGGCACGCGCTGCCGGGCTGGCCCTGTTCCGTGGTCCGCACCTGCGCATCTTCAATGTGTGCGACGATTCGCAGCTGGCAATGGGGGATTATTACGACACAATGGCCGATATTTTCGGTCTGTCGCGCCCGCCGCGTCTGAGCCGAGCCGAGTGCGCGCAACGTCTCTCCCCCGTGACGCTGAGCTTCATGAGCGAGTCGCGGCGTCTCGATAACACCCGCATCCGCTGCGAGCTGCGCTGGTCGCCGCGCTTCGCCGATGTGCGTGATGGCCTCGCGGCTGCCTGTGCCGAACTTCAATCTCAAGGACAATGACATGTGGTATCCGTGGCTCAAGGCCCTGCACGTTTTCTTCGTCATCAGCTGGTTTGCCGGCCTTTTTTATCTGCCGCGCATTTATGTGAATCTGGCCGCCGTGCCGCTTGAGAACAGCAGCGAGTACGCGCGCCTGCTGGGGATGGCGCAGCGCCTCAAGCGCTTCATGCTGCCCTTGATGCTGGGTACCTGGATTTTCGGTGTGGCGATCACTTTCACGCTCGCCGGGCCTGCTTCCTGGTGGAGCCAGCCCTGGCTGCATGTGAAGTTGCTGCTGGTGCTGGCCCTGACCGGTTATGACGGTTTCTGCAGCAAGCTGCTGCGTGAGTTCCGCGAGCAGCGCAATACGCGCAGCCATGTCTGGTACCGTTGGTTCAACGAAGTGCCGGTCTTCTTCCTGTTGGCGATCCTGATCCTTGTGATCGTTCGTCCTTTCTGAGCTGTTTCCATGACTGAAACCTTTTTCGCCCCTTGCCCGCGCGGCCTTGAACCCCTGCTTGCCGAAGAATTGCGCGCCTGTGGCGCCACGCGTGTGGAGCCCACCCATGGCGGGGTGGCCAGCGAGGGCGACTGGGCCTATGCCTATCGCGTGAATCTGGAGAGTCGTCTGGCCACGCGCCTGCTATGGAAGGTGGGCTTCACGCGCTACCGCAGCGAGGAGGAAATCTACCGCCTGGCCAGCAGCGTGGCCTGGGCGCGCCACTTCGACACGATCAATACGATCCGCATCAATGTCACCTCGATCAAGTCTCCCCTCAAGAGCCTGAACTTCGTCACCCTGCGCATCAAGGATGGCATCTGCGATCACTTCCGCGCGATCAAGGGCGGGCGGCCGGATGTGGATACGCATAGCCCGGACATGCGCATTCATGCCTTTCTGGACGAGCAGACCTGTACGCTCTACCTCGACACTTCCGGTGAGCCGCTCTACAAACGTGGCTTCAAGCGTGCCAAGGTCGAGGCGCCGCTGAAGGAGAACCTGGCGGCCGGCATTCTCAAGCTCAGCGGCTGGCAACCGGGTCAGACCCTGCTTGATCCAATGTGCGGCAGTGGCACCTTCCTGATTGAAGCGGCGCAGATGGCCCTCGATATCGCCCCGGGCCTGGGTCGCCATTTTGCCTTCGAGAAGTTTCGCCATTTCGATAGCGAACTTTGGCAGGGGCTGCGCAAAGCCGCCCAGCAGCGCCAGCGTCATGATGAAAGCCTGCCGATCTTTGGCGCCGATATCGATCCGCGCCAGCTCGCCAATGCCGAAGCCAATCTCGAAGCCGCCGGGCTTACCGGCAAGGTCGAACTGCTGGTGTGTGACGTGCTGGATCTGGAAGCGCCGGACGACGCCGGTGTGCTGGTCAGCAATCCGCCTTACGGCGTGCGCCTCTCCAGTGGCGAAGAGCTTTACGACTGGTATCCGCAGCTGGGCGACGCGCTCAAGCGTGGCTTCGCTGGCTGGAACTGCTACTTCCTGACCGCAGATCTGGAAATGGCCAAACGCATGGGCCTCAAGGCCACCAAGCGAACACCACTCATGAACGGTGATCTGGATTGCCGGGTGTTCGAGTTCAAGGTGGTGGCGGGACAGAACCGGAGCTGATCAGGCCTGCCGGGCTTGCCATGTGCCGTTTCTGCCACATGACGTAGGGCTGTTCGAGGAGCTGAGCCAGCAGCGCATAGACCAGCACCCCGAACAGCAGCTCGCCGCCCGGGGGGCTGGTGCTGAGCAGCACTGCAACCCCGGCAAAGCGCTGCGAGCAGCTAATGGCCAGGGCCGCACGATCCTTCGGCGCCGGGCCGCCGAGCAGATGGCCAATAGCGATCGAAGCTGTGAAGAGCAGCGTCAGGGCCAGCATGTTCGTGCCGTTCAGATCCGCGAATAGGTGCCACTGGGTGCCGAGTACGCCCACCACCAAAGCCAGCAACAGCAGGCTGCCGATCCTGATCATGCCTTGCGAGAGGCGCTCGGCAAAGGCTGGACGCAGACGGTGTAGCAGAATGCCGCACAGCATCGGCAGCAGGTAGGCCCGGGCCATTACCGAGAATACCTGCAGGGCTGGCGGTTCATGTTCCGGGTGGGCTGCGAAATGAATCCAGAGCGGCAACATGAAGCTGGCGCACAACACCGAGTTCAGCAGCAGGCCGAAGGTGAAAGGCGAATGCTCCAGCCAGTGAAGCTTGCGTGGCAGTAGCGGGACGCCGGACGAGGCTGCCAGCACGATCAGGGTTGTGGCAGCTGCTGGAGAGAGGGGGAGCAGGCGGGTCAGCAGCACGGCCACCAGCGGTACACACACGAACATTGCGAAGCCTGCCCTCAGCGCCTGACTTCGCTGACGCCAGAAGCTGGCAAAATCTTCTGGATGGATCGAGAGCCCCAGCGCAAATGCCATGCCCATGATCAGGAACTGGATTCCGGGGAGCAGGGCGGATATCAGCATGCGTGCGCCGTCGTCAGATAAGGAAAAGGCCGCAACGGAGTTTTCCGGGCGGCCTTGTCATGTGCAAGCAGATTGCGCTCAGATGATGTCGAGATTCTGCACGCCCGCGAGCAGATCCTTGTCTGCGTGCTTGCTGTTGAGCTTGATCTGCAGGCGCAGATCGTTCACCGAGTCGGCGTTGCGCAAGGCATCCTCGAAGGTAATGAGCCCGGCTTCGTAAAGATCGAAGAGCGCCTGATCGAAGGTTTGCATGCCGATTTCGCGCGAGCGCTTCATCACATCTTTCAGCTCGGTCACTTCGCCCTTGAAGATCAGGTCCGAAATCAGCGGTGAGTTCAGCATCACCTCGATGGCGGGCACGCGGCCCTTGCTTTCCTTGCGTGGCAAGAGGCGTTGCGAAACGATGCCGCGCAGGTTCAGCGACAGATCCATGAGCAGCTGTGAGCGGCGCTCTTCCGGGAAGAAGTTGATGATCCGGTCGATGGCCTGGTTGGCGCTATTGGCGTGCAGCGTGGCCAGACACAGGTGGCCGGTTTCGGCGAAGGCGATGCCGTAGTCCATGGTCTCGCGGTCGCGGATTTCGCCCATCAGGATCACGTCCGGCGCCTGGCGCAGGGTGTTCTTGAGGCCGTTCTCCCAGGATTCGGTATCCAGCCCCACTTCGCGCTGTGTCACCACGCAGTTCTTGTGAGCGTGCACATATTCGATCGGGTCTTCGAGCGTGATGATGTGGCCGTAGGTGTGCTCGTTGCGGTAATCGACCAGGGCGGCCAGCGAGGTGGTTTTGCCGGTGCCGGTGCCACCGACGAAGATCACCAGACCGCGCTTGGACATGGCGATCTCGCGGATGATCGGCGGCAGGCCCAGCTCTTCCAGCGTCGGGATGCGCGCCGCGATGGTCCGTGCGATCAGGCCGATACGGCCTTGCTGCACGAAGGCGTTCATACGGAAGCGGCCGATGCCGGAGGGCGAGATCGCGAAGTTGCACTCCTTGGTGGATTCGAACTCGGCGGCTTGCTTGTCGTTCATGACCGCGCGGGCGATTTCCTGGGTGTGCTGGGGCGAGAGGATCTGGTTCGACTGCGGCACGATCTTGCCGTCGATTTTGATCGCGGGCGGAAAACCGGCGGTGATGAAAAGGTCCGAGCCCTTCTTGTTGACCATCAGTTTGAGCAGGTCCTGTACGAACCTGAGCGCCTGATCGCGTTCCATGCTGTCTCCGTAACTGCCGGGTGCCCCGGCCTTGCTTCAATGCGTTGAGGGCTCAGTTGCCCGGGAACAGATCCTTGTTGGACGCACGCACGCGGGCCTCGGCAGGCGAGACGATGTTGCGGCGAACGAGATCCTGCAGGTTCTGGTCGAGCGTCTGCATGCCGTATTGCTGGCCGGTCTGGATCGAGGAGTACATCTGTGCAACCTTGTTTTCGCGGATCAGGTTACGGATTGCCGGGGTGCCGATCATGATTTCATGGGCGGCCACGCGGCCCTGACCGTCCTTGGTCTTGAGCAGGGTTTGCGAGATCACCGCGCGCAGCGATTCGGACAGCATGGCGCGGATCATTTCCTTCTCTTCGGCCGGGAATACGTCGACCACGCGGTCAACGGTCTTGGCAGCCGAGGAAGTGTGCAGGGTGCCGAACACCAGGTGGCCGGTTTCAGCGGCAGTCATCGCGAGGCGGATGGTTTCCAGGTCACGCAACTCGCCCACCAGGATCACGTCCGGATCTTCCCGCAGGGCGGAGCGCAGGGCGTTGGAGAAGGAGTGGGTGTCGCGGTGCACCTCACGCTGGTTGATCAGGCAGCGCTTGCTCTGGTGCACGAATTCGATCGGATCCTCGATGGTGAGGATGTGCGCATACTGGTTTTCGTTCACGTAATCGACCATCGCTGCCAGCGTGGTGGACTTGCCCGAGCCGGTCGGGCCGGTCACTAGCACGATGCCGCGTGGCTGATCCGAAATTTCCTTGAAAACCTTGGGACAGTTCAGATCTTCCAGCGTCAGCACCTTGGACGGAATGGTCCGGAACACCGCGCCGGCACCCCGTTCCTGGATGAAGGCGTTGACGCGGAAACGCGCCAGGTTGGGCACAGCGAAGGAGAAGTCGCACTCGAGGAATTCCTCGTACTGCTTGCGCTGGCTGTCGTTCATGATGTCATACACCATGGCGTGCACATCCTTGTGCTCCAGCGGCGGCAGATTGATCCGGCGCACGTCGCCGTTCACCCGGATCATCGGCGGCAGGCCAGCTGAGAGGTGCAAGTCGGAGGCCTTGTTCTTGACAGAGAAGGCCAGCAGTTCGGTAATTTCCATGGTGAATTCGCTTCCCGGGATTCAAAAGGGGGAGTTCGGCACGACTGCTATACTTTTCGGCGCATTGGCACACGAAGTTGAATGGATTATATGCCCGGCATTGCCGAAAACCTGAAAGCTGTTTGTGCCCGTATCGACGCCGCCGGGCGGAAATACGGGCGTTTGGCCGGTTCGACCGGTTTGCTCGCCGTCTCAAAGACCTGGCCAGCGGCGTCCGTGAGGGCAGCTTTTGCTGCTGGCCAGCGGGCGTTTGGCGAGAACTATGTGCAGGAGGCGGTCGACAAGATGGCCGAGCTGCGGGATCTGCCGATCGAGTGGCACTTCATCGGCCCTCTGCAGAGCAACAAGACGCGGCTGGTGGCGGAGAGTTTTGCCTGGGTGCATTCGGTCGACCGGCTCAAGATTGCCCAGCGCTTGTCCGAGCAGCGCCCGGAGGCTTTGTCGCCGCTCAAGCTATGTCTGCAGGTGAATGTGAGCGGTGAAGCCAGCAAGAGCGGCGTGACGCCGGGTGAATTGCCGGCGCTGGCGGCCGCCGTGGCGCAGCTTCCCGGGATCGAGTTGGTCGGCTTGATGGCCATTCCGGAGCCCAGTGAGGATGAGGCCTTGTTGCGCAGCCGCTTCCGTCAGCTGGTTGGGTTGCGCGATGGCCTGCGCGAGCAGTTGGACTTGCCGCTGGAGACCTTGTCGATGGGCATGTCGGATGATCTGGAACTGGCGATTGCCGAGGGCTCGACGCTGGTGCGGGTCGGCTCGGCGATCTTTGGCACACGTCAGAAAAATCAATAACGAAACACGGAAACCAAGCATGAAAATCACTTTCCTTGGTGGCGGCAATATGGCCTCTGCCCTCATTGGCGGTTTGCTCAAGCAGGGCTTCAGCGCCACCGACATTCAGGTCGTCGAGCTGTACGAAGCCGCACGCGAGCGCCTGCAGCAGGACTTTGGCGTGCGTGCCGTCGCGGCACTGGATGACGCGGCGCAGGCCTGCGAGGTGCTGGTGTTGGCGGTGAAACCGCAGCAGATGCGCGAGGCGCTGGCTCCGGTAGCCGGTAAGCTGGCAAATCAGCTGGTGGTGAGTATCGCTGCCGGTTTGCGGCTGGCTGATATCGGCCGCTGGCTGGGTGGCCATTCCCTGTTGGTGCGTGCCATGCCGAATACCCCGGCGCTGATCGGGCAGGGCATGACCGGCCTGTTTGCCGATGCCAGCGTGAGCGCGGCACAACGCGCGGCGGTGGACCGCATCATGGCGGCCGTTGGCAGCAGTGTATGGGTTGAAGAAGAGGCACTGATCGATGCGGTGACCGCCCTGTCTGGCAGCGGCCCGGCCTATGTCTTCCATTTTATTGAGGCCCTTGAGGCCGCTGGCGAAAAGCTTGGCCTGAGTGCTGAGACGGCACGCCAGCTGGCCATCCAGACTCTGGTGGGCGCCTCGGCGCTGGCTGCTGCCAGCCCAGAAGCGCCGGCGGTGCTGCGCGAGCGCGTGACCTCCAAGGGCGGCACGACCGAAGCTGCGCTGAAAAGCTTCGCGGCAGACGGTTTCCTGCCCATGGTGGAGCGTGCGCTGACGGCCGCTGCAGCACGCGGCCACGAGCTGGGCGAGATTCTCGGCGCAGATACGAACTGAAAAGGAGCCGAACATGTTCTATGGAACTTTTGCCTTGATCCTGCAGACCGTTGCGGGCTTCTTCACCGCGCTGCTGTTGGTGCGCACGGTGATGCGCTTCCAGCGCATTTCCTTTGTCAGTCAGCTGGGCCAGTTCGTGCTGGCGACGACCAACTGGGCGGTGCTGCCGTTTCAGAAATGGGTGCCCAGCGTGGGTAAGCTGGATCTGTGTTCGCTGTTGCCTGCCTGGTTGATCCAGGTCGCGGTGGTGCTGATATTGGGGCTGATGGCGGGCAGGGTCGAGCCCGTGAGCTTGCTGCTATCGGCATTGGTGTTCGGCTTTCTGGGGCTTATCAAGGCAGCCTTGCAGATGTTGTTCTGGGTGGTGATCCTGAGCGCCGTGCTGTCCTGGGTGAATCCGCATTCGCCGCTGGCCGGGCCTTTGCACATGTTCACGCGGCCCTTCCTGGCGCCGTTCCGGCGCGTGATTCCGCCGATCGCCAATGTCGACCTGTCGCCGCTGGTGTTGCTGCTGGTCCTGCAGATCCTGATGTTCTGGCTGCCCTGAGATGGCTGACTTGCCGGTCGCCGTAAGGCGTCAGCCGGACGGGGCCTTCACCCTGAGTCTGCATGTGCAGCCGGGTGCCAAGCGCACCGCGTTTGCCGGCCTGCACGGTGAGGCGCTGAAAGTGCGCCTTGCCGCGCCACCGGTTGAGGGCAAGGCGAACGCCTGCTTGCAGGCGTTCTTTGCTGAAGCGCTGGGTTTGCCGAAACGGGCGGTGACTCTGCTCAGTGGCGAAACTTCGCGGCAGAAGGTGTTGCGCATCGAGGGCGCGGATGAATCTGCGCTGTTGCGCGTACTCAGTGAGAACTGATCAGCCGGCTTCGACGCGGTTTTTGCCCGCTTTCTTGGCGCGGTACATGGCCTGGTCGGCGCGCTCGATCACTGTTTCGATACTTTCGCCGGCTTGAACTTCCGCCACTCCAGCACTGAAGGTGATCAGCAGTTTCTGGTTGTCGTGCAGGAAAATGCGCTTGGTGAGTTCGCGTTGCACCCGGCGTAGCGCCGAGATGCCGTCATCCAGCGCGGTGTCCGGCAGCAGGATGAGGAATTCCTCACCTCCGTAGCGGCCGGCCGAGTCCTGCGGGCGAATGGTTTCGCGGATGACCTGGGAGATATGTTTGAGGACTTCGTCGCCGGTCAGATGACCGAAGCTGTCGTTGAGTTTCTTGAAGTCATCTACATCAAGCAGGGCGATCGAGAGTTTGCTGCTGCGCCGCTTCATGCGCGCCAGCTCGCGTGCCACCATTTCGTCCAGCCCCTTGCGATTCAGCGCGCCGGTCAGCGGGTCGTGGCGGACCAACTCGCTGGCGGTCTCAAGCTCACCTTCAAGGCGGGAAATTTCGCGATTAGCCTGGTCGACGGCGATGCGCAGATGCTGCAGCTCGTCCTGCGAGTTCCGGGCACTGGTTTCGACCAAACGGGTTTCCTGCACGATGTCATCGATCAGCCCGGTGAGTTCCTGCAGGCTGCCGGCATGGGCCACCCGCTCGGCAAAAGCACTGACCTTGCTGTGGTAGTTGCCGGTGGCGTCCGCCAGCTCACCCAGGCGCAGCACGAAGTGGGCGAGCATTTCGCGCAGCTGGTTCTGCGCTTCGTTGAGGCTGCGTTTGAGGGTGCCTTGCTTGTAGATCACGTCGCGCAGGCGCTCGCCGAGCTCTTCAAGGGTGCTCTTGTCCAGTGGGCCGCGGAAGAGTTCCAGCAGCACCGTCATCTGGCCCTGCAGGTATTTGTCTTCAATGACCAGTTCGCTGATGTTCTCGATGATCAGCTGGAGCAGGTTTAGCAGGGCCTGACGGATATAGCTCTGGTCCTGCGCAACCCATTGCACCTTGTAGGCGAAGTTCTTCAGGCGCTCGCCGAAGGCTTCTTCCTCACCCGCGACCGGCTCGCGCAGCAGTTTGCCCAGGGCACTGGCTTCCTTGGCGAGCTCGGGGGTGTCGATCAGCAGCAGGCCGATGGCGCTATCCAGGGTGTCGGCCAGTAGTTTGCGCCAGGCTTCCGGCGCAGCATCGAGTCGTGCCGGTGTGCTGGTGGCGCGCTGGCGCGCGTTTTCTGCCTCGTCGTCGGGTGTTTCCGCACTGGCATTGCTGCTGGCGGGTAACTGGCTCCAGCCTTTGACCAAGCCTTGCAGGCGGGAGTAGAGCAGGTCGGGGTCGGCCGAGCAGCTTTCCATGATGCGGTTGAAGGCTTCCTGCTTGGTGACGCTGTTGAGGCCCATCTGGCGGCGCTCGATCTGTGCCAGCAGCTCACGGATCAGGCTTCCCCAGGCAAGCGGTTCGCTTTCCTGTTCTGTAAAAAGATTGATCAGGTGGCTGCGAAAACTGGCCCAGTTGTGTTCGGCAAAAGCGGCTTCGAACTGGCGTGCGAGTTTGAGCTGTTCCGGCGTGGCGCGCGGCAGCGCAGCTGCAATTTGGCGCAACTGGCGCTCGGGGAAAGGGTCTTCAGCCTGGGTGCCCGCGATCTCGTGGTAAATCTCGCGAAAATTCTCCGGAGTCGGCAGGCTGCGGCGCATGGCCAGCCGGCGTAGGGTTTCGCGCGCGATTTCGGAAGGGGAGTTGAATTCAGCCATGCTGTGTAGCGTTTCGCCCGCAGGCCGCCCTTATTCCACCAGCCCGTGTTTGAGCCCATAGTGGGTCAATTCGGCGTTGTTGCGCAGTTTCATTTTCTCTAGCAGGCGAGCGCGGTAGACGCTTACGGTCTTGACGCTGAGGTTCAGCTGCTCGGCAATTTGGGTGAGGGTCTTGCCCGAAGCGATCATGCACAGGGTCTGGTATTCGCGGTCGGAGAGTTTTTCGTGCGGCGGCTTGTCGAGGTCTTCGCCGATCGAGTTGGCCAGCTCTTCAGCCACGGCTGCGCTGACGAATTTCTTGCCGGAGGCGACCTGGCGGATTGCGGTGACAAGTTGTTCGGGCGCGCCCTGTTTGGACAAGTAGCCGGCTGCTCCCGCGCGCAGGGCGCGGATCGCGTATTGCTCTTCCGGGTGCATGCTGAGCATCAGCACCGGCAGCTTGGGGAACTCCTTCTTGATCAGCTTGAGCGAGTCGATGCCGTTGCGGTCCGGCATGGAGACGTCCATCAGCACGACGTCGTAAGTGTTCTCGCGGATCAGTTGCAGGGCCTTGATGCCGCCATCGGCTTCGCCGCTGACTTCGAGATCCTCGGTGTCGGAGAGGATCTGCTTGAGCCCCTGGCGGATGATGGCGTGATCGTCAGCGATCAGTACGTGAATTTTCCCAGTCATGTTCTTGTCCGTGTTGTCAGCTCGTGGTGAGCCCATCCACCCTGTTTACGGCAAGGTTATTGCCACCTTCAGTATATGCAGCCGTCAGTGGCGCGCGCAGGATGACAGTTGTACCACGCGGCTCGCGCTGCAGAAGCTCCATGTCTCCGCCCAGCCCTTTCAGGCGTTCGCGAATGCCACGCAGGCCGAAGGACTTGGGTTTGACCAGGTCCTGCTCAGTCAGGCCACGCCCGTCGTCACTGATTTCGAGCACGATGTCGTTCTCTTCCTGCATCAGGCGCACTTCGACCTGGGCTGCCTGCGCATGTTTGCTGACGTTGGTGAGGGCTTCCTGATAGGTGCGGAAGAGGGCCAGGGAGATATTTTCGTCGGTCTCGATATCGTGGTCGGCACACAGCACGGTACAGGAGATGCCGGCACGGTGTGAGTAGTCTTCGGCATAGCTTTCGATGGCGGCTGCGAGCCCGAACTCTTTGAGAATGCCCGGCCGCAGTTCGCGGGCCACACGCCCGGCGGTCGTGATGGCTTCGTCGAGCATCACCTCGATATCGTGAATGCGGGCCAGGGCAGCCGGTTCGGCCTGGCCCAGCTTGCCCGCCAGCAGCTTGGCCGAGATCTTGATGCCGACCAGGGTGCCGCCGAGCACGTCGTGGATGTCGCGGGCAATGCGGTCGCGCTCATCTTCCTTGACGCGCTGGAGGTGCTCGGAGAGTTCGGCCAGCTGGGAGCGTGAGGCGCGCAGCTCGGATTCGGCGACCTTGCTCTGGGTGATGTTCCACATGGCCCCCTCCCACAGCACACGGCCATCGGCTAGGGTGCGTGGTGAGCAGCGCATGTTGATCCATTTGATGTCCGCGCCTGGTGGCAGGATGCGCCCTTCCCAGTTCAGGGTGCCGCCGCGCGTGCCGGCTAGGCGCAGGGCGGTGTTGAGACCATTACGGTCGTCCGGCAGAACGAGATCCAGGAGCGGGTCGGGGCGCGACATCAACACGTCGGCGGGGATGCCTAGCAGCATCATGCAGGCCTCGCTGACATACAGGAAGGGCAGTCTACCGTCCTCCCCGAGAATCATCTGGAACAGCACGCCCGGGATGTTGGCAGCCAATGCGCGGAAGCGCTCTTCGTTGGCTTGCACGGCTTCGAGCGCCATGCGCCGCTCCTGGCGGATGCGTGCTTCGTGGCGTTCGCGGTCGATCACGGGGGCGAGGCGGTCAAGTTTGTCCTTGCTGAGGTAGTCCTGGGCGCCAGCGCGCATCATGGCGCAGGCCGTCAGTTCGTCCATCATGCCGGAGACCACAATGAAGGGTGTGTCGGGGTCCGCAGCGAGTACGGTTTCGAGCGCTTCGAGTGCCGAGAAGCCGGGCAGGGCAAAGTCGGAGATGACGACGTCCCATTTTGCGCCTTGCAGCGCAGCGTTCAACTCGGCGAGGCTGCTGACCTGGCCGGTTTCCAACTGGTAACCCTCGCGACGCAGGTGGCGGGCGAGCAGCATGGCATCGTTTTCGTCGTCTTCGACGAAGAGTACGCGCAAGGGCGCAGATCGCTGCGCAGACGACATAAGGCCTCCGGAATCCCATGGCGGGACTGGGAGCGAAGATAGCACGGGCAGCGATAGGCTTGCTGCGTGGATCTGATCCGAAATACCAGGCCTGATCGGGGCTTCCGCGGATGGCTTTGAGCTGCCGATGCACAGGGCAGTCGTTTCCCGAAGAATTCGATAACCGTTGGCTATCGAAACGTTTTGTTTAATAAATTAGATCTATTGATCCCGGCTCCTTAAGATGGCTTCTGTCGCTTCCGACAAACCCAATTTCAAGGAGCAAACCTCATGTCCTACATCAATTCCAGCGTCAAGCCCTTCAACGCCACCGCCTATCACAACGGCAAGTTCGTGCAGGTGTCTGACGCCGATCTGAAGGGCAAGTGGTCGGTGGTGTTCTTCTACCCGGCTGACTTCACCTTCGTGTGCCCGACCGAACTGGGCGACGTGGCCGATCTGTACCCCGAATTCCAGAAGCTGGGCGTTGAGGTGTATGCCGTGTCGACCGACACGCACTTCACCCACAAGGCCTGGCACGACACTTCCGACACCATCAAGAAGATCCAGTACCCGATGATTGGTGATCCGACCGGCACCATCACCCGCAACTTCGGCGTGATGATCGAAGAAGCCGGCCTGGCCGATCGCGGGACCTTCGTGCTGGATCCGGAAGGCAAGATCCAGATCGTCGAGATCAACGCCGGTGGTGTGGGCCGTGATGCGTCCGAACTGCTGCGCAAGGTGAAGGCTGCTCAGTATGTCGCCAGCCATCCGGGTGAGGTCTGCCCGGCCAAGTGGAAGGAAGGCGAAGCCACCCTGGCTCCGTCGCTGGATCTGGTCGGCAAGATCTGAGCGTAACAATGCTTTTGTAGGGCCGACTTCAGTCGGCCGCCCATGTGCGGTGTGCGACTGAAGTCGCACCTACGATATCGAGCAGTACGCCGGCCGCACTTGCGCAAGGCTTCCTCTCTCGCTGAAGCGGGTGTGGCCGGCATCTTTCCATCCTCCTCATCCCATCCCTGAGCCCATCGTCTCCGATGCGCTGAGGCATGGCATGAGTGCATGCCAAATGAATTCAACTGACGCAGGAGATCACCATGCTCGACGCTACACTCAAGACCCAATTGCAAAGTTATCTGACCCGCTTGCAGCATCCGATCGAACTTGTTGCCGCGCTGGATGACGGCGCCAAGTCGGCTGAGGTGCGCGAGCTGCTCGACGAGATCAGCGCGCTTTCCGACAAAATTACGTTGCTCGAAGATACGGATGCATCGCAGCGCAAACCTTCCTTCGCGGTACGTCGTGCGGGCTCGGATATGAAGATCCGCTTTGCCGGCATCCCGCTCGGCCACGAGTTCACCTCACTGGTGCTGGCCTTGCTGCAGGCTGGCGGCCATCCGCCAAAGGTCGAGGCTGATGTGATCGAGCAGATCAAGGCACTGCCGGGTCATTACGACTTCGAGGTGTTCATTTCCCTCACCTGTCACAACTGTCCGGACGTGGTGCAGGCTCTGAACTTGATGGCGGTGCTGAACTCCAATGTGCGCAGCACCATGATCGATGGCGCGCTGTTTCAGGCTGAAGTCGAGTCGCGTCAGATCATGGGTGTGCCGGCGATTTACCTGAACGGCGAACTCTTCGGTCAGGGCCGCATGACTCTGGAAGAAATCATTGCCAAGCTGGATACGAATTCTGCGGCACGTGATGCCGAGAAACTCAATGCCAAGGCAGCCTTCGATGTGCTGGTGGTGGGCGGTGGTCCGGCCGGCTCCGCTGCAGCGATCTATGCGGCGCGCAAGGGTATCCGTACCGGCGTGGTGGCCGAGCGTTTTGGTGGTCAGGTGATGGACACCTTGGGCATCGAGAATTTCATTTCGGTGAAGGCCACCGAAGGTCCGAAGCTGGCGATGGCGCTGGAAGAGCATGTGAAGGAGTACGGCGTCGACATCATGAACCTGCAGCGAGCCCAAGCCCTCAAGCCGGTGGCGGGCGGCGTGGAGATCACGTTGGAGAACGGCGCGGTGCTCAGGAGCAAGACGGTGATCCTCTCCACCGGTGCGCGCTGGCGCAACATGAACGTGCCGGGCGAGGCCGAGTTCCGCACCAAGGGTGTGGCCTACTGCCCGCACTGTGATGGCCCGCTTTTCAAGGGTAAGCGCGTGGCGGTGATCGGCGGTGGCAACTCCGGCGTGGAGGCGGCCATCGATCTGGCTGGCATCGTGGCACATGTGACCTTGCTGGAGTTCGACAGCGTGCTGCGCGCTGATGCCGTGCTGCAGAACAAGCTGCGCAGTCTGCCCAACGTGACGATCATCACCTCGGCGCAAACCACGCAGGTGACCGGCACCGACAAGGTGAATGGCCTGAACTACAAGGATCGCGTCAGCGGTGACGTGCAGCACGTCGAACTGGAAGGCATCTTCGTGCAGATCGGGCTGGTGCCGAACACCGACTGGCTCAAGGGCGTGGTGAATCTGTCGCCGCGCGGCGAGATCGAAGTGGATGCAAAGGGGCAGACCTCGGTGCCCGGCGTGTTCGCGGCTGGAGACTGCACCACCGTGCCTTACAAGCAGATCATCATCGCCATGGGCGAGGGTGCGAAGGCGTCGCTGTCGGCCTTCGACCACATCATCCGGGACGGGGCGCACTGAGCCGGGGGCGGCTTGTTTGCAGGCGTGAACGCCAGTCGCTCAGGTGACTCATGCCTCGCAACGCGAGTTGTCGTAGGCACGCTTCTCGTGCAGCCAGCCTTCCCCTGGGGAGGTCTGGCTGCAGACGCGTTGGCCTGTGGCCCGGCTTACCCACCAGTACCAGGCCGCCGGAGCGGCGGTGGCCGGGGCGAGGCAGCCCAGGGCCAGCAGAGCCGCGAGAATGCGCTTCACAGCTCGAAATCCGCCCAGATCGCGGCGTGATCGGAGGCCTGGGTGGCGCGGTCCACCACTTCTGCGAAGCGCTCGCTTTGCTCGATCTCTGGCGAAAAAATGCCGCGCCGCTCGATGCCGGTGGCGAGCAGGCGTTCGCGCAGCGGCTGCGAGACCAGCAGGTAGTCGAGCCGGCTGCAGTCGTCCTTGAAGCGATGGGTCCAGGTTTCCTCAGGCGCTTTGTCGGTGGTCAGTACGTCGGTCAGGCCCGGCATGCCGAGCAGGGCGGCGAGATTGCCCTCGGCCGGGTCTTCGTTGAGATCCCCCGCGACCACGACGCAATCGCGTTGCAGATCAAAGCGATCCAGATAGCCTGCCACATGCTCGGCCTGGATGCGCCGCCAGACGTTTTCCGGTGCCGGGTCCGAGGGGCGGCCCGGCCCCTTGCTCTTGAAGTGGTTGATCAAGAGCCACAGCGAGCGCCCATCGGGCAGGCCCAGTTCGTACTCGGCGCAGTCGCGTGCAAATACTGGATGCGGCTTGCCCGTGAGCGGCGAAATGAAGGTGTCGAAGACATGGGTGCGCATCGAACGCAGTGGCAGGCGCGAGAGCAGGGCGACGTCGATGCCGCGTGAATCGTTGCCATCGATGCACATTTGCACCGGGTAGGGACGGGTGAATTCGCTTAGCACGCTCTGGTTGAACTGCTGCAGGGTGGGGCGGTTTTCCACCTCGCACAGGGCGATCACCTCGGCATTCACGGCGCCGATCACGCGGGCGGTGTTGCGGATGCCTTCGTCCGGTGCGCTCATGCGCTGCCACTGCAGCCAGCCGACCCAGTCCGCCGCACCCTTGGCGCGCAGGCCCAGCAGCTTGCGGCCATGCATGGCGAGCAGGCGGCCGCGCATCTCGTTCAGAATGAACCAGGGGTGCTTGGCGTCGCCGCGATGCAGGAAGTATTTCTGCACCAGTTGCAGGATGCGTTTGCCGGTTTCGCCCTCGTAGCTTTCCTCGCGCAGCAGGGTGGAGAGCTCCAGACCGTCGCTGAGCACATCGCTGCCTTCCGGCGAGTTCAGGGCGGCGGGCGGGGCGAACAGGTTCTGCGAGTTGTAGCTGGCGATGCGCAGGCGGGCCATGGTAGAGGCGGGGGAATGAAGACTTCTGCACCCTAGCACAGGCCCGTCAGAAGCGTGCGTACAGGGCCTGTTCAAACTCGGCAGCAGCAGGGCAGCCTTCGGAGGGCGCCCAGGGCGCTTGCTCTTCGGCGGTGATCGGCAGGTAGGGGCCGTCCTTGACCTCGAAGAACACTGAGCCGGCTTCGAGCGCGACGACACTGTGCCAGCAGCCCAACGGGATCCGCGCTCCGATGCACTGACTGTTGGCAGAGAGCAAGTAGGTGCTGGTGATTGCGCCGGATTCATCGAAGAACACCAGGCCCAGTCTGCCGCGCACCATGAGCAGGGTTTCTTCCTTGCCGGGCGCCAGATGGCGGTGTGGCCGCACGTAGCTACCGGGCTCGATGGCGTTGAAGAAACGCTGAGCCGGGGCTTCAAGGTTTGGGTGAAGATTGTGGTTCTGGCGCCGGCGTGGATTTTCACGGGCACGGACGCTTAGCGCATCCAGAAAGGCCTGATCGAAAAATCCGGCACTCATCCGCTTACTGATCGAAGCGGAAGGTCGCGCCGAAGTTCACATAGGGATTCAGGCGCAGACCACTGCCGGAGCTGCTTGGGTTCAGTCCGGTTGTAGGTGCTCCGCTACAACCGGGTGCCATGCCGCTGCAGTTGCCGGCCAGTGCAGTGCCAACTTCGGCAGAGAGAGACCAGCGATTCTGGCGAGCTTGGCTGCTTTGCCAGCTCAAGCCGAGAAAGGGGACGGCTGCCAGCTGGCTGCTGCGCGAGGAGGCTTGTCCCGAGGTGCTGGCGGAAAGATCATTCCAGCTGACACCAACACTGGTATGCACGCCCTTGGCCAGCACGGGGTAATCCGCGCGCAGGCTGTTGCGTACATTGGCCGCATCAAACAGGGGAGAGGACTGTGCTGCAGTGACTTCACCAGCGGCGCTGAAGCTGGAAAAGCTCAGGCGCAGCCCGCTTTCACCCGCTTGCTGACTCTCCGGCGTGTGCTTCAGGCGCAAGCCGGTCGCTTGAGCGTGGGCCGGCAGCGCTTGGCCTGCGAGGCACAACAAGGCGACGAGAAAGGGCAGGCGAAGCGAGCGCACGAGAAGGCTGGAGTTCGTTGAAAGGACGATTCAATTGTAGTCGGGCAGCTGGCGTGTTGGCAGGGCCGTGGGTGTAAAACCGGACGAAAGGATTGCAGCCTGTCGACAAGATGCTACACAGCAATATGTACGAAAGTGCTACTGGTAAATGATTTCCACGCTCTCGGGCGAGAGCCATTCGCGCAGGCCTTCAAGCAGGGGGTCTTCCAGACGAACGCGCCAGTTTTCACCCAGTGGCAACTCTCCTTCGGCGGCGCCATTGCGATAGCGGATGCGGATCGGGCAAGCGCCGTCATCGCGGCTGCCGCGATAGCCACCGAGCAGGTCCAGCAACTGGCGTACGGCGGCCGGGCCACCACCGGCCTTGGCGACCTCGCCGTTAATGGACAGGCGCAGCAGTCGGGCATAGCGGCCGCGCGCTTCACCCAGCGTGATCAGGCGTTCGGCGATCACGCGGAAGCCGCCGGTGAAGTCATCGTTGGAGACTTTGCCCTCGACGATCAGTACCTCGTCCTGATTGATCTTGCCCTTGCTGGCATCCAGCACTTCGGCATACACGGTCACGTCCAGCGGGGTGCTGCCATCGTCGATGGTGACGAAAGCCACCTTGCCGCGCGCGCCCATCTTGATGCGTAGTCCGGTCACCACGCCGGCCAGCATCTGTGGTTCGCGCTTGGGTTCTATCCGGGAGAGCGGCGTGCGGATGAAACGGCGCACTTCGGGGGCTGCGCTGTTGAAGGGGTGGCCGGAGAGGAAGAAGCCGATGGCGAGTTTCTCTTCCATCAACTGCTGCTTTTCCTTCCAGACGCGCGCCTCGATGTATTCAGGCGCTATTTCGGAGGGGCCGTCGCCCATGTCGAAAAGCCCGCCCTGGCCCGCACTGGCGGCGGCCTGGTCGGCGGCTTCCATGGCTACGCCGACGCTGGCCAGCAGCTTGGCGCGATGCGGTTTGCCTTCCTCCGTGAGGGGGGCGATGGTGTCCAGTGCGCCAGCACGCACGAGTGCTTCGATCACGCGGCGGTTGGCTGCGCGGCGGTCGATGCGCGCGCAGAAATCAAAGATGTCCTTGAACGGCCCACCGGCTTCTCGCGCGGCGATGATGCTGCGCACGGCCGGCTCGCCACAACCTTTGACGGCGCCGAGGCCGTAGCGGATGGTCTTGGCGTCGGTGGGCTCGAAGCGGTAGTGCGAGTGGTTTACGTCCGGCGGCAGCACCACGATCCGGTTGGCGATCGTGTCTTCATAGAAGATCTTGACCGTGTCGGTGTTGTCCATGTCGGACGACATCGTGGCGGCCATGAAGGCCGAGCAGTGGTAAGCCTTGAGCCAGGCCGTGTGGTAGGTCACCACGGCGTAGGCCGCAGTGTGCGACTTGTTGAAGCCGTACTCCGCGAACTTGGTCATCAGGTCGAAGAGGTGTTCTGCCAGCGCCGGATCGTAGCCTTTCTTCGCCGCGCCCTCGGCAATCGTGGCGCGGTGCTTGTCCATCTCCTCTTTTTTCTTCTTGCCCATCGCCCGGCGCAGCATGTCTGCGCCGCCCAGCGTGTAGCCGCCGATGATCTGCGAGATCTGCATCACCTGCTCCTGATACACGATCACGCCATAGGTGGGCTCAAGGCAGGCTTTCAGGTCCGGATGGAAGTAGTCGATCTCCTGCTTGCCCTGTTTGCGCAGGATGAAGTCGTCCACCATCCCTGAGCCCAGTGGGCCCGGTCGGTAGAGCGCGAGCACGGCGATGATGTCTTCGAAGCGGTCGGGGCCGAGCTTCTTCAGAAGCTTCTTCATGCCGTCCGATTCCACCTGGAAGATTGCCGTGGTGTTGGCGTCTTTCAGAATCTGGTAGGCGGCAGGGTCCGAGAAGCCCAGGCTCATCAGGTCCGGGCGCGAGCCGGTGAGCTTTTCGACGTATTTGAGCGCCAGCTCGATAATCGTCAAGTTGCGCAGACCCAGGAAGTCGAACTTCACTAGGCCAATGGCCTCCACGTCGTCCTTGTCGAACTGCGACACGGTCACTGCGTCGTCGCCGTCAGCCAGGTAGATCGGGCAGAAATCGGTGATCTTGCCCGGCGCGATCAGCACACCGCCGGCGTGCATGCCGACGCCGCGCGTCATGCCTTCGAGCGGTAGGGCCAGCTCCCACAGCTCGGAGACGGATTCGCCGTCCGCGCTGTCGTTCATCATTTCGTTGATTGCCGGTTCGGCTTCGCGCGCCTCTTCCAGCCCCAGCGGCTTGTTCTGTACCACCGGGATGGCTTTGGACAGGCGATCGCACAGGCCATAGGGCAGGTCCAGCACGCGGCCGACGTCGCGTACCACGGCCTTCGAGGCCATGGTGCCGAAGGTGGCGATCTGCGAGACGGCATCGTGACCGTAGCGCTGGCGCACATAGTCGATGACGCGGTAGCGGTTTTCCTGACAGAAGTCGATGTCGAAGTCAGGCATCGACACCCGCTCGGGGTTCAGGAAGCGCTCGAAGAGCAGGGCGTAGGCGGTCGGGTCCAGATCGGTGATCTTCAGGGCGTAAGCCACCAGCGAACCCGCGCCGGAACCCCGGCCCGGGCCGATCGGCACGCCGTTGTTCTTGCCCCACTGAATGAAGTCCGCCACGATCAGGAAGTAGCCGGGGAAGCCCATCTGCACGATGGTGTCGGTTTCGAACTTGAGGCGGTCGTAATAGCGTGGGCGTTCCCGGTCGCGCGTGGCTTCGTCCGGGTAAAGCTCGAGCAGGCGTTCTTCCAGCCCGCGCTTGGCTTCGAAGACGAGGAAGTCGTCGAGGCTCATGCCGTCCGGGGTGGGGAACTGCGGCAGGTAGTTCTTGCCCAGCACCACTGACAGCGAACAGCGGCGGGCGATCTCGACCGAGTTTTCGAGCGCCTCAGGGATGTCGTGAAAGAGTTCGACCATTTCGGCCTGGCTCTTGAAATATTGCTCTTCGGTGAAGGGCTTGGGCCGGCGGGTATCAGAGAGGACGTAACCCTGGGCGATACACACGCGGGCCTCGTGGGCCTTGAAGTCTTCACGCTTAAGGAACTGCACCGGGTGGGTGGCAACGATCGGCAGGCTGGTTTCGCCGGCCAGATGCAGGGCGGCCTGTACGTAGTTTTCGTTGCCGGCATGGCCCGCGCGCTGCACTTCTATATAGAAGCTATCCGGGAAGCGTTGCGCCCAGTCCAGCGCCAGTGCTTCGGCAGCTTTCAGGTTGCCGGAGGCGATGGCCGCGGCGATATCACCTTGCTGAGCACCGGAAAGGCAGATCAGGCCCGAGGCGGATTCGGCCGTGAGCCAGTCACGACGGATTTCGGCTCGCCCACGGTGCTTGTTTTCATTGAAACCACGCGAGAGGATTTCGCACATCTGGCGATAGCCCTCGCGGTGTTTGACCAGCAGCAGCACACGGAAGGGCTTGTCGCGTTCGGTATCGTTGGTGATCCAGGCGTCCAGCCCGATCACCGGCTTGATGCCTTTGCCCCGGCAGCCCTTGTAGTGCTTGACCATGCCGAACAGGTTGGCCAGATCCGAGATGCCCAGGGCGGGCTGCCCATCTTTGGCCGCCGCCGCAATTACATCGTCGATGCGCGTGATGCCGTCCTCGATCGAGAACTCGGTGTGCAGGCGCAGGTGGACGAAGGCGGGGGCGTGGGGGGAGATCTCGGGCATCCGCTGATTTTACCCCGAGGGGGCGGCGCTTCGGCTTGTAAATGTACGACCCGGAGCGCCGTTCGGGTGGGGCTCCGGGTGTCAGGCCTTAGCCTCGGCGCAGGGCGCGCCATTGCTTGAGCAAAGGGGGCAGCACCAGCAGCAGGCCGGCGATGATCAGGATGGTGAGCGAACCGGGGCGGGTGAAGAAGGTGGTGATATCGCCCTGGCTGATGGTCATGGCACGGCGGAAGTGTTTCTCGGCCATCGGCCCCAGGATCAGGCCGACGATCAGTGGCACCACCGGGATCTCGAAGCGTTTCATGGCAAAGCCGAGTACGCCCACCATATATAGAAGCAGCAGATCGAACCAGGATTGGCGCAGCGAATAGGCCCCGAGCGTGGCCAGCACCACGATGCCGCCGTAGAGCAGCGGGCGCGGGATGCGCAGCAACTGTACCCAGATTCCCACCAGCGGCAGGTTGAGCACCAGCAGCATGACATTGCCGATGTAGAGACTGGCGATCAGCCCCCAGACCAGCTCCGGATTGGTATCAAAGAGCAGCGGACCGGGCGTGATGTTGTACTGCTGGAAGGCAGACAACATGATCGCGGCGGTGGCCGAGGTAGGGATGCCGAGCGTTAACAAAGGCACCAGGGTGCCAGTGGCGGCCGCATTGTTGGCCGCCTCGGGGCCGGCCACGCCTTCGATGGCGCCCTTGCCGAACTCCTCCGGGTGGCTGGCGAGTTTCTTTTCGGTGGAATAGGACAGGAAAGTCGGCATTTCGGTGCCGCCGGCCGGGATGGTGCCGAAGGGAAAGCCGATCAGGGTGCCGCGCAGCCAGGGCTTCCAGGAGCGGCGCCAGTCGCCGGCACTCATCCAGATCGAGCCCGTGATGCGTTCCAGCTTGGACTTGATGCGGTTCTCGTAGGTCGCGGTGTACAGGGTTTCGCCGACGGCGAAGAGGCCCATGGCCACCACCACGATGTCGATGCCGTCCGTGAGTTCGAGGATGCCGAAGGTGAAGCGGGCCTGGCCGGACTGCTCTTCGATGCCGATCATGCCTAGCGCCAGGCCAATGAACAGCGCCACAAAGCCTTTTTCCGGCATATCGCCAACGACGGCCGAAACGGCCACGAAGGCCAGCACCATGATCGCGAAATTTTCGGCTGGCCCCAGCTTGAGGGCGAGATCGGCCACGACCGGCGCGAGCAGGGTCAGCAGCACGGTGGCGATGGTTCCGGCCACGAAGGAGCCGATGGCGGCGGTGGATAATGCCGCCCCGCCGCGCCCGGCGTGGGCCATCTTGTTGCCTTCCAATGCACTGATGATGCTTCCGGCTTCGCCCGGGGTGTTGAGCAGGATGGAGGTGGTCGAGCCACCAAACATGGCGCCGTAGTACACGCCGGCAAGCATGATCAGCGCCCCGGTGGGTTCGACTCCGGCGGTTAGCGGCAGCAGCAGGGCCACCGTGGCGGCCGGGCCGATGCCGGGCAAGACCCCGATGGCGGTGCCCAGGCTGCAACCAAGAAGTGCCCAGAGCAGGTTACTCAGACTCAGGGCGGTAGCGAATCCGACCGAAAACAGCGCGTTCAGGGATTCCATGTTTACAGCACTCCCGGGATGAAGGCAGGCAGGTTGACGCCCAGGGCGCGGAAGGTATGGAACAGGCCGAGAGCCAAGCCCAGCGAGAGAATCAGATCAAGCGTGCGGCGCGGCGTGTCCAGTGCCCGGCAGATGCCGTAGCACAGTAGCCAGGCCGAGAGGGTGAAGCCAATCAGGCCGATCAAGGCCAGGTGGGCGAGTACGGTGCCGGAAACCAGGGCAAAGCCGCGCCACTCTGCTTCCGGTACGGGCGGTACGCCTTCGTCGCCGGTTTCATCCGCCGGACTGGAATGGCCCAACGAGCGGGTGGATTTGAGCAGCAAAGCGCCGCCAGCAATGATCAGCCCCGCCGCGATGAGGCCCGGGAAAAAGTTTGGCCCGACTCTGGCGTAGCCGCCGCCAGTGGGCATCTGGGTGATCTGCAGGGCCATGGCGAGACCGAGCACGATCACGCCAATGGCAAGGTAGGCCTGATGGCGGCCGGGCCAGTGGGTCATGGAAAAACCTCCGGTGGAGCAGGGCTGCCGCCCGGGAGGGGCGGGCCAGCCCTGGGCGGTCGAGATCAGTTCAGCTTGAGGCCACCGATGACGGTTTTGAGGCGCTTCGATTCCGATTCGACGAAAGCCTTGAAGGGCTCAGCCGGTTGATACAGGTCCAGCCATTCCAGTTTGTCGGCCTTGCTCTTCCAGGCCGGGTCCTTCAGCGCGGCCTCGACCATTGTGACCAGCGCTTTTTTCTGTGCCTCGCTGATGCCGGCGGGGGCAAACACGCCGCGCCAGTTGTACATCACCACGTCGATGCCCTGCTCCTTGAAGGTCGGCACCTCGATGTCCGCTTGCTTGGTTTCCGCCGAGAGGCCGATGGCGCGCAGCTTGCCGGCCTTGATCAGATCCACCAGCTCACCGTAGCCACTGACATAGGCGGCCAGCTGACCGCCGAGGATGGCCGCCTTGCCCTCACCACCGCCGGCAAAGGCGACGTAATTGACCCTGTCGGCGCTGACCCCGAGCTTTTCACCGATCAGCGCCACCATCACATGATCGACGCTGCCGGCCGAGCCGCCGCCGATTGCCACCGCGCCGGGATTGGCCTTCATGGCTGCAGCCAGATCCTTCATGCTTTTGAAGGGTGAGGCCGCCGGCACCACGATCACGTTGTATTCGCCCATCAGGCGAGCGATCGGTGTGACCATCGAGAGATTGACCGGCGATTTGTTGGCTTCCACTGATGCTGCAGTCACGGCACCAGCCACGATCAAGGAGTGGCCGCTGCCTTTTTCGGTATTGATGAACTGGGCGAGGCCGATCGCGCCACCCGCTCCGGCCTTGTTTTCAACCGCCACCGATTTGGCTTGGCCGGAAGCCTTCAAGGCGTCGCCGAGGGTGCGGGCAATGGTGTCGAAGCCGCCTCCGGGATTGGCGGGGGCCATGATCTTGATGGAATCAACCTGGGCGTGGGCGCTGATGGCGACAAGCGCCAGCAGCCCAGCCATGCGACGGGCAATCTGGATGACGGGCATGATGGTCTCTCTGTATCTGTTATGGGGCCGGTGTGCCGTCAAGGGCACACCTTGGCATTAAGCGGCAGATACGTGATGGATTTGAACTAGGGTTTGCCCGGTCGCAGCGCCCGGCGCACAAGGTGGCCAGACCTGGCTCCGGGCTCAGTCACGAGCCGGATCATGGTCCGGTGAAGATGAAAATCCCTGGCTGCTGGGGGCGGGCCGTCATTGCGCCGCCGTACTGCTTTGCGACGGCAGGTATTCAGGAGCGGGCTTCGCGCCTGAAGATGGCCATCTGTTCCAGCACGGTCGGAACGTAGCGTTTTGTTTCGGCGTAGGGAGGGATGCTGTGGCCGTAGCGGATGACGGCGTTTTCCCCGGCGTTGAAGGCGGCCAGCACCAGCTTCACGTCGTTGTTGAAGAGCTTGAGCAGATCGCGCAGGTAGCGCGCGCCACCATCAAGATTCTGGCGCGCGTCGTAAGCATTACGTACACCGTAACGGGCGGCGGTGGCCGGCATCAGCTGGGTCAGACCCATCGCGCCTTTGGGGGAGCGGGCTTTCGGATTGGCGTGGCTTTCGACGGCGACGACGGCTTTGAGCAGGACGGCATCAATGGCATGGGCGCTGGCCGCAGCCTCGATATGTCGCACCAGCTCCGCCGGCAGGCTTTTCATCAGGCCTGCGCTGGAGGGGATTCCGATGGCCTTCGGGCCGTTGAGATCACGCCAGAGCAGGCGCGCGCGCGGGTCTGAGGGGATGTCCGAGTAGTTGTGTACACCGCGCTCATCGATGAAGCCGTACACATCGGCGCGCGCGGGGGAAGCGAGGGCGAGCAGAACGAGCAGCAGCGGCTGGGCAAGGGCTGGTTTCATCGGGGGAAACTATGGGTTCAGAACCTCCCGCTGCAAGGCCTCTTCCACGCTCAGCAAGGCCGAACAAAGCTGGGTTGTCAGTGCGGGCAAGGCCGCAGTGTCGCCGGTTTTAGCCGCCTCTTCAAGCGCCACCGCAGCGGCTACGGCGAGCGGCGATCCGAAGTTGCCGACTGCGCTCTTGGCGCAGTGAGCCGTTGCGTGGAGCGCTGCGGCGTCGCCGCTGCTGAGGCAGTCTGCCAGCCTTTGGCGCAGGTCCGGTGAATCAAGCATGAATACGGCGGCGATCTCGCGCAGCAGATCTTCGTCGTCGCCGATCTGTTCAAGTACCCAGTGGCGATTGATCGGGGGAGGGGGGGGCGTGGTAGGCATGCGGGTCAGTCCTGGTAAATGTTGTGAATCTCGATGATTTCGTTCCAGCTAGCCAGAAAGAGATCTACACAGCGAGGGTCGAAATGGTTGCCGCGGCCGGCTTCTAGATGGGCGCGGGCGTGCTCCAGATCCCATGCCGGCTTATAGGGACGTTCCGAAGTGAGGGCGTCAAAGACATCTGCCACCGCCACGATCCGCCCGACGATCGGGATTTCCTCTCCTGCTTTACCCTGTGGATAGCCGCTGCCGTCGTACTTCTCATGGTGGTTCAGGGCAATCTCGGCGGCCATCTGCAGTACGGGGGAGCTGGAGTTCTTAAGGATCTCGTAACCGATCAGCGCATGCTGGCGCATGATTTCCATTTCCTTCGGGCTGAGTTTTCCGGGTTTCAGCAAGATGTGGTCCGGCGTGCCCAGCTTGCCCACATCGTGCATCGGAGCCGCTGACAGGAGTTGGTCAACGAACTCTTCAGACATACCCAGTTGGTAACCGATGATCGCCGAGTAGTGCGCCATGCGCAGGATGTGCGAGCCGGTTTCCGGGTCGCGGAATTCGGCCGCACGCGCCAGGCGCATGACGGTTTCGCGCTCGCGCAGGTGGATTTCCTCGGTGGCACGCCGCACGGCGATCGATAGTTCGTCGGCGCGCAGGCTGGTGGCGGCCATGCTGGCGCGTAATTGCAGCATGTTGCGCACGCGCGGATTGAATTCGTTGCGGTCGATTGGTTTGGTGAGAAAGTCGGTGGCACCGGCTTCGAGTGCGGCATAGCGCACTTCCTTCTCGGCAGCGGCAGTCACCATCAGGATCGGACGATCGCGCAAGGCCGGTGTGGCCCGGCAGCGGCGTACGAACTCAAGGCCATCCAGGCGCGGCATCATGTAGTCGACGATGATCAGATCCGGGGCGTTATCAAGACACCAGGCAAGGCCAAGCTCTGGGTCAGAAAACACGAGACAGTCGTGGTCGCCCAGCCTTTTGATGAGGCTCTGCATCACCACTAGATTGACCGGCGTGTCTTCAACGATGGCGATGTTCATGGGGGGGATGGCGCAAGCAGGGGGGCTTCCCCTCTCTTATCGGCGCGGGGTTAAAGGGCTTGAGAAACGCGCTCTCTGACGGAGGGTTGCTTGCCCGAAAAGCTTGCTGCAGTGCGGCATTGCGCGGCACTGTGACATATTTGCTGTGGTCTAGGGTAAACCCTGAAGAAATCGTGGCAAAATTGACTTTGCACAAGTTCAGGGCGGTTCTGCGGGGCTAAGGTTCATCCGTCGCAGGGGTCCAGAAAGGGCGGGTCATGACGATGCAGCATCGGGAATATGCGATGCGGGGCAGCAGCAGCGTCGTGGTTTTTTTTTGCCCTGTGGATAAAAAGTCTTGATGGTAGGATTAATTGGGGTTTGTGCTTATACTAGGCGCGCGCAGTGTGTCCGGGTGCTGCACAGACTCTCTCTAACCGGTAATTTCAACTAGGAGGACGTGATGAGGTTTATTCCCTCTCGTATCGCGGTTGCCGTTGCAGCGGTCGCCGTAGTCGCCGTACCTTCGCTGGCAATGGCCTACCAACAGGCCCCGATGCTGGCGAACAACAAGGCGTTGCCGCCTGTCGATCAGCGCCTGCCCGAGAAGCCCGAGGTTGTTAAGCCTCTGGAGCGTACGGGCCAGTATGGCGGTGTTCTGCGTACCGCCATGCGCGCCAACAACGACCACAACAATATCGTGAAGCTGATCGGTAACCAGTCGCTGGTGCGCTGGGAATCTACCGGTTTCAACAAGGTTGTGCCGAACCTGGCTGAGAGCTGGGACGTCAATGCTGACGCTACCGTGTATACCTTCAAGCTGCGCAAGGGCACCAAGTGGTCTGACGGTACGCCCTTCACCGCCGACGACATCCTGTTCTCCATGAACGATGTGCTGGCCAACAAGGAATTCCTGAACGCACTGCCGGCCGACTTCCAGCCGGGTGGTGTGGGTGTGCAAGTGACCAAGACCGACGATTTCACCGTCGTCTTCAAGTTTGCCAAGTCCTATCTGCCCTTCCTCGAGAAGCTGGCAACTCCGGTTGCTCAGTACCCGACGATGTATCAGAAGAAGTACTGCAGCCAGTTCCACCCGAAGTACAACGCCAAGGTGGCCGACCAGGCCAAGGCAGAAAACCTGAAGGATTGGGCTGGTCTGCTGCGCAAGTACTGTGGCGACCTGGAAATCCCGTCGCGCTGGAGCAATCCGGCTCGCCCGGTGATGGATCCGTGGGTCATCAAGGATCCGTACTCGGGTTCGGCCACCAAGGTTGTGCTGGAGCGTAACCCCTACTTCTGGCAGGTGGATGACAAGGGCAATCAGCTGCCCTATATCGATCGCGTTCAGTTCCAAGTGATCTCTGAAGTGGAAACCATCCTGCTGGCAGCCATCAACGGCCAGCTGGACTTCCAGATGCGTCACATCTCCTCGATCCAGAACCGTCCGGTGCTGGCCGAGAACGCAGCCAAGGGCGGCTACAAGCTGGTTTCCGGCGCGGGTATCAACGCCAACCAGGGCGGTCTGTGGCTGAACCACTCGACCACCAACGCCAAGCTGCAGAAGCTGATCCGCAACAAGGACTTCCGCATTGCCCTGTCGCACGCCATTGACCGCAAGGAAATCAATGACATCGTGTATCTGGGTCAGGCTCACCCCTGGCAGTCCGGTCCGCAGAAGGCTTCGAAGTTCTACAACGAGAAGCTGGCTACTCAGTATCTGAATCTGGATCTGAAGAAGTCGGAAGAGCTGCTCGACAAGCTGGGCCTCAAGAAGGGCGCTGACGGTTTCCGTACGTATCCTGACGGTGGCCGCGTGTCGATGGGCATGATCGTCATGATCTCGAACGCCTCCCTGATGGAAACCGCCGAGCTGTTGCGCAAGCACTTCTCGAAGGTGGGCATCGAGCTGGTGATCAACTCGTCCGAGCGCTCGCTGTTCTACGATCGTGCCAACACCAACCAGTACGACATCTCGATGGATGTGTTCTCGGGCGGTCTGGATCCGACCTTCAACCCGCGCCCGTGGCTGGCTATTCATCCGCAAGAGTCGCGTATGAGCCTGCAATGGACCAAGTACTATCTGACTGATGGCAAGCAGGGTGAAAAGCCTTCCGCCAGCATGCAGAAGCGCCTGGACCTGTACGAAAAGTGGCAAGGCGCCAAGACCATGGCTGAAGCAGATGGCCTCTTCAAGCAGATCCTTGAAGAAGCTGCCAACGAGTTCGAAGTCATCGGTACCGTGGCTCCGGCTCCCAACGCGGGTGTTCGCAGCGCCAAGCTGTCGAACGTTCCGGTAGCCATGCCTGACGGCTGGACCTGGCCGAACCCGGCTCCGACCCTGCCGGCGACCTGGTCGTTCAACAAGTAATCCTGTTGTAAAAGCTCGGGGGCTCCGGCCCCTGAGCCCCCCTTTCCCGAGGTCTTCTTAGAGAGTCAAGCCGTGCTTAACTACATATTCAAACGCATGCTCTCGGCGATTCCATTCATGTTCATGGTGTCGCTGACGGTATTCCTCCTGATTCAGGCGCCTCCGGGCGACTTCGTCGACAGTTATGCCGCCATGGTGGCCTCCTCTGGCGAAACCCTTTCTCCGGACCAGATGGCTGAATTGCGTCATCGCTTTGGTCTTGATCAACCGATGATCGTCCAGTATTTCCACTGGATCACGGGTGTTGTGACGGGTGATTTCGGCTATTCCTTCGAATGGCAATCCCCTGTTAAGGATCTGGTTGGCGAGCGTATCGGCTTGACCCTCATCCTGTCCCTTTCCGCAATGCTGTTCACCTGGGCCCTGTCCCTGCCGATCGGCATCTATTCCGCCGTCAAGCGTTACTCGATTGGCGACTATGTTTTCACCTTCGTGGGTTTCATCGGCCTGGCAGTGCCCAACTTCCTGCTGGCCCTGGTGATGATGTTCGTTGCCCAGAAGTATTACGGTATGGACGTAACCGGCCTGTTCTCCAGCGAATTCCAGAACGCCCCGTGGTCCCTGGCTCGTGTGGCTGACCTTGGCAAGCATCTGATCATCCCGATGATCATCATGGGTGCAGCATCGGCCGCTGGTTTGATCCGTATTCTGCGCGCCAACCTGATCGACCAACTGTACATGCCCTACGTCGTGACCGCCCGTTCCAAGGGCCTGTCCGAAACCAAGCTGTTGCTGAAGTACCCGGTGCGCATCGCCCTGAACCCCTTCGTGTCCTCGATCGGCTGGATCCTGCCGAGCCTGGTGTCGGGCGCTGTGATCACCTCCATCGTGCTGAACCTTCAAACCGTTGGCCCGATGCTGTTCCAATCCCTGATGTCTCAGGATATCTATCTCTCCGGCACGATTCTGCTGGTGGTATGTGCGCTGACCGTGGTCGGCACCCTGATTTCCGACATCCTTCTCGTCATCCTCGATCCGCGTATTAGGTTGGAACAATGAGCGCAGAAAACAAACAAGCAACGACCGTGGCCGCTGCCGCCGCGGCGGAACCGGCGGCCGCAACGGTCAATATGGCCAACCTGCGTGGCGGTATCGAATACGCCTCGCAGTGGGAGCTGATGTGGGCTCGCTTCAAGAAGCACAAAGTGGCTTACTGGAGCATGATGTTCGTGGCCTTCCTGTACGTCGTGGCGGTGTTCGCAGAGTTCCTGTCGCCCTTCGACCCGGAAGATCCCAGCTCGCGTACGGTTTATCAGCCGCCGCAGATGGTCAAGTTCGATGGTTTCAAGCCTTACGTGACCAAGTTCAAGCTGACCCGCGATCCGGAAACCCTGAAGCCGACTTATGTCGACACGGATGAGCGGACCTACCTCCGCTTCTTCGTGCCCGGTTTCGAGTACAAGATGCTGGGTCTGGTGCCGACCAACCTCCACCTCTTCGGCCCGGCTGAAGCAGGCGAGAAAGTCTTCCTGTTCGGTTCAGACCGCCTGGGCCGCGACATGTTCTCGCGTGTGATCTACGGTGCGCGTTTCACGCTCTCCATGGGTCTGATCGGTGTGATCCTGTCGACCGTGCTGGGTATCGTGCTCGGTGGTATCTCGGGTTACTACGGTGGCAAGATCGACTGGTTCATTCAGCGCGTGGTGGAATTCATCCTGTCGCTACCGACCATTCCGATCTGGCTGGCCATGGCTGCTGCCATGCCTAAAAACTGGCCTCCGCACTTGGTCTACATCTCGGTGACGGTCATTATCTCGCTGATCGGCTGGACCCACCTCGCACGGGTTGTGCGCGGCAAGTTCCTCGCCATGCGCGGTGAAGTGTTCGTGATCGCTGCCAAGCTGGACGGCTGTTCCGAAGGCCGTGTGATCTTCCGTCACATGCTGCCGTCGATGGCTTCCCACGTGATTGCTGCAGTGACGCTGGCCATTCCGTCGATGATTCTGGCTGAAACGACCCTGTCCTTCTTGGGCCTCGGTCTGCAACCGCCGGCAATCTCCTGGGGCGTGCTGCTCAAGGACGCACAGAAGATCAGCGTGATCTCGGCTGCTCCCTGGCTGTTCCTGCCTGGCGTGGCAACCGTGCTCGCCGTGCTGGCCATGAACTTCTTCGGTGACGGTCTGCGTGATGCTGCTGACCCGTACTCGCATTAATTCCAGGATTGGTTGATAACGTGAATACTGCAAACCAAACTAGCGACATCATTCTCGACGTTCGCAACCTCCGCACCTACTTCGGTACGGGCGAGAAGGCTGTGAAGGCCGTTGATGACATCAGCTTCAAGATGATGCGCGGCAAGACGCTGTGTATCGTGGGCGAATCGGGTTCGGGCAAGTCGGTGACGGCGCGCTCCATCCTTCAGATTGTTGACCCTCCCGGCAAGATCCAGGGTGGTTCGATGATGTACTACGGCAAGGATCCGAAGGGGGTCGATCTCGCTCAGCTGCACGAGCGCGGCAAGGAAATCCGCTCCATCCGGGGTCATGAAATCTCCATGATCTTCCAGGAGCCGATGACCTCGCTGTCGCCGATCCACACCATCGGCAACCAGATCTGCGAAACCATCCTGCTGCACCAGAACGTTGACATGGCCGAAGCTCGCACCCGTGCCATCGAACTGCTGCGCCGCGTGGAGATTCCTAACCCGCAGGTTGCCATCGACAAGTACACCTTCGAGTACTCGGGCGGTATGCGTCAGCGCGCCATGATCGCCATGTCGCTGGCCTGCAACCCGAAGATCCTGATCGCTGATGAGCCGACCACCGCTCTGGATGTGACCACCCAGGCTGAAATCCTGGCGCTGATCAAGGAACTGCAGACCTCCTACGGCATGGCCGTGCTGTTCATCACGCACGATATGGGCGTGGTGGCTGAGATCGCTGACGAAATCGGCGTGATGCAGAACGGCAAGATGCTGGAGTTCGGTTCCGCTGAAGAGATCTTCTACGAAGCCAAGCACCCCTACACGCTGGCCCTGATCGACTCCGTGCGCAAGCTGGAAACGTCGGCCCGTGCCGCTCGCGGTTCGCGTGTGACGGACAAGAAGCTGATGGAAATCCGCAACGTGTCGAAGATTTACCCGGCCCGTTCGAACTTCATGGGCAAGCCGAACCCCCCGTTCAAGGCTCTGGACAACGTCTCGCTGGACGTGTTCGAAGGCGAGAACCTGGGTATCGTGGGCGAATCCGGCTCCGGCAAGACCACCCTGGGCAACTGCGTGATCCGCGTGCTGTCCTGCTCGGGCGGTGAAGTGCTGTTCCGCATGGCTGATGGTCGCATCGCCGATCTGGCCAAGGCTGGTACGCATGAGCTGCGCCAGGTCCACCGTGAAATCCGCATGGTGTTCCAGGACCCGTTCGCTTCGCTGAACCCCCGCATGACGATCGGTCAGATCGTTGGTGAGCCGCTGTTGGTGGCCGGCACCCATACGGGTGAAGCGCTGCGCAAGCGTACCGAAGAGCTGCTGGCCATGGTCGGCATGCCGGCCGGCGCGATGGAACGTTACCCGCACGCCTTCTCGGGTGGTCAGCGTCAGCGTATCGGTATCGCCCGCGCATTGGCCCTGAGCCCGCGTCTGATCATCGCCGACGAAGCAACCTCGGCGCTGGACGTGACCCTGCGCTCGCAAGTGCTGGATCTGCTGCTGGATCTGCAAGACACGCTGAACCTCTCGTTCATCCTGGTCTCGCACGATATCGGCGTGATCCGTTACTTCTGCGACCGCGTGGCCGTGATGTACAAGGGGCAAGTGGTGGAACATGGTCCGGCAGAGAAGATCTGCTCGAACCCGGATCACCCCTACACCAAGGCGTTGATCTCCGCCGTGCCGGGTACCCACCCGCGCGACAAGCGTATCGTGAATCGTCACCGCTACGATGCCGCTGCTGCCGGCATCCAGCTGTCCGGCTCCTGATTCGCGCCGTATTCGGTAAACGAAAGCCACCTTCGGGTGGCTTTTTTTCGTCTGGAGGATGGCGATTTGATGTTCGGTGTCACGCCTCCGAGCCCTGAGCAGCAGGCAAGAAAAAAGCCGGCATGAGCCGGCTTTGGGGCGGGGCGTGCAGCTTTTCAGTCGCCAGACTCACTGCGGGTGACGCGCAGGATCTCGTCCACCGCGGTGTAGCCCGCGCGGACCCTCGCAAAGCCGTCTTCACGCAGGCTCTGCATGCCATGCGAGGCAGAGTGGGTGCGCAGGGTTTGCTCATTGGCACCATCGTGAATCAGGCTGCGCGTGTTCTCGTCGAAAACCATCAGCTCATAGATGCCGCCGCGACCCTTGTAGCCAGTCTGGGCACACGCCTCACAGCCACAGGCACGGTAGATAAGGTGCTCGGGGCCGATGCCGAGAAGCTTTTGCTCGGCGGCATCAGGCTCGTAGGCTACCCGACAAGCCGGACACAGACGGCGGACCAGGCGTTGCGCGAGCACCCCGATACTGGATGAGGCCAGCAGGAAGGGTTCGACGCCCATGTCTACCAGACGGGTCATGGCGCTTGGCGCGTCGTTGGTGTGCAGGGTGGCCAGTACCAGGTGGCCGGTGAGCGAGGCCTGCACGGCGATCTGGGCGGTTTCTAGGTCGCGGATTTCGCCGATCAGGATCACGTCCGGATCCTGCCGCAGGATGGCCCGCAGCGCACGCGCGAAGCTCATCTCGATGCGCGAGTTGATCTGGGTCTGACCGATGCCGTCGAGCTCGTACTCGATCGGATCTTCGACCGTCATGATGTTCAGCTCGCGCGCATCCATCTGCGCCAGTGCCGCGTACAGGGTGGTGGTTTTGCCCGAGCCGGTGGGGCCGGTGACCAGCAGGATGCCGTGCGGTTGGGCAAGCAGGCCCTGCAGGCGGGTGAGCGTTTGCGGCGGCATGCCCAAGCTGTCCAGATCCAGCCGGTTGGCGGATTTGTCGAGCAGGCGCAGCACTACGCGTTCACCGTGGGCGGTGGGTAGTGTCGACACTCGCACATCCACCGGCCGGCCGGCCAGGCGCAGGGTGATGCGACCATCCTGAGGCAGGCGCTTCTCGGCGATGTCCAGCCCGCCCATGATCTTGATCCGCGACACGATGGCCGCATGCAGGCCGCGCTGCGGTTCGATCACGTCGCGTAATGCGCCGTCGATACGAAAACGTACCGTGGCGCGGGACTCGAAGAGCTCGAAGTGAATATCGGAGGCGCCTTCGCGCAGGGCCTCGGTGAGCAAGGCATTGATCAGTCGGATGACCGGGGCATTCTCCTCGGCCTCCAGTAGATCCTGCGTTTCGGGCATTTCCTCGAGCAGGCTGGAGAGATCGACCGAGTCGGCGATGTCTTCCACCATGCGCGAGGCCCGTGTGCCGCCCTGATTGAACGCTTCACTCAGGCGTTGCTGGAAGCGTTCCACCGGGAGCACTTCGAGCGCTAGCGGGCGTCCTGCGACACGCTGCAGTTCGGCCAGCATGCCGAAGTCGCCGCCTTCGCGGAAGCACACCGGTAACTGGCCATCCTCATTCGGGTCGCCATCAAACAGCCCGTATTCGCGGGCATGGGCAAAACTGATCAGGCGCTCGCTCATGGTGCTTTCGGCGCCTCGGCGGGAGCGCTGGGGGCTGCCTGGAGTGCTTCGCTGGCGGGGGCCGGAATGTTTGTGGCCGGCACTGTGCGGTCCGGATCGAGCCCTTTGCCCTTGACGAGGCTGTCGCGCTCCGGCAACTGGGTGTTCGGGAAATTCGGCAGTACCCAGCTGCTTTCCGGGCTGTACTCAGCCTGGCGCGCGCGCAGATAGGCGTAGCGTTCGTTGGCAAGGTTGTTGTTGGCCGTGCTGTCACGCAGGATCACCGGACGCAGGAAGACCATCAGGTTGACCTTCTGGCGCTCGCGGGTGCGGTAGCGGAACAGATTGCCCAGGTAGGGAATGTCCATGAGGATCGGGATGCCGTTGTCCGTGGTGGACTGACGGTCATCGATCAGACCGCCGAGCACGACGATCTGGCCATCATCGACGAGCACCTTGGTCTCGATGGTGCGCACCTTGGTGGCAATGCCGGTGCCGCTGGTATTCACCGATGTATCGATGCTGGAGACTTCCTGAGCCACGTTCAGGGTAATTGCGCCGGCTTCGGAGATCTGCGGTTTGATCTTGAGCTTGATACCGATGTCACGCCGCTCCACGGTGGTGAAGGGGTTCTGGTTGGAGCCGGTGGAGGATTGGGTGCCGGTGATGATCGGGATGTTTTGGCCGACCACGATGCGCGCTTCTTCGTTGTCCAGGGTCTGCAGGTTCGGCGTGGAGAGCACATTGCCGTCGCCTGACTTCTGGATCGCAGTGGCCAGCAGGCCCAGGGTGGCGGTACCGTTGGTTGGGTCGCCGTTGAACACGCCGATGTTGACGCCTTCCGGAACGGTGGCACTGCCGGCAATGAGGCCATTGGCGATGGTTGCAATGCTGTTGGCACCCCCCGAGATCGAGGAGATCAGCCCCCCGGTCAGGTTGTTATTGCCGCCGGCGACCATCCACTGGAAGCCGAATTCGCCGGTCTTGGAAACATTCACCTCGGCAATCATGGCTTCGACGTAAACCTGGGCGCGGCGCACATCGAGCTTCTCGATGATGGCGCGGATGTCGCGGTAGATCTTGTCCGGTGCGGTAATGATCAGGGAGTTGGTGACCGCGTCGGCCTGGATCATCACGTTCACACCGTCGATCTTGACCGAGGTGGCCGTGTTGCCGGTGCTCTGGCCGCTTTGCACGCCTGAAGACGCGGCGGTGGTCGAGGCGCTGCTGCCTGTGCTGCTGCCACTGCTGCCCGAGGAGCCGCCGCCGGAGAGACTGGAGTTGGTGCCGCCGCTGTCCTGCCCGGTCAGGATGCCGCGCAGGGTGGTGGCCAGGCGCGTGGCTTCAGCATTGCGCAGGTAGATCACGTTCATGGCACTGCCGGTGGCGCCAGGCTGGTCAAGCATATCCACGATGCGCTTGACCTGCTCGGTGTGGGCTGTGCTGTCGCTACGCACGATGAGTTGGCTGCTGCGCGTGTCGGTAATCAGCATCACGCGCTTGACCCCATCGGGCACTGGCACCGGTGCTGCGGTGCCTTGCAGCACCACTTCCGGCATCAGGCGAGCGAGGTTCTGGGCTACGTCCTGCACCGAAGCGTGCTTGACCGGGATCTGGAATACGTTGGTGCCCGAGGGTTGATCCAGGTGCTCCAGCAAACGATTGATGCGCGAGAGATTTTCGGCGTAGTCGTTGATCACCAGCACGTTGCCGGCCTGGTAGGCGGCGATTACGCTGTTGTTGCCAAGCATCGGGCGCAGCACCTGGGCGAGCTGGGTGGCCGATTCGTAACGTAGCGGATAGACCTGGGTCACAAAGCGGTCGCCCGTCGGGATCGCGCCCTTGCCGACGATCTGGCTGCCGTGCTGCTTGGCATCCCCCTCGGCGAGCACCTTCACTACCGTGCCGTTGTCGATCAGGGTGATGCCCTGCTGGCGCAGCGCGCTCTGCACGATAGGCAGCACCAGATTTCGATCCACCGGCTGGTTGGAAACGATATTCACCGTGCCCTTGAGCTTGGGATCAATCACGAAGCTCTTGCCGGTGATGACGGTGACGGCCTTGAGCGTGGCTTCCAGATCGGAGTTCACGAAGTTGAGCGTCACCCGCTCGTCTGCCGCATGGGCCGACAAGGCAAAACACAGCAGGGTGGCGGCGGCGATGGTTTTGATTTTCATGGCTGGATCTTGTACTGGAGATGCACGGGCTTGCCGTCCCGCAGGATCTGCAGATCGACGTCCTGGGTCTGGCTGAAGTAGTGATAGACGAGGGAGATGTCGGCAAGCTGCCCGATCTCGCGCTCGTTGATCTGACGAATGATGTCGCCATCGCGCAGATTAAGGATCTGAGCGAGGGGCTGTTCGGCCGCGGCGGTGATGCGGATGCCGCCATCGGGGAAGGCTGCAAGTCCCTTGTCCCAGGCGCCGAGATTGCCGCTCTGGGCGATCGAGGCGAGGCGCCCACGCGACACGCTGGTGGCCGGGCTGGGTTTGGCTGCGGGCTTCACCGGCACTACGGCAGGCGGCGCTGCCGGGGCCGGGCTGAGCAGATTGCCGACCGTGGCGGTGGCGCCGGGCGGGAAGGCCAGTTCGTTGCGCACGCCGGCTTGCTCGAAGATGGCGCGATCGGCCTGTACTTCGACCAGGCGCAGGCCCGGCCTGGCTTCTTTGCCGGCTTGCACGGCGACCGGACTGGCCTCGATGCCACCGATCAGGGCCACGCCGTTGTGCCCGGCGATGACGGCGATCAGTTGCAGACTGGCCAGCGGGCTGACCGGGGCGGCCTCCTGGGCTTGCTCGAACCAGCGCAGCAGGGCGCGACGGCCGCTGGCACCGTCTTCCGTGGGAGGCGCGGCGAGACTCAGGGCGGGTTCATTGCTGCGCCAGCCGAGCAGGGTCGCCAGCAGGCTGGAGAGCGCCCAGCACAAGAGCAGGAAGGTCAGGGCCATGAGCGCGCGCTGGAGGAAGCGGGCGTCGGGGCGCCAGCGCAAGGCGGGCCGATGGAGTCGGAAAGGGAGTCTGATATTCACGGCGAAAATTTAGCGTTTTCCGGGCTGCAAGGATATGGGTTCGGTCACAAAGTCTTCAGGACTGGCTCAGACTGCTGCGTCGCATCCACAGCATGCTGGGCGTGTCCTTGCCGTTGCGCTGGACGAGGGCTTCAAAGCCCATGTGCATCTCGTTGAACCAGGCATCGATATAAATCATGAAATAGCGGCTCTGAACGTCCACGGCCTGGCGGTCGAGCTTGCTGCGCAGGCTCTCCGGCAGAGCCTTGGTGAAGTCTTCGATACTCAGGTAGGGGTTGCCAGTGCGGCGGGCGACGAGGCTGGAGGCGTCTCCCGAGCTCAGGCCTTCGATACTGGCCTGGAGCGCCTCGGCACTGGCGAAGTTCACATTTACCGGCGTTTTCTCCGGCAGGATCACCAGACGGGTTTTGAGCGTTTCGGCCTTGTCGGCCGAGAGCGCTGCGAGGCGCAGCAATTCGCTGAGTTCAGGGGTGCTGTTGGGTTCGCGTTTGCGCAGGGCGACGAACTGGGTCAGCAAGCTGGCCAGATCACGCGTGCTCACGCTGAGGGCGCTGGCGGCGCGCTGCAGCTTGGGGTCGTCTTCTTTCACCGCCGTATTGGCGGCGGGTAGCAGATTGCTGAGATTGAGCTTGCCCTGCATCTCGGCAATCCGCCCGCCAACCCGGCCTTCTTCCACGGCCACCGGCGGGATCGGGATGGTCCATGGCTCGAGCAGGTGGTCGACCTGATTGTTGCGTGCGTCGTCGCGTAGCGTCAGACGCGTCATGTTGATGGCGGCAATGGCGACACCCTGCGCCATGCTGAAATTGTTGCGATTCTCGATCTGGCGCATCCACAGTTGCTGGCGTGCGGTGAACAGCAAGGCCATTGCGGCGACGATGGCCACCACCAGCAGCGAGACGATCAGCGCGACACCGCGCTGGGCGGGTGGAGCAGGGCGGCCGGCGTTCATGGCAGGTAGTAGGTACGGGCAAACTCGCCGCGCCCTTCAAGGGTGAGGTGCAGGCGCAGGCCCCGTGGACGGGTCATGTCGGCGAGGTCTTCGGTCGGCCATTTCTTGTGGCTGGCATTGCTGCGATCGATGAACTCCAGCGAACAGGCGCTCACGCCTTCGAGCAGCAGATTAGGCTTCTGCTCGCTGGCCGCCGGCTGGGAGGCTGCCGCGGAATAGGCGAAGACGGGGAACTCCAGCTCCAGGCGACCCTTGGTGAGGCGATAGCGGGCATGGATTGGTTCCTGATCGGCGCCGAAGCGCAGCAGATCGAGCTGACAGGATTCGCCGGAGTCCGACATCTGGCCCTGCACCGGCGAGCGAACCCGCCCATCGGTGTCGGTCCAGCTGCGTGGCGCGATCTGGGTGAGATCCATGTTGAGGCGCTCGAACACCATTTCCAGCTCGCGCCAGCCGCGCATTTCAGCATCCAAGCGGGCTTTCGAGGTGGTCATCAGATCCAGCCCGCGCCAGGCGAGCAGGCTCACGATGGCGAATACGGCCAGCGCGACCATGACTTCGATAAGCGTAAAACCGCGGTTGCGCATGGCTCAGTTGCCTACCCGGGCGACGTAGCTGATCTGGCGGGCCATCACGTCCTCGGGCTTCGAAACCGAAAAAACCTTCACTTCCATGCGCCGGAAGCTCAGGTTCGGGGTGGGGCCGATCTCGCGGCGCCAGATGAATTCATGCCTGCCCTGGCTGGCCTTGCCCTCTTCGGCACCCATTTCGGGGAAGCTGCGGGTGGCGAAGACTTCATTCGTCACATTGCTGGCAACCCAGCCGGCCAGCGTGCGTTGCTGCAGATCCCAGGCACGTTCAGCTCCGAAGCTGCTGGCCCGTATGGCGGCGGCCAGCGCAATGCTGATGATGGCCAGGGCAATCACCACCTCAAGCAGGGTGAAGCCCCCGGTGGGGCGCAAGCTGATCTCAGGGCGCATCGTCGGGCACCGTTTCCACTGTGATGCGGCCGAGCGCATCGGCAATCACCTGCACCCGGGCCTGGCCGCCCTCGAGGGTCAGGCTGAAGGGTTCGGAGAGGCCGTCTGCAGCAAACACCAGGCGCTCGCCGAGCGGACTTTCGCGTCCATTGACCCGCTGCTTCAGGATGTGCACGTCACCGCGCAGGGCTTGCGGGCGCAGATCGCTGGTGGCCGGCATGGCCATCCACTGCTTGCGCCCGCTGTCGCCGAGCCAGAACTGATAGCCTGCGCCATCACTCGAAAAAGCCACTGGGCGGGCGCTGTAGACGGCTTCATCGCGTGCCGCTTCAAGGCGAATACTCAGCTCTTCAGCCTGGCCGCGAGTGATGCGCTCGCCCGAATCATCCAGACGCACCACAGCAATGCCCAACACGATGAGCACGAGGGCCATTACGGCCAGCAACTCGAGCAGGGTAAAGCCTGTGGCCGGGCGGCGCATGGTGCTGCGTGGAATCAGGGTGTGGCGTTGCTGATGTCGGCGTCGAAGCCTTCACCGCCTGATTGACCGTCGGCACCGTAGCTCATCACGTCGATATCACCCTTGAGGCCCGGGTTCAGGTACAGGTAGTCATTGCCCCAAGGATCCTTGGGCAGGCGCTCCAGATAGCCGCCGCTTTTCCAGTTGGTGGGTACCTGATCGCCACTGGGCTTGCTGACCAGCGCCTGGAGGCCCTGGCCCTGGGTGGGATAGCGGCCGTTGTCGAGCTTGTAGAGCTTCATCGCGGCCACGATGGAGTTGATGTCCTGCTTGGCGGCGACGACCTTGGCTTCGCTGGGTCGATCCATGATCTTCGGCACGATCAGGGCGCCGAGGATGGCGAGGATCGAAACCACCACGAGGATCTCGATCAGGGTGAAGCCGGTGTTGCGCTTGCGAGCTTGCATGTTGCCTGTCTCCTACTTGATCAGCTGATTCATTTCGAACACCGGCAAGAGGATTGCCAGCACGATGAACAATACGACTGCGCCCATCACCAGCACCACGGCAGGGCCCAGCAACTGGGAAAAGGTTTCGACCTTGCGTGACAGGCCGGAGGATTGCTCGGCTGCGGCGCGTTCGAGCATGGTGTCCAGACGCCCGGTAGCTTCGCCGCTGGCCACCAGATGCACCAGGATAGGCGGGAAAGATTTCGCAGCTTCGAGCGCGCGTGCCAGCGACATGCCTTCGCGTACCTGGCGGGCGGCTTGCTCGGCGGCACGCTTGAGCGGCAGGTTGCTCATCACGCCGCTGGCCGCAGCCATCGCGCTGAGCACTGGCACGCCGCTGCCGGCGAGGATCGCCAGGGTGCTGGCAAAGCGCACGGTTTCGGCACTGCGCTCCAGCTTGCCGAACCAGGGCAGGGTCAGTCGCCAGGCATGCACGCGCTGGCGGAAATCGTCTTTTTTCATGGCGCGCAGGAAGGCCACCACGGCCACGATCAGCAGCAACAGGATCCAGCCGCCCCAGCTGCCCAGAAAGTGACTGATGCCCAACAGCAGGCGGGTGGGCAGCGGCAGCACCTGCTTGGCACCCTGGAAGACCTGCACCATCTGAGGCACGACCCAGGTCAGCATGCCGACGATCACTGCGGTGGCCACGAAGATCACGATGGCTGGGTAGATGAAGGCCAGTGCGAGGCGCGACTTGAGCTCCTCGCGGCGCTCCAGATAGTCCGCCAGGCGCGCCAGCACGCCGGGCAGCTTGCCCGACTCCTCACCGGCACGCACCAGGGCACGGTAGAACGGCGGGAAAACTTTTTCATGCCGGGCCAGCGCAGCGGAGAGCGAAACACCCGAGGCGATATCGTGGCGGATCAAGCCCAGCAAGGTCTGTTCACGCTTGTTTTCGGATTGCTCGGCGAGCACGGCAAGGGCTTCGTCGATCGCCAGCCCGGCATCGAGCAGGCCGGCCAGCTGACGGGTCAGGGTCGCCAGGCTGGCCCCGCCCAGGCGCAAGCTGCGGCTGGCTTCACGGGCCTCTTGCAGATCGAGCACGGCCAGCCCCTGCTCGCGCAGAAGGCTGCGTGCATGACGAGCCGAGTCGGCCTCGATGCGGCCACGTTGGACAGTTTTCTGATCGGCTGCGAGAGCCTTGTAGCTGAAGGCTGCCATGGTTCAGCGCGGATAGCTCAGCAGATAGCTGTCGCCGTCGCGCGGCAGGGTGGCCAGCACGGGCGAGAGGCCGGGCAGGTCGGCTTCCGGCTTGAAGCGCAGGTTCAGCTTGGCCTTGTTCTTGGCCAGATCAAAACTGCCACCACCCTGCGCGTGCAGGGTGCCGCTCAAATGGCTCAGTTCGATGGCGCCGGCACCAGCAGCATTCGCCGTGACACGGAACTGGTAGCTGCCGAGCGACGTGACTTCACCTGCCATGGCTGAGCTGACGCGTTCGATGCGGCCGCTCACGTTGATCGGTTCGCCGCGCGTGAGGCGCTCGCTCTGTACGAACAGATCGCCGCGCAGGCGCACGCCGGCGAGTGTCGGATTGAACTGAGTCAGCGGCTCCAGTGGCAGGCTCAGCTCCAGGCCTTCGATCACGGGGCCACGAAAACCGAGCACGGCGCGCAGCTTGCCGGGGCGTCCGGCATGCTCGCTTTGTAGCGCCCAAGCCAGTTGCCCCTTGAACAGGGCGGCGGGCTGGAATTGCCAGGCCAGCTTTTGCTGGGCCACGATGCCCTTGTAACCGAGCGCGGTGGCGCGGCCCTGCCAGAGGCTCCCCTCCAGCCCGGCCAAGGCGATGTCCGTCGGTAAAAAACGCGCGGCGAGGCCGGCCGGGAAGCGGGCCACCAGCAAGAGCAGGCTCAGCGCCAGTGCCAGGAGAATCCAGGTTAGGGGCTTTTTCATCGGCGACGCTCCAGGATCACCGTGGCTTCAGCTTGCTCTCCGGATTCCAGGGTGCGGATCTGCAGGCTGGTGATACGGGCACCGGCGGTGAGGCGAATGGCATTCAGGCTGTTGATGATGGCCTGGCCTGCGCGTGCGTTCATCGTCATTTCCACGCGTTCTGCGCTCAGGCCGCGCAGCTCAGCCTGCACACCCTGCTCGGCGAGGATGCGGAACACTTCACTGCGCAGATCTTCACCGCGCTTGGTGGGAGCCACCGGCGCAGTGTTCTTGCCGGCGGCGATCTCGAAGCTGTTCAGGGCCAGCTCGGGCAGCCGGCGGCGCAGGGACTCGATGCGGCCCTGCACGCTGAAAAGACTCAGCAGGTACAGAGCGATCACCAGCACGATGCCGCCGATAATCAGGATCAGTTGTTCGCGCCGGTTGCGCGCGCGCCAGTAGCGCTCGGCTCCATTGCGCCAGAGGATCAGCTGGTCTTTCATGGCTGCCCCTTGTCGATCTTGATGATCAGTTGTTCCAGACCCTTGTCGGTGGTCTGGCTCTCGAAACTGATGCCCTTGCCTTGCAGGACTGGCTTGAGCTGGTTCGCGTCAGTCGTGGTGAGGGTGAGTTTGAGGCGACCCTCTTCTGATTCAATGCGGGCAGGCTTCAGGCTCAGTCCGCTCAGGGCCGCAAACCGGGCCAGCTGATCGAGAGCATCCCCTCCTTGCTGGCCGGGCTGGCCACGGCTCTGGCGCCACTGCAGGATCGGATCGATGATCGGCACCCCGGGATTGGCGGCAGCGAAGTTCTGGCGGATGGACTGGCGCAGGTTGGCCTCGCGGGCAGCGAGCTGGCGCCATTCCAGAGTCTGGGCCAGCAGGTAGATCAGCGCTGCCGCGATCAGCAGCCACAGCGCCGGCTTGAGCTGAGCCAGCGAAAAACTGGCCTGAGCGCGGCGCAAGCCTGGCAGGCCGACGAGCAGATTTACGCGATTGATGGGCGGGGCCGTCAGCAAGGTGTCGATGGCCTGGGAATCGGGGCACAGGGACAACAACACGTTCTGTGAAGGCAGTAGGCCGTACTCGCCGGGCGCGCGCTGGAAAATCCAGCCCGATGGGGTTTCGGCGTGCTGGCCGGGCGCGAGCAGGGCTTGTTCAGGGGTCAGCAGATCGGCCTGGCGCAGGCTGGCAAAATTCGCCAGCTGACGCTCCAGCCAGGCACGCTCACAGACCCACACGCACATCAGTTTGTCCTGACGTGCGCCGCTGACGATCACGCTGGCGGCCAGATCGCCGAGGGCGCGATCTTCAAGGGCCTGGCGAATCAGCGCCGCTTCATGCTTGCCGGTGAGCGCGGGCAACTCGATACGATGCGCCGCCACCCGGCTGGCGGGCAGGATCAATTCCAGGCGGTCTGACGGGGGCAGGTCCGCGAGCAAAGTGGTGCCACGCGCCTGAGCCTGGCCCGAGCCATTCAGGCCGAGCCAGTCGAGCGGGGCATCCGTCAGACCTTGTGGCGGGACGTGAACCCGCAACAGAGCAAATGAAGCAGTCATGCGTGCCGTGTGTTTGCCGGAAAGGCGGAAGTATAGGGGGATAAGCGCTGTGCTTTGCCTGCTTTTGCGGAAAATGACACAGCCTCGCAAGGCCGCGAGGCTGTGTCATTCAGCGTTTAACAGGTGACTTAGAGCTTGCCGGCGCCTGCGCCTGCCGGGATGGTTGTGGCCAGGTTGCTGGTGGCTTCCAGAGTGTAGGTGTAGAAGTCGGAAGGCTTGGCTGTGGGGGCGCCAGTAGTGGCGTTGATGGCATACCAAGGAGTGCTGCTGACTGTAACGTTGGTTGTGGTGACACCAGTGACGGCACCGCCGGCATCGAGTGCATTTTCATTGAGGATGTTGCCAACGTGCCAAGCATAGGCTGAACAGTATTCGGTGCTGGTGCTGGTCGTTGTCACGCAGGCCGCAGTCTTGCTACCGGACGATCCCTTGTACACATTTGCGCCGGTGGGGGTGCCATTACTCAGCTGAACGACGTTGTTCTCGACGTAAAGCTTTGCTCCTTGCGCTTGTGACCATGCCACTGACCATGGGTAGTTTGCCGAACTGCTCATGTCACCCGTGAAGTAATTGTTGAACAGATGAACTACGCCGTAACGCACCAGAGGCTGACGTTGCTTAAGGTTCTGGAAATAGTTGTGATGCAAAGTTACTTTCAGTACCGAAGGGTTTTCGGCTGTGGTGCTAGCCGTTTCGGTGCTGCCGATCAACATCGACTTGTCGTGATCATGGAAGTGGTTATATGAGGCAGTCACGTAGTTGGCCGCTTTGGTGATATCCAGCAGGCCGTCGTGGTGCTGAACCTTGAAGTCGCTGCCGGTCCAGCCTGAGTCGGTCCATACCGACGGGTAGTCGTGATCGATACGGCTGCCGTCCGAGAATGTGTTGTGGTCGATCCAGACGTTGGTCGCGTAGTTGACCGAAATGTTGTCATAGGCCGAATTCCAGCGCCCGGTGGTCGAATCGGTCGGATCCCATTGCGGGAAGAAGTCGAAGGCGTCTTCGAAACTGATGTTGCGGATCACAATGTTGGATACCACCGAGGTGCTGGAGCCGCCATCCAGTAAAAGCTGGCCGTGTACGATTTTGGCGTTCGAGCCTAGGCCGATGATTGAAGTATGGGACGGGATCGACAGGCGCACGACCTTCTTCTGGATATTGGCTGCGCACACGCGGGCGCTTTCCGGGGTGCCGCTGACCGTGGTCGAATTGCCCCACACGCTGGGCGTATAGGCTGCGTAATATGCTGCCCAAAGTGCTGCTGTGGTTGTATAGCCATAGCTTGCGCAAGTCGAGCTGGCTGCGTTGGCGTAGGTCAGGTAGTCGTCAGCGGTCAGCTCAGTGCCGGCCTTGTTGGTATTCAGGCTGATCTCGCCGGAAACGTAGATGATTTTTGCGCTGCTATCGAGGGTGCCGCTGGCGATGCTGCCGTCAGCGTTGATGGTGGCGCTGTTGCCATAGAGGGCCTGGATCAGCTGGGCGCGGGTGCTGACGGTGTAGGTCTTGGCCGTAGTGGCGCTGTTGCCGCCGGTGGTGCCGGTGCCGTAAGTGGCCCAGCCCGTTGCGCCGAGCGAGCCGACCAGGGTGGCTGTGGCGCTTGCATTGCTGCTTGTTGATGCGCTGGATGCAGCTGTGCTGGAGGAAGTGCTGCTTGTCGAACTCGTGGTTGTAGTGGATGAGCTGCCACCACCGCCTCCACCACCGCAGGCAACAAGGGCGGCTGCGGTGGCCAGCAAAAGGGCTATTCCGGGTTTTTTCTGAACAAGCATGCTGCAACTCCTTTGGTTCTACGTCTTTGGTTATATGCGTCGGTAACGGGAAGTACCTTCCCACCGAACTTGTCGCCAAATATAGTCAGAACCAGAGGAAATTTGTTGACCGGTAACATTGTTTGATGTTTTCGGGAACAAAACTGTTGCGGCGAGCGCACAAAAGCAGAAACCCCGGCATCGCTGGCGGGGTTTCTGTGAATGGAGTGGTGGGCCCCCCGAGAGTCGAACTCGGCACCAACGGATTATGAGTCCGCTGCTCTAACCAGGCATGAGCTAGAGGCCCGATGCGTACACGGCCACCCGTGGGCGGCCGTGCAGCAGTGAAACGGGTGTCCGGATCAGCCTTCGCCGTCGAGGAAGCTGCGCAGCTTCTCGGAGCGGCTCGGGTGACGCAGCTTGCGCAAGGCCTTGGCTTCGATCTGGCGGATGCGCTCGCGGGTGACGTCGAATTGCTTGCCGACTTCTTCCAGCGTGTGGTCCGTGTTCATCTCGATGCCGAAGCGCATGCGCAGCACCTTGGCTTCGCGCGGGGTGAGCGAGTCGAGGATTTCCTTGGTGGTGTCCTTCAGCGAGGAGTACAGCGCAGCCTCGGCCGGAGCCAAGGTGGCGGTGTCTTCGATGAAGTCGCCCAGGTGGGAGTCGTCGTCGTCACCGATCGGCGTTTCCATGGAGATCGGTTCCTTCGCGATCTTCATGATCTTGCGGATCTTGTCTTCCGGCATTTCCATCTTGATCGCCAGCGTGGCGGGATCCGGCTCGGCACCGGTTTCCTGCAGGATCTGACGCGAGATGCGGTTCATCTTGTTGATCGTTTCGATCATGTGCACCGGGATACGGATAGTGCGGGCCTGATCGGCGATCGAACGCGTGATGGCCTGACGGATCCACCAGGTAGCGTAGGTCGAGAACTTGTAGCCGCGGCGGTATTCGAACTTGTCCACCGCCTTCATCAGGCCGATGTTGCCTTCCTGAATCAGATCGAGGAATTGCAGACCGCGGTTGGTGTACTTCTTGGCGATGGAGATCACGAGGCGCAGGTTGGCTTCGGTCATCTCGCGCTTGGCGCGGCGCATCTTGGCCTCGCCGGTGCTCATCTGTTTGTTGATTTCCTTCAGGTCCTTGAGCGGGATCTGGATGTGATCCTGCAGATCGATCAGCTTCTGCTGCTCTTCCAGAATCGCCGGCTGCATGCGCATCAGCGTGGTGGCGTAGGGCGCACCGGAGCTGATCTCACTCTTGAGCCAGTCGAGATTGGTTTCGTTGCCCGGGAAGACCTTGATGAAGTGCTGGCGGCTCATGCCTGAACGCTCGACGCACAGGTCGAGGATCTTGCGTTCGTGCTTGCGCACGTTTTCCACCATGTGACGCACGCCGTCGCACAGATTTTCGATCTGGCGTGCGGTGAAGCGGATATTCATCAACTCCGCGCTGATCTGCTCGTGGAGCTTGATGACGGTCTTTTCGTGCGGACCCTTCTTGATCAGCACTGGCATCATCTTCTCGACGAGCCCGCGGATGGTCTCGAAGCGCACCAGTGCTTCGGTCTTGAGCTGCAGCAGGGAGGCGCTGGCGGCGGCGTTGCCGGCGTCTTCGTCGTCCTCGTCGTCGGCTTCTTCTTCAGCGAGTTCGTCTTCTTCGACTTCCTGAGCTTCGGCCGCGGCTTCAGTGGCGTTCGGATCAACCAGCCCATCGACCAGTTCGTCGATGCGCATTTCGTCCTTGGCGACCTTGTCGGCCATGCCGAGGATGTCGGCCATGGTCGAGGGGCAGGCCGAGATGGCGATCACCATGTGCTTGAGGCCTTCCTCAATGCGCTTGGCGATCTCGATTTCACCTTCACGGGTGAGCAGCTCGACGGTGCCCATTTCGCGCATGTACATGCGCACCGGGTCGGTAGTGCGGCCGAATTCGGAGTCGACCGAGGAGAGCGCCTGTTCGGCTTCTTCTTCGGCGGCTTCGTCAACGGAGGCCGGCGCCACGCCATCGGTCAGCAGCAGGTCTTCTGCGGCAGGGGCTTCGTCGAATACGCGAATGCCCATGTCGTTGAAGGTGGAGATGATCGACTCGATCTGCTCGGCGTCGACAAGGTCGTCCGGCAGGTGGTCGTTGATCTCGGCATAGGTCAGATAGCCGCGCTCTTTGCCTAAGGCAATGAGGTTTTTCAGGCGGGTGCGGCGGACTTCGGCGTCTACGGTGTTGTCAGAAGGCGCAATGTCGATCGGCAGGCTCTTGCTTTTTTCCTTGCCCCGGGCTGCTTTGGCTTTAGGGAGATCTTTGCTCGTAGGTGTTGCTTTTTCCTTGGCCATCAGGGTCCTCGGTGCAAGGCAGGTTAATTCTGAAGAACCGTAAATTCTAGGCGATCAGGAGGTCTTCTGTCCAGATCTAAGCTGCTGTTTTAGCGTGGGAAGCTCTGCGTAACGACGCATTTCGGCCGTTTCGAGAGTTTCTCCTTCGGCCAAACGCTGGCGCAGGCTGTTGAATTCATGATCGATCATGGCGATACGCAGGTTGGCGATGTGGCCGTCCAGTTCGGATTGCGCCGCTTTGCTGGAGTTGTGCGTGGCATCTTCGCGTGCAGGTGGAGTGTCCTCTTCCGGAGCGTTGAGCAGTTCACGCAAGAGTGCGCGTTGGGCGTCGTTCTGGCTGCTCTGGAAGAGGGCTGCAATGGTAGTCGGGCCGAAGTGGTCGTGATCGTGTGCGTCGCGGAAAAGCTGGATCAGGGCGCATTCGGCGCTGTCTCCGAGCAATTCGGGTAGATCGCCAGGCAGGCGGTCGAGCAGCTCGGGGGTTTGCGAGAGCAGGCGTAGCAGTTGGCGTTGGGGGCCTATTGGCGCACTGCGCCCGGCGCGTGGGCGTGCAGCGGCTTTGTTGCGTGGGGGTGGTTTGATGCCGAGGGCGTGGGAGACTTCCTCGCTGCTCATGCCGGCGTCGTCCGCTAGCAGGCGGATGGTTTGCAGTTGCAGAATGGGGGCTGAAATCTTCGGGATCAGCGCCTTGGCCTCGTGGACAAGCTTGGCGCGCTCTTCCGGGATTTCCAGGTTCAGGTCGCCGCGAAGTTCGCGTAGCAGGAATTCGGAGAGCGGCATCGCGTCATGCACGGCACGGTGGAAGGCTTCGAGGCCTTCGGCGCGGATGAAGCTGTCGGGGTCGTGTTCGGTGGGCAGGAACAGGAAGCGGACTTCTCGGTCGTCGGCGAGTTGGTCGAGGCTGTTCTCAAGCGCGCGGCGCGCAGCCTTGCGACCGGCTTTGTCGCCGTCGAAGCAGAACACGACCTTCTCGGACTGGCGAAACAGTTTCTGGATGTGGGTGGCTGTGGTGGCTGTGCCGAGGGTCGCGACGGCGGCGCCGAAGCCGTACTGCGCCAGCGCCACGACATCCATGTAGCCTTCGGTGACCACGACTACGCCGCTCTCGCGAATGGCCTGGCGTGCCTGAAAGAGGCCGTAGAGTTCGCGCCCTTTCTCGAATAGCGGAGTTTCAGGGGAGTTGAGGTATTTCGGCTCGCCCTGGCCGAGTACGCGACCGCCAAAACCGATGATGTTGCCGCGCTGATCGAGGATGGGGAACATCACCCGGTCACGGAAACGGTCGTAGCGGCGCCCGGCGTCGTTCTGGATTACCAGGCCGGCTTCGAGCAGGGCGGGGCTGTCGTAATCGCTGCCGAAAGCGGCGCGCAGACCGTTCCAGTCGTCCGGCGCATAGCCGATGCCGAAGGTCTTGGCGATTTCGCCGGTGAGGCCGCGTTGCTTGAGGTATTCGATGGCTTGCGGAGCGTGCCGCAGTTGTTCGCGAAAATAACGCGCCGCGCGGGTGGTGGCTTCGAGCAGGCTGCTGAGTTGGGCGCGATCCTGTTGCGGAGCATCCTCCTCGGGGACTTGCAGGCCACATTGCTGGGCTAGGTCCTTGATCGCATCGCGAAAGGACATGCCGCAGTATTCCATCAGGAAGCCGACTGCCGTGCCGTGGGCGCCGCAGCCGAAGCAGTGGTAGAACTGCTTGGTCGGGCTGACCGAGAAGGAGGGGCTCTTCTCGTTGTGGAAGGGACAGCAAGCCATGTAATTGGCGCCCCCCTTCTTGAGCGGCACGTAGCGCTCGATCAGGCCGACGATGTCGGTGCGGGCCAATACATCCTGAATGAAAGACTCGGGGATCACTCGCGGTGCTCAGGCTTTGGGGTGAGGGTGGGCGAAGTTTCGCTTCGCCCGGGGAGTCATTTTGCCAGTGCGGCCTTGACCTTGGCCGAGACGGCGGTCATGTCGGCGCGGCCGGCTAGTTGCGGCTTGAGGACGCCCATCAGCTTGCCCATGTCGGCCGGGCCGCTTGCGCCGGTCTGGCTGATCGCGGCTGCAACGGCCGCATCTATTTCAGCGTCAGAAAGGGCTGCAGGCATGTAGGCGGCGAGGACGGCGATTTCTGCGCGCTCGATTTCGGCCAGATCTTCGCGCTTGGCGGCTTCGTACTGGGCGACCGAATCGCGGCGCTGCTTGATGAGCTTGTCGGCGATCGCAATGATTGCGGTGTCGTCCAGCGTGATGCGCTCGTCGACTTCCTTCTGCTTCATGGCTGCCATGAGCAGGCGGATGGCACCCAGCTTGGCTGTTTCCTTGGCACGCATGGCGCCCTTCATGTCTTCCGAGATACGTTCCTTGAGGCTCATCTCAAACTCCGCTGAATTCTTGGGTGGCAAGACAAAAACCCGGCCACCCTTGCGGGCTCCGGGTTTTGCTTCATGCAGACGTGCTGGAGCGTGCCGCAGCGGCACGCATGCCGATCAGTAGAGCTTCGGCGGCAGGGTCTGGCTGCGCAGACGCTTGTGCAGACGCTTGACAGCCGCAGCCTTCTTGCGCTTGCGCTCAGTCGTGGGCTTTTCGTAAGACTCGCGAGCACGCAGTTCAGTCAGCGTGCCAGCCTTTTCGATGGTGCGCTTGAAGCGGCGGATGGCGACTTCAAACGGTTCGTTTTCCTTGACGCGTACACCAGGCATTCTGTGTTCCTTGCTGGACAGACTATGTGAAGAGCTCGCCAGTCTATCTGCAAGTTTGCAAAATTCCAAGCCCCTTGTTCGGAGGTGGGGACGGCGATGCGATAAAATCGGCGTCATGATGAAGCCTCAACTCGTTCTCGGTATTGAAACTTCCTGCGACGAAACCGGTATCGGCCTGGTTGAAACCGGCCGTGGCCTGCTGGCGCACCGGGTCTTTTCGCAGATCGACATGCATGCGGCTTATGGCGGCGTGGTGCCGGAACTGGCTTCGCGTGACCATGTGCGGCGCATTGTGCCGCTGATCCGCGAGACGATGGTGGTGGCAGGGCGCGAGTTGAGCGAGCTGGACGCCATCGGCTACACGACCGGGCCCGGCCTAGCAGGGGCTTTGCTCGTGGGCGCCAGTGTGGCGGAGTCGCTGGCGCTGGCGCTTGATATTCCGGCGATCCCGATTCATCACCTGGAAGGGCATCTACTTTCGCCGATGCTGTCGAGCGAGCCGCCGATGTTTCCTTTTGTGGCTTTGCTGGTGTCGGGCGGGCATACCCAGCTCATGCGCGTGGGCGGAGTCGGCGATTACGCTTTGCTGGGCGAGAGTGTGGATGACGCGGCCGGTGAAGCCTTTGACAAGACGGCCAAACTACTGGGCTTGCCCTACCCGGGCGGGCCGATTCTGTCGAAACTCGCCGGGCAGGGCGAGGCAGGCAAGTTCAAGTTGCCGCGCCCGATGAAAAACTCAGGTGATTTGATGTTCAGTTTCAGCGGACTCAAGACGGCGGTGCTGACGGCAACCCAGAAGCCTGATTTCACGCCGGAACGGATCCCGGATCTGGCGGCCGAGTTTCAGGAGGCGGTGGTGGAGGTGTTATGTGTCAAGGCGCGCGCTGCACTCGCTCAGACTGGCCTGGCGCAACTGGTGGTGGCCGGCGGCGTGGGGGCCAATGCGCGCCTGCGTGAGCGCCTGCGGCGGGAAATCGGCAAGCGCGGCGGTAAGGTGTTTTTCCCTGAATTGGAGTACTGCTCGGACAATGGCGCGATGATTGCGTTTGCCTGTGCCATGCGCATCGAGACCGGCAAGGCTGCTGCGGCAACGGGGGGCGCGTTTGCGGTGCGCCCGCGCTGGCCACTGGCCGAAATCAGTTAGCCGCGTCTTTTTTCTTGCTACCGATCTTGCTTTCTTCGCCCTTGATCAGGCGGGCAATGTTCGCCTTGTGGCGCCACAGAAGTACGACAACCATGGCCATTACGCCGACCGTCCATTCTTCCGAGCCGGTGATGGCGCGCGTTAGCACCGGTGCGACGATGGCCGCTACGACGGCAGCCAGCGAGGAGTAGCGGGAAATGGCGGCGGTGGCAATCCAGGCCAGAAGTACCGCACCGCCCAGCAGCAGGTCAATGCCCAGCAGCACGCCGGCAGCGGTCGCAACACCCTTGCCACCCTTGCCGCGCAGGAAGATCGAGAATACGTGGCCGAGAAAGACGGCGACGGCGATCAGAACGATACTGGATATATCCAGGCCAAGTGTCGGGCCGAAGCAACGTGCGGCCCAGACAACCAGACCGCCTTTGGCAGCATCGCCGATCAGGGTGAAGAGCGCGGCCTTCTTGTTGCCGCTGCGCAGTACATTGGTGGCGCCGGGATTGCCCGAACCGAAACTGCGGGGGTCGTCCAGCCCCATCAGTTTGCTGACGACAACGGCAAAGGGGATGGAGCCAATCAGGTAGGCGGCGAGTAGCGAGAGTAGAATCAGCAGCATTTTCTTCAGGGCCTTGCGGCCGGATATTCGGACATGGATTTTATTTTCATCGAAGGCATGCTGGTGGATGCCAATGTCGGGATTTTCCCGCGCGAGCGTTCAGCTTCGCAGCCGCTGGAAATCAACATGACCTTCGGCGTGCCGGATGCGGCAGCGCTGCGCGATGATATCGCGGATACCATTGGTTACGATCAGGTCGTGGAGAGAATTCGCGCCGTGCTGGCCGAGCGTCAGTTCAATCTGCTTGAAACGCTGGGTGAGTTTGTTGTGGCGCTGATGTTCGAAGAGTTCAATGCGCCGTGGGTTCGCGTTTCGATTTCCAAGCCGGGCGTCATGAAAAATGTGCGTCGGGTAGGGGTATATATCGAACGCGGTCGAAATGGCGATGAACCGCCGCGCGGAGGGGGATTAGGTCCGCTGGGTGTGCCGCGGAGTTGAGCAATTGATCAGGCAGAAACAAAAAAGGCGACCCGGGCAGGTCGCCTTTTTTTCAGCCTTGGGGAATCAGGCCTTGATGGTCAGCGATTCGAGGCTTTGACCCGCTGCGAGGGCATCGGCCACCCACAGCGGCTTGCGGCCACGGCCGGTCCAGGTTTGCGAAGCATCGGCCGGATTGGCGTATTTGGCGGCAACCTTGGCGCGGACCTTACCGGCCTTCTTGGCGCGCGGTGCCTTGGGGGCAGCGCCAGCCTTGGCCGGCTTGCCGCCGAGCAGGGCGTCCAGCGAAATGCCGTGCTTGGCGGCAACAGCCTTCAGCTCTTTCATGGCCTTTTCTTTGGAGTTGCTGGCGCGCTTGGTGATTTCGGCCTTGATGGCTTCGGCAGCCTGGCTGAGGTCTTTGTCAGTGGCTTTGTTGAGCTGGGATTTGGTCAGCAGCATATCGATGTCCTTTGTCGCGGTAAGGCCTGGAATTTTTGGCGCCGGGGCGCCTTCTGAATACAGGCATGTGCAGAGCGAAAATAAAAGCTGCTTGCCTGTGGATGCGGCAGATTTTGCCACTATTAATTCTATTCGCGCAAATCCATTTTTATATGTTTACAGTTTGAACTTATTTTCAGCCGGGCAATCACCCGGAAGTCCGGGTGATTTTCAGGCGCGTGGATGATGTTCGGAATGCAGCTTTTTCAGACGCTCGCGCGCGACGTGGGTGTAAATCTGAGTGGTTGAAATATCGGCATGGCCCAGTAATAGCTGAACTACGCGCAGGTCGGCTCCATGATTGAGGAGATGGGTAGCAAAGGCATGGCGCAGGGTGTGGGGAGAAATCAGGCGGGTGTCGATCGCGGCATTCAAGGCGTGCTGTTTGATGGTGTTCCAGAACATCTGGCGGCTCATGGCACTGCCAAAACGGGTCAGGAAAACATCGTCGCAAGGGGTTTTCAGCAGCATCGGACGCGCTTCGGTGAGATAGCGCTTTACCCATTCGAGGGCCCATTCGCCCAGTGGTACCAGGCGTTCCTTAGCGCCCTTGCCGGTAATGCGGACCAGGCCTTGCTGTAAATCCATTTCAAACAGCTTCAGATTTACCAGCTCGGAAACGCGCAGGCCGCTGGCGTAAAGCGTCTCGATCATGGCGCGGTCACGCAGGCCGAAAGGCGAGGCTATTTCCGGCGCGGCAAGCAGGGCTTCGACCTGGGTTTCGCTGAGTGTTTTCGGGAAGCGTTCGGCGGCGGCGGGCGTGCCGATATCGAGGCTGGGGTCGCGGGCGATGCGCTGATTTTGCAATTGCAGGCGATAGAAACGGCGCAGAACGGACAAGATCCGGCGCTGAGTGGCAGGTTTGCTGCGTGCAGAAATTTCGCTGAAATAAGCGGCTAGGTCGCTGCTCTGCGCATCAATGAGTTCCCTCTGCGAGTGCCGTTGCAGCCATTGGGCAAAAAGCTTCATATCGCTGCGATAGGATTCGAGGGTGTTTTTGGCGAGTCCGTCCTGCAGCCAGAGATCATCAATGAAGGCGTCAATCTCCGGGTGATTGGTGCTGGTCATTTACAGCGCGCCCTCATGCTGCAATAACCAGCGTTTGGTATCGAGCAACCAGCCGCCTGTGGCATGAGAAAATCCACCCATGCTGGATTTTCCGAGTACGCGGTGACAGGGGGTCACAAGCGGAAAGGGGTTGGCACCACAAGCCTGGCCAATCGCGCGTGGTGCGGATCCGAGGCGGTCCGCAATGTCTCCGTAATTGAGAGTTTGGCCTGCAGGAATAGTGCGGATGCTGTGCCATACGCGCTGCTGAAAAATCGTGCCGCGCGCGAGTAGCGGCAGATTGAAAAGCTGAGCCGGGTTCTGGCGGTATTGCTCCAATTGCAGACAGAAGGATTCTGCGACCGGATTTGTGATGATCTCGAGGGGTGTTTCCGGCGGCATGAACACGATTTCCTCGATCGTGCCGTCCGCTGTCTGACGTAGCCCGAGCACGCAACCCGGAATCCGGGCAATGGCGTTCAGCGGATTCATTTCACTGGGGCTGCCCGAGCAGCGCCTCACGTACGGAGATTTGAGGTACGTGTTCGCCGAGCCAGATTTTCAGCAAAGCCTGATTGAAATCTTCACCGGGAATATCGTTTCCTTTTTGCTCACCACCCACCAGCACGCGCGTGCCCTGGCCAGAAATGTAATCGAGACGGATAGTGGTTTTGGAGGGGACTTTGCCGATGCCCAGCATGGTTTGCTGCAGGCTGTCGATACGGCTCTGAACCTTTTGCAATTCGAGATCACTCTGGTTGCGGCGCATGAAGTCCAGCAGAGCTTCGGATAATTGCTCAGCAGTCAGCTCGCGCAGGGTGATGATCTGGATGCGGCGGGGGCCTCGGCTGGCAAAGACCCCTGCCGGGGTGGCGGCTTTGTTTGGCAGGTAGAGCCCTACCGCGTAAACCTTGAGCATGAACTTGGTGCGCAGGCCGGCGCCATTGAGCTGCAGTTCGCTGCCGCCAAGAAGTGCCCGTTCATCGAAGTGGGCGCCGCCGATCTCGACTGCTCCCGCCTGCAACGAGCAGGCGAGCAGGAGCGAGATGAGTGCCGCCCGCCAGATCATTTGCGGACTTCGCCGTTGCCGAACACGATCCATTTCTGCGAGGTGAGGCCTTCGAGGCCGACCGGGCCGCGGGCGTGGATCTTATCGGTGGAAATGCCGATTTCGGCGCCGAGGCCGTATTCAAAGCCATCGGCGAAACGCGTCGAGGCATTGATCATGACCGAGGCAGAATCCACCTCGCGCAGGAAGCGCATGGCGGCCGTGTAGTTTTCGCTGACGATCGAGTCGGTGTGCTGTGAGCTGTAGCGATTGATGTGGGCGATGGCTTCATCAAGGCCAGTGACGACCTTCACGGCGATGATGGGGGCAAGGTATTCCTCGCTCCAGTCCGATTCCTGCGCTTCGACCAGCTTGGCTCCGGCGATGCTGGCACTGCGCAGGATGCTCAGCGATTCGGCGCAGGCGCGCATCTCGACACCCTTGGCGGCGAGCATGGTGCCCACGGCCGGCAGCAGCTCGGCGGCGCGCGAGCGCGCCACCAGCAGCGATTCGGCGGTGTTACAGGTGCCGTAGCGCTGGGTCTTGCTGTTCTCGACAATCGGCAGGGCCTTGGTGGCGTCGGCTGCGTCATCCAGATAGACGTGGCAGTTTCCGTCCAGATGCTTGATCACCGGCACGCGTGCGTCGCGGCTGATGCGTTCGATCAGGCCCTTGCCACCGCGCGGCACGATCACGTCGACGAATTCGGGCATGGTGATCAGCTCGCCCACGGCGGCGCGATCGGTGGTCTCCACCACTTGTACGCCGGTCGCCGGCAGGCCGGCTTCCTCGAGGCCTTCGCGCACGCAGGCGGCGATGGCCTGATTGCAATGCAGCGCCTCTTTGCCGCCACGCAGGATGGCGGCATTGCCGCTCTTGAGGCACAGGCCTGCGGCGTCGGCCGTCACGTTCGGCCGCGCTTCGTAGATGATGCCGATCACGCCCAGCGGTACGCGCATGTGGCCGACCTGGATGCCGGACGGGCGACGTTTCACGTTGGTGATTTCACCGATCGGATCAGGCAGGGCGGCGATCTGCTCAAGACCCTGCGCCATCGATTCGATGCCTTTGGCGGTGAGCGTGAGGCGGTCGATCATGGCCGGCTCGAGGCCGTCGGCGCGAGCCTGTTCGAGGTCGCGCGCATTGGCGGCGAGGAGCTCATCGGCGCGGGCGCGGATCTTTGCGGCGATGGCGGCGAGGGCGGTGTTCTTGGCTTCGGTCGAGGCGGCGGCCATCAGGCGCGAGGCGGCACGGGCCTCGCGGCCGAGGGTCTGCATGTAGGTCTGGATGTTCATGATCTAGAAAACCGGATGAAGCAGGTGCAAACAGGGATTAGAACATCCCGGCCCCGATCTGTGAAATCCGGCGCAGGCACCGCGCAGGTCCGCCCGGCTGGCTTGACCCCGGGGTGGGGCGGCCCGCACACTCGCGGCCCCATGTTGCAGCGCATCCAGAGTTCCATGCTTCGTTCCCTCCCTGCCGATTCGCTGTGGCGCGATGCCGGTTTTCTGCGCCTGTTCATTGCCAGCACGCTGTCCGCGCTCGGTACCGCCGTATCCCTGATGGCGCTGCCGCTGACGGCGGTGAGCCTGCTCGATGCGAGTGCCACCGAAATGGGGATTCTGGCCGCGTGTGAATTGCTGCCCTTCATCACCATCGGCCTGCCGGCTGGGGTGTGGATTGACCGCAGCCGCAAGCAGCGCCTGGCGGTGCTGTTCAATTTCGTGGCGGCTGCCGGGCTGGCGCTGGTGCCGCTGGGCTACGAGGCGGGCTTCCTCTCCATGGGCGTGCTGTATGCGGTGGGCTTCGTGGTGTCGACGACCGAGGCCATCGGGGGCTCGGCCACTCAGGTACTGGTGACTCTGCTGGTCGGGCGTGAGCGCCTGGTGATTGCCAACAGCAAGCTGTCGGCTGCGAGTTCGCTGGCGCAGGTGTGCGGCCCGGCCTTGGCCGCGCTGCTGATCGCGGCAGTGGGGGCGCCGCTGGCGGTGAGCGTGGATGCAGCGAGCTTCGTGATCGCGGGGGCGTTGATCGCCAGCATTCGCCTGAATGAGGTGCCACAGCCGCATCGCGGAGCTTCCGTCATTGCTCAGATCCGCGAAGGCTTGTGGCTGGTGTGGCGCACGCCGATGCTGCGCGGCCTGGTCGGTGTGGTGGCGGTGTGGATCCTGCTGTCGGACGCCTTCAAGGCGCTGTATGTGCTGCACGCTGCGCGCAATCTGGGCTTGGGCGAAGGTGGCATCGGCGTGATCAATACGCTGGGCGCGCTGGGGGGACTGGCCGGGGCGCCGTTGGCGCATTTCGTGGAGCGGCGTTTCGGCATGCGCAACGCGCTGGTGGCGGGCGTGGCGCTGGCGGCAGTGGGCTATCTGCTGTACGTGCTGCCGCAAGCGGACTGGCCGGCCACGGCGCTGGCGGCCGGCATCGCGCTGTTCGTGTTCAATGCCGGCAGCACGCTGTATGTAGTGAATTACCTGAGCCTGCGCCTGGCGGTGACGCCCGATGCGCTGCTTGGCCGGATGGTGACTTCGATGCGCTTCGCGACCATCCTGCCCGGCCCGCTCGGCACCATCGGCATAGGGCTGGCGGCCGACCGCTTCGGCCTGCCGCCAGTCTTCCTTGGCATTGGCCTGAGCTGCCTGGCCATGGCCCTGTGCGCGGCGCGCTGGCTGCCGCGGCGCTGATCATCGATCAGGCTTCGGGCTGGCGGGCCGGCGCTGCGTACCAGCGGGCGGGTGGCACGAGCTTGTCGCTGGCCGGATCGCCCAGATAATGCGGCGACATGATCTGTACGCCGTATTCGTTGAACACATCCTGAATGTTGGCATGTAGTTCGCTGAGCACTTCGGCGCGAGGGCGCGGCGCGCTGGGAACGGCCTGGCAGACCAGCGTGTATTCCGGATAGAAGTCTGACAAGGCCGTCTGGAAAACCGCCGGACGCGGTTCGGTGAGGATGCCGTTGGTGCGTGTGGCCGCTTCGATGAGCATGGCTTCCACCTGACGCCAGGGCGTGTCGTAACCGATGGTGACGGCGGTGTCGATGACGAAGCCGGTGCCCTTGACCGTGCGTGAATAGTTGGTCGTGGAGTGACCGACGATCAATGAATTCGGCAGGGTGATTTCGGAGCCGCGCCCGGTGCGCAGGCGGGTGTTGAAGATGCCCATCTCGACGATGGTGCCCTCGTGCTCGCCGATGCGTACATATTCGCCACGCCTTAGGGTGCGGGTGTACATCAGGATCAGGCCGCTGGCCGCTTGCCCGACCACGCTGGAAGCGCCCAGCGAAATCATCAGGCCCAGCAATACCGATACGCCCTTGAAGGCTTCCGAGTTGGAGCCCGGCAGGTAGGGGTAGGCCATCACCAGCGCAAAGATCCAGATGATGCCGGTGACGATGTTTCTCGTGGGGCGTACGGTTTCGGCATCCAGCCAGCTGTAGCTGTCACTGCCTGCCGCGATGCGATCGAAGAAGGGGCGCAGGATGCGTACCACTGCGTGAGCGATCAGGAACATGCAGGCCGCGATCACGAGGTCTGGTATCGCGCGCAGAATGCCCTGGCTCAGCGTAATCACGATGCCAATGAGGAAATCGCTGAGGCGCTCGCCCCAGGCGCGGGTGTAGGGAAACTGCGCCAGCACGGTGCTGAGCCAGGTGTAGGCGAGCAGTGCGATGGCGCCCCAGTACGGAACCGCCAGTGCCTTGCCCAGCAGATCAAGCAGCCTGCGGGGTTGCAGCAGTTCGCCCGGGATAATTTTCAGATGTTCGCTCTGGCGCGCTGCCGCGCGCATCAGACGAGTGCTTACCCAGCGCCGCGAGCGCAGCAAGAACCACAGGATCAGTGCGTAGATCGCGGTTTCACCCAGCACCCAGGCGAGGCCGCGCAGGAGGAGTTCTAGGTTGCGGCTCTCGCGGTTTTCTTCGCGGATCTGCTCGAGGCGGCGCAGTGTTTCGGTAGTGAGGGTTTCGAGGGTTTCGCCGCTGAGCTTGTCGACGTCATCGGGTTGCAGGGTGAACAGCAGGAGCTTGTCGAGCAGGATGCTGTTGCCGGCCGGCGTCGGCTGGACGGAAAGTTCGAGTTTTCCTCCACGCGCGACGGCTTCCTTCAAGGCTTGCTCGCTGCGGGCGACGCGCTGTTGCGGGCTGGCGCCGAGCAAAGGGGCGCGAAACTGAACGACCTCGCGGTTCATGATCGACAGGGTGGCGCTGGCCGGTGTGTCGGCAGCGAAGCCCGGTGCGCAGGTCAGCAGTATGCCGAGGGCCAGCAAAGGAGTGAGTGCAGGGCGGGCGAGGCGGTGCAGGAGGGGCAGCATGGCAGGCTCCGGGTGGGCGTGGCACCGAATCTAGCATGTCTGCAGCATGGAGGCTGCCGTTCAGAGGCCTTATGACTGCCGGGTGAGGGGCGGCAGCGTGCCGGCCAGCGCGCGCAGCGCAACGGCATCGTCTGCATCCCGCAGGCTGGCTGCCTGAGCGTCGAGCGCGATCAGGACAGGATTAAGACTGGCCAGCCAGCGCCGGGCGGTGCGCTCTCCGGCATCCAGCATCGAGCTAAGGCCAGGCAGGGCTGCTTTGGGCAGCAGGCTGAAGAGCGGCTCCCAATGGCTGTCGAGGCAGCCCACGGCGGCGCACTGCGGGCGGGTGGGGCAGAGCAGACGGGCATAGTCCGGCGGCAGCAGGGGCGTATCGACCGGGCAGGTGAGTACCCAGTCATGGCGCGCAGCGCTGAGGGCGGCTTCGAAGCCGGCCAGCGGGCCGGCGAAGTCCGGGCGCAGATCGCTGACCACGCGGTGGCCAAAGGCGCGATAGCAGTCCAGATTGCGATTGGCGACGATGATGAGTTCATCGACTTGCGGGGCCAGCGCTTCGATGACCCACGCCACCAGCGGGCGGCCACGGAAGTCGACGAGGCCCTTGTCCTGTCCGCCCATGCGCCGTGCCGCGCCGCCGGCCAGAATCACGCCAGTGAGTGGCTGTGCGGGTTTCATCCGCCGATGTAGCTCATTTCGATTTTCTGGGCGCGTACACCAGCTTGGCCGCGCAATTCTGAGTAGCGATCACCGCGCGCCTGCCATACCGCACCGATCCAGGCGGCCAACTCCATGTCACTGCGCTCTTCGCGCATCAGCGCGCGCAGATCGTGACCGGTGCTGGCGAACAGGCAGGTGAACAGCTTGCCTTCGGGCGACAGGCGCAGACGCGTGCAATCGTGGCAGAAGGCCTGGGTGACGGACGCAATCACGCCGATCTCGCCGCCGCCGTCAGCGTAGCGCCAGCGCTCAGCGACCTCGCCGGGGTAGTCGCGGTCGATCGCCTCAAGCGGGAATTCGGCACCGATGCGGGCGAGGATCTCGCGCGCCGGCAGCACGTCGTCCATGCGCCAGCCGTTGCTGGCGCCTACATCCATGTATTCGATGAAGCGCAGGGTGTGGCCGCTGCCGTGGAAGTGGCGTGCCATCGGCAGGATCTGGTGATCATTCACGCCGCGTCGCACCACCATGTTCACCTTCAGAGGCCCCAGACCGGCTGCGGCGGCCGCATCGATACCGGTCAGCACTTCGCTGACGCTGCATTCGGCGTCACTCATGTGACGGAACACAGCATCGTCCAGCGCATCCAGACTCACGGTGACGCGCCGCAGCCCGGCTGCCTTGAGTGCGCCGGCGTGGCGAGCGAGGAGCGCGCCGTTGGTGGTCAAGGTGAGATCCAGCCCGGGGATTTCAGCGAGCATTTCGACCAGACGATCCAGGTGCTTGCGCATCAGCGGCTCGCCGCCGGTGAGGCGGATTTTCTCGACGCCCAGCCCCCTGAAGATGCGGGCCAGCCGGGCGATTTCCTCGTAGCGCAGGATGTCGTCGTGAGCGAGGAAGGCGTGCTCGCGGCCGAACTTGTCGCGCGGCATGCAGTAGGTGCAGCGGAAGTTGCAGCGATCCGTCACCGAGATGCGCAAGTCGCGCAAGGGGCGGCCGAGTTGATCAAGCAGCCGTAGCCCCGGAGCGGGGGCAGTGGGGCGAAGCAGGCTGCTGAGGGGAAGGCGGGTTTCGGCCAGGGGCATGGTGTGCATTATGGCTGCCGTGAGGCCTGTAATAAACCGCGCCTGTAACAGGGCTGCCTTGATCCGGGATAAGCGGCTGCTTGGCGGTACTCCAAGAAGGAGCTGTCGTCGCCATCTTGGCAGGGTGAAACCCTTGAGTGCAGATGATCCCGGTCGACACGTGTAAGCACCTTGCCGGGTGAGTGTGTTGTATCGCTAGGTCGGTAGTTTGTCGGCTCCGGATTTTCAGGCTGGCAGCTTGCGCCGGATATACAGCTACGACTTTAGTGCTATCCGAGGGCCCCTGCAAAAAACTGGCTTTTCGTCATGTAGCCCACTCAGCCTGAGGTCCGTGCGTGGATTGCCTTGCAGGTGTGTGGAATAGCTGTGCTTTTCAGGGGGACTTCCGGCTTTTAGGGGTTTTCTCTTATGCCGAAAGTTTATGTAGGAAATATTTACCTTTGCTTGCCGCAGCTAGTTTTCACTAGGGCACACGCTTCTAAAAAAAAAGTTTCGTGATCCGTAAGCCTACTCACGCCCGACTGGTTTCTGTTGTCAGGGCAAGCACCGTGCGCTGCACGGTACTGGAGGCTGACCGATGGAGGTGTTCAGGTCAGCCCAGATAAAGATAGTGGTGGCTGACATGAAAAACATACTGAAGCTTGTCGCAACGGTTTTGATCGCTCTTTCCTTCTCCGGCAGTCTGCATGCCGAAGACAACGCAATCCTGGGTTTCTTCTCGGATCTGAATCGCTCCAAGGAGCCGCTGGACTGGGCTATTGCCAGTGGTTTCCAATCCAAGCACATGGTGGATGACCCGAGCTACGAGTACAACGAAAACAACAAGGGGATAGGTTTCCGCACGCCGGGTGGCTGGACTGCTGGCGGGTATTACAACAGCATCCGGCGCTACTCGGTGTATGCCGGGCGCGAGTACCAGTGGCGTCTGTTCGGGCCGGACTGGATGCGTCTGCATGCCGGCGTGGTGCTGGGCGGCGTTTCGGGGTATGAGGATGGTATCCAGATTGGTGGGGTGGAGCACGGTATCCACTTGGCGGTCCTACCCGAGCTGGTGTTGCGCATGCCTTATCTGGAAGCGGCCTTGATCTACATTCCTTCCGCATCCAAGACGCCGGCCACGCTGGCCGGGCAGTTGCGAATCGCCTTCTGAGCCTGCCGCGGGGTGCGTAAAAACAATCGGGGCGCCCATGGGCGCCCCGATTGTTTTTAAAACGGTACGGACTTACTTCGGAATCGAGCCTTCAACGCCTTCAACGTAGGCGTTCATCTTGCGCAGGTCCGCATCAGCCATGGTCTGGCCAGCGGCAACCATTTCCTTGCCTGCGTTGTCTTTCAGCGGGCCGGTGAAGGGATGCAGCTTGCCGGCCTTGAGCGCATCGCGACGCTCTTCGGCAAGCTTCTTCACGTCAGCCGGTACGGCCGGACCGAAGTTGTCGATCGTCACGGCGCCTTCCTTCACGCCATACCAGAGATCGGTGGTCTTCCAGGTGCCCTTGAGTACCTTGTCCACTTCCTGACTGTAGATCACCTCCCAGTTCAGGACCGAGGCGGCCAACTGTGCCTTGCCGCCGAACTTGCTCATATCCGAATCCCAGCCAAAGGCGAACACGCCCTTTTCCTGCGCGGTCTGAACCACAGCCGGGGAGTCGGTGTTCTGCATCAGCACATCCGCGCCTTGCGAGATCAGGGCGAGGGCGGCTTCACGTTCCTTGCCCGGGTCGAACCAGCTGTTAACCCAAATGACGCGAGTGGTGGCCTTCGGATTCACGCTGCGTGCGCCGAGGGTGAAGGCATTGATGTTGCGCACCACTTCCGGAATGGCGATCGAGCCGACCACGCCGAGCTTGCCGGACTTGCTCATTTTTCCGGCCACCACGCCCAGCATGTAAGCACCTTCATAGGTGCGCACGTCGTAGATGCCGAGGTTCTTGCCGCTCTTGTAGCCGGTGGCGTGCATGAACACGGTTTTCGGGAACTGGCGCGCGACCTTGTCCATCGCGTTCATGTAGCCGAAGGAGGTGGCGAAGATCACCTTGTGACCCTTGCTGGCCAGATCGCGGATCACGCGTTCGGCGTCGGCTGTTTCCGGCACGTTCTCGACGAAGGTGGTCTTTACCTTGCCGGCGAACTTGGCTTCCATCGCCTTGCGACCTTCGTCGTGGGCGTAGGTCCAGCCATGGTCACCGGTCGGGCCGATGTATATGAAACCAGCCTTGAGTGGTTCTTCGGCGTGTGCGGCGCCGGCGAGCGTGCAGGCAGTCAGGGCGAGGGCGGCCAAGCGGCCGAGGAGGGGCAGGAAGCGCATTGGAAAACTCCTGATTTGAGAGGCGAGCGGGAGGTCACAGCATGGATTCGGCGCAAGGTAGCGTCAATCAGCCAGCGATTATGATGCTTATCAGCATTCGATGGCGTATTGCTGTGCTGTCTGCGGGGCAGGGCTGCTAGACTTTGCACGCCGCTTTTCCTCTTCTGCCCGCAGGCCACGCATGACTTCCTTCCGCCCCGACCCAGCGCCGCGTCTTGAGCTGCTGCATATCAGCAAGCGCTATCCGGGCGTGCTTGCCAACGATGATGTGAGTCTGCTCGTGCGGCCCGGTGAAATTCACGCCGTGCTGGGCGAAAACGGAGCCGGCAAGAGCACCCTGATGAAGATCATCTATGGTGCGGTGCAGGCCGATCAGGGCGAGATCCTGTGGAATGGCCGCCAGGTTCAGATCGGCAATCCGGCTGCCGCGCGGCAGCTTGGCATCGGTATGGTATTCCAGCACTTCCAGCTCTTCGAAACCCTCAGCGTGGTGGAGAACATCGCTCTGGCGCTGGAAGGCAAGTTCGATCTGCGTGCCTTGGCGAGCCGCGTGCGTGAAGTATCGGCGAAGTATGGCCTGCCGCTGGAACCGGAGCGACTGGTGCATAGCCTGTCCGTGGGAGAGCGGCAGCGCGTCGAGATTGTTCGTTGCCTGTTGCAGAGTCCGCAGTTGCTGATTCTCGACGAACCGACCTCAGTGCTGACGCCGCAGGCCGTGCGCAGCCTGTTTGCTACCCTGCGCCAGCTGTCCAGCGAGGGGGTTTCGATCCTCTATATCAGCCACAAACTGCACGAGATTCAGGAGTTGTGCGAGCGCGCCACCGTGATGCAGGGTGGGCGGGTGACCGGTGAGGCGGATCCGCGCCAGGAAAGTACCGCTTCGCTGGCACGCATGATGATTGGCCGGGAGCTCCCGGTGTGCTCGGCCACGCCCTATGAAGGCGAGCGGATTCCGGTGTTGGAACTGCGCGGCCTCAGCTATGTCAATGACGACCCCTTCGGCGCCTCGCTGCATGAGATCGACCTGAGCGTGGATCGTGGTGAGGTAGTGGGGATTGCCGGCATTTCCGGCAACGGGCAGGCTGAGTTGCTGGCGGCTTTGTCGGGTGAAGTGCCGAGTTCAGCAAGTAGTGTGCTGATCGACGGGCAGGCGGTGGGCCATCTGCACGCTGGTGAGCGTCGTGATCGCGGTCTGGCCTTCGTGCCGGAGGAGCGCCTCGGGCGTGGCGCGGTGCCGGCCATGAGCCTGGCTCAGAATTTCACCCTCACGGCGCATCGCCAGCGCGAGCTGCGCCGCCACGGTCTGATCAATCTTGCCGGCGCGCGCCAGTGGGCAGCGCGCTGCATCGAGCGTTTTGACGTGCGCTGCGCAGGGCCACAGGCGGCTGCGCGCAGCCTTTCGGGTGGCAACCTGCAGAAATTTATCGTTGGTCGCGAAATCATGCAGGCCCCGAAAGTCATGATCGTGGCCCAGCCGACCTGGGGGGTAGATGTAGGGGCTGCGGCCTTCCTGCGCCAGACCCTGCTGGACCTTGCGCGTAGTGGCGTGGCGGTGCTGGTGATCTCCGAGGAGCTGGAGGAACTCTTCGAGATCTGCGACCGGATTGCGGTGCTGGCCGCTGGCCGCCTCTCGCTGCCGGTCCCCAAGGAAGATACGGACGCGGAAAAAATCGGCCTGCTGATGGCCGGAACCCAACAACAGGCTGCCTGAGTAATGCAACTTATCGAACCTCGTGCCAATCCGTCCCGCACCATGCGCTGGCTGGCCCCGCCGCTGGCTATTCTGCTGACCCTACTGGTCGCCGCCGGCATCTTTGCCTTGCTGGGCAAACCGCCACTGCAGGCCTTCTACGTGTTCTTCATCGAGCCGCTGGAGACGTCCAATGGCTGGAGCGAATTGCTGCTCAAGGCCTCTCCCCTGATCCTGATCGCCCAGGGGCTGGCGCTGGGTTTTCGCGCCCGCATCTACAACATCGGTGCCGAAGGCCAGCTCCTGCTCGGGGCGATCTGCGCCAGCGGCGTGGCGATCTACACAGACGGCATGGAGGGGGCCTGGATTCTGCCCGCCATGGTGCTGGCAGGGGCGGTTGGCGGAGGTCTGTGGGGTGCGATTCCGGCCTGGCTGCGTACGCGCTTTCAGGCTCAGGAAACCCTGACCACCCTGATGCTGGCTTACGTCGCTACCTATCTGCTGTCCTGGCTGGTCAGTGGCCCCTGGCGGGATCCGGGCGGTACCAATTTCCCGCAATCCATCCTGTTCTCGGAGCCGGCCATGTTCGTGCCGATCTTCGAGGGCCTGCGCATCAATGCCTCGGTCTACATCACCGCCGCGCTGGTGCCCGTGTTCTGGCTTTTCGTGGCCAAGAGTTTCATGGCCTACCAGCTCGCGGTGGGCGGTGAGGCGCCTGCCGCAGCACGCTATGCGGGTTTCTCCGCGAACCGGACGGTGTGGGTCAGCCTGGTGATTTCCGGCGCAGCCGCCGGCATCGCCGGAGCGGCCGAGGCCGCGGGGCCGGTTGGCCAGCTCACCTTGTCGCTCTCGCCCGGCTATGGCTACGCCGCGATCATCGTGGCCTGGGTCGGACGCCTGCACCCGCTGGGCATCGTGCTGGCCGGCCTGCTGATGGCGCTGATCTATCTGGGGGGGGAGGCGGCGCAAGTCTCGATGCAGTTGCCGGCGGCCATCAGCTGGTTGTTTCAGGGCATGTTGCTGTTCTTCCTGCTAGGGGCGGATGCCTTCGTGGATTTCCGCCTGCGCCGGCGCAAGGAGGTGGCGGCATGATCGAATATCTGGTTCCGGTGCTCGCCACCACACTCGCTGCTGCTACGCCACTGGTCTTTGCCGGGCTGGGCGAACTGGTCACCGAGAAGAGCGGGGTGATCAATCTGGGGGTCGAAGGCATGATGCTGATCGGTGCGGTGGCCGGTTTTGCCGGCGGCCTGCACTGGGGTGTGGCGGGCGGGCTGTTGTGCGGTGCCCTGGCCGGAGCGCTGGCGGCCTTGCCGTTTGCTTTCCTGACTTTGTCGCTGGGTACTAATCAGCCTGCTACCGGGCTGGCCCTGACCATCTTCGGCATCGGCCTGTCGGCCTTCGTCGGGCAGTATTTCGTCAGTCAGAGCCTGCCGGGCCTGCAGCCACTGATCATTCCTGGGCTGGCGGAGATCCCGTTGCTCGGGCCGGTCTTTTTCAGCCAGAGCTGGGTGGTCTATCTGTCCTGGTTGGCTTTCGCCTGGCTGGCCTGGATGCTGGCGCGCACGCGTTGGGGGCTGATCCTGCGCGCCGTGGGCGAAAGCCCGGAGGCAGCACATGCGATTGGTTATCCGGTGACCGCCATCCGCTATGCCGCAACCTGTTTTGGCGGAGCCATGGCCGGCATCGGCGGCGCCTATCTGTCCACGGTCTACACCCCGCTATGGGTGCAGAACATGACGGCTGGACGAGGCTGGATTGCCGTGGCGCTGGTCGTGTTCGCCACCTGGAAGCCGGGCCGTCTGATGCTGGGTGCCTATCTCTTTGGCGGCATGACCATCCTGCAACTGCACGCGCAAGGGCTGGGCGTCGAGCTGCCCTCGCAACTGCTCGCCGCGGTGCCCTATGTCGCGACCATCGTGGTGCTGGTGCTGATTTCACGTGACCGCAAGCTTCTCCAGCTCAATTTGCCCGCCTCCCTGGGCAAGCCCTGGATCAGCAACTAAACCCGTTCGCCAAGGAGGGCGCATGAATCCTTTGCCGACAGCCATTCTCGTGCGGGGCAGCATCCTGCATTTCCTGGCTGACCCGGGGCCCGCGGACGATTCCTCGGCTTGGCAGTATTTCGAAGATGGCGGTCTTCTTGTCGAGGATGGTCTGGTCCTCGCCTGTGGCCCCTGGGGCAGCGTGCTGGATGGTGTGCCGCAGCACATCAGCGATGCTGCGCGCTATTTTGATTATCGCGGCCAGCTGATCGTGCCGGGGTTCGTCGATACCCACACCCATTACCCGCAGCTGCGGGTGATGGGTTCCTGGGGTCGCAAGTTGCTGGACTGGCTGGAGGACTACACCTTCCCGGCTGAGACGGCACTGGCTGATGAGGCCTTGGCGCAGCGCACGGCAAGCTTCTTCGTTGAGCGCCTGCTGGCTCATGGCACCACCACCGCCTCGGTTTTCGCAACCGTGCATGCGCACTCCGTGGATGCATTTTTCAGTGCCGCTGCACGTCGCAATCTGCGCATGCTCTGCGGCAAGGTGATGATGGACAGCAACTGCCCGCCGGCCCTGCGTGATACGCCTGCGTCTGCACTCGACGATGGCATGGCGCTGATCGAGCGTTGGCATGGTCAGGGCCGTCTGGGTTACAGCGTAACACCGCGGTTTGCTCCGACCTCTTCACCCGAGCAGCTCGCGGTGGCCAGCGAGTTGTGGCATAGCCGGCCGGGGCTGCATCTGCAGTCCCATCTTTCCGAAAATCCGCAGGAACTGGCTTGGGTGGCCGAGCTGTTTCCGGGGCGACGTGACTACCTTGATGTTTATGAACATTACGGCTTGCTCGGGCCTCGAGCGATCTACGGTCACGGCATCCACCTGAGCGCATCGGAGCGTACGCGCCTGGCCGCTAGTGGTACGGCGATCGCTTTCTGCCCTGGCTCCAATCTGTTTCTTGGCAGCGGTTTCTGCCCGCAGGGCGAACTCAGCGCGTCTGGCGTTCGTCTAGGGCTGGCAACGGACGTAGGGGGCTGTGCGAGTTTGTCCATGCTGCAGTCCATGGCTTCCGCATATGAAGTCAGTCAGGCGGCCGGACAAGTCCTTTCGCCCTGGCGAACTTGGTATCTGGCGACTCTGGGCGGTGCACAGGCTTTGGGGCTGGAGGCACAGATTGGCAGCTTCCAGCGCGGGCGCGAGGCCGATTTCGTGGTTCTGGACCTGGCCGCGACGCCGGAGCTGGCCTGGCGGCTGGAGGGGGTTGAAGCGCTTGGCGAGCGCCTGTTTGCGCTGATGATGATGGGCGATGAGCGCTGTGTGCGAGCTACCCACATTCTGGGTGAGCGGGCCTTCTGCCGTTCAGAACCACAGGCCGTGCCGGCAGTCCGTTGAATCAGGCCGCTTGCGGCCTGAACGCTTATCATTGATCGCTCGATTCCAAGACGGGGCTTCCCGGCGAGGAATCTGGCGCAGAAATGCAGAAAGCCCAGCATTTCTGCTGGGCTTTCTGGAATTTGGCTCCCCGACCTGGGCTCGAACCAGGGACCTACGGATTAACAGTCCGGCGCTCTACCGACTGAGCTATCGGGGAATCGAGAGGCCGAATAATAGACATCCCTATACGGGGTGTCAAGTTTTTTTAGAAAATACGTGATTGGCTGGCGATTCTTGCTAGGGGCAGATACCCTTGCCGCGCGTGACCCGTTTCAGGAGAACAAAAAGTGATTGCTCATCGAGCCCTGCGCGGCATTCTGCCGACGCTCCTCAAGACTGCCTTGCTGCTCAATTTGAGCTTTTCCGGGGCCCAGGCTTCGGCTGCGCCCGAGAAGCAGACCTGGCTCGGGCTGCCAGTGGAATTTGCTGCGCAGTCATATGCTTTCAAGAAGGGGCCTGCGATCGAGCTCGACAAGCTCAAGGTGATGACGGCGACCCCGATCGAGATCAGTCGCGCCTGGATGATGCCGGATTGGGCAGATTGGATCACCGAGTTCAAAACGCGCAAGGTGCGGGTGGTTGCGGGCGAAATCGTCGCCAAACCCAGCTCGCTGGCACGTCTGGGGGTTGTGGATGGCCCTTCCACCCGGTTTGTGACACGCATCGAGTTTTCGTCGCTGAAGCTGATGTTTGGTGATACCCCCCTGTCGCTGCCGGCCGGAGAGATGCAGTTTGGTGATGACGGTGCAATGAGCCGCATCCGGGTTCAGCTTGAAGGCGGCATCAGTCTTGATCTGAGCCCCCGCGAGGGGGGGCGACTGGGGGTGCTGGTCCAGACTGGCAACTTCAAACCGCAACTGCTGTCGGCGTTCCGCTTTGACAGTGTGGTAGCCCAGGGGGAGATGGCTGACGATTACGTGCTGCTGGACCGCATCGGCGCCAATGGTGACGGTGGCTCATTGAGCGGCGTGCTGCGTCTGGTGTCAGCGGGCAAATTCTTGCTCGAAGGCGAGCTCAAGATGGAAAGCGTGCGGGCTAGGGATGTGATTGATCGTCTCTATCCGCGCGCGGTGGTGGACGGGATTCTCAGTGGCAACTTCAAGATCAGTTCCTCCGCTGACACCCTGGCCGAGCTCGGAAAATCCGTGGTGGTAGAGGGTAGCTATGTGCTGAAGTCTGGCTCCATCGATCGCTTTGGTCTGCTTGAGGGGATGCGCCGTAGCGGTACTGGTGTGGTCGGCGGTGGTTTGCTGCGTTTCGAGCAGATATCAGGCAAGTTTGGTGGCCGCACCGGCGCGCCGGCGCAGGCCAATTTCCAGGGGCTGTCCTCCGGCGCATTGCGTGGCTCGAGCAACTTCGTGATTGATCCGGATGGGCGTTTGAAGGGTTCGGTCAGTGGTACGCTTGCTCTGCCGGGAGGGGAAGTCATCTCGCGCAATTTCGAGCTGAGCGGCAAAGCCAGTGCGCCCTCGCTGATCGCGCGCTGACGGCCTTTCGCCCTATCATCGAAACCGGCCTGAGGGCCGGTTTCTTTTTGTGCGGATGGAGTGAGATGGCGGCAAGTGCGAAAGAGGCGGAGTTTCTCGTGGCCTGCCTGTGTGCGGGCTGGTGCGGGACGTGTCGCGAGTACCAGCCAGGGTTCCAGGCGCTGGCGCAGAAATTTCCGCAGGCGGGGTTTGTGTGGGTGGATGTCGAGGATGAGCCGGAGGTGGCGGATGATATCGACGTCGAGAATTTCCCGACCCTGGTGATCCAGCGTGATGAACGGGTGCTGTTCTGTGGGCCGATGTTGCCGCAGCTGCATTTGCTGGAGCGTCTGATCGAGACGTTCATGGCGCAGAGCGCGGAGGAAGCGTTGCACTATGCGCTGGGGAATGCGGAGCGGGCCGCCTGGCAGACGGTGGCGAACGTGCGTTCGCGCTTGCCGGACTAATCTGGTTGCACCAGAAGCGCCAAAGGGCCGCGAGCGGCCCTTTGTTTTTGTTTGTGCGGAACTTACTTCAGCACGGCAGCGATGGCGTCTGCGACGGCGTCGATGTTCTTGCTGTTGAGTGCGGCGATGCAGATGCGGCCGGTGGAGACAGCGTAGATGCCGAACTCGGTCTTCATGCGTTCCACCTGCTCGGCCGTCAGGCCGGTGTAGGAGAACATGCCGCGCTGCTTGAGCACAAAGCTGAAGTCCTGAGCCACCTTGCGCGCAGCAAGCTTTTCAACCAGGGCGCTACGCATTTCGCGGATCCGCACGCGCATGCCGGCCAGCTCGTCTTCCCATTGTTTGCGCAGCTCGGGAGAGGCTAGTACGGCCGCGACGATGGCGCCACCGTGGGTCGGCGGGTTGGAGTAGTTGGTGCGCACCACGCGCTTCACCTGGCTCATCACGCGGCCGGCCTCTTCCTTGGAGTCGCACACCACGGTCAGCGCACCAACGCGCTCGCCGTAGAGCGAGAAGGATTTCGAGAAGGAGCTCGAGATGAAGAACTGCAGGCCCGAGCCGGCGAAGGCGCGCACGGCGACTGCGTCAGCGTCGATGCCGTCGGCAAAGCCTTGATAGGCCATGTCGAGGAAGGGCACCAGGCCGCGCGCCTGGCACACAGCCACAACCTCGGCCCACTGCGCATCCGTCATGTCGGCACCCGTCGGGTTGTGGCAGCAGGCGTGCAGCACGATCACCGAGCCGGCAGGCAGTGATTCCAGGCAGGCCTTCATGCCAGCGAAGTTCACGCCACGGGTGGTGGCATCGTAATAGGGGTAGTTTTCGACCACGAAACCGGCCGATTCAAACAGGGCGCGATGGTTTTCCCAGCTCGGGTCGGAGATATAGACCTTGGCGGCCGGGTTCAGGCGCTTCAGATAGTCGGCGCCTACTTTGAGGGCGCCGGTGCCGCCGAGGGCTTCGATGGTGATCGTCTTGCCTTCGGTCAGGAGCGGGGATTCCTTGCTGAAGAGCAGCTCGGCTACAGCCTTGTTATAGGCAGCCAGGCCTTCGATCGGCTGGTAACCACGGGCCGGAGCCGCTTCGAGACGGGCTTTTTCAGCCGCTTTCACAGCGCCCAGCAGCGGGATCTTGCCTTCGTCGGTGAAGTACACACCCACCCCGAGGTTGACCTTGGTGGCACGGGTGTCGGCGTTGAAGGCTTCGTTCAGGCCCAGAATCGGGTCACGGGGTGCCATTTCAACGGCGGCAAAGATCGAGGAACTCATGGATTCTCCAGCGTCAAAAGAAAGTGGCCGGCAGGTTCGCGCCGGCGGGCGAATTGCGGAATAATCAACGGCTTGCCTGCGCGCCGGGTTGACCGGCAAGAGGCTGAAAACGCAGGATTTTATCATGGCTGAGCAGCCGGCTTCCCCAACAATTGTGAGCTTTGAAGGCAGCCCGTTCCGGCTGCACCAGCCTTTTCCGCCTGCGGGTGACCAGCCGGCAGCCATTGCTGCGCTGACCGAAGGCATTGGCGACGGGCTGATGTTTCAGACCCTGCTGGGGGTGACTGGCTCCGGCAAGACCTACACCATGGCCAACGTGATCGCGCGTTGTGGCCGCCCGGCGCTGGTGTTGGCGCCGAACAAGACCCTGGCCGCGCAGCTCTACGCCGAGTTCCGCGAGTTTTTTCCCGAGAATGCGGTCGAGTATTTCGTTTCGTATTACGACTACTACCAGCCCGAGGCCTACGTGCCTTCGCGTGACCTGTTCATCGAGAAAGACAGTTCGATCAACGAGCACATCGAGCAGATGCGCCTGTCGGCTACCAAAAGCCTGCTGGAGCGGCGCGATGTGGTGATCGTGGCGACCGTGTCATGCATCTACGGTATCGGTGATCCGGTCGATTACCACAGCATGATCCTGCATCTGCGCGAGGGTGAGAAAATGCCCCAGCGCGATGTGCTGCAGCGCTTGGTGGCCATGCAGTACGACCGCAACGATGTGGATTTCCAGCGCGGCTGCTTCCGCGTACGTGGGGACGTGATCGATGTCTTTCCGGCTGAAAGCGCTGAGCTTGCCGTGCGGATCGAGCTTTTTGACGATGAGATCGAACATCTCACGCTCTTCGATCCGCTCACCGGACACATGAAGCAGAAACTCACCCGATTTACGGTGTTTCCGTCCAGTCACTACGTCACGCCGCGCAGCACGGTGGTCAAGGCCATTGAGAACATCAAGGAAGAGCTGCGTCAGCGCATCGAGTTCTACCATCGCGGCGGCAAGCTCGTGGAGGCGCAGCGCATCGAGCAGCGTACCCGTTTCGATCTCGAAATGCTCACTGAGCTGGGTTTCTGCAAGGGGATTGAAAACTACTCACGGCATATGTCCGGGCGCATGCCGGGCGATCCGCCGCCAACCCTGATTGACTATCTGCCCAGCGATGGGCTGATGTTCGTCGATGAGTCCCACGTGGCTATTCCGCAGGTGGGCGCGATGTTCAAGGGCGATCAGGCGCGCAAGCTGAATCTGGTTGAGTACGGTTTTCGCCTGCCTTCGGCGGCGGACAACCGTCCGCTCAAGTTCGACGAGTTCGAACAGCTGATGCCGCAAACGGTTTTCGTCTCGGCCACGCCGGCGAAATACGAGGAGGAGCATCAGGGGCAGGTGGTTGAGCAGGTCGTGCGCCCGACCGGCCTGGTGGACCCGATTGTTGAAGTGCGCCCGGCTATCAGCCAGGTGGATGATGTACTGATGGAAATCCGTAAGCGCGTGGCGGTGGACGAGCGGGTGCTGATCACGGTGCTCACCAAGCGCATGGCCGAGGATCTCACCGACTACCTGGCCGAGAATGGCGTGCGCGTGCGCTACCTGCACAGTGATATCGATACCGTGGAACGGGTCGAAATCCTGCGCGATCTGCGTCTGGGCGAGTTTGATGTGCTCATCGGCATCAACCTTCTGCGCGAAGGCATCGATATCCCCGAGGTGTCGCTGGTCGCGATTCTGGATGCGGACAAGGAAGGCTTCCTGCGTTCGGTACGCTCGCTGATCCAGACCATCGGCCGCGCCGCCCGCCATCTGCACGGTACCGCCATCCTGTATGCAGATCGGATGACCGATTCGATGCGCGCCGCCATCGGCGAAACCGAGCGTCGGCGTACCAAGCAGATCGCCCACAACGAAGCGCATGGCATCACGCCGAAATCGGTCAACAAACGCATCAAGGACATCATCGACGGCGTGTATCAGGATGATGAAACCAATCCGCGTACCGGCCGCATGGCGGCAGAACCACGCAAGGATTACGCTTTGCTTGACGAGAAGGGGCTCGCCAAAGCCATCAAGCAGCTCGAGAAGGAGATGCAGGAGCATGCGAAGAATCTTGATTTCGAGAAAGCCGCCGCCGCCCGTGACGAACTTTTCAGGCTGCGCCAGCGTGCTTTTGGGGCGGATCACCATTGATGTCGGCTGTGGGCAATCGCGATCTTTTTCAAACCCCGGACTCCCTAACCCCGAATGAAACGCATCCTTTTCGTGTGTACCGGCAATATCTGTCGCTCCCCGACAGCGGATGGCATTGCTCGCCATCTTGCGGCTGAGCAGGGGCTGGCCAAGCGCTTCGAGTTTGACTCCGCTGGCACGCATGCCTATCACGCAGGCGAGGCGCCGGACCCTCGCGCCCAGAATGCCGCGCGCAAACGCGGCTATGAGCTTGCCGATTTGCGTGCCAGGCCGGTGGTGGCTGAGGACTTCGAGCATTTCGATCTGATCCTGGCCATGGACAAGGGGCATTACGTGTGGCTCAAACGGGAGTGTCCGCGGCATCTTCACGAGCGCATCCAGATGTTTCTGGATTACTCGGCCACCTGTCCTGGTCATGACGTTCCCGATCCCTACTATGGAGGTCCGGATGGATTCGAACAGGTGCTAGACCTGTGCGAGGAAGCCATTCGTGAGTTGCTGTCGCGTAACGCCTGAGTTCTGAAGCAGGTGTGCTGCGGCGCATGATTCAGCTTCTTGCCGGTGCGCCGTTAGTGCACTGAACGCCTTCATGCGGAGAGCCTGCCGTGGCTTTGCCAACGCCTGATCTTGAAACCGTCCAGCTCTTCGGAATTGCGCTGCTGATCGGAGCCTTGCTCGGAGTTGAGCGCGAAAAGAAAAAGACGGATACCCAGAAGCCCTCCTTCGCGGGCATCCGTACTTTCATGCTGTTGTCTGAAACCGGGGCGCTGGCGGCCTGGCTGTCTGTGCAGAACGCCATGCCGGCAATTTTCGTGACTACGCTGATCGGGCTGTTGATCCTGATCGCCGCCGCCTACCTGCTCGAAAAACGGGCCGATGCGGCCTCGATCGGCATTACGACCGAATTGGCCGGTCTCAGTGTGTTCTTGCTGGGTGCTGCGGTCATGCTTGGTCAGGTGGCGATTGCAGTCGGTCTGGCAGTCATCAATACCGCCTTGCTGGCCTTGAAGGATCCCTTGCACGGTGCGATCCAGAAGCTTGGCAAGGACGACATCTTTGCCGGCCTCAAGTTGCTGATTGCCAGCTTCATCGTGCTGCCACTGCTGCCACAACAAGCGGTGGATCCGTGGGCGGCGCTGAACCCCTACAAACTCTGGCTGCTGGTGGTGCTGATTTCGGCACTCTCGCTGGTGGGCTACGTGGCCATGCGCTGGCTGGGGAGTGCGCGTGGCGTGGCGGTGACTGGGCTTACCGGCGGCCTGGTGTCCTCGACTGCGGTCACCTTGTCGTTGGCGCGTGAGAGCCGTAGCGCGGCCGATCCGGCCCGGCAACTGGATGATGCCTATGCGGCAGGGGTACTGATTGCCTGGAGCGTGATGTTTGTGCGGGTACTGGTCATGGTGACGCTCCTTAATGTCGCTCTATTGAGACCGCTGTTGGCGCCTTTCACGGCCATGCTACTGGTGAATGCCGCTCTGGCTGGCTGGTATTACCACCAGAGTCTGCGGGATATGGCGCATCAGATCGAGCGTGTGGGTGTGGTGCCGCTGAAAAATCCGTTCAGTTTGTGGGCGGCGACCAAGTTCGGTCTGTTGTTTGCCGTTGTACTGCTACTGGTGGAGCTTGCCCGGCGTAGCTTCTCGGCCAGTGGCCTGATCTATGTTGCGGTGCTCGCAGGCATGACAGATGTCGATGCGATTACCTTGTCGATGGTTGATTTCGCTCGCGCCCCCGAACAGCTGCAGTTGGCCGCTTATGCTGTGGTGGCCGCTGTGTGGGCGAATACCCTGGCCAAAGCTGCGCTTACCCTGGTGCTGGGAAGTCGTGGGATGGCCAGGCGCGTGTGCTTCGCTACGGTCGTCATGCTGGTGCTTGGCGGAGCTGTGCTGCTCGTCTAACGAGCCACTTTGCCCAGCTGGCGCTTGACCGCACTGGCGTTGGAGAACTGGCGTTCCACGATGCGCGCCACATTGCCGCACACGATGTCACACAACTCGAAGGTCGCTGAGTCGGCGATGGCGTAGAACACCGCAGTTCCTTGAGCGCTGCGCGTCACAAGCCCCGCCTCGAAGAGGAGGGCGAGATGCTTGGATACATTGGCCTGACCACAACTAGTCAGGGCGGTAATCTGGCTTACGTTCTTGCCTCCGTCGCGCAGCGCATTAAGGATGCGCAGGCGGGTCGGTTCGGAGAGTGCGCGGAAGTACGTGGCGACATGATTGAGTGCGGAGTCGTCGAGCGCCTGCATGGTGGGGCCTGCCTCGTGAAAAGCTGATGTGATTGATTGTATTACTGTTTGTGCATGAAGGCATTCGTGGTGATTCCCCGGTAGCCTGCGCCAGGGGCTTCTATCCTTCAAGTATGCAGGTTATGAGGCCGTGGCTTTGCAGCCTGCAGCGAGGCAGGGGAAGAACACACGCAGTCAGGGGCTCCGCTTAGAGCGTTGCGGCTGGTTGTTATGGTTCGTCAGCCACTGCGTATAACCAGAAGGAGAGACAGCATGAACCCGAACGTAGGCAGTACGGATCGCGCCATCCGTGTGATCTTTGGCTTGGCCCTCATCATTCTGGCCGCAACAGGCTACATCGGTGCTTGGGGGTGGATAGGTGTCGTGCCTCTGGCAACCGGAGTGATTCGTTACTGTCCGGTGTACCCGCTATTCGGCTTCCGCAGTTGTCCGGATGAGCGCGTAGAGCCTCCGCATTTTCACGACAACTGCCGGAGAGTTTCCGGAACGAAACGAAAGAGTAGAAAAATTCGATTTCGGTGTTTACTCTGCGGCCTTGCTCCGCATATAATTTCGATCCCTCGGGGCGTAGCGCAGTCCGGTAGCGCGCTTGCTTTGGGAGCAAGATGTCGGAGGTTCGAATCCTCTCGCCCCGACCAAGGTTCCTGAAGTGATCACTTGGACGGTATTGCCCGGGGTCCTGCTCGACATGGAACTGCCCGTAGCTCAACTGGATAGAGCAACGGCCTTCTAAGCCGTAGGTTAGGGGTTCGATTCCCTTCGGGCAGGCCAGCAGTAGATGTAAAATCAGAAGTGCCAGTGGCGGCATTAGCTCAGTTGGTAGAGCACTGGATTGTGATTCCAGTGGTCACCGGTTCGAACCCGGTATGTCGCCCCAAGAATACGAACGGCCCTGTGAGTGATCACAGGGCCGTTTTCCTTTCTGAGTATCGGCTTCTGGTTTTATGTCAGCACGCATCTCGTTATTCTTCGCGCGGCGACTTCCGCTTCCACGCGGACCAGAAAAGGGTCGTACGCCATTTCAGCAATGAAGTTCTTACTCATCTCGGTTTTGGCCTTGCCGGCCATGGCCATTGCGTCAGGTTTTCCGGCGCTAAATCCCGACGTTCGTCAGAACACCCTTCAGCAGACGATTTGCCGGAAGGGCTACTCTGCGACGGTACGGCCATCCACATCCTTTACCAACCCGATCAAATACCGATTCATGGGTGAGTCCGGCATCCCGCTGCAGGAAGCATCCGACTGGGCGCTGGACCATCGGATTGCAATCGCGCTGGGCGGGCATCCACGGCAGTTATCCAACTTTCAACTGCTGAGTTCGAAGGCCAATGGGCGAAAGTCGCGTATCGAAGTGAAACTACTGTGTCTTGTTTGTACGGGGGATATGCCATTGGCGCAGGCCCAAAGGGAGCTTGTTGATGACTGGCAAGGGGCTTATCGGCGATACGCCCGGCATAAGTGCAGTAGACGCTAAGCCCTTGGGATTTTTCGCTTGGCAACTTGTGAGGCATCGCTTTTGTTCTGGAGTGCTGAGCTTCAAGCTTCGGAAGGACGGGGCTGCGCTTGTCTCAATCTGGGCCGCAAAATTGTTCGCCCGCACGGCCACTTCAGTTTTGGGAGGTCGAGTCGATATGCCCCGAAGAGAGTTATCGGAGCTGATGATGCTAGTGCCGTTGAAGGGCAAGGTCCTGGTGGTCGATGATGACGAGACGGTGCGGCGGGTCGTGGCGGCGATTCTGGAGTCGCGCGGCCATACTGTAAGCTTGGCCTGCAACGGCGAGGAGGCCATGATCGTGGCGCGCCTGGGTTGGCCGGAGGTTGTGCTGACGGACGTAGTAATGCCCCGTATGGATGGTTTCGAGCTGGTGACACGCCTGAAGACTGATCCGGCGCTCGCTCACATTCCGGTGGTTGTGATGACTGCGCTGAGTGATCGCACTGCGCGCATGCGGGCGCTGGAAGCTGGGGCAGAGGATTTTGTAGCCAAGCCCGTGGATGAGACCGAGCTGGCAACCCGCATCGGAAACTATCTGCGCATGCATGACTACGTTGTTCGTGTGGAGGATGCTAATCGCATCCTTGCGCGAGAGCTTCGGCAGAGCGCGGATGCCCTGCGTGGCGCCAATCTGGAAACCATCTTTGCGCTGAGTAGGGCGATGGAGTTCAAGGATGTGAACACCGGGGGGCATATCCAGCGCGTCAGCCAGTATTGTTGTCTGCTGGCCGACTGCATCGGTCAGGATGAGGCCTTTGTTGAGTGCATTACCCAGGCTTCTCCGATGCATGACATCGGCAAGGTTGGAGTGCCGGATGAGATTCTGCTCAAACCGGGTCCGTTGGACCAAGATGAGTGGCTTGTCATGCGCAAGCACTGTGAAATGGGGTTTCAGCTCCTTAGTGGCGGAAGCTCCGCCTATCTGAAGATGGCGGCAGAAATCGCGCTGGGTCATCACGAAAACTGGGATGGCTCGGGTTATCCGAGTGGGGTGATAGGGGAGCGTATCCCGCTCGCGGCACGCATCATGGCCGTGTGTGACCGGTATGACGCTTTGCGGGCTGCTCGGCCCTACAAACGCGCTTATTCGCATGCCGAGGCTCTTGATGTAATGCTGCGTGGCGATGCACGGACTCGGCCGGAGCAGATGGATCCGCGGTTGCTACAGGTTTTCGAGCGTAATTCACTGCGTTTCGACGAGATTTTCCGCCTCAATCAGAGCTGAGTCGCTGCGCTGTGCATCCCGCCTCTATAATCATCGACTTGATCAGTCGGTGACGCAGCATGCGCATTCTTCTCAGCAATGATGATGGCTATTTTTCGCCCGGTCTGCAGGCGCTGGCGCGGGAGCTGGCCAAAGTGGCAGAAATCACGGTAGTGGCGCCTGAGCGGGATCGCAGTGGCGCGAGCAACTCTCTGACGCTGGATCGGCCGCTGCAACTGCGCCGTGCGCCCAGTGGTTTCTATTACGTCAATGGCACGCCGACTGACTGTGTACATCTGGCGGTGACTGGCATGCTGGACATGCAGCCGGACATGGTGATCTCGGGCATCAATCACGGTGCCAACATGGGGGATGACACTGTGTATTCCGGCACGGTGGCGGCTGCGACCGAGGGCTTCCTGCTCGGCGTGCCGTCCCTTGCCGTGTCACTGGTCGGGCGTTCCCCGACGCAGTTCGACACTGCAGCGCGTCTCGCGCGTGAAGTGGTCGAGCGTGTGCAGCGCAGTCCCTTCACTGAGCCGGTGCTGCTCAATATGAACGTGCCGGATTTGCCTTATGAAGCCTTGCAAGGCACCCGTGTCACGCGCCTGGGTAAGCGCCACCGCGCCGAGCCGGCGATTCGCAGCACCAATCCGCGCGGTGAGCAGATTTTCTGGATCGGCCCGGTGGGCGAGGCCGCAGATGCGGGCGAGGGCACGGATTTTCATGCCGTCGCCAATGGTTTTGTCTCGATGACGCCGCTCCAGATCGATCTCACCCATACCGGTCAGATTGCCGGCGTACAGGACTGGCTGGGGCAATGATGGCCATGAATCCGGCAACCTTGCAGACGGCGACGCGGGCTCGGGCCCGAATGGTCGAGCGTTTGCGCACTGAAGGCATTAGCGATGAGCGTGTCTTGGGGGCGATCGGGAGTGTGCCGCGCCATGCCTTTGTGGAAGAGGCGCTGGCCAGTCGTGCTTATGAAGACACGGCCTTGCCGTTGGGTTTCCAGCAGACCATCTCGCAGCCTTATGTAGTGGCACGCATGGCCGAAGTGCTGGTCGCTGGCGGACGGGCAATGGGCAAGACCCTGGAAGTGGGCGCCGGTTGTGGTTACCAGGCCGCAGTGTTGTCGCAGCTGGCTAGCGACGTTTATGCCATTGAGCGCATCGGCAAGCTGCTGGACAAGGCGCGTGCGAACTTGCGGCCTCTGCGCTTGCCCAACGTGCGTCTGAAACATGGCGACGGCAACCTGGGGCTGCCCGAAGTCGCGCCTTTCGATTCGATCATTCTGGCGGCGGCTGCGACCACCACGCCGCGCGTGCTGGTTGAACAACTTGCGCCGGGTGGGCGCATGGTCTTTCCGCTCGGCCAGGCCGGCGCAGATCAGATCATGGTGCTCATCGAGCGCCAGGCCAATGGCAGTCTCAAGGAGACCAAGCTTGATGCAGTACGATTCGTGCCTTTGCTGGCCGGAACTGAATGAGGTTGAACGCATGCTGAAATACAAGGTGCTGCCGCTCGCGGGGCTGATCCTGGCTCTCGCGGCCTGTAGCTCGAACGCCCCGGCCCCTGTCGAAGTGCGTGCTCCAGCGCGTCCGCAGGAAGGACCTGCCGTGGCCAAGCCTGGCCACTACATAGTGAAGAAAGGTGACACGCTCTACAGCATCGCTAATCTGCACAAGCGTGATTACCGTGAGCTGGCGGCCTGGAACAATCTTACCGATCCGAATCTGATCGAAGTTGGGCAGGAGTTGCGCGTAGCGCCGCAGGCCGATGTGCTTGCTGCCAAGCCCGTGGCGCCAGCCTCCAGCATCGAATCGCGCCCGGTACCGCCGCCCGCAGTGATTGGCTCGACGGTGGCTTCCAGTGCCAGCTCCAGTCTTCCGCCTGCAAGCGTTTCGACTCCCGCAGCAACGGGGGAGCTTAAAACTGAACCAAAGGGCGGGCGCATCGCCTACACCCCTCAGGCATGGAAAGATTTGACGCAGCCTGCCGATAAAGCTCCTGTGACCAGTGCTTCAGCGCCGGCGGCGCAGAGCGCGCCGGTCGAGAGCAAGGCGCCGGTAGTGGCTGACGATGGCAGCTGGAGTTGGCCGGTAAGTGGCAAAGTCATCGGCAGCTTCAACGAGAGCAGCAACAAGGGTGTCGACCTCGATGGCAAGCTGGGCGATCCGGTTCTGGCCGCAGGGACGGGTGAGGTTAAATACGTAGGGTCCAGTCTGCGCGGTTATGGCAATCTGGTGATCATCAAGCACAACAACGATTTCTCGAGCGTGTATGCACACAATCAGGAAATCCTTGTCAAAGAAGGCCAGCAGGTGAAGAAAGGGCAGAAGATTGCTACCTTGGGCAAATCTGATGCTGATCGTCCGAAACTGCATTTCGAAATCCGTCGCCAGGGCAAACCTGTCGATCCTTTGAAGTTACTGCCGACCAGATAAAGGGTGCCCCATGTACGATCCGGAATTCCTCGATGACGCAGAAGAAAAGGAAACGGATCTGCCCGCAGAGCTGGAGGCTTTCGCAGAGCCGGAGCCCCAGCCGGTCGTCCAGCCCGAGAACGAATTTCTCAGCGACGTTACCCAGATTTATCTGAACGAAATTGGCCTCAACCCGCTGCTGACCGCCGAGGAAGAGGCTGCGCTGGCGCGCCGGGTGCGCCTGGGGGATTTTGAAGCTCGTCAGACCATGATTGAGCGCAACCTGCGCCTCGTGGTCAACATCGCCAAACACTATCTGAATCGCGGCATTCCTCTGCTGGATCTGGTCGAGGAAGGCAATCTCGGCCTGATGCACGCGCTGGAGAAGTTTGATCCGGAGCGTGGTTTCCGTTTCTCCACCTACGCCACCTGGTGGATCCGCCAGAACATCGAGCGCGCGATCATGAACCAGTCGCGCACCATCCGTTTGCCGGTGCATGTGGTGAAGGAGCTCAATCAGGTGCTGCGTGCGCAGCGCCAAGTGGATGCGGCCAACGGCAACTCTTCGCGCCTGGAAGAGGTGGCTCAGAAACTTGATCGGCCGCTCAAGGATGTGCGTGACATTCTTGCCCTCTCCGAGCATACGGCTTCACTCGATGCGCCGCTGGATATCGATCCGAACCTATCCATCGGTGAGTCCCTGGCCGACGAGCAGGCGGTCAGCCCGGAGTTGAACATTCATACCGCCGAGGTCGAGGCGCTGATTCGTGAGTGGATCGGCCAGCTCTCGGAGAAGCAGCGTCTCGTGATCCAGTACCGCTACGGGTTGGATGATGTCGAGGTGCTGACCCTCGAAGATCTGGCCGCCCAGCTGGGGCTGACTCGCGAGCGGGTACGCCAGATCCAGCTTGAGGCGTTGGCGCAACTGCGCCGCATCCTCAAGCGCCGCGGTGTTTCTCGCGAGGTGCTGTTTTAGCCTTGGTGCTTTTTTTCGGGGGTGACGCCGCGCCCGCCTGGGCCGGCTGTGCGCTGCCAAGCTGGGCTCTTTCTGCTTTCAGCACTTGCGCCAGATCGTGCACGATCATGGCGTAGAAGCTGCTGCGGTTGTAGCGCGTGATGACGTAGAAATTCTGGAAACCCAGCCAGTATTCGGTTCCCACCTCGGGGGTGATCAGGTCGACCAGGGTGGTGAGCTCACGGCTGTCTGCCGGCAGCGCGCTGCGTACACCACCCGCCGCCAGTCGTGCAACATCCAGTGTCGGCAGGATGCCCGCCTCGACCAGTTCCCGGGCTTTGTTTTCGTCGCTGATCCGGGCTGGCATGACGATTTTGCCGTCACGTTGCCAGCCATGCTGAGCAAGGAAGTTCGCGACGCTGAAGATGGCGTCGGCGGTGCTGGCGGCCAGATCGATCTGACCGCTGTTGTCACCGTCCACGGCGAAGTTGCGCACGCTGCTGGGGAGAAATTGCGGCAGGCCCAGCGCACCGGCATAGGAGCCGCGGTAGCTGGTCACGTCACGGCTTTGCTCACGAGCCAGCATGAAGAGGGCTTCGAGTTCGCGGCGGAACAGCTCGGCGCGCGGCGGGTAATCGAAGGCCAGGGTGGCCAGGGCTGAGAGCGCGCTGAAGTTTCCGGTGTTGCGACCATACACCGTTTCGACCCCGATCAGGCTGACAATGATCTCGGCCGGCACGCCGCTGCGAGCCTCGGCTGCATGCAGGGTGGCTTCGTTCTCTTGCCAGAAGCTGAGCCCGCCTTTAATGCGGGTGGTATCGATGAAGCGGGCACGGTAGCGCTGCCAGGAGCGTACTCCGGGGTTGGCGGGCGGTTTGACCAGTTCGATGACCTTGGGCAGCGGAGTGGCGCCTTCCAGCGCATTACGGATCTGGATGGCATCCAGATTGTTGCGGGCAGCGATCTCTTCGATAAAGAGCTGAACTTCCGGTCGTTCGGTGAAGTAGGCCGCATGGGCCTGCAGGCTGCAGGCGAAGGTGGCAAGGGCGAGACTCAGCAGGCGGTTCAGGGTCATGGTTTGAAGTCTTGCACTGCGCGACGCAGGGCGGCGAGCGCGGTAGCGGTGGGTGGGGTCGGGCCGAAACGCAGGCTGGCGTAATGTTCGGCAATGTCCGTGATGGTATCGGCATGTGCCGGTAGCGCCAAGGCGGCACGCCGGGCGAAGTCAGTCGGCGCTTCCCATTCAGCCCGCTGCAGACCGCGCCGGGCGAGCTTGCGGCAGGCTCGCTGCCATAGGCGATCCAGCGCGTCGAGTTTTGCCCGGCGAGGCCATAGGCGCCAGGCGAGCCAGCCCAGCCACAGGCTGGCGCCGGCGCCCAGCAGGGCGGTGAGGAGACGCCAGTCGGCCGCAGGCAGTCCCAGGCGGCGCATCAGTTCCAGCTGGCGGCTGGCGTTGTAGCCCAGCACCCACTGGTTCCAGCCATTCGACACCGCTTCCCAGCGGTGGCGCAGGCCGCGCAGGAAATCCGAGTCGACACGCATCATCATCGGCAAGTCTGCGTCCGGCAGGGCCTGCGCGATGCCATCGTCAATCCGGGCCGGGGCGCTGGCGGCGGTGGGGTCGACACGAACCCAGCCGCGTCCTGTCAGCCATACTTCTGCCCAAGCATGAGCGTCGGACTGACGTATGACGAGGATGCCATCGACCGGATTGCGCTCGCCGCCCTGATAGCCGGTAACGACCCGGGCCGGGACACCGGCGGCGCGCATCAGAATCACGAAGGCGCTGGAAAAGTGCTCGCAGAAGCCCTGCTTGCTGTCGAAGAGGAACTCGTCGGCAGCATGCGTATTGGCGAGCGGTGGGCTAAGGGTATAGCTTAGACGTGCGGCCTGCATGAAGGCGATGGCGGCGTCGACGCGTGCTCCCGGGTCTGCATGTGCGGCGGCCAGTGCCTGGCCCGCAGCAATCGTGCGTGGATTGCTGCCTTCCGGCAGGCTGAGGGCGGCGCGCAGGCGTCCCGGGCGCTCTTCCAGGCCGACCTGGCTGGCCGGAAAGGAATGCAGGCTGATGCGCAGACGGGTGCTGACCGGGCGCCGGGCGAGCAGGCTGAAGTTACTTGAGTAGGTGGCGTCGCTGGCTCCTTCGGCTGGATAGTCCAGTGCCAGCAGCCAGGGGCGATCATGTGGTTCCAGGGTCAGGGTGTAGCGATAGCCCGGGCCGCTGGTTTCATAGTCGGGCTGCGGGGTGGACTGGGTCGGGCGTTCGCGCCAGCGCTGGCCGTCAAAGTCGGTCAGCACCGGGCCGCGCCAGTAGCGCTCGCGGGGCGGTGGCAGCTCGCCTTCGAATTCGGCACGGAAGGCGATCTCGCCGGACTGGATCAGTTCCGAAATTGAGCCGGGCTGCATGCTGTCCGAGAGGCCGGTCTTGCCGGCATGTGCATCACCGGGCAGGCGCCAGAGTGGGCCATCGATACGCGGGAAGAACACGAAAAGCATCAGCATCAGGGGCACGGCGCCACCCAGCAGGCGCAGGCTGCCGCGCAAGGCTGGTTTCAGCGCCAGACTGGGGCGCTCGAGGCGAGCCGAGGTGGCGAGGATGGCGATGGCGCAGGCCAGCACCATGGCCGCGACCGGCAGACTCTGTTCGTTGAGAAATTGTCCGGTCATCAGGAAGCAACACAGCAACAGGGCGGCACGCCCGTCTCGTGGGCTACGCCCTTCGAGCAGCTTGAGCGGCAGCAACAGGCTCAGCATCGCGAGACCGGCTTCACGACCGAGCACGGTGCGGTATTCGGCAACACACAGCAGGCAGCCCAGCACGGCCAGCAGGATCAATACCGTGAGGGCGGGGCGCTCGGCTTCCTGGTGGGCGAGCCAAGCCCGCCAGGCGAGCAGGAGCACTGCCAGCAGCCCCATTCCCCAGGGGATGTGCGGCAGGAAAGGCGTCAGCGAGAGCGTGGCGGTAGCCAGCAGGGCGTAGCAGGTGCCACGCGGTAATGCGTTGCGGGCGCTCATCGTGACCGCTCCAGACCGAACAGGGCCAGGCGCAGCAGGCAGGCCTGATGATGGGCTGCGTCTTCGCCTGGACCGGTCTGGCTGTCCGGCAGCAGAAGGGTGGTGCGGGCGCCGCTGTGGCGGGTTTGCAGCACCCAGCGGGCCAGTTGTGAGAGGCGTTCCTCCAGCGGCAGCGTGGCGGGCAGCATGTTCCAGTCCAGCACGCAGGCCGGGCTACCGGCGCTGGCGAACTGTTTGGTGAGCAGGCCGCGCCCTTGCGCCAGTTGCTTCCAGGCTATCTGGCGGGGTGAGTCGCCGGGCTGGAAACCCCGCAGGCCAGCGAAATCATCCTGGCCTGGGCGCTCGCGACTGCGCCCTTCGCCGTTGTCACCCCAGCCTTCGGGTAGTGGGCGCTCGCCGTCGGGGGCGGGGTAGATCACGGCCGGGGCATCCGGTTCGATATAGCTCCAGGCCCTGATCCAGCCTAGCGGCTGGGTGCTCTCGACGCTGAGCTGACCCGGCTGAAGCACGCCACGCTGTGGGCAGGGCAGGGCGATGAAGGCCTCACTGTGCTGGCCGGCGGGGACGTCCGTGAGCATCAGCTCACGTCCTTGGCTGTCGCGCAGACGTACGGCGGGCCGCTCGTGGCTGGCTTCATTGACGAGCTCCACTCGCCACTGTGCCATGCCGCCGGCAAAAGCTTCGCCGCTGGGGGAGAGGCTCAGTTGCAGGCCGGTGAGGGTGCGCCAACTATGCAGGATGTGCACGATGAAGACGCTGCCGAGCAGGAAGACCAGGCCGTAGCCGAGCGACAGGTTGTAGTTGATCGAGGCCAGCAGCATGGCCAGCAGCGTGGCCAGCAGCGCCAGGCCGGCGCGCGTGGGAAGTACGTAAACGCGCCGCTGCGGCAGCTGGATCGGCTGTGTTTCGGGCGTGCGGGTGCGCGTGGCCCAGCGCCGGAAGCGCTGGCGCAAAGTGGCGGCGCTCACGGCAGGGGTACGGTCTCGATCAGGCCGCGTACCAATGCTTCGCCGCTGGCGCGGGCATCCAGCGCATTGATGCGGTGCCCGGCGACTGCGGGCAATACCGCCTGAACATCTTCAGGGCGGACATGGTCGCGCCCGGCGATCAGCGCCCAGGCCCGCGCGGCAGCGAGCAGGCCGAGACCGGCGCGAGGACTGAGTCCGCTGGCGCCACCGGGCAACTGACGGCTTTTGGCCAGCAAGGCCTGCACATAATCGAGCAGGCGCTCGCCGACATGGAGCGCGGCAGCTTCCTGCTGCAATGCCTGCAGGCCTGCCGGGTCGATTTGCGGGCGGATCTGGCCGATCAGGGCGCGGCGGTCGTCGCCGGCGAGCAGGGCGCGTTCGGCCGCAGCATCCGGCAGGCCCAGTGACAGGCGCATCAGGAAGCGGTCCAGCTGTGACTCGGGCAGCGGGAAAGTGCCTAGCTGCTGCGAGGGATTTTGGGTGGCAATGACGAAGAAGGGCGAGGGCAGGGCGTGGGTCTTGCCGTCGATCGAAACCTGATGCTCTTCCATGGCTTCGAGCAGCGCACTCTGGGTCTTTGGGGTAGTGCGGTTGATTTCATCGGCCAGCAGCACCTGGGTGAACACGGGGCCGGGATGAAACACGAAACATTGTTGGGCCGCATCGAAAATGCTTACGCCGATGAGATCTGCCGGCAGCAGATCGCTGGTGAATTGCACGCGCTGAAAGGCCAGCCCCAGTGACACTGCCAGGGCGTGGGCCAGGGTCGTCTTGCCCACGCCCGGCTGGTCCTCGATCAGCAGATGACCGCGCGCCAGCAGGCAGGCCAGCGACAGGCGCAGTGCCTCGGGTTTGCCGAGCAGGATCTGGCCGAGGCCGGCGAGGAGACTGGCGCACAAGGGGTGCGGGATGGGGGCAGACATGGGAATCTCCGGATGGGTTCTTGGTTGGCAGACCCGTATTCTGGCCAATCGTTCTCTGGCGCATGGATCAGGCCCGCGCTAGTTTAAACGGCAGACCCCATAAGAACTGCAGCGAAACAGCCGCAGCCCGACAGGAGACCCGATGAGATGAGCCGTACGGCTTTCATTACCCATCCCGATTGCTGGCTGCACACCATGGGTGCGCAGCATCCGGAGTCGCCTGAACGCCTGACCGAGATCCTTGATCGCATCCGCGGCGAGGGCCTGGACGGCTTTCTCGACATGCGTGAGGATGCGCCCACCGCCACGCTGGAGCAGCTCTACCGGGCGCATTCGCCTGCTTATGTCGAAGAGTTGTTCGAGATCGCGCCGGAAAGCGGCTTGCGTCATCTTGATCCGGATACGGCGATGACCCGTCATACCCTCAAGGCGGCGCTGCGGGCGGCGGGGTCCGGCATCCTGGCCTCCGAGTTGGTGCTGGCCGGTCGCGTTCATAACGCGTTCTGTGCGGTCCGCCCGCCTGGCCATCATGCTGAGCGGCTGCGGGCGATGGGTTTCTGCTTCTTCAATAATGTGGCGGTGGCCGCACGCCATGTGCTGGAGGTACATGGGCTGGAGCGGGTCAGCATCATCGATTTCGATGTGCATCACGGTAACGGCACGGAGAATATTTTCATCGCCGATCCGCGCGTGCAAATGCTCAGTTTTTTCCAGCATCCGCTTTATCCCTACTGCGGTACCCAGGTGCAGGTGCCGCACATGCTCAATAGCCCTTTCCCTGCCGGCACCCGGGGGGATGCTGTGCGCGAGCTGCTGGCGCATGTGTGGCTGCCGGCGCTGACGCGCCATCAACCGCAGATGCTGTTCATCTCGGCCGGCTTCGATGCCCACTACGAGGACGACATGGCCTCGATGGGTCTGCTCGACAAGGATTTTGACTGGATCAGCCGCGAGCTGCGGCAGTGGGCTGATGCACATTGCGGCGGGCGCCTGGTGTCGATGCTTGAAGGGGGGTATGTGCTGCCGGCGCTGGGGCGCAGCGTGATTGCCCACGTCAGGGCACTGGCGGATATCTGAGGGCCCAGCCCGAATGCAAGGCTGCTGCAAGCCTTTTACTCGGCGGCCAGCACTCAGCGCGCGGTCCTTGGTCTACAATCCCCGCTTTCCCATTCGTCTTGCGGACCACCATGATCACCGGTTCCCTTGTCGCCCTGCTCACGCCGATGACGGCAGACGGGCAGATTGATCTGCCCGCGTTCAGGGCCCTCATTGATTTTCATGCACGTGAAGGCACCGATGGTCTGGTGATCGTCGGGACAACGGGCGAATCGCCGACGGTGAGTGTCGACGAGCAATGCGAGCTGATCCGCGTCGCGGTCGAACATTCCGCCGGTCGCCTGCCGATCATTGCCGGCACTGGCGCCAACTCCACGGCTGAAGCCGTCGAACTGGCTCGCTTTGCCAAGAAGGTCGGCGCTGAAGCCCAGCTCTCAGTGGTGCCTTACTACAACCGTCCGACCCAGGAAGGCATGTATCGCCACTTCAAGACGATTGCCGAGGCGGTTGAACTGCCGGTGATTCTCTACAACGTGCCGGGCCGCACAGTGGCCGACATGAACAACGACACGGTGCTGCGTCTGGCCCATGTGCCGGGTATCGTTGGCATCAAGGACGCTACCGGCAACATCGACCGCATTACCGATCTCGCCATGCGTGCCCCGGTCGATTTTGCGCTTTACTCCGGCGACGATTTGACCGCCATGTGCTTCATGCTGCTCGGCGGCCATGGCGTGATTTCGGTGTCCGCCAACGTGGCACCGCGCCTGATGCACGAGCTGTGCGTGGCCGCACGGGCCGGTGATGTGGTGCGCGCCAACGAGATCAACCGCAAGCTTTACCTGCTCAATCGTGACCTCTTTGTCGAGGCCAATCCGATTCCGGTGAAGTGGGCTGCCCAACAGATGGGGTTGTTGCAGGGCGAGTTGCGCCTGCCCCTGACTCCGCTTTCCGAAGTTTTCCACGAGCGCGTGCGCACTGCGATGCGTGCCGCCGATATCCAGTTCTGAGAGGTCCTGACCTGATGCGTTCATCCCTGCGTGTAGTGTTGTCTGCCTCCGTGCTGAGCCTGGCTGTGGCAGCTTGTGGCGGCAACCGGAACGAAAAAATTGATTACAAGACGCCTGGTGCTGACACCAGCGTGAAGACCGATTCCCTGATCGTGCCGCCAGATCTGGTGACACCACGCCGCGATGAACGTTTCGTGGTGCCGGATACGCCTGGTTCAGCCACTTACTCCGGTTACACGGCCGCTACGGCCGCGCCGGGTGCGGCGGCGGCCAAGCCGGCGGCGGCAGTGCCGGTTGCGGCGGACAAGGTCCGCATGGAGCGCTTTGGCAATACGCGTTGGCTGGTGCTGCAAGGCAACAGCGAGCAGTTGTGGCCGAAGCTGCGTGACTTCTGGAAGGAACTGGGTTTCGTTCTGGTCAAGGACGATCAGCAGTTGCTGATCATGGAAACTGACTGGGCCGAGAACCGCGCCAAGGTCTATTCCGATCCCGTCCGCAATGCCTTGAGCTATGTGCTCGGTTCGATGGTCAGCAACGGCGAGCGTGATCGCTACCGTACCCGCATTGAGCAAGGCGCTCGTCCGGGTGAGGTCGAGATCTACATCACCCATCGTGGCCTTGAAGAGAAGATGTACAACCCGAACATGGGTAACCAGACCGGTACCTATTTCGAGCTGCAGCCTTCGAATCCCGAGATGGAAGCCGAGATGCTGACTCGTCTGATGATTCGTCTGGGGCGTGATGAAACCTCTGCCCGCGAAGTGGTGGCTGAAGTTGCCAAGCCCGTGTCTGAACGTGCCACGCTTGGCGCTGCCGCCGATGGCAGCCAGCAACTGACAGTGAAGGATGGCCTGGATCGCAGCTGGCGCCAGGTGGGGCTGGCGCTCGACCGGATCGGTGTGGTGGTGGAAGACCGCGACCGCGCCAAGGGTCTGTATTTCGTGCGCTATGTTTCTGCTGAAGACCTGACGGGTCAGAAGAAGGAAAGCGGCGGCTGGTTCTCCGGCTGGTTTGGCGGCGGCAAGAAGGAGTCTGGTACCGACCAGTTCCGCGTGGCTGTAAGCGCCGCAGGCGAACAGACTGTGGTCCAGTTGCAGGACAAGGAAGGCAAGCCGGCTTCGACTGAAGCCAGTCGCCAGATTCTTGGCCTGTTGCACAAGGAACTCAAGTAAGCCCCTCCGGCATCAGCTGGCAGGAAACGGCAGTCAGGGCAACCTGGCTGCCGTTTTTTATTGCTGCTCCAGCCAAGCTTCGATGTGCCCCTGCACAGTGCTTTTCTGAGGTGCTGCCACGTAATGACTGGCTTTTGCCGGGCTGACAAGCCTCAAAACTTGATATGGCGCATAGAGAAATCTCGCTACATGCAATAGTTTCCGTACATCGCCTTGGCGGCTTTCATTGAAGGCCTTCCTGGCGACCAGCAGGAGGCCGGCCGCACCGCCCCGATGAGGTGCGCAGCTTGTCTCCGGATACCGAAGCTAGTCTCACATCAGGGAGATATGGATGTTCCAGGTGAGGATTCACGGTCGCGGCGGTCAAGGGGTGGTGACGGGGGCAGAAATGCTGTCGATCGCAGCCTTCCTTGAAGGCCGTCATGCACAGGCATTCCCGAGCTTCGGCTCGGAACGGACAGGCGCCCCGGTGGTGGCTTTCTGCCGTATTGCAGACAAGGAAATCCGGTTGCGCGAGCCGGTCATGGAGCCGGATGCGCTGATCATCCAGGATGCCACCCTGCTGCATCAGATCGACGTTTTCGCGGGCCTTTCGCCGAATGGCTATGTGGTGCTCAACACGAATCGCAGCTTCGAGGAGCTGGGTCTCGGTGAGCTCTTCAAGCGCTTCCGTCCGGAGCGTCTGATCACCGTCTCGGCGACCGATCTCTCTTTCAAGTACGTCAATCGCAACGCACCTAACGTGCCGATGCTTGGTGCTTTTGCCGCCGCCTCCGGCCTGATTTCCTTGAAATCCGTTGAAGCTGCGATTCGTGAAAAGTTCTCCGGCAAGGTCGCCGAGGGCAATATCGCCGCCGCTACCGAGGCCTACAACATCGCCCTCGCTGCCAAGGAGGCCGCCCATGCTTAAGCAATGTGAAGGTTCGCACGCCGTTGCGGAAGCTGTTGCGCTGTCGCGCCCGGAAGTGATCTGTGCCTACCCGATTTCCCCGCAAACCCACATCGTCGAAGGCCTTGGCGAAATGGTCAAAGCCGGTGAGATCAAGGACTGTGAATACATCAACGTCGAATCCGAGTTTGCTGCCATGTCGGTGGCCATCGGCTCTTCGGCGGCCGGTGCCCGCACTTACACCGCGACCGCTTCGCAAGGCCTGCTGTTCATGGTCGAAGCCGTGTACAACGCTTCCGGCCTGGGCCTGCCGATCGTGATGACCGTGGCCAACCGCGCCATCGGTGCGCCGATCAATATCTGGAACGATCACTCCGACTCAATGAGCCAGCGCGATTGTGGCTGGATCCAGATCTTTGCCGAAACCAACCAGGAAGCGGCCGATCTGCACATCCAGGCTTTCAAGCTGGCTGAAGAGCTGAGCCTGCCGGTGATGGTCTGCATGGACGGTTTCATCCTGACTCACGCTTACGAGCGCGTCGATATCCCGACGCAGGAGCAGGTCGACAAGTTCCTGCCGCCGTACTCGCCGCGCCAGATTCTCGATCCCGCTGCGCCGGTGTCGATCGGCGCCATGGTCGGTCCGGAAGCCTTCTCTGAAGTGCGCTACCTGGCGCATGCCAAGCAGATGCAGGCACTGGAATTGATCCCGAAAATTTCCAAGGAGTTCGAGGAGATCTTCGGCCGTAATTCCGGTGGTCTGGTCCGCCCCTACATGCTCGAAGACGCTGAAACCGTGGTCATTGCGCTGGGTTCGGTGCTTGGCACGATCAAGGACACCATCGACGAGATGCGTGCCGATGGCATTTCCATTGGCGTGCTCGGCATCAACTCCTTCCGTCCCTTCCCGGTCTCGGCGATCCGTCGTGCGCTGTCGCATGCCAAGCGCATCGTGGTGCTAGAGAAGAGCCTGGCAGTCGGCATTGGCGGCATCGTCGCCACCGACGTGCGCATGGCCCTCGATGGTCTGGACAAGCGTATCTACACGGTCGTGGCCGGTCTGGGCGGACGCAACATCACCCGCTCTTCGCTGCACCGCGTGTTCCGCATGGCCATGCACGATCAGCTCGAAGCCCTGCATTTCCTTGATCTGGACTGGAACATCGTCAACAAGGAAGTGGATCGTGAGCGCACCACCCGTCGCTCCGGCCCGATTGCCGAAAACATCCTGCGCGACCTGGGTCAGACCAAGTCGAACGTGGGCTGAGGAGAGCAGACATGGGACATCAAGACGTCAAGTTTTATCAGACCGGCACCTTCACCGTCGGCAACCGCCTGCTGCCGCCCGAGCAACGTTCGGTGCAGTCCGAGATTGAACGCACCAACTCGCTGAACTCCGGTCACCGCGCCTGTCAGGGCTGTGGCGAAGCACTCGGCGCGCGTTATGCGATCGATGCGGCCATGCGCGCCACGGGCAACCAACTCATCGCCGTGAATGCCACGGGCTGTCTGGAAGTGTTTTCCACGCCCTATCCGGAAACCTCCTGGCAGATTCCATGGATCCACTCGCTGTTCGGCAATGCCGCCGCCGTGGCGACGGGGGTTGCTGCAGCCGCCAAGATCCGCGCACAGAAAGCCGGCAAGCCGCTGGCCGAAACCCGCGTGATCGCCCAGGGCGGTGACGGTGGCACCACCGACATCGGTTTTGGCTGCCTCTCCGGCATGTTTGAGCGTAATGACGATGTGCTCTACATCTGTTACGACAACCAGGCCTACATGAACACTGGTGTGCAGCGTTCTTCCGCCACCCCGCCGGCCGCCCGTACCGCCACCACCATGCCGGTGGGTGAGCATCCGGGCAATGAATGGGGTCAGGGCAAGAATGTGCCGCTGATCGCCATGGCCCACGGCATTCCCTATGTGGCTACCGCCTCGGTGTCTGACCTGCGCGACCTGGAATACAAGGTCACCAAGGCCATGAACATGCGCGGCGCACGCTACATCCACATCTTCGTGCCGTGTCCGCTGGGCTGGGGTTCGGCTTCGTGCGACACCATCAAGCTCGCCCGTCTGGCCAAGGAAACCGGCCTGTTCCCGGTTTTTGAAGCCGAGTATGGCGAAGTCACGAATGTCTCGAAGATCCGCCAGAAGCAGCCGGTTGAAGCCTATCTGCGCCTGCAGCGTCGTTTTGCCCACCTTTTCGGCAAGACCCCGCAACTGGAGCTGATTGCCCGCTTCCAGGCGATGGCTGACCAGAACATCCGCAAGTTCGGTCTGCTCGGCGAAGACAAGGCCACTGTCGGTTTCCCCGGCAGCGAGCACAAGTAAGGCGAAAGGGAGTTTGAAACAATGAACAAACCGTTTGCAATCACCCTTAATGTGGGCTCTTCTCTGGCCAACAAGACGGGTTCCTGGCGCAGTTTCCGCCCGGTCTATGTCAATCGCCTGCCTCCGTGCAACAACGCCTGTCCTGCGGGTGAAGACACCCAGGGCTGGCTGTTTCACGCCGAGTCTGGTGATTACGAGGCCGCCTGGCGTCACCTCACCGAAGCCAATCCGATGCCGGCTGTGATGGGTCGCGTCTGCTACCACCCGTGTGAAGGCGCTTGTAACCGTGGCCAGCTGGATTCGGCCGTAGGCATCAACTCGGTGGAGCGTTTCCTTGGCGATGAGGCCATCAAGCAGGGCTGGAAGTTCGCTGCCCCGGCCGCTGAAACGGGCAAGCGCATTCTGGTGGTCGGTGCCGGCCCATCGGGCCTGTCCGCCGCCTATCAGTTGCGCCGCATGGGTCACCAGGTGGTGATCTTTGAAGCCGGCCCGTTGGCTGGCGGCATGATGCGCTTCGGTATTCCGAAGTACCGTTTGCCACGCGAAGTGCTGGACGCTGAAGTGCAGCGCATCCTCGACATGGGCGTGGAAATGCGCCTCAACACCAAGGTCGAGGATCTGCTCAAGACGATGAAGGACGAGAAGTTTGACGCCGCCTTCCTCGCCGTGGGGGCTCACATTGCCAAGCGCACGGCCATTCCGGCAGCCGAATCGGCCAAGATTCTGGATGCCGTATCGGTGTTGCGCAGCATGGAAGGTGAAGACAAGCCGATGCTGGGTCGCCGCGTAGTCGTGTATGGCGGCGGCAACACCGCCATCGACGTGGCCCGCACCGCCAAGCGTCTCGGTGCTGAAGAAGCCATCATCGTGTACCGCCGCACCCGCGACAAGATGCCGGCGCACGACTTCGAAGTGGAAGAAGCGCTGCAGGAAGGCGTGATGATGCGCTGGCTGTCCACCATCAAGCAGGTGGGCGAGGGCGCCATCCAGGTCGAGAAGATGGAGCTGGACGAAAACGGCAAGCCCGTACCGACTGGCGAGTTCGACACCCTGGAAGCCGATTCGGTGATTCTGGCGCTCGGCCAGGATGTGGATCTGGGCCTGCTCAACGGCGTGCCGGATCTGAGCTTTGAAGATGGCGTGGTCAAGGTGGGCGACAACATGATGACCGGCTACCCGGGCATCTTCGCTGGCGGCGACATGGTGCCGTCCGACCGTACCGTGACTGTCGGGGTTGGCCATGGCAAGCTGGCCGCGCGCCATATCAGTGCATGGCTGGCGGGCACGACTTACGTCAAGCCGCCGAAGAAGGAGCTGGCGACTTTCGAGAAGCTGAACACCTGGTACTACACCGATGCTGACAAGACGGTGCGTCCGATGCTGGACATCATCCGTCGTCAGAGCACCTTCGATGAAGTGCAGGGTGGCCTGAACGAAGACAATGCCCTGTTCGAAGCGCGCCGCTGCCTGTCGTGTGGCAACTGCTTCGAGTGCGACAACTGCTATGGGGTGTGTCCGGATAACGCCGTCATCAAGCTTGGCCCCGGCAAGAAGTTCGAGTTCAACTACGACTATTGCAAGGGTTGTGGCGTGTGTGTGGAAGAGTGCCCCTGCGGCGCGATCAAGATGGAAGCTGAAGCCAGCTGATCCTTTTCCGGCTCGGCCAGACGCCCGCTCGCGCTTGCGCCAGCGGGCGTTTTTTCGTTCCGCCCTAGGGCCTGAGGCGCTATGCCATGAAATGCCAAAATCATTTCTGGTTTTGACAGGCCACTGTTTTGCGCCGCACAATCAACCGGCTTGCGTCCGCCACATCAACAGGAGTCGATCATGACACTCAAGGGCAAGGTAGCACTTGTTACGGGTTCCACTAGTGGTATCGGCCTCGGGATCGCCCGGGCGCTGGCGGCGCAAGGAGCCACGATTGCCCTCAATGGTCTGGGCGAGCCCGTTGCAATCGAGAAGATCCGCAGCGAATTGGCCACCGAGTTTGGCGTGAGTGTGAGCTTCGTAGGGGGAGACTTGACGAAGACCGAAGCTGTCGAGGCCATGATCCGCAGCGTGGAGCGGGCGCATGGCAGCCTGGACATCCTGGTGAATAACGCGGGTATGCAGCATGTGAGCCCGATCGAGGATTTTCCGCCGGAAAAGTACGATCTCATCGTAGCGCTTAATCTCTCGGCGACTTTCCATGCCATCCGCCTCGCCGTGCCGGGCATGAAGAAGCGTGGTTGGGGCCGCATCATCAATATCGCTTCGGCGCATGCACTGGTGGCTTCACCCTTCAAGTCGGCCTACGTCGCTACCAAGCATGCGGTGCTGGGGCTGACCAAGACTGTGGCGCTGGAAGTGGCCGAATGCGGTGTTACCGTGAATGCCATCTGTCCGGGCTATGTGCTGACGCCGTTGGTCGAGAAGCAGATTCCGGACACCGCCAAGGCTCGTGGCATGACGGAAGAGCAGGTGATCCGCGATGTGCTGCTGGCCGCGCAGGCAACCAAGAAATTCGTCGAGGTGGACGAGCTGGGTGCACTTGCCGTGTTCCTCTGTAGCGACGGCGCCCGATCGATGACCGGCACGGCATTGCCGGTTGACGGGGCCTGGACGGCCCACTGAGTCGGCAGTACTGGCCGGCCGCAGCACGCTCTTGCTGCGCCGGCCTGGCGCGATGCTCAGGGCATGATCTCGACGTATTCGTAGACTTCGCAGTCGGTGATGAGCTTTCTTACCGGCAGGCTGGCGCGGGCAAACCAGGCCTGCGGATCGTGGCGGTCGATCTCTTCGCCCATGAAACGCACCAGCTCGCAGATCGGCTCGACGACTTCGCGACGGTAATCCTCGTCCTGCTTCACGTAGGCCAGATACAGATTCTTCATGCAGTTGCCACGGCAGAAGCTGTAGGCCTCGCAGCTCGCGCATGGCATGGCCGGGTCCGGCTGCAGGGGGCTGGCGCGCAGCCAGTTGTCGACCACCGAACCCTGCTGCATTTCGGGCAGGTAGAGCAGGTCGGGGCAGGGGAAGATGCGGCCGTCCGGCATCACATTCAGGATGTGGGTGGAGGCACGACACTGTGTCTTGCCCTGATACAGCTCCTGCGCCTTCGAGGGCATTACCTTGTTGCGCACCATACCCATGATTGGAATGATCGGGTAGAGGCGATCCGGGTGCTGGAAGAACTTGGCAACCATCTGCGTGATGATGGCCTTGCGCTTGGCCATGCCCTCGGCCGGATAGGCGCCACGGTCGGCTACGAACTGGAAGTACAGGTAATCGAAGACTTCGGTGAGATGATCGATTTCCTCGAAGCTGATCTCCGGGTGGCTCCAGGTCATGCGCGCGGTGATTGAGCCGCTGGTCTTGGGGCGGATCGCTGCGAGGTTCTTCATCACCTGGCGATAGATACCGCGGCCGCGATAGCCGTCGGTGGTGCCTTCGCCACCGTCGATGGAGATCAGGAAGTTGGACATGCGCGCCAGCACTGCGTCCGGCAGACCGTCGAGGAGCGTCCCGTTGGTCTGCAACTGGTAGCGGAAGTTCGGGAAGCGCGCGATCACTTCTTCCATGTAGGGGCGGTTCAGCGTGGGTTCGCCGCCATAGAAGGTGACATAGGTTTCGAGGCCAGTGAGTTGGCTGTCGACAAAAGCGCTCAGCTGATCCAGCGAGTAGTCCACATGCTGCTGTGACCCAAGCACTTCTCCCACGCCCAATGAGCAATAGGTGCATTTCAGGTTGCACTTGAGGGTGGTGAGCAGTTGCAGCTCGACGCGGTGACCGGGAATGGCCGCTTGCTTGTCGGGGCTGCTGGGAGTGGGGCGGAGCAGGGTGATCGGCTGGACGCTGTTCATGAATTACCGGGAAATTCTGAAAGCCCGGGATTTTAGTAGGGAATTAATGCAAGGCTTTGCGGTGGCTCAGTCGGGCGAGCTGCCGGGCGCATTTCGCCGGCTATAAAGAAGCATGGGGCAAAGCGTAAGCATGCTCGTCAGAGCGAAAGGAGCTTGATCATGCGTGATGATTCAAGAGAGGCCGAACGGCTCGAGACGATTGCGGAGCTGGGGGACCTGCTTGCCGTGCTGCGAGAAATGGGGCAGCGCCTAGCAAACGAATCCCACGGTTCAGCCTATTCCGGCGTGCAGGCATTCAATGCATCGCTGCATCAGGCGCATGTCCAGCTGGAGCAGATCAGGGAAGCAGGGAAGGGGGGCTGAGTGCGACGGCCCCAAACACAGAGGCCCCTTGCGGGGCCTCTTTTTACGTGCGTCTTCGAGTGAGGATCAGTCGGCCGCAGCCCACTTGCCATCCTTGTAGGAGTAGAAGGTCACGCCGCCTTCCTTGATGTCACCCTTGGCGTCGAAGCTGATGTTGCCGGTGATGCCCTTGATGTTCAGTGCCTTCAGCGCCGGCAGGTACTTGGCCGGTTCAGCCGAGTTGGCCGCCTTCATGGCCTCGATCAGGGCGGTGGCTGCATCGTAGTTGTAAGGTGCGTAGAGCTGTACCTCGGCATTGAAGCGCTGCTTGAAGCGTTCCTTGAACTTGGCGCCGCCCGGCATCTTTTCCATTGGGATGCCCGCCTGGGTGCAGAACACCCGGTTATCCAGATCCTTGGCGGAGAGCTTGAGCATCTCGGCGGTGCAGAGGCCGTCGCCGGAGAGGAACACGGACTTCAAGCCAAGCTGGCGCACCTGGCGCAGCAGCGGGCTGCCCTGGGCATCCATGCCGCCGTAGAAGATCGCGTCCGGATTCTGGCCCTTGATCTTGGTGAGGATGGACATGAAGTCCGTGGCCTTGTCGTTGGTGAATTCACGGCCCACCACCTGTACGCCGAGCTTCTTCATGCTGGCGACCAGCGCGTCAGCCAGGCCCTGGCCGTAGGCGGTACGGTCGTCGATCACGGCAATGCGCTTCACGCCGAGTTTCTTCACCGCATAGTTGGCCATTGCATCCGCCTGCTGCAGATCGTTGGCGATCACGCGGTAGGTCACCTTGAAACCCTGATTGGTCAGTGCCGGGCTAGTGGAAGACGGAGTGATCACCGGGATGCCAGCCTGTTCATAGACACGCGAGGCGGGGATAGAGGCACCAGAGGTGACGTGGCCGATCACGCCCTTCACGCCGGCATCTGCCAGGCGTTGGGCAACCGTGGTGGCGGTGCGCGGGTCGGCCTGGTCATCTTCGCTGACCAGCTCGAACTTGGCCTTTTGGCCGCCGATGGTGATGCCCTTGGCGTTGGCGTCTTCGATGGCGAGGCGGATGCCGTTTTCGCCATCCTTGCCGATGTGCGAGATCGGGCCGGTGAGCGGGCCGGCGGCGCCGAGCTTGACGGTGATATCGGCGCTGGCAGTGCCAGCCAGCGCCAGAAGTGCGAGGGCAATAGCGGTGCGTTGCAGGTTCAAGATGTTCTCCGGTGCTTGCGGTTCTGGTCCGTACCCCTTGGTACGGAAAGACCACAATTATGAACTCCGGCGTAGCGCTGTGCCATCCGTGTTTTCACTCGCCTGCAGGCTTGTTGACCAAGCTTAGGGTCTGTCGCGGCTTTGTTGCGAAATCAGTCCGGGCGCGTTTTCAAGCCCTTGTCGATCCAGAGCATCAGCGAACCACGCTGACGCATGGGTTTGTTTTAGGCAGAGCAGTTGGAGGCTCGGCACTTCGGCTTTAGGGGCTCGCTCATCCTGCAAGTCTATCGGCTACGCGATGGCTGTCCGGCCTTTTGTGCAAAAAGCTCTTGCAAGGCTTTGTTTGTGTCTGAGTTGTTCAAAAGGGCAGTTGGTTACGTAAAACACAAAATCATAGTTTTGACGGTATCTGGAATGGGTAAGATCCGTCGACGTAAATGCGCCTGCCTAAATCTTGACTTTGGCTTGTTTACGTTTCAGCCCCTGCAGACCTACAGAGACAAAATACAAGGAGTTTCGCCATGAATCGACGGGCCGTTTTAACGGGTGCTAGCGGCAGAAGTGCCGCGTATCGATGGACTCTGGTGACATGTCTCCTGAGTTTCGCTATAGGGGGGGTTCAGGCTGCGGAAAAGAAGCCAAACATCCTGGTCATCTGGGGTGATGACATCGGCACATGGAACATCAGCCACAACAACCGCGGCATGATGGGTTACAAGACGCCCAACATCGACCGCGTCGCCAAGGAAGGCGTGGCCTTCACTGATTACTACGCGCAGCAAAGCTGTACTGCAGGCCGCGCGGCCTTCATCAGCGGCTCGGTGCCGGTACGCTCGGGCATGACCAAGGTCGGGATGCCTGGTGCCGCCGAAGGCTGGCAGAAGACCGACGTGACGATGGCGACCATCCTGAAAAGCCAGGGTTATGCCACGGGCCAGTTCGGCAAGAACCACCAGGGCGATCGTGACGAACACCTGCCGACGATGCACGGTTTTGATGAGTTCATGGGTAGCCTCTACCACCTGAACGCTGAAGAAGAGCCGGAGAACCGCGATTACCCGCGGGACATGAAGCTCCCCAACGGCAAGACTTTCCTGCAGCAGTTCGGCCCGCGCGGCGTGATCAAGTCGAAGGCGGACGGCAAGGGTGGTCAAACCATCGAAAACCTTGGTCCGCTGACCAAGAAGCGCATGGAAACCATCGATGAAGAATCGCTGGAGGCCGCCAAGGAGTTCATTACCCGTCAGGTCAAGGCCGGCAAGCCCTTCTTCACCTGGTGGAACGCCACCCGCATGCACTTCCGCACGCATGTGAAAGAAGCCAACCGTGGTATCTCTGGCCAGGACGAATACAGCGACGGTATGGTCGAACATGACCGGATGGTGGGCGAACTGCTCAAGTTGGTTGACGACCTGGGTATTGCCAACGACACCATCGTTCAGTACTCAACCGATAACGGCCCGCACTACAACACCTGGCCCGATGCCGGCACCACGCCTTTCCGTGGCGAGAAGAACTCCAACTGGGAAGGCGCCTTCCGCGTACCTGCTTTTGTTCGCTGGCCCGGCCACTTCCCTGCCGGTGTCACGCTCAACGGCATCGTGTCGCACGAAGACTGGCTGCCGACCTTTGCAGCGATCGCTGGCGCACCGGACATCAAGGAAAAGCTGCTCAAGGGCACGTCAATCAATGGCCGTAGCTACAAAAACCATATCGATGGCTACAACCTCGTCGACTACCTGAGCGGCAAGGTCACGGAGTCTCCGCGCAATCAGTTCATCTATGTCGGTGATGATGGTGCTGTGATGGCCATTCGTGTGGGTGACTGGAAGGCGGTCTATCAAGAGAACCGCGCTGAACAGCTGAACGTGTGGCGCGAGCCCCAGGTCCACCTGCGTCTGCCGCTTCTGTTCAACCTGCGCCGCGATCCGTTCGAGAAGTCCCAGCACAACTCGAACACCTACCACGACTGGATGATTGACCGTGCCTTCGTGCTCATCCCGCTGCAGACTGTCGCCAGTCAGTTCCTGGTGACGCTGAAGGACTATCCGCCCAGCCAGAAGCCGGGTGACTGGAGCCTGGAGTCGCTGGAACGTCAGATCAATAGCATGACTTCCTCCGGCAGGTAATCAAGTCGCGTGTCCGGGGTGCTGTCTGCAAAGACAGCACCCTTTTTTACGTCTATCGAAATACCTCCCGCACACTCTCAGACTGAGGACATCATGAAGAAACTGCTGATTTTGCTGAGTACCGCATGGCTGGCGACGACAGCCCATGCGGCCGACCCGCTGCCGTCCTGGAATGAAGGCGCCTCCAAGCAGGCCATCCTCCAGTTCGTCGAGAAAGTCACCCAGGAAGGCTCGCCGGACTTCGTGCCGCTGCCGCAGCGCATCGCCACCTTCGATAACGACGGCACGCTATGGTCCGAACAGCCGGCCTACTTCCAGCTGTTCTTCGCGATTGACCGCGTCAAGGCGCTCGCGCCTCAGCATCCCGAATGGAAGACCAAGGAGCCCTTTGCTTCCATCCTCAAAGGTGACATGAAAGGCTTGATGGCCTCTGGCGAGAAAGGCCTGGTCACGCTGGTCATGGCCACCCACGCCGGCATGACGACCGAAGAATTCGAAAAGTCGGTCGCTGACTGGATGGCTAGCGCCAAGCACCCCAAGACCGGCAAGCCATACACCGCCATGGTCTATCAACCGATGCTGGAACTCATGAGCTACCTGCGTGCCAAGGGTTTCAAGACCTTCATCGTCTCGGGGGGTGGCATCGAGTTCATGCGCCCATGGACCGAGAAAACCTATGGCATCCCGCCCGAGCAGGTGGTGGGTTCCAGTGGCGGGTTGAAATACGAAGTCCGCGACGGCAAACCCGTGATCGTCAAGCTGCCAAGCCTGGTGCTTAACGACGACAAGGACGGCAAACCCGTTGGCATCCAGCGTCACATCGGGCGCCGCCCGATTGCGGCCTTCGGCAATTCCGACGGCGACCTGCAGATGCTGCAATGGACGATGGCCGGTAGCGGGCCACGCTTCGCGCTCTACGTACATCACACTGATGCCGAGCGCGAATGGGCCTACGACCGCAAGTCACCTATCGGCAAACTCGACAAAGGCCTCGACGAAGCAAAGGCCAAGGGCTGGACGGTGGTCGACATGAAAAACGACTGGCAACAGATCTATCCGAAGCAGTAAGGAAGCGCGGATCTCCTTCATGAACCTGCCCGCATCTCCGTTGCGGGCAGGGCTGACGTTACACTGACCGCACTTCTCACCACGTCAAGAACCAATGAAATCGAGCCATGCCATTGCCGGGCTGCTGCTGGCTACCGTGCTGGGTATCGGCGCCTGGATCGCGCTTGATCAGCGATCGACAGCTCAAGCCCCCGCCACCGAAAGCACGCCTGTTTACGTCGGGGCGCAAAGCTGCGCCAGCTGCCATGCGCCGCAGTTCACCGCCTGGAAAGGCTCGCATCACGAACAGGCGATGCAGCATGCCAACGATAAAACGGTGCTGGGCGATTTCAACGATGCACGCTTCACTTACAACGGCATCAGCAGTCGTTTTTTCAAGCGCGACGGCCGTTTCTTCGTGAACACGGACGGCGCCGATGGCAGCCTGCAGGATTTTGAAATCAAGTACACCTTCGGCGTCTACCCACTGCAACAGTACCTGATTGAATTTCCCGGTGGGCGCATGCAGGCGCTCGCCCTGAGCTGGGACGCACGGCCGCAGGCCGAGGGCGGGCAACGCTGGTTTCACCAGTATCCGATGGAGAAGGTCGACCACAAGGACGAACTGCACTGGACCAAGCTCTCGCAGAACTGGAACTACATGTGCGCGGAGTGCCACTCCACCGAGCTGAAGAAGAATTACGACCTGGCCAGCAATACTTTCAAGACGAAATGGGCTGAAATCAATGTCTCTTGCGAAGCCTGCCACGGCCCGGCCTCTGCCCATCTAACATGGGCTGCTGAACCAGCCAAGGCTCACACAATGCCCAATAAGGGCCTCGTGCACCGCCTGGACGAACGCAAGGGCGTGAGCTGGAATTTCGTTGGAGAAGGTAAGGTCGCGGAGCGCAGCCAGCCGCGCAACACAAGCAAGGAGATCGATACCTGCGCACGCTGCCACGCGCGGCGCAGCACCCTGAGCGAGGACTACCAGCACGGCAAGCCGCTGCTGGACAGCCATCTGCCTGCCTTGCTGAGCCCGCCCCTGTTTCACCCGGATGGCCAGATCAAGGGGGAGGACTTCGAGTACGCATCCTTCCTGCAAAGCAAGATGCACAGCAAGGGCGTGACCTGCACCGATTGCCACGACCCGCATAGCCAGAAATTGCGCGCGCCCGGAAGTACCGTTTGCCTCACCTGCCACCGCGCAGATCAGTACGTCACCGAAACGCATCACCATCACAAGCAGGGCAGCAAAGGCGCAGAGTGTGTGGCCTGCCACATGCCGACGCAGAACTTCATGGTGGTGCACGCCCGCCATGACCACAGCATCCGGGTGCCACGTCCCGACCTGTCGCTCAAACTCAATACGCCGAATGCCTGCAATCAGTGCCACACCGACAAGAGCGCGACCTGGGCCAGCCGCGCCATGCAGAAGTGGTACGGCAAGGACTGGATGGAGAACTGGCATTTCGGCGAGAGCCTGTACGCCGCTAATCAGGGCCAGCTCACGGCAGGCCCGGATCTGATGGCACTCGCCGCCAGCCCGAAGTTTCCGGACATCGCGCGCGCCAGCGCGGCCAACGCCTTGGCGCGCTATGTCGACCAGGCCACTTTTGCCGTTGTGCCACGCCTGTTGAAAGACCCCTCGCCCCTGGTGCGACGCTCGGCTTTGCTGCCGCTCGAAGCCCTCGCGCCCGAACAGCGCTGGCGCCTCGCCGGTGGCCTGCTGACCGACCCGGTGCTGGCGGTACGCATCGAAGCCGCACGCGTGCTGGCGCCTGTGCCGCGCAGTAGTCTGAGCACGAACGAACAGGCACTACTGGAGCGTGGCATTGCGGAATACATCAAGGTGGCGCACACCAACGCTGAACACCCCCAGTCACACATCAATCTGGGGCTGCTGTACAGCGCGCTGGGCGATCAGGGCAAGGCCGAACAAGCCTATCAACAAGCCCTGCGACTGGGTCCGGCATACGCCTCGGCCTACGTCAATCTGGCCGATCTCTACAGCCAGCAGCAGCAAGGCGATAAAGCCGAAGCCATTCTGCTGCAGGCGCGAAGCGTACTGGGCGAACACGCAGATATCGAGCACGCCATTGGTCTGCATTATGTACGGGCGCAGCAGATGAAGCCGGCGCTGGCCTCACTTGGAAAAGCAGCGAGTTTGAGCCCCGAAAATGCGCGTTATACGTATGTGCACGCCGTTGCGCTGTTTGATAGCGGTGAAAAGGAGCGCGCTATCAGGCTGTTGGCTGAAGCCTCGGTGCGATATCCAAATGACGTCGATATCCTGATGGCACTCGTGAGCTATCACAAACAGCAAGGTCGTATGGCCCAAGCACGCCGCTATGCTGAGCTGCTCGTGAAGAAGGCCCCAGGCATTTGGAGTGCTGACGCCATTCTTCAGCAATAGAAGAGGGCGTGGATCAGTCGAAAATTTGTGGTTTTTTCATTACGAGGGATTGCTTTAGTGGCAGCCCTATGCGCTTTGATAGTCTGCAGATAGATATTCGCCGTAGAGGGCTGATTCATTTTGAGGTACGACAAGGTCGTAGTGCTGTCATTCGGTATGAGTCGGCGGTCATTCTCAACTTGGCTGGAGTAGGCTTCAAATGCACCGGCATGTGGCTGGAGTAAGGGAGAAATGAAATGACTTCAGGCAAACAGGTGATTCGCGTCGGTATCGTCGGGGCTGGCGCCAATACGCGCGAGAAGCACATACCGGGGTTGCGTGCGCAGCCCGGTGTGGAGGTGGTGTGCGTCGCGAACCGTTCGCGTGCCTCCTCGGAAAAGGTGGCTGCCGAGTACGGCATTCCGCAGGTGGCCGCAGACTGGCGTGCGCTGATCAATGATGCGGGAATCGACGCGGTGATGATTGGCACCTGGCCCTACTTGCACTGCCCGGTGAGCCTGGCTGCGCTGGCCGCCGGTAAGCATGTGCTGACTGAGGCGCGCCTAGCGATGAATCTTGCCGAGGCGCGCCAGATGCATGCCGCGGCCCTGGCCCGGCCGGATCTGGTGGCGCAGGTGGTGCCGGCGCCCTTCACCCTTGGGGTGGATCGTACCGTGCAGCGTCTGCTGCGCGAGGGCTTTGTCGGCCGCTTGTTGAACATCGAGGTTCGGGTGGCCGACGGTCGCTTTCTCGATCCTGCTGCACCGCTCAACTGGCGCCAGGATGCAGAACTCTCCGGCCTCAACGTGATGAGTCTGGGCATCTGGTACGAGAGCTTGATGCGCTGGGTGGGCGAGGCTAGCAGCGTGATGGCCAAGGGCCGTACTTTCGTGACCCAGCGTGTCGATGCGGAAGGCCGCCTGCGCGCCGTGCGGGTGCCGGAGCATGTGAGCGTGTTGGCCGACATGGTCTGTGGCGCGCAGGCCTGCTTCACGATTTCTGCCGTGAGCGGGTTGTACAAATCCAGTGAAATCGTGCTCTTTGGCAGCGAAGGCACGCTGCGCTTTGCCGACGGCGAGCTCAGCGGCGGGCGGCGCGGAGATGCCGTGCTGCAGCCGGTGCCGATCCCGGTGGAGGAGGCGGGCGGCTGGCGTGTCGAAGAAGAATTCATCAGCGCCATTCGTGGCCTGGAGGTTGTGAGTCACACACGCTTTGCGGAGGGTGTGAAATACATGGCTTTCACCGAGGCCGTGGCGATCAGCATGGCTGAGGGGCGGGAGATCGCCCTGTGTGCGTGCTGATGGCGCATTAGCCGGCGTGTCGCGATGATGATGGGGTGCGTGCAATGAAGGAGCGGGGCGAGCACGGCCACTTGAGGCTTCCTTTGCATGTGCTGGCGGCCGCCGGGATGGCGTTGTTGCTGGTACTGATGGCTGCCGTGCTGGTGGTGCATTCGTATTACAGCACCCGCGCCGTGGCCTCTTCGGCCGTGAATGAATCGATCCGTCATGTGTCGCGTTCGCTGACTGAAAAGCTGCGCGGCATTCTGCAGCCGGCTGAGAACCAGCTGGAGCTGTTGAGCTTCAGCGAGATCGTGCGCGCCCGCACCTTGTCCGAGCGTCTGCTCTCGGTAGGCATGGCTCAGGCTGCGTTGAAGGCCAACCCGCTGCTCGATGCCTGGTATGTGGGCTATCCGGGGGGCGATTTCATTCTCTTCCGTCCGTTGCGGGAGGCTCGCCTGCGCGAGAGTTTCCAGGCGCCGGCAGGCGCCAGCCTGCTGGTGCAGTCGCTCAGCAATGGCCCCAGTGGGAGGCAGATCGGCGAATTCCTGTTCTACAACGCCGCCGGCCATCTGCTGCGGCGTGAAGAGCGTCCCGCTTACAGCTTCGATCCGCGCGCCCGGCCCTGGTTTATCCAGGCCAAGCAGCAAGGCTCTGGCGCCTCGGTCATTACCGATCCCTATCTCTTCTTCACGACTCGTCAGCCTGGCGTGACGCTGGCGCGCCTGGTGCACGAAGGTGGCCCGGTAGTGGGGGCAGATGCCACCCTGCGCGACCTGGGCAAGGAGCTTGGCGAGCTTAAGCTTTCGCCAGGCAGTCAGGTGGCGATCATCGATGCCTCGTCCTCGACCGTGGCACTCGAGGACGCCCGCCACTCCGTGGTACTCGACGCCAGCCTAGGCGAAGCGCGTCTGGCGCGTCTGGGCGATCTGGGGCTGCCGGCGCTGGTGGCCGCCGCGCGCTTGCCAGCCAGCGCGTCGCAGCGTAGCGAAGTGCTGCTGGGGCGTGAAACCTGGGAGCTGATTTCGGTTCCGATAGAATTGCATGCGCGTGGCAAGGCTTTGCGGGTGCTCATGGCGGTGCCCGGCAGCGAACTCTTCGGTGAGGCCCAGCGCCTCTTGTGGCGCCAGCTGTGGGTGATCCTGGCGCTGGTACTGGGCTCCATTCCGCTGTGCTTCTGGCTGACCCAGCGGGTGGTGCGGCCGCTGCGCGATCTGGCTGAAGAGGCGCGGGCGGTGACCAGTTTCGATTTTCGTCCGAGCCGCCTCAAGCGCTCGTGGATTGCCGAGGTCGATCTGCTGACCAGTGCCACCGGGCAGATGCGGGCCACGATCTCGCGCTTTCTCGAAGTGAATTCCGCGCTGAATTCGCAGATCCAGCTCGAACAGTTGTTGGGGATGGTGCTTGATGATGTGCTGGCGGCCGTGCAGGCCCGCTCCGGCGCGCTGTATCTCTTCGATCCGGATTTGCGCACGCTGAGCTGCTCGCAGCAACGCGGCGAGGGCATGCCGCCTTATCCGCTGCGCCTGGCGCTGGAGGCGGACGCCGCGCATCCCGTGGTGCAGGTGGCGCTGTCGCGCCAGAGCGTGATTGGCATGCAGGGTGAGCGCGGCAGCGAAGTCTTCGCCGTGGCGCTCGAAACCTTCGAGCGCAATTTCGTCGGCGTACTGGTGCTAGAACCCAGCCGCCCGCTCGGCCGTGGCGTTGGCAGCCAGCGTGATCCCCAGTTGGCTTTCGTAGAGGCACTGTCATCCACCGCTGCGGTGGCCATCGAAACGCGCGGCCTGGTCGAAAGCCAGAAGCACTTGCTCGACGCCATCATCAAGTTGCTGGCCGGTGCGATTGATGCCAAGAGCCCCTATACCGGCGGCCATTGCCAGCGCGTGCCCGAGCTGACCCTGATGCTTGCTGAAGCGGCTCACGCCAGCGAGGAGGGGGCCTTGCGCGAATTCCGGCTCAGCATGAATGAACGCGAAGCGGTGCGCATCGCGGCTTGGCTGCACGATTGTGGCAAGCTGACCACGCCGGAATACGTGGTGGATAAGGCCACCAAGCTTGAAACCCTCTACAACCGCATCCACGAGATCCGTACCCGCTTCGAGCTGCTCAAGCGAGATGCCGAGCTTGCTTTCTGGCGCGCGCGCAGCTCGTCCGCACCCACCGCGCAGGAGCTGGCGGCGCTGCAGGCCGAGTGGCAGAACCTGGATGACGAGTTTGCCTTTGTCGCCGCCTGCAATCAGGGCGGCGAGTACCTTGATGCCGAGCGCATCGCACGGCTTGAGTCGATTGGTGCGCGTACCTGGCTGCGTACGCTTGACGACCGCCTCGGTCTGTCGCGAGAAGAGGCCCAGTTGCTGGCGGCTCAGCCTGCGGCCCGTCTGCCGGCCACTGAACGGCTGCTTGCCGACAAGCCCGAGCACCTCGTCGCCCGTCCGCCTGGCGAGCAGATTGCGCCTGACAATCCCTGGGGCTTTCACATGGATGTGCCTGCGGCCAGGTTCAACCGGGGTGAGCTCCACAACCTGTGCGTGAGCCGTGGCACGCTCACGGAGGAAGAGCGCTACATCATCAATGCGCACATCGTGCAGACCATCGTCATGCTTGGGGGCCTGCCTTTCCCGCGCCATCTGCGCGCGGTGCCCGAGATTGCCGGTAGCCACCACGAACGCATGGATGGCAAGGGTTATCCGCGCCGCCTCAACGGTAGCCAGATGAGTGTGCCGGCACGGATCATGGCGATCGCGGATGTGTTTGAAGCCCTCACCGCGGCGGATCGCCCCTACAAGGCGCCCAAGACGCTTTCGGAGGCCCTGCAGATCATGGCCCGCATGGTGGCGGAAGGGCATCTCGATGCCGAGTTGTTCGCACTTTTCGTGCGCAGCGGCGTGTATCTCGACTATGCCGGGCGCTACCTGCGTGCGGAGCAGATCGACAGCGTGGACCCGGCCCGGCTCGGGCTGTGAGCAGCCTGCTTTTTATTAACGCAACGAAGTTGCATCTGAGCGCGGGCTGTGCTCAAATTCCCGGCCATCCACCTCGTCGAGAATTCCGCCATGCGCAAACTTGTCGCCCTGATCCTGCTTCTGCTCTCTTCGGCCGCAGCACAGGCCGCCGAGGGGCATAGTCATGGCGTGGGTCATCTCAACGCCAGCCTGGAGGGCGATGTTTTCAGCGTTGAACTGGAACTGCCACTCGAAAGCCTGCTCGGTTTTGAGCGGGCACCGAAATCCGCGCAGGATCTGGCCAGGGTGCGTGAGCTGGCAACGCTGCTGCGAAATGGGGACTCGTTGCTCCTGCCGAGCCCGGCGGCCGGCTGCGCGCTGTCTGGGGTAAGCCTGGCCTCGGCGGCCATCTCCCCCGAGTTGCTCGGCGAGAAGGCGACATCTGCTGCAGCCGGAGCCAGCGAGCAGGAGCACGCTGATCTGGATGCGCACTACCGCTTCAAATGTGCCCGACCGGCGGAACTGAAGCGCCTGGAAGTGGCTTTTTTTGACACCTTCAAGCGCCTGCGCGTGATCGAGGCCCGGCTGGTGACGAGCAAAGTGCAGCGTGCTGCCCGGCTCACCGGTCCGTCGCGCGGCCTTGTCTGGTGAGCGCCCCGCTGATCGAACTGCGCGGGCTGCGCCAACGCTGGCCCGGCCAGTCTGCAGACTGCCTCGCCATCACGCATTTCGCCCTGCAGCCCGGCGAGCACCTGTTCCTGCATGGCGCCAGCGGCAGCGGCAAGAGCAGCCTGCTGAGCCTGCTGGCTGGCGTACTGCGGCCAACTGCGGGCGAAATCCATCTGCTGGGTGAGCGTGTCGACCATCTGCCCGCGGCGATACGCGATCGCCTGCGTGGTGAGCACATCGGCTACATCTTCCAACAGTTCAATCTCTTGCCTTACTTGTCCGTGATCGACAATGTGCTGTTGCCCTGCCGCTTCTCATCGCGGCGCAAGGCGCGAGCGCTGAGCCGCGGGGCTGCTTCTCTGCAGGCCGAAGCGCAGCGCCTCCTGAGCCATCTGGACCTGTTTGCGGCGGATTGGCAAAGACCGGTCAGCGCCCTCTCGGTCGGCCAGCAGCAACGCGTGGCCGCCGCCCGCGCCCTGATCGGCCAACCCGAACTGCTGCTGGCCGACGAGCCAACTTCGGCACTGGATGCCCAGCGTCAGCAGGACTTTGTAGACCTGCTGCTGCACGAGGCAAACGAAGCTGGCAGCAGCCTGATTTTCGTCAGCCACGACCAGCGCCTGGCCGCTCACTTCGGCCGCGTGCAGGCGCTCAGTGAATTCAATGCCGGAGGCGCTGCATGAAGGCGCTCATCCTGCTGCGGCTGGCGCTCGCCAGTGCCTGGAACCGCCGCTATGCCCTGGGCCTGACCCTGCTTTCGATCACCCTGGCGGCTGCTCTGCTGCTGGGGGTGGAGCGCTTGCGGGCCGGTGCCCGCGAAGGCTTTTCAAGCGCGCTATCCGGTACCGATCTGGTGGTCGGTGCGCGGGGCAGCCATGCCCATCTGTTGCTCTACAGCGTATTCCGGATTGGTGAGCCCACGCCGAATCTGAGCTGGGCGGCGGCCCAGCGCATCGCTGCGCATCCTGCCGTGGCCTGGACGGTGCCGATCTCGTTGGGCGACGCGCATCGCGGTTTCCCGGTGGTGGGCACCCAGCCGAACTATTTCAAGCGCTACCAGTACGGTGATGCACAGGCGCTTGCATTGACCCGTGGCCGCCTGTTCGACAGCCTGTTCGAAGCCGTGATCGGCGCCAGCGTGGCGCGTGAGCTGGGTTACACGCTCGATCAGTCCATCGTGCTGGCGCATGGCAGCCCCGAGCTGGAAGGTGCCGAGCACCGCGACAAACCCTTTCGCGTGGTCGGCATCCTCGCGCCCACTGGCACACCGGTCGATCGCAGCGTGCACATCTCGCTCGCTTCGATGGAGGCCATCCATGTCGACTGGCAGGGCGGTATGCCGCTGGCGGGCTTTTCAGTGCCGCCGGAGCTGGTCCGCAAGTTTGATCTCACGCCGAAAACCATCACTGCCCAGCTCGTCGGCCTCAAGCATCGCAGCGATGTGTTCCGCCTCCAGCGCGAACTCAATACCGCTCCGGGCGAAGCGCTGAGTGCAGCCATGCCCGGCGTGGTGCTCGATCAGTTGTGGCAGATGCTGGCCGCAGGCGAGCGGACGCTACAGGCGGTGTCCGCGCTGGTGGCAGCGGTGAGCCTCGCCGGGCTGATGGCCGTGATCCTCGCCGGGCTGGATGCGCGTCGGCGCGAACTGGCGATCCTGCGTTCGGTCGGCGCGCGGCCACGCGAAGTGCTGGCCCTGCTGATCATCGAAGGTCTGGGGACCACGCTGGCTGGCTGTCTGCTGGGGCTCGCCTTGTTGCAACTGGGTGTGTGGCTGGGCGGAGCCTGGCTGCAGAGCCGTTTCGGCATTGTGCTGGCCGGTGTGTGGCCGGGGCAGGAGGAATGCCTCCGGCTGGGCGGGATTGCCGCCACCGGGTTGCTGGCCAGCCTGCTGCCGGCTTGGCGCGCCTATCGCATCTCGCTCGCCGACGGTTTGAGTCCGAGGCTGTAGCGCGGCAGATCTTGATTTTTATTGCAACACGGTTGCATTAAAGGGCTGTGGCGATAGAATGCAACACTGTTGCATAAGAGCCTTTCGCCATGCCTAATCTCCCCGCCAGAATTCCTGTCACCGTGCTCACCGGCTTTCTTGGCGCCGGAAAAACCACCTTGCTCAATCGAATCCTCGCCGAGCCGCATGGCCATCGTATTGCGGTGATCGAGAATGAGTTCGGCGAGGCCGGCATCGACAATGCTTTGCTGGCCCACCGCTCCGAAGAGCAGGTGGTGATGATGAACAACGGCTGCATCTGCTGCACGGTGCGTGGTGACCTGGTGCGTATGTTGGGCGAGCTGGCCGAGCGCCATGCCGCCGGCGAGCTGACGTTCGAGCGGGTCATCATCGAAACCACCGGTCTGGCCGACCCCGCGCCGGTGGCGCAGACCTTTTTCGTCGAACCGGCGATTGCCGACTTTTACCGGCTCGACGCGGTCATTACCGTGGTGGATGCAGTGCATGGCATGAGCCAGCTCGATGCGCACCACGAGGCGCAGGAGCAGGTCGGCTTTGCTGACCGATTGTTGATTTCCAAGGCCGATCTGGTGCTGCAGGAGGCCTTGCAGGCCCTGCGGGATCGCCTTGCCGGCATCAATCTGCGTGCTCCGATCGCCGAGGTGCATTTCGGCGAGACCGCGCTGGAACAGATCCTGGACATCGATGCCTTCAGCCTAGAGGTGGCCGAGTCCATCGAACCGGAATTCCTGCAGGCTCTGCACCACCATCATGACGATGACGTGGGCTCCTTCGTGATCCGTGCGCAGCAGCCCTTCAATGGCCTGCGCCTGCGCTTCGCGCTCGGCGCCCTGATCGACAAATACGGCCCGCGCCTGATGCGCTACAAGGGCATTCTTCACTTCGAAGATCAGGAGATGAAGGTGGTGATGCAGGGCGTGCACATGCTGATGGCCCTGAACCTGGCCGAGCCCTGGCTGCCGGACGGGCCACGCGAGTCGGTGCTGGTCTTTATCGGCGACAAGCTGCCCGAAGCCGAATTCCGCCGCGTGATCGGCAAGTGCGTGGTGGGCGCCGATGCACTGGGCGACGCGGCCTTCGAAGAAATCATGGAGCTGATCGATGGGCAGCGCTGATTTCCCGGTGCCCCGTGTGGAGCCTGGCTTGCGACCTTGCAGCGAATTGCTGGATCTGACCCGCATCTTTGAGGCGGACACCAATGCCGTGCTGCTGGAGCGCGCACCGCTCGCCGCCATCTCGACCTACCTCTCCTTGCCGGACGTTCAGCGCGGCCTGGGCTCTGGCTTGCGCCACGAGCTCGGCGCCGACGAATTCCTGCCGGCTAACGCCCTGCCGGAAGCGCCGGGCCGCGACGCCTTGCTGGCAGACATTGCCTGGCTGGTCGAACTGATGCGTGATCTGCTCGATTGCGAGAACGTAGGCCTGCGTCTTGAAGTGCTGCGTAAACCAATGTGCCCGCGTTTTCATGTCGACCGGGTCGGCATCCGCATGCTGTGCACTTATCGCGGCACAGGCACCGAGTATCTTCATGGCGAGGCGGCCGACCGGGCGCGCCTAGGGCTGGCAGGCGGCGCCAGCGATGAAAGTTCCGGCCTGATCGTGAATGCAGATGGCATTGCTCGGGTGCCGCTGCACGCGATCACCCTGCTCAAGGGGAGTGCCTGGCCCGGCAACGCTGCACACGGCGCGATTCACCGCTCTCCAGCGGTAATTGAACAAGACATGCCACGCGTCGTCTTGGCGCTGGATGCAATCTGGAATTGACTGGAGGATTTTCATGCAAGCACTCCCCGTGACGGTTCTTTCCGGCTTCCTCGGCGCTGGCAAGACCACGCTTCTCAAGCACATCCTCGAAAACCGCGAGGGGCGCCGCGTGGCGCTGATCGTCAATGACATGTCGGACGTAAACATCGACGCGGAACTCCTGCGGCAAGGCAGTGCCACACTCTCACGCACCGACGAAAAGATGGTCGAGATGAGCAATGGCTGCATCTGCTGCACGCTGCGCGAAGACCTGCTGATCGAGGTGCGCAAGCTGGCGGAGGAAGGCCGTTTCGACTGCCTCGTAATCGAATCGACCGGCATCTCGGAGCCGCTGCCGGTAGCCGAAACCTTCACCTTTACCGACGAACAGGGTCAGAGCCTCGGCGACGTGGCGCGGCTCGACACCATGGTCACAGTGGTCGACGCCTTCAATTTCCTGCGCGACTACGGCAGCCGCGACAGCCTGCAGGACCGAGGCGAATCGCTGGGCGAAGAGGACGAGCGCTCGGTGGTCGATCTCTTGATCGAGCAGGTCGAATTCTGCGACGTGATCGTGCTCAACAAGATCGATCTGATCAGCGCCGAGGAACGGCACGAACTCTACGGCATCCTGAAGAAATTCAATCCGCGTGCGCGCATCGTGGAAGCCGAGTTCGGCCGCGTGCCGCTCAACACCGTGCTGGACACCGGCCTCTTCAACTTCGAGCAGGCCGCGCAATCGCCGGGCTGGCTGCAAGAGCTTCGCGGCACGCACACGCCGGAGACCGAGGAATACGGCATCACGAGCTTCGTCTATCGCGCACGCCGCCCCTTTCACCCCGAGCGCTTCTGGCGGGTTGCGCATCAGGAATGGCCCGGCGTACTGCGTGCCAAGGGCTACTTCTGGCTCGCCTCGCGCATGGATCTGGCCGGCGAATGGGCGCTGGCCGGTGCCGTGCGCCGCCACGGCCCGGCAGGCCTGTGGTGGGCGTCAGTCGACCGCAGCCAGTGGCCGCAGGACGAAGCCGCGCAATCGCGCATCCAGGAGCGTTGGGACAAAACCTTCGGCGACCGCCGTCAGGAGATCGTCATCATCGGCACCTCCATGGACCAGGATGCCCTGCGCGCTCGGCTCGACACCTGCCTGCTGACCGGGCTGGAGATGGAGGCCGGACCGTTTGCCTGGGCCCGTTTGGTGGACCCCTTTCCGGACTGGCAGACCATTGAGGACGTGGAGGAAGCCTGATCTATGGCCGTGCCCTCACCCTGCATCGACGTCTGCGTGTTTGACGGGAAAACCGGTTTTTGCACGAGCTGCTTGCGCACGCGCGAAGAGGCGCGCAGCTGGAAAAAGATGAGCGACACGCGCCGTCATCAGATCCTTCACGACCGGCGGCGACGCGAACAGAAGCTGGAGCGCAAGCGTGCTGAAAGCGACTGAGTTCCAACGTCCGCAGCGCTTTCCTGCGGCCAGCCGTCCAGTCTGATGGTTATGCCGCTAGATTTCCCGGCGCTACGTGCTGCTAGGCTAGAGGATCTGCATTCATGAAAGCCGCCAATCTGCTCGGCGCGCATGAGATGGATGTGGGCGGCACCCGTCTGCCATTGGCTGCCGTGCTCGATAACTTACCCTGGAGTGCCGAGGGCCTGATCGCGGCGATAGCCCAGCAGCACGATAGCGGTGAAGTGCTGATGCTGGCCTGGATGAATCGCACGGCACTCGAAGAAACATTGCTTGCGGGCCGCGTTTGCTACTGGTCTCGTTCCAGACAAAAGCTGTGGCGAAAAGGGGAAACTTCCGGCGCGACCCAGCATCTGATCGAAGCACGCTTCGATTGCGATGGCGACGCCCTGTTGCTGCGTGTCGACCAGAACGCCGGAGCCTGTCACACGGGGCGCTCGTCCTGCTTTTACAATGCCGTACTGGGTGACGAGATCGTCATTCTTTCCAACCCCGGAGAAGCTGTTCCATGATTCGCAAGAACCCCAGTGGCGATCTTCCTGTGATTGCCGAATCCGCTTTTGTCGATCCGACCGCAATCATCTGCGGCAAAGTCATCGTGCACGACAATGTATTCATTGGCCCTTATGCGGTGATCCGTGCCGACGAGGTGGATGCTTCGGGCGGCATGCAGCCGATCGTGATCGGTGCGCATAGCAACATTCAGGACGGGGTGGTGATCCATTCAAAGTCGGGTGCTGCCGTGAAGATCGGCGAGCACAGCTCGATTGCCCACCGCAGCATTGTGCACGGCCCCTGCGAGATTGGCCGGCGCGTGTTCATCGGCTTCAACAGCGTGGTTTTCAACTGCAAGGTGGGGGAGGGCTGTGTGGTGCGCCACAACTCGGTGGTTGACGGTTGTGATCTGCCAGCAGGCTTCTACGTCCCCTCCACGACCTACATCAACGCGAACACCGATTTGGCCACGATTCCGAAAGTGACGGCTTCAGCGGCGGAGTTTTCGGAAGATGTGGTGCGGACCAACAACGAGTTGGTGGCGGGTTACAAGAAGCTTCAGAACGAGTTCTGAGATGAAGCTGAAGCGACTGCTTTGCCTGATCCTCAGTCTGATGGTTTTGCTGCTGGCGGCCTGTGGCCCGCAGCAGACTGACGCTCCTGCCTACAAGCTCGGTGAGCGTCTCGCGCCGGCTGCCGTGAAGGCGGCCAGCAGCTATCGTGAATTGTTCTGGGAGGATCTCACGCCGAAGGACTGGGATCCGCTGGCTGGCATCCAGCAGGAGGACATCGCCCGCCTGCAGGATGGCGATCCGCAGGCCAATCAGCTCATGCAGAAGATGCGTGAAGCCTGGGACAAGGCTCCGGCGGTGCCGGCGCTGGATCGCCAGAACGTACGAATTGCCGGGTTTCTGGTGCCACTCGATGCCGAGCGTGAAAATATTCGTGAGTTCCTGCTGGTGCCTTACTTCGGCGCCTGCATCCATTCGCCGCCGCCACCCTCCAACCAGACGATCCATGTGGTGATGGACAAGCCCTTCAGGGGCCGCATGATGGAGCCCTTCTGGATCAGTGGGGAGCTGCGCATCGAGCACATCGACAGTCCCTTCGGCGTGGCCAGCTATCGCCTCAGTGGCCAGCGCGCCGAGCGCTACGTGGCACCCGCCAAGTCCTGAGCCGTGCTGCGCTGCCCACGGCGCGGCGCCCTTGCCCGAAAGTCCGGCTGCCGCGCGCTTGCCGTTGGCATGGCCCTGTGGCCGAATGGCCAGGTCTCATCCATACCGCAGGGGCGGTGCGGCCGATTACAAGTGGTCTGTGAGGCTGCAAGGGACTCAACGGGGGAATTCCATGCGCGGCACGATAATGATCGGAGTGGCGGGGCTGCTGGCGAGCCTGCTGGCTGGTTGTGATGGCAAGCAGGATGTAGCGAAGGCCGGCCCGCCGCCGGTGCCGGTACGCCTCGAGAAGTCCACCCGTGAAACGGTGCCGGTGGTGACCGAGTTTGTTGGCCGAGCGCAGGCATATCGATCGGTGGAAATCATGGCGCGCGTGGAAGGCATTCTGGAGACGCGTCACTTTGTTGAGGGCAGCCAGGTCAGGAAGGGCGATCTGCTTTATTCGCTGGAGCGCGCACCCTATGAGGCGGCGCTGCGGGATGCCGAGGCTAGCCTGGCCAAACAGAAGGCCACCGCCGTCAATGCGGCCTCGCGCGAAGCGCGCCTGGCGCCGCTGGTGAAGGAAAACGCCATCAGCCAGCAGGAGTATGACAATGCCGTGGCTTCGATGAAGGAGTCCGAAGCCACGGTAGCAGCCGCTGAATCGCAGGTCGATCGGGCCAAGCTGAATCTTGAGTACACGCGCATCCTGGCCACCGAGAGCGGGCGTATCGGGCGTAGTGAAATGCCTGAGGGGCGTCTGGTTGGAAAGGGCTCACCGACCCGCCTGACCGTGATCGATAAGCTCGATCCGATCTATGTGTCCTTTACGATTTCGGACCGCGATGCGCTGGCCTTCCGCAAGGCGCTGCAGAGCGGCGCGATTCAGGAGCATGGCGATTCGGTGGCGCGCATCATCATGCCCGATGGCTCGCAGCTCAAGCCCACCGGGCGCATTGATTTCGCTGACATCGAAGTGAGCGAAAGCTCCGGCACCATTGCCCTGCGTGCGGTGCTGCCGAATCCCAAGGCTGAGTTGCTGCCCGGCCTCTTCGTGCGTATCGAGCTGACTTCGGGAGAGTCTCCCAACACCATCCTGGTGCCACAGCAGGCCGTGATGAAGTCACCCACTGGGCACTATCTGTGGGTGGTGGATGCGAAGGGTCGCGCCGAGCGTCGCGATGTGGTGGTTGGCAAGTGGCAGCGCGAGAAATGGGCTATCGACAAAGGTCTTGGCGCAGGCGAAATGGTGGTGGTGGAAGGCGGGCAGAAACTGAGCCCGGGCGCGCAGACTTTTGTGCCAACGCCCGCGGCTGCATCCGCTCCCTCTGTCAGCGTGCCGGCCGCGCGCTGAGGAGAGCGGCATGGGGTTCTTCGTCAATCGTCCGGTCTTCGCGACCGTCATCGCGCTGTTCATCACCCTGCTGGGCCTGCTCTCGGTTAAGCAGCTGGCGGTGGAGCAGTATCCCAACGTCGCACCGCCGCAAGTCAAAATCACGGCGGTCTATCCCGGCGCCAGCCCGGAAACCATCGAAACCACCGTGGCCGCGCCGATCGAGCGTGAGATGAATGGCATCGAAGGCTTGCTCGACATGCAGTCCACCGCATCGGCCAGCGGCCTGATGGAGCTGACCATCTCCTTCGAGCCTGGCACCGATCTGAATCTTGCTGCGGTGGATGTGAACAACAGCGTCAAGCGCGTCGAGCCACTGCTGCCGGAAGTGGTGTTGCAGCAGGGGCTGCGTGTGTCGAAGTCCAATCCTTCGATGCTGATGATCGTGGCGCTGCAGTCGGATGATCCGCGCTTTGACGCCGCCTATCTCGCCAACCTGGCTTACTCGCGCTATGTGAATGAACTCAAGCGTCTGCCGGGAGCGGGTGATGTGTCACTCTTCGGCAATCCGTACTCGATGCGCTTGTGGGTGGAGCCGGATTCGCTGGCCAAGTACGGCATGTCCGTGACCGACGTGATCAACGGTGTGCGCGAACAGAACCAGAATTTTGCCGTCGGCGAAATTGGTCAGGCGCCCGCCCCGAGCGGTCAGGTGTTGACCTTCCCGATGCAGACGCGTGGCGGGCTGGTGGAGGTGAAAGAGTTCGAGGACATCATCCTGCGTGCCAACAAGGATGGTTCTGTGGTGCGCCTGCGCGATGTGGCGCGCGTTGAACTGGGCAGCGAGGAGTATTCGATCTCCTCGCGCCTCAATGGCAAGCCGGCTATTGCGCTGGGCATCTACCTGCGCCCCGGGGCGAATGCTCTGGCGCTTGCCAAGGCGGTGCGCAGCCGCATGGATGAGCTGGGCGCCGATTTGCCAGCCGAAATCAAGAGCGTGATCTCGTATGACACGACGCGTTTCGTGAATGCGTCGATCGAGCTGGTGGTGCATACCTTTATCGAAGCCTTCCTGCTGGTGCTGGTCGTGGTGTACCTCTTCCTTGGCAGCGTGCGGGCCACACTTGTGCCGCTGATCGCGATTCCGGTCTCCATCATCGGCACCCTGGCCGGCATGCTGGTGATGGGCTTTTCGATCAACATGCTGACCCTCTTCGGCATGGTGCTGGCAATCGGTATCGTGGTGGATGATGCGATCGTGGTGGTCGAAGCCGTTGAGCATCTGATGCACAGCGAGAAGCGCTCACCGAAAGACGCGGCGAAGAAAGCCATGCAGGGCATTGGTGGCGCCATCGTGGGCGTTACCTCGGTGATCTGTGCGGTGTTCGTGCCGATTGCCTTCCTGGGTGGCGTGACCGGCACGCTCTACAAGCAGTTCGCCATCACCATCACGATTTCCACGCTGCTCTCGGCCATCGTCGCGCTGACCCTCACGCCGGCTCTGTGTGCGCTGATTCTCAAGCCGGGCGTGCATAAGCCGAAGCTGATCCAGAAATTCGATGCGTTTTTTGAGCGCCTGACAGGCCGTTTTACCGGGGTGGTGAGTTTCATGCTCGGGCGCGGGGTGCGCTGCTTCATCCTCTATGCCGTGCTGCTCGGCGGCATGGCGTTCCTGCTCAAGACCATTCCCGGTGGCTTCGTGCCGGACGAGGACAAGGGCACCGTGATGGTGGCCATCGATCTGCCTTCCGGTGCTTCGCCCGAGCGCACCCAGGCGGTGGTGGAAAAGGCCGAGCAGTACTTCATGAGCCAGGAGCCCGCAGTGGAGCAGGTGCTGGCGATCAAGGGCTTCTCGATCTTCTACCGTTACGCTAACCAGGCCTTCTTCTTCATCACCCTCAAGGACTGGGCTGCGCGTGAGGCCAAGGATCATGCCTTTACCATCGTGCAGCGCGCCAACCGGGCGCTGTACACGATTCCGGAGGCGCGCATCTTTGCCATCAACGAGCCTGCCATTTCAGGCATGGGCATGATCTCGGGCTTCGACTACCGCCTGATCTCCACCGACGGGGACCGCGTCAAACTCAATGAAACCGCGCTGAAGCTGGTCCAGGCCGCTACGCAGGAAGCTTCGATTGCAGGCGTGCGCAGCGTGGCTGCGCCTGATGTGCAGACCCTGTTTCTTGATGTGGATCGCAATAAGGCCAAGGCCATGGGAGTGAACCTCTCCGAGCTATACACCGGGGTCGGTGCATTGATGGGCTCCAGCTTCGTGAATCAATTCACCCAGTTCGGTACCAACCTGAAAGTGAAGCTCCAGGCCGATCCACGTTTCCGTTCCGATCCTGAGTTTCTGGGCAACTTCAATCTGCGCAATGCCGAAGGCAAGCTGGTGCCTTTCTCCTCGCTGGCGACAACGGAATGGCGCTCGGCGCCGATCTCGCTGAGCCGCTTCAATGGCTATCCCGCCATCCAGCTCAATGGTGTTTCGGCACCAGGGCGCAGCTCGGGCGAGGCGATCGAGGCCATGGAGCGCATTTCAAAGGCCGAGCTGCCGCAGGGGGTGAGCTTTGTGTGGGCCGGCCAGTCGCTGCAGGAGAAGCTCTCCGGCGGCCAGCAGGGCTTCGTGTTCCTGCTCTCGCTGATCTTCGTGTTCCTGTTCCTGTCGGCGCTTTACGAGAGCTTCCGGCTGCCGGTAGCGGTCTTCCTGGTGGTGCCAATCGGTATTTTCGGTGCGCTGCTGGCGCTGCTTCTGCGTGGCTCGGCCAATGATGTGTTCTTCCAGGTCGGCCTGATTACCCTGATCGGTCTGGCTGGTAAGAACGGCATCCTGATTGTGGAGTTTGCCAAGCAGAAATGGGAGGAGGGCATGAGCAGCCGTGACGCGGCCATCGAAGCCGCGAAGCTGCGCCTGCGGCCGATCGTGATGACCTCGCTGGCTTTCATCCTCGGCGTGATTCCGCTGGTGACGGCTTCGGGGGCCGGCGCTGCGACCCAGCATTCGGTAGGCACCGGCATCATGGGCGGGATGCTCGCGGCGACCCTGGTCGGGGTGTTCTTCACGCCGCTGTTTTTCTACGCCATGAATCGTTCGCGCGATGCGGCGCGGGATGCGGGGCGTGGCACGGCAGACCGTCAGGGGGAGGACGCATGATGAAGCACACCTGCCTCGTTCTCTCGATCAGCCTGTGGCTGGCCGGCTGTGCCACGCCGGGCACGGTAGATCGTCCGGCCCTCGAAATACCAGAGCAATGGCGCAGCCTGCCCAGCCAGACCGTGGCGGATGCGCCGGCCCCTTGGGCGGCACTGTTTGCGCGGCCGGATCTGGCCGCACTGCTGCAGGCCGCGCGCGACAATAACCGCAGCCTGCGTGCCGCGGCGGCCCGCGTCGATGCGGCTGCTGCCAGCTATGGCGTGCTGCGCGCCCAGCGCTGGCCGGCGCTGAACGCGCAGGGCGCGGCCTCACGCGGCAAGCAGCCGGTGAGTGCCGCACTGGACAACCAGATCGGCGAATCCACCCAACTGGCCGCCGCACTGAGCTGGGAACTCGATCTGTGGGGGCGTATTGCCGATCAGGCCGAGTCCGGTCGCCAGAGCTGGCTCTCCGCCGAGGAAACCTACCGGGCTGCCCAGGTCAGCCTGGATACCCAGGTTGCAGGGGGCTGGTTGCTGCTGCTGGAGCTTGATGAGCAGTTGCTGATTGCCGAGCGTACCGTGGCCAGTCAGGCCACCTCCCTGGATCTGGTGCGGCGCCGCTTCAAGGGCGGCGTGGTGTCGATGGTGGATGTGAATCAGGCTGAGTCTGCGCTGGCCGGCGCCGAGTCGACTCGCGCCGATATCGGGCGAGCCTGTGCCCAGGCGGAGAATGCGCTGGCCATCCTGATCGGTCGCCCGCCGCATGCGGTGCCGCGTAGCGGCATGGTCAGCGATTTGTCGCGCCCGACCGCACTGCCGGTGGGGCTGCCCGCTGATCTGCTGCTGAACCGGCCGGATGTGCGGGCCGCTGAACGTGCGCTGGAATCCACCCAGCATGGCGTATTCGCCGCGCGCAAGGCTTGGCTGCCGTCGATCAAGCTCACCGGCATGCTGGGCTGGGCCAGTTACGATCTTTCGAAAGTCGTCAGCACCGGCACCGAGGCCTGGTCGGCGGGAGGTGTGATCAATCTGCCGATCTTCAACGGTGGCAGCTTGATGGCCCAGCTTGATCTGGCCGAGGCGCGCCAGCGCGAAGCGGCCGAAACCTACGCGGGTAGCGTGCTGCAGGGCCTGCGCGAGGTGGAGGATGCGATCGTCGGCTTCCAGCGTCTGTCTGAGCAGAGCGATGCTCTGGCACGGCGTGTGAAGGCCACGCGAGAGCGCTTGCGTCTGGCGGACATGCGCTACCGCGCCGGGGTGACGGATTACTTTGAGGTGCTCAATGCCCAGCAGGATCTGCTGGCGGCTGAGCTCAGTGCGGTGCAGGCCTCGCGCGGCTCGCAGGCGGCGCTGCTGCAGCTGTATGCCGCGCTCGGCGGGGCTGAGTCGGGGGCGCCCCGGGCGCAGTGAGCGGCCGGGCGGACGGCGGGGCCGCCCGGCACGCGTCTTACTTGACGCTGTAGCCGCGGCCGCTGAGGCAGGCGGCGCGGGCTTGGTTGTAAGCGGCGCTGTTGCCCTGCGTCTGGGCGGTGGCCTGTTGCTGCTGGGCCGCGGCCTGCTGGCGCCTTTGGCCACGTTGGGCCGCCGCACCGCCCACGGCTCCGGCGGCTGCGCCTTTGCCAACGTCATTGTCAGTGATGGCCGCTACCGCCGCACCGGCGGCGGCTCCGCGTACCCGTCCGCCCGTTGGTGCGGGGGCAGGAGCGGGTGCGGCCGCAGCAGGTTTGGTGGGGTCCACGCCGGTCTGGCCGACGGCCCAGCTGTGGCATTCGTATTCGTCCTTCTTCTGTTGCTCGGCAGACTGGCCTTTGGCCGGATAGACGTATTGCGCCAGCGCATTGCTGGATATGAGGCAGGCGAGTGCGATCAGACTCGCGGAAAGCGACTTGTGCATGCTGCTGCTCCTTTTCTGGAACCCAGTTGCGGACATCCGCAGCAGGTTGAGCGGAATTATGCGCCGCTGGCGGAGGTGCCCACTCAATCTGACTCGGACCTGCCCGGGAGGCCTTCCTGCTGCCGTAGCCAGGCTTCGAAGGCTGCGGCAGGCTGGGGTTTCCCGATCAGATAGCCCTGGATTGCGTGGCAGCCTCGCGCCATCAAGTAGTCGCGTTGCGCCGGGTTTTCTACGCCTTCTGCCACGACGCGCATGCCCAGGTCGCGCGCCATGGACAGGGTGGCTGCGGCGATGGCCGCGTCTTCGAGATCACCCGGCAAGTCCTTGATGAAGGAGCGGTCGATCTTCAGGCGCTGGATGGGCAGGCGTTTGAGGTAGGCGAGGCAGGAGTAGCCGGTGCCGAAGTCGTCCAGGGCGAGAGAGAGCCCCATGGCGCAGAGCGCGTCGAGGCGTTCGACCAGCTCGTCCGTGGATGCGAGGAGTGCGCCCTCGGTGATCTCCAGTTCGATGTAGCGTGGGTCGGCCCCTGTTTCCTCCAGAATCTGGCGCAGCCTGGGCACAAAGTCTGCCTGCTGGAACTGCAATGCGGCGATGTTGATAGCCATCGCCAGCGGCATACCTGCTCTGGCCCAGCGGGCTTGCTGTGCACAGGCTTCACGCAGCACCCAATCGCCCAGTGGCAGAATCAGGCCGGATTCTTCAGCCAGCGGGATGAACTCGATCGGCGGCACCATGCCGCGTTCCGGGTGCTGCCAGCGCACCAGGGCTTCGCAGCCGTCGATGCGTGCCGTTTCAAGCTCCATCTGAGGCTGGTAATGGAGCACCATCTCGCCGCGTTCGATGGCCCGGCGCAGGGCCGTTTCGAGCTGCAGGCGCTGCATCGCGCGCTGATTCATCTCCGGCACGAAGAACTGGTAGTTGTTGCGGCCGGACTGCTTGGCGCTGTACATCGCCACGTCCGCATGCTTGAGCAAGGTGTCGATATCCTCGGCGTCGCTCGGATAGTGGGCAATGCCGATGCTGGCCGAGACGCTGAGTTCGTGCCCGTCGATCTGCAAAGGGGCCGCCAGGCTTCTGACGAGCTTGCCGGCCACTGCCGTGATCTCCTCGATGTGGCTCAGGCGCGGTAGCAGCAGTACGAACTCGTCGCCCCCCTGGCGGGCCAGCAGATCTTCGGCGCGCAGGCATTGGCGCAAACGCTGGGCCACGGTGGCCAGCAGTTCATCGCCTACCTGATGGCCCAGGGAGTCATTGATGGTCTTGAAGTGATCGAGATCGAGGAACAGGACTGCAGCCTGATCGCTATGGCGATGCGCGCCGGCCAGTACGGCGCGGGCCTGTTCCAGCCAGTAATTGCGGTTGGGCAGGCCGGTGAGGGCATCAAAACGGGCGAGGTACTGGATGTGGGCCTCGGCCTGGCGGGCGCTGGTCACGTTCTGGGCGGTGCCATACACGCGCATCAGGCGGCCCATGAACCATTCGCTCTCGACCTGGAAATGCAGGATCTGCTCGACGCCGTTCTGATCGGCCATGCGGCAGTCCAGCGCCTGGCTGCTGCCGTTGCGGGCAGCTTCTTCGAGTGCCATATCGAGATGCGAACGATCGTCAGGGATCAGGCGTAGCAGCAAGTCCTCGCGCTGCACGCGGGTGCTGCCCGGCAGCTCCAGCAAACGCAGGAACTCTTCCGAGCAGTGCAGGGTGCCGCCACCCGGGGTGAGTTCCCAGCTGCCCATCCGTGCGATGCGCTGAGCCTGGGCCAGCAGGGCCTGCTGGTCGCGCAGGCGGGTGCTGGCGCGGGCCAGCTCGGCAGTGCGTTGGGCCACCAGTTCGGCGGTGCGGCGTGCCCGCCCCGAGGTGAGCAGCAGGAAGGCGCTCAGCAGGGCCGAGAAGACCAGCGCCGAGCCGATTGCGGCGCCCGAGGCCCAACTGCGGCTGGCCGAGGAAAAATGGGCTTCGCTGCGCAGGATGATCTGCCATTCGCGGTCGGCAAACCCGATACTGCGGATCAGGATGCGGCCGCTGTCGGCCCAGTCCGGGCGGGCGCAGTCGGCCGGGCCGGCGAGGCGCTGGGAGGAGGGTTCGGCGCTGCGGTCGGCGAGGCACAGGCTGATGTGTGGCGAGATGATCTGCTCGCGGGCGAGGGCGACGATGTCTTCCATGCGCATGGCAAGTGTCACCATGCCGCGCAGGTTGAGGGTGTCGTCTGAAAATACCGGCTGATACACGATCACGCCGGGTTGGCTGCGGTCTCCCTGAACCAGGGTGATCGGATCGCTGGCCGCAGGGCGACCGGTGCTGCGCGAGACGCCGATCGGGATGGCTCCGCGTGCGTAGCCGGCCGGGTTCAGGCCCAGGACTTTTTCATTGCCAGCGAGTGGCTCGATCAGGGTGATCGGGAAGTATTCGTCTGCGGGCTCGGCGGGTTTCAGATGCCCGGCGAGATCGCGGTCCATGACCCGGAAGCCGCTGCGCCCGGCGCGCTGCTGGGCACGCTCGAAGTTGGCCAGATCGGCCAAGCGGATGCGTGGGTTCCAGGTCAGGTTGACGATGCCGGGATAGCGGTTGAGCCAGGCATGAGTGAGGCGTTGCCAGTCGCGCGGGGTGAGTGGGGTTTCGTTGAGGCTCAGATGGCGCTCGAGGGCCAGGAGCATGTCTAGCTTGGCTTGCAGGCGACTATGCAGAACGCTGGCAACGCTTTCGGCGTCGCGCAGGAATTCGGACTGGAGGCGGATCTCTTCACGCTGACGGACCAGCATCAGGGCGCCGGCAATGACCAGGGTGGCCAGCAGCAGCGGGATGCCCAGCGTGCGGCGGCGGCCTTCCCAGTGGCTGGCTGGCCGGCCCAGCAGGGTGAAGCAGATCGGGGTGAAGATCAGCACGCCGAGGGTGTCGCCGATCCACCAGTTGGCCCAGTTGAAGAAATCGGCGTGCCCCGCATCCTGGGTGCCCACTTGCAGCAGCAAGGTGGCGAGCGTGGCGCTGGGCAGGCAACCGATGGGGGCGACGATGCCAACGAAGAGGGCGACTTCGCGGGTTTCGTCGAGGGCTGAGGGATATGCTTTGAGGCTGCGCGCCAGCCACTGGCCAAACAGGGCCTGCAGGCAGACGCTGGCCGGCAGCCCCAGCAGGAGCAGCGGATTGAAGCCGAACTTGAGCGAGGTGGCGAGCTGCACGCACAGCATGCCAAGGTAGAGGCCGGGCAGTACGCGCAGGCCAAAGAGCAGCAGGGCGGCCAGGGCGATGCCGGTGCCGGGGAAGATCGGTGTGGTGATGCCGGGGTCGATCGCAACACGCAGGGCGAGCGCGCCCAGCCCGGCGCTGGCAGCGGCCAGCAACAGGTTTAGGCGAAGAGTCTCGGTGAGGCGTGCGTTCATCATTCTCCGCTCGTGCCGGTAGTGCCTGGAGCCGGGCTTGCGCGATAGTGCAAGCAACGTGCCACGCCCTTGGCCCAGCACCGCTCATCCTGTCGTTTACGGCAAGCGGGAGCGAATCTTTGATCTGGTGCAGCAGGGCGTCATGCAGCGCCGCAGTTGCGGCGCGCGGGGTGTTTCAGGCGTGCTCGGTAAGTGCCGGGCTGGGCGCTTCGGCGGGCAGGCGAATGGTGAAGACGGCGCCGCCATCGGGATGATTGGCTGCGCAGATGCTGCCGCCATGATCAAGCATGATGCGGCGACTGATGGTGAGCCCCAGGCCGGTGCCGCCAGGGCTTGGCGCCTTGCTGCTCTGTTCGAAGGAGTCGAAGATCAGTTCGAGCTCGCCTTCAGGGATGCCGGGGCCATGATCGCGCACGGTGAGGCCGACCACCGGCTGACCAGTGACCGGGTCCGCCTCGCTGAGATAGTCGATCTCGATGCTGCTTTTGGCGGGGCTGAACTTGATGGCGTTCGAGAGCAGATTGATTAGCACCTGGGTGAGGCGGGCCTTGTCGTAGGTGGCCAGGAGGCGCGGGTAGCTGTCATTGTTGAGCAGGCTCAGTGCTTTCGCCATGGTCAGTGAGGACACCTCGGCGATGGCGGCCTGCACGGTGTTCTGCAGGTAGTGGCGGGCCTTGTCGTAGCTCATCTTGTCCGCTTCCAGGCGCGACATGTCGAGCAGGTCGTTGAGCAGCGCAAGCAGGCGTTTTCCGGCGTTCTGGATCCGCTCGAAGTAGCGTGCGAGTTCGCTCGCCTCATTGGCGCCGGACTTGTGCAGGCCCATCTCGGAGAAGGAGAGGATGGCGTGCATCGGCGTGCGCAGCTCGTGTGACATGTTGGTGAGGAAGGTGCTCTTGGCGTGGCTGGCCGCTTCGGCTGCTTCCTTGGCTTCGAGCAGGGTCTTCTCGATTTCCTTCTGGCGTGAGATGTCCGACAGGAAGGCGAACACATATTCGGTCTCGCCGCGATCGTCCGGAATCAGGCCGTAGCTGACCATGAAGGGATGGCGCTGGCCATCCTGAATCGGCAGGATGATCTCGCGCCTGGCCGTGGCGGAGAGTTGTTTGTCATCTTGCGGGAAGAGGCGTCCGGCGATGGCTTCGCCCCATACGGCTTCGGGAGTCTGGCCAAGCAGGGCGCCGCGGCTGATGCCCAGTTGCAGGCATAGCGCCTGGTTGACGTCTACGAAGCGGCGCTGGCGGTCGATCAGGGCGAAGCTGTCGGCGGTGGTGTCGAGCACCGAGCGCTTGAGCTGCTCGGATTGACGCAGGGCGAGCGCAGCGGTGCGCTGGGCGGTTACATCCTCGATGATGAAGACCAGGCCGCGCTCGGGCTCGTTCGGCACCAGTGCGCGGGCAAACAGCATGGCCCAGAACATCGAGCCGTCGCTGCGGCGCAGCTCGGCTTCACCGCGGTAGGTGCCGCCGAGGGCGACGCGATTCTCGATGGCTCGCCGGGTCTGGCTGTAGGATTCTTCCGAGGCATGAATCAGGCGCTCGGGCAGGCCGTTGATGCTGCTCATGCCGTAGCCAAAGAGGGCTTCGAAGGCCGGGTTGACGAGCTGCATGTGCTCCTGCACCGAGAGCACGATGGCAAGCGGGTTGGCATCCAGGACGGTGCGTACTTCCGCCGTGCGCTCGGTGACCATCTCCTGCAGGTGATCGCGATGGCGGCGCAGCTCTTCCTCGGCGGCAAGGCGTTCGCTGATGTCGCGGGCAGTGATGCACAGGTAATGGCGATGTTTGTCCGAGATGCGTGCAGCGGTCAGCTCCAGCGGTACGCGCTGGCCATTCTTGCAGCGCAGGACGCTTTCCTGGCTCTGCCGGCCAACGATGCGTAGGGTGTTCTCGAGTTGCTCCCAGCGTTGCTCGGAGTCGCCGATCAGCTCACCGAAACCCATCGACAGCAGCTCGCTGGCGCTGAACTGGCTGACCTCGGCAAGGCGCCGGTTGGCATACTGAAGATGACCACCGGAGTCGCACCAGAGGATCATTTCGGGCGACTCATCCATCGCGAACTGGGTCAGTTGCAGGCGTGATTCGGATTCCTCGACGTGACGGATCTGGCGCAGCAGCACGAAGAGCATCAGGCTCAGGGCGACCAGGATCAGTGAGGAGAGCGCGACACGCATCCGCGTATCGGTCACGAACTTGGCCAGCACGCGTTCGGTATCGAGCTTTACCCGCACGATCACTGGCACGCTGGAGGCGCTGACCAGCTGGGCGACGAAGTGATCGCCCTCTGCGCTCTGGTCACGGAAGAAGGCGGTGCGGTTGAGCTGCAGTGCATCGAAGCTGGCGCTGTCGTTGTCGCGCAGGTTCTTGCCTAGCTGGGTGATGTCCAGCGGGTGATTGAGCAGCAGCACGCCATCGGTGCGCAGTAACTGGATGCTGGTGCCGCGCTCGAGCTGCAGGGAATCGTAGAAGCGCAGGAAGTAATCCGGCTCCACGCCGGAGAGCATCACGCCATCGAACTGGCTGTCGGCTGTATTGATGCGGCGGGTCAGCGGGATCAGCCACTTGTAGTCGGTACGGCTGATGATCGGCTCGCCGATGCGCAGGCGCACATCGTTGTGGCTGCGGTGATAGGCGAAGTAGGCGCGGTCGGAGAGGTCCACGCGCCGGGTCGGGTATTCGAGGCCATGGGCGGCAAGGGTGCCGCGGCTATTCATGACGATGATGGCGCGGATCTGCGGGGTGAGCTCGACTTTGCCCTTCATCCGTTCGTGCGCCCAGTGTTCATCCAGGCTATTCATGCCGCCGGCGCGCTCGACGTCTTCGGCCACGTTCTGCATGGCCTGCTCGACCGAGACCAGTGAGCGGGTGGCGTGCTCGTCCAGTGAGCGGGCCAGGGACAGGGCCTGGCGTTCAGCGCTGCGCAAGGTGCCCTGATAGTCGGCATAGCTGATCCAGGCCACGGCCAGCAGCACGATCAGCAGGGTCAGCGCGTAGAACACCAGCACGCCCTGGCGCAAGCGGCGCAGCAAGGGACGTGCATCCGGATGAGGATGCTTGCTGAAGAGCTGATCGAACCAGTGCAGATTCATTGTGACGGGGTAAACAGGCAAGGCCAGCTATCGGTAACGGCCCGGCGGCGTGCCTGCCCGAGAGTACTTGTGGGCAGGCCCGTCGTCAGGTGACCAGGGCTTACTTGGTGGCGCTAGCGTCAGCCACGCACTTCTTCACGAAGCTGTTCTTGGCGGCTCCCGCGAGTTTCTTCTCGGCGGCTTGGGTTTCACAGGTGTTGCCGGCGCTGGTGGCCTTGCTGTCGGCTTCGCACTTCTTGAGGAAGCTATTCTTGGCGGCGCCTGCGAGCTTTTTCTCGGCAGCCTGGGCATCACAGGCGCTGGGGGTTGCGGCCGAGGCATCGGCGTTGCACTTCTTGAGGAAGCTGGTCTTCGCGGCTCCGGCAAGCTTCTTGTCGGCGGCCTGCTCATCGCAGGTGGCGGCAAAGGCGCTGCTGGCAAACAGGGCGACGAGGCTGGCGATCACGATCTTGCGCATGGGGGACTCTCCTTTGTGTGGCGGGAATGCCGGAAGGCGAGCCATTCTAGCGCTGCGTCATGACCTCCGGCACATGCCACTGCGCTTTTCAGGTGCTTTCATGCTCAAGGGTGTGGCAGGCTCCCTCATCTTCGGCAAGTGCGGCCGTGAGCCAGGGGAGTTCCGCCTGCAGCGTGGCGGCCAGCGTCCATGGCGGATTGATGATGAACATGCCGCTGCCATTCATGCCGAAGCCCTCCGGTGAGGGGCCACGGACGCTCAGGGTGGCGTGCAGCCAGTTGCTGGCGCCGAGTGCCTTGAGCTGGCGGGGCAGCTGCTTCGATTCGGGCTTGGCTAGCATCGGGTACCAGATGGCGTACATGCCAGTGGGGAAGCGCAGGAGCGAATCCTTGAGGGCCTGGATCAGGCGGCTGTAATCCTCGCGCAGCTCGTAGGAAGGATCGATCAGGGTCAGGCCACGCCGGCTCGGTGGCGGTAGCAGGGCTTTGAGGTTGGCAAAGCCATCGTCCGCAAATACCTTGCACTGCTTGCCTTGCTGGCCAAAGTAGCTATCCAGGGTGCGGAAGTCGGTACTGTGCAGTTCGAACAGGCGCATGCGGTCCTGCTCGCGCAATGCGCGCTGGGAAAACCAGGGCGAGCCGGGGTAGGCCTGTAGCGTGCCGTCGCCATTGAGCGCACGCACTTCGGCGACATACGCGGCCAGCATCGGTGGCAGGTCGGTGCGGTCCCACAGACGGCCAATGCCGCCACGAAACTCGCCAAGCTTCTCGGCATGGACGGAGTCGAGCGCATACAGGCCGGCGCCAGCATGGGTGTCGATGATCTGGAAAGCCTTGTCCTTCTGGCCGAGATAAGCCAGGAGCTGGACCAGGATGGAATGCTTGAGCACATCGGCGTGGTTGCCGGCGTGATAGGAGTGGCGATAGCTGAGCATGGCGGGCCGGTAGGGTGGTCAGCCACGATTGTAGATCAAGGCTTGTCCGGCTTGCCCTCGGCCCACTGTTTCTCGAAGCGTTGTTGCTCGCGCAGGAAGTGGTTGCTGCATTCGACGGTGATCGCCGGCTCACTGGCATTGTTGCACTTGCGCGGTTTGACATAGAAACGCTGCCAGGCCTGCTCCTTTCGCTCGCGCTCGATGCGGTCGAAGGCATCGGCCTGCTCGCGGGCTGCAAGGGCGGCCTGCATGTTCTGCTCGCGGCGCTGGCGATCGGTTTCGATGAGTTGCTGCTCACGGGCGACGCGGGCACGACGCAGTTCAGCCTGATTGGCTTCTTCAGCGCGGGCAACGAGATCACTGGGGGCGCTGGCCGTCGCTTGCGCGGCCGCTACCGGCGCAGGGGCAAGCAGGCGCGTGCTGGCCGCATGTGCCGCAAACAGCAGGAGGCCTGCGAGCACGAGGGCCAGCAGTAGATGCTGCGGAGCGGTAGAGCTGCGAGTTGCGTCCATGCGATGGACCCGGGGTGGCAGAAGCCGCAGTCTAGCGCCCGCAAGGCTTGTCGATTCGGCCACTCGTCCGCTGTTGGTGGCCTGCGGGGAACGGGGAAGAATGCGCTGGCTATGATCGGGGAATGACACGCTTACCGCGAGACGCTGCTATGCATGCTGCTGACTCTGTTCCCTCTGGATCCATTGCGCTGCTTGGTGCATCCCGTTGGCTCGGCACCGGCTGGCAGGGGCCGGCACTGCGGGCGTTCGCGCTCTTCGTGCTGGGGGATGTGTTGCCGCGTGCGGTGCACAGCGGATCGGCCGGCTGGCTGTCGTGGCTGGTTCTGCCCGTGTGCTATGGCTTGCTGGTGCTGGCCATTCTGCGCGGGCTCGGACACATTCAGGATGCGCCCGAGGATGAGGCCCCTGAGCTTGACGATGCCGCAGCAAGTCCGGCACCGCTGGATGCGGTGGTCAGCCTGGCCAGTCAGCCTGCGGCCAAACCCCGCGACTGGAGCCTCGCCTTGTTGCATGCGCTGGAATGGAAGCGCATGGGGGATCTGTGCCTGGCCTTCTACAGGGAGCGAGAACTGCTTGCGCGGGAGGTAACGGCCGGTGCGGATGGCAGTCTGGAGGCTTTGCTGTGCCAGGCCGGCAGTGAGCAGCCTTTCTCGCTGCTGCACTGCAAGGCGCGCGGGCGCCAGGAGGTTGACGTCGAGGCCCTCCAGCCTCTTGTGCAGCGGATGCACGAGGCTGGCGTGGAGCGGGCCTTCTTCATGGGGGCCTGGCGTTTCAGCAGCGCCGCCAAGGAATTCGCCCGGGGGCAGCAGATCACCCTGGTGGATGACCGTATGTTTCTCGCCCTGCTGGGACGTTTGCCGCAGGAAAGCAGTCAGCGCCTGCTGAACTTGGCGGTGGAGGGTGACTACACGACGCCCACCTGCCCCGGCTGCCTCCTCAAGATGATTCCGCGCCAGAACGGGCAGGGGCGCTACTGGGGGTGCCGGGCCTATCCACACTGCAAGCACACCCTGGGCATGCATGCCTGATCAGTTGCCGGTCGCGACCGGCCGGGCCGGATCACTGCTCCATTCACTCCACGAACCCGGATAAAGAATGGCGCCCGGCAGGCCGGAGATCTCCAGTGCCAGCAGGTTGTGACAGGCGGTCACGCCGGAGCCGCACTGGGCAATGATGCGGGAGGCCGGGCGGGCACCGAGCAGGGCGGTGAAGTCCGCCCGTAGCTCAGCCGCGGGCTTGAAGCGGCCATCTGCTTGCAGGTTGTCGCGAAAGAAGCGGTTGCACGCGCCCGGGATGTGGCCGCCAACCGCATCAAGGGTTTCGTTCTCGCCACGGAAGCGATCCGGCGCGCGCGCGTCGATGACCAGCTTGTCCTGCGCGGCGAGATTGCTCATGACTCCGGCGGCATCAATGCTACCCACCAGGGATTCACCGGCGATAAGGTCTCCCGCGTTCCGAGCGGGCGGTAGTGCGCTCTTGATTTCCCCGCCAGCGGCCAGCCATGCCGGCATGCCACCATCCAGAACCGCTGCGGCCTGGTGGCCAATCCAGCGCAACATCCACCACAGGCGTGCGGCCATCATGCTGCCCTGAGCGTCATAGATCACCACCTGCGAAGCCTGATTGACACCCAGGCCGGCCAAGCGGGCGGCGAAACTGGCGCGATCCGGCAGCGGGTGGCGACCATTGCTGCCGTTCTTCGGGCCGGAGAGGTCCTCATCCAGATGCAGGAAGAACGCTCCGGGCAGGTGGCCGGCCGAATAGGCCGCACGGCCGGCTTGCGGGTCGGAGAGTTCGTGGCGCACATCCAGAACGACCCAGGCCGGATCAGCGAGATGGGCTTGCAGGGTGGCGGCACTGATGATCGTGGTGTGCATCGGGCGGGGCTCCTTGGCGGCGGGCAAGTCAATGGCAGACGAGGCTGCCGATGGGAGCACAGTATCGGGCAAACGCTGGCGGGCGGGGAGGGGCGGGTACAATGGCGGCCTTCATCCGCCTTGCCGAGTGCCCCATGGAAGATCGCATCATCAATCTCGAGAGCAAGCTCTGTCTGGCTGAGGATCTGCTCGAGGAACTCAATCGCACCGTGTGGCGCCAGCAGGAACAGCTTGATCATCTGCAGGCGCAGCTACGTCTGCTTTACCAGCAGATGCAGGGGGGCGCGGAGGGGAGTGCCGAGAAGCGCGATCTGCGCGAGGAAATCCCTCCGCACTACTGATCAGGAGGCGTCATGTTGTCCCGTCTTCTGCTTGTGGCTGCATTGCTCTGCATCTCTGGCGGGGCGCGTGCCTGGAATGCGCAGGGCCATGCCGCCGTGGCCGCTATTGCCGAGGCGCAGTTGAGCCCGGCTGCGTTGCGACAGGTGAGTGCCTTGCTGGTGGGGGATCTGGACCGCAAGGAGAAATCTTCGGGGCGCAAGCACCTCAGCGAGATCGCGTCCTGGCCGGACGAGATCCGCGATGAGGCCGTTAAAACCGATCCCGCTGCCTACAAGGGCTGGCATGTGCGTAGCAACCAGATTTGCAGTGAGCAACTGGGCGCTTGTCGTGATGGCAACTGCGTCGATCAGCTGATCATCCGCTACGCAGCCGTGCTGGCTGATCGCTCGCAGCCGCAGCGAGCGCGCAATGAGGCTTTGAAGTGGGTGGTGCATCTGCTGGGCGATCTGCACATGCCCTTGCATTCGGGCGTGAATCGCAACGGTGGCGGGGCAAAAGTGCTCGTAACCGGCATGAGTCTCAAGCCGGATGACACCTTCCACACCGTGTGGGACGGCGTGCTGCTCAATGCGGCGCTGGCTGGCTGGACGCGCAAGTCGCAGCCCGTCAGCCGGGAGCGGCTGGCGGTGGATAGCCCGACGCAATGGATGATCGAAACGCGCGACCTCGCCCGGCGCGAAGTGTATGAACCCCTGCCGGGCTTTTCATGTGACGCCAAACTGCGCGAACCGATCGTGCTGGATCTTGCGTACCAGCAACACAGCGTGGCCGTGATCCGCGCACAGATCGAGCGCGCCGGCCTGCGCCTGGCGCAACTGCTCAATCAGCTGCTTGCTGACTAAGGGTCGGTCTGGCCCCTGTGATGGATCCTAGTGCGGACTGTGCGGCGGCACGATCACCGGGGTGTCGCGTGCATGCTTCTTGGCGTGCTTGAGCTCGCGCTTTTCCTTCATGCTGTGCGAAGCCGGTTTCTTGGTTTCCTTGTTCCCGCGCTGTTCCTTGTGGCTCATGGCTGCCTCCTTGAATGCGCCACTGCAAGGGGCGGCGCTCATTCACTATAGACGGCAATCGCGGATTCAGTCGGCGGAGCGTGCCGCTGGCCGGCTTTTCTGGCGGTAAGGACAGAAGCCGGGGCGTGGGCCGATCTTCTGCGGGTGGTCGCGGCAGGTGTCCGGACGTTTCTCGTACACGGTGCATTGACGTGTCCTGGCATCCAGGAAGTGGCAGTCGCCGCCTGCCCGGCGGGCCAGCGTGAACAGGCTGTGGCGGAAGTTGAAGTGCTCGATCACCCCCATCTTCTGCAGGCGCTTGGCGAGATGCTTGGGGTCGGTCTCAAGATCGAAGGCCTCGATCACGCCAAGGCGGATCAGGTCGCGCACGCGCACTTCGGCCGGCATGGTGCAGCACACCGCATTGCAGCTGTCGCACAGCCCGTTGCGATACTTGACCCAAGTGTCGATGTTGTCGCGTTCGGCGTTGTGGATGACGATGTGTTTCTGCATGCTCAGATCAGGGACGGGCCTTGCACGATGGCTTCGGCCTCGCGGCTGGAGAGGCGCACCGAGGCGCTGCAGATCACGATCACCACCAGCCACTCCTTGAGGGTCTGGGCGCCGGCAGCATCGAGTTCGATGAAACGGCAACCTTGCTGGCGCTGCGAGCCTTCTCCGGTCAGGCTGACCAGTTCGGCGCGCCCGCGCACCTTGTCTCCGAAACCGTCAATCAGGCGCAGGACGAAGTCGAAGGGGGTACTGGGCAGCGGAAGTGTGGCTGGCAGGCCGAAACCATCCAGCGACAGATCGATCAGCGTGCCACGCGCATCGCCGATCTGGATTTCGATACAAGGCTTGCCCTCACGCAGGGCGGCAAAACGCTGGCGCTGACGGCGCTCGGCGGGGGATGGCAGATTCAAGTCAGACTCCGCTGAGTGCAGTGCGCAGTGCGCGGACGGCAGCCTGCGGGCGCAGGCCGATTTCGACGCGGTGATAGAACAGATGGCCGGCCCCGATGCTGAACAGCCAAGCCAGTAACATGCCGGCGAGGTTCAATGCGGGTGAGTCTGGCGCGACGCGTGAGAACACGGCATTGACCAGCAGACAGACCGGGAAGTGAATCAGGAACACCGAATAGGAAATCTGGCCCAGCCAGGCACTGAGGCGGAAGTCCGGCCAGCGCTCAAGCCAGCCGGAGCGGGCAGCGGCCGCCAGCAGCGTGGCGGTTGCGAAGGCAAGCGCAATGCGTGGCCGGAATTCATAGGCCAGTGCGGCGAGGCCCAGCGAACACAGCAGTAGCAGCCAGGCCCGGCCATGCCGGTGACGGGAGCTCCACTGAGCCATCACGCCCAGACCGTAGGCGCCGAAGAAGTACAGCCCCCAGTTGTCCCAATCCGACTGCAGGTTGAAGTGCAGGAGCGAGGCACAGGTCAGACCCGCCACTAGCCACAGCGCGACGCGTGCCGGGTGGGTGAGCTTGCTGACGGCACCAAGGATCAGGCAGAGCATGGCGAAGAGCTGGAAATCGATGGCGATGTACCAGACCCCGGCTGACAGGGACTCCTGTCCCAGAACGCCTTGCAGCAGGAGTGTGTGAGAAACCATCTGCCACAGGGTGGGTGCGGCAGGAATGGATTCATGGTTCAAAAGCTGGCGGGCCAGGGCAGCACTCAGCACGCTGATCAGCAGGGCGATGGCCAGCGGTACGGCAAGACGGTAGTAGCGTTGCCAGATCAGGCGCAGCGGCTGGATGGCGCCGGGCAGGGCTGCCGGGGCAAGGCTGCGGGCAGCCAGGAAGCCCGCCAGCACGAGGAATACCTGAACCGCCATGCGCGCATGGTCGTAGAGCCAGCTGATGGCGTCAGGCGCCAAGGGCAGGGCGATGTCAGACATCGGGCCGTAAAAGGCGAGGTGATGAAGAACGATCAGTTGTGAGGCGATCGCCTTTAGCGTGTCTATCAGCGGCAGACGGGAACGAGTTCGGTTCATGGTGTTGCTGCGGGTTTACCCAGACAAGACAAGAAACGCACGAACCGCTCATCGGGCTGACGTGGATTTCTAAGTCTTTGAAAAGTGCGGGATTTTATCCCTTCAGCAGAGCGGGGTCCAGCCGTTTTCCGTCGCACTGGGTGAGCGCTGGCAGGTGAGCTTTGGCACAATGCAGCAGGTGCATGCCCTGGGTGGCTGCAGTTAGAGTCGGAGACCGGTTTGGAACACGAGATGCATCATCTGGGTTGGGGGCAGCGCTTCTGGCAGACCTTGCGCCGCTGCTTCTGGTTCAAGAGCCTGGGCACCATGGGCTTCACCTTTGTCTTCTTTCTGGCCTACATCTATCTGCTTAAGAATCCGGCGAATGTAACTTTCATCATGCCCAGGATCTGGCTGGATTCATGGATCAGCTTCCATCCACTTGCCCTGATTCCCTACCTTTCTCTATGGGCCTACGTGTCTCTGCCACCGATCTTCATGCTCCGGCGCGTCGATATCGTGGCTTACGGCGTGCGCATCGGTCTGCTGTGTATTGTTGGTCTGGTGAGTTTCTATCTGTGGCCCACGGCTGTGCCGCCAGCGGATATCGACTGGGCCCGCTATCCGGGTATGGCCTTCCTCAAGGGGGTGGATGCGGCCGGCAATGCCTGCCCCTCGCTGCATGTGGCCACGGCTGTGTTCTCCGCGATCTGGCTGCATCGCCTGCTGCGGGATTTCGGCAGCCCGGCCTGGTTGCGCTGGGCGAGCGCGCTGTGGTGTGTGGCCATTGTGTGGTCCACCGTGGCGACGCGTCAGCATGTGGCGCTGGATGCACTGGCCGGCATAGCGCTGGCGGGCGTGGCGGCCTGGCTGTCGATGCTGCCGCAGCGCCCGTTTCCGCTCCTGACAGGGCCGGTACGTAGCGAGCCCTGAAAAAAACTGCAAAAACCTGTCAACCTGCCCGTACAGGCCGCGTTATTTGCCGCATGGAGGACGCAGTTTTGCGTTGAAAGGAAAGCAGGAGATGGGACAACAGATTTGCGATCAGACCTACGTCGAGTTTCTTGAGTCGATCAAGGCGGCAGGCGTGGCCATTACCAACGAACGCGAGTTGCGCGAGCGACTGGCTGAAACTTGGCGCTGGCGTTTTGCCTTCATGACCCTCGCGGCTAATGGCAAGCCGCTGGGCATCAGCTTTCTCGACAAGGACGCAGAACGTCACATGGACAAGATCCGTGGCACTTTCGAGCGCTACCAGTTTCCGGATCACGCCGATGAAGTGTTTACTGCCCGCCTCTCGCGGGATTGAGCCTTCCGGGTAAGTAACAAGTAAAGGCTGGCACTGCGGTGCCGGCCTTTTTTTCGTCTTGCCGTCGGACTTGCGCTGGCGCAGGGCTCTCAATAGAAAACTGCAACGAGGCGGTGAAAAAATGCAATTTGATGTGTTGCGTCAACCCGCCGCTTGCCAGTGGGGCAATCATTGACACCAAGCGCCGGGGACTTTCGGCGCACCCGTTTTTCCTCTCGGTATCAAGGAGCATTTCCCCATGAGTCTCGCCAAATGGACTAGTGATCTGGCTGTTGGCAACGCAGCTATCGACGATGATCACCGCAACCTGTTCAGCCTGCTCGAACGCCTGCATCAGGACATGAGTTCCGGTCAGATCAATCAGGAAACCCAGAGCATCGTGGATTCTCTGCGTGACTACGCCGAAGCCCATTTCGCGCGCGAAGAAGCCTTCATGCGCCAGATCGGCTATCCGCATTACCCCACTCACAAGGCCGAGCACGACCGTTTCGTGAGCGAGGTCTGTGCCTTGCAATCGCGCGTGGCACGTGGTGCCCGCACCGCTCAGCTGGATATCGATCAGTTTCTCGCCAGCTGGCTGCGCGAGCATGTGCTGGTGCGTGACATGGCCCTGGCCGCAGCGATTCGTGGTGAAGGCGCCGTGGCGGCCTGAGCCTCGGGAGGACTTGTGTCCCCACAAACCGGCCTCGCTGAGGCCGGTTTTTTACGTCCGCTGAAGCCTTGGGCAGCTTTGCCTTTAGTGCCTACCGACGGGTGTGGTGAGGGGCGCCTGTTTCCTCCGGCCGGCAGGAGACTTTGGGCGTTCTGCTCGTGAAGACACGCATCCCGCGCTTTTACCCGCTGTGGTGGCGCTGTGCCTGTTGCTGGCGGGGGCGCGCTGAGCGCGCTGTTCGTGCGCCAGGAGCGGAAGCGTCAGACCGTGCAGGAAGGATTGCAACGGCGGTATGCCCTGCGCGCGCGGATCGAGAGCGAGCAGATCTCCACGCTCTACCTGGTCAGCGGTGTGGAGGCCTTCATTCGCGCTGATCGTGGCGAGGTTCATGCCGAGGAAATATGCCGCGTGCTGACGATACTCTATGGAAACAGCCACGCCATCCGCAACATCGGTATCGTGCCCGGCAATCGGATCAGCCATGTCGATCCGCTCGCTGGCAATGAGCGTGCGATTGCGCGGTACTACCCGGACAATCCGTAGCAACGGCCGGCCATCTAAAGATCTTTCGCTAGCGCAGCCCTTTCCTGGCCGGACCAGTGAGGCTGGTGCAGGGGGGGAGGGGGCTGATTTGCCGCGTACCGGTGTTCCTGGACGATGGTCCTTACTGGGGCCTCGCTCAGCCCTTGGATGCCTTGCCTTGGCCTGGTAATGGACGGGCTGGATGCTATCTGCCAGATCTGCGACCCTCATTCCAGCTTGCGTCGACACGACCTGCCGGTTGTGGCACTGACCGCCAATTTCATCGAAGTACATCGTAATGAATGCCTTGCCGCAGGGATGAATGATTACCTCAGCAAGCCACTTGCGCAGGAGTCGTTGCGCGTGATCCTGCAGCGTTTTCTGCGTGGTATTTCCAGTTCTTCTGCCTGATCCACTCTGGGCTATGATCCCCGGCACTCGATAACCCGTTCCGGGGGGACACATGACTCGCAAGATGATTCGCAGCGCGCTGCTCGGGGTACTGCTTGGAATGCTGGGTGGCCAGGCCGTGGCGGCTGGCTACACTGCGGTATCGCTGCAGGGCTTTGACGACGGTATCAAGCACTGGCGCAATCGCTACGGCGACAAGTACGAGAAGTACGCCCCGGAGCAGATCCGGGAGATCGCTAACAATGTGTTGCTCTACCAGCGCCTCAACGGAGGCTGGATCGAGAATCGCGACCCTACACGGGTACTGAGCTATGCCGAAAAGGCTCAGATCCAGGAAGAGCAGAAGATCGAGTCGGCCAGCTTTGACAACCGCAACGTCTATTCACAGATTGAATATTTGGCGGCCGTGTATGGGCAGACGGGGGAGGCGCGTTATCGCGAAGCCCTGCTGCGTGGTTTGGACTTCACCCTGAACAATCAGCACAAGAAGTGTGGTGGTTGGCCGCACACCGTGCCGGGCGAGCAGTCCTATCACCCCTACATCACCATGGCGGACGAGGTGACTTCCGGCGTGCTGCGCACCCTGCGCAAGATCGCCGCCGGTAGCGCGCCCTTTGCCTTCATGCCCGCGGCTACCCGTGCGCGGGCAGGGGCTGCCGTCAAGCGTGGTGATGCTTGCGTGCTGCAGTTGCAGATCGTGCAGAACGGCCAATTGGCCGGCTGGGCAGGTCAATATCACCCCGATACCTTGCTTCCTGCCAATGGCCGCAGCTTCGAGCTGGCCTCCATCGTGTCGCAGGAGAGCATCGAGATGCTGCGTTACCTGATGGGGATCGACAAACCCACGCCGGCCCAGATCCGCGCAATCGAAGGCGGGGTGAAATGGTTCGAGCGCTCGGCCCTGAAGGGACTGAAGATCGAGACGGTCAAGCTCGATCAGCCGGTCAAGTACGAGTACCACACCGCGACGACGGACCGTTTGCTGGTCGAGGATCCGGCTGCGCCGCTGTTGTGGGCGCGCTTCTATGACCTGAAGGACAACAGCGTGGTGCTGGCTAACCGGGATGGCATCCGGGTGGCGAAGTATGCCGACATCCACCACGAGCGACGCACGGGCTATGCCTGGTACGGTCAGTGGCCGGCCAAGCTGCTCGACAGCGAGTATCCGGCTTGGTGTGCACGCCTGCAGCGAGCCTCGGTGCTGAACCAGAAGTGATGCCGCTAGACCTCGGCCGGCCTGGGCTGAGCCTGCCGGTTTGACGATGGGGCCGTGCGCAGGTGCGGTCCCGGTTACTTGCTCAGACTGAGCCGGCTCAGGTCCGGCGCTGCCGGTTGCAGACATCACAAGCACTGCATGGTCAGTCTCGAGCAATGTAGGCTGACCTGCTCGCTTTGCCATGCATGGCTGATCGCTGACCCGATCTGGTCTTGCACTTTGTTTGTGAGTTCGGAGCGGCCTGATTCAGGAGGCTTGTTTGGCGTGCTCATCGAGCGGTGAGCATTCTTCGCGTGTGCGCATTCCGCTCTGTGTGACGAACCGCCTGGGGGCAGAAACTGGCTGGCCATGGCCAAGCACGCTTTAATTTGTCGTTGGCGTTCAGCTGCGCCTTTGATGCGATGCGTCGGTAAACGCCGGGCAGAACTTTGTCTTACTACTTTAGTTTAGGTTTTGTGGTGTAGGTGATTACCCTTATTTTTCTTAATCTCTATATGTAAATAAATTAAATTTGCTCAGGTTTTGAGCAGTTGAGTCGTGCATTCCCGACGAACGGTCGAAATGCGGCGGTGGCTGCGACTCGGAGCGCGCCATGTATAGATTTTGTGCGCCGCAGCTTGAATCCGATTTGTGGATGGTTTCGCTAACAATTTGTGCGTTGCCGCAGAATTATTTTATTGTTTTCAGGTGTTTTCTGAATTTTTGGCAATGAAATGAATTTGCTTGGTTAATTGCTAACACCTGGATACAAACTAACACTTGTAAAAACTACCCAGTTGACGCCCTTTGAATTGTTATTTGAACGGGCCGCGCATTTAATTCCGACACCAGTTGTCGGGGCGTTTCTGACAAGACGTTTCCGCTCAAGAGCAGTCATGGATGAACTGCTCAGGCTGGCACCATTACTCTTGAGGAGACAAAATGAGCTTCAAACTGAAAGCCAGCGCGGCAGCCATTGCCATGCTCACCGGCAGCGCCTTCGCGGCCTCCACCGGCGGTTTCGCCACCGCGGACGGCAATATCTCGACCGCCCGCAAGTTCACCGTGTCGACCTACGCGGAAATCAACACCATCATCGCCAATGCGCGTTACAACGATGCGGGCACCAAGGTGGCCACCGGCGCCTATCCGCTGCACATCGTCTATACCGGCAACGAAGATGCGCTGATTGCCCAGATCGTCAAGGATTCCACCAAGGATTCTTCCGGCAACTGCCCGGCCCCGCACTGGAGCGATGCTTACCGTTACGTCGAGGTGAAGAACTACACCGCCGGTGTGACCATCGAAGGCGCCAACGGCTCCTCGGCCAACTTTGGTATCGTGCTCAACGGCGGTTCCAGCAACGTTGTAGTCAAGAACATGAAGATCGGTGCCCTGGGCGGTGCTAGCAACGATGCGGACATGTTCCGTATCGACAGCGCCTCCAATGTGCTGATCGACCACAACGAAATGTTTGCGGTGAACAACGAGTGCAATGGCTCGCCCGACGGCGACCTGACCTTCGAGTCGGCCATCGACATCAAGAAGGCCTCGCACAACATCACCGTGTCGTACAACTACATCCACGACAGCAAGAAGGTCGGCCTGGATGGCTCCTCCTCCAGCGATATCGATGGCGGCCGCGAGATCACCTATCACCACAACTACTACAAGAACGTGAATGCCCGCCTGCCGCTGCAACGCGGTGGCTGGATCCACGTCTACAACAACCTGTACGACGGCATCACCAGCTCGGGCATTAACACTCGTCAGGCCGGCTACGCGCTGATCGAACGCAACTACTTCCAGAACGCCGTCAACCCGGTGGTTTGCTTCTACGACAGCGGCAGCAACTGCGGTTTCTGGGATCTGCGCAACAACAACATCCTGAGCACGGCTGATTTCGCCACTTACAACATCACCTGGACCACCCCGGCCAGTGGCGACAAGAGCGCTTCGGCCTGGACCAACACGGCTACCTTCCCGAAGACCCTGACCTACACCTACGAGCCGGTGACGGCCCAATGCGTGAAGGACAAGCTGGCAAGCTATGCCGGCGTGGGCAAGAACGGTGCTGTGCTGACGGCTTCGGCCTGTAGCGGCTCCTCCACCAGCTCGAGTGCCGCTTCCAGCGCTGCGAGCAGCTCGAGCGCCGCCTCCAGCGCCGCTGCTTCCAGTGCTGCGGCTTCCAGCACGGCTTCGTCGGCTGCCGCCTCCAGTGCCGCGGCCTCCAGCGCGGCTGCTTCGTCGAGCGCCAGCACTGCCCCGACCCTGACCGGCACGGGCGACTATCCGGACGGCTTCTCCAAGTGCGCCGCACTGGGTGAAACCTGCTCGGTTACCAAGGGCACCGGCTGGGTGGCTTTTGGCCGCAAGGGCAAGTGGGTGACCAAGTATGTCGGCGTGGGCAAGAGTGTCGCTTGTACCGTTGCCGTCTTCGGTGTCGACCCGCTGGGCGATCCGAACAAGTGTTCCTACCAGCAGTAAGCAGAGCACCGCAAGCTGTATGGAAAGGCCGGCGCAAGCCGGCTTTTTCTTTGTTGTATTTCGTGACTTCAAGCAGAAAGCCCACGATTCTGGCGTTTTCAGGCTTGCATGCCGCACAAGTCATGCACCAGAATCGTTCCGCATTTTGCATAGACCCCAAACCAGAGGTTGCAGCGACCACTCATGCTCATTACCGGAAACCAGCAGCTCATCAAGAATGTGAACCGGATGGCGATCCTGCGCGAAGTGCGCAAACGGCCTGGGGTTTCGCGGACTGACCTGGCCGAGGCGACCGGACTGACGCGAGCTGCCATCGGGCGCCTTGTCGAGGGCCTGACTGAAGAAGGCTGGCTGGCCGAAGAACCGAGACTGGCTTCGACGACTCTCGGGCGCCGGCCGACGCCGCTGGTGTTCGATGCGTTCCGACTGGTACTGCTGGGGGCGCATATTAATGGCGAGCGCTCGCGGGTGGTCGCCAGCACTCTGGCCGGCGAGGTTTTTGAACTCAGCGTGCTCAGCACCGAGGGGCTTGCCGGTGAAGCCGTGCTCGATACCCTGGCACGCCAGATCAGTGACATGCAGGCGCGCTTCCAGATCGCCGGCCGGCGTATCTGCGGGATTGGCGTCGCTGTGCCGGGGCCGGTGGATCCGCTGACGGGGGATCTGCGGTTTTCCGAATCTACGGGCTGGAGTTGCTTGCCGGTGCGCGCAGGCCTGCTGGCCCGTCTGGCGGCGCAAGGCATGCAGGATGTACCGGTCATCGTGGATCGGGCGGCCAACTGCATCGCCTTGCAGCATGCCGAGATCAATCGGCTGGAGCTGTCCGAAGCCTTGTTGTATGTCCATGTGGGGCAGAATGTAGCGGTCTCGGCCATGCTGCATGATCGCCTGATGCGCGGCCGTCACGGTCTGGCGGGCTATGTGGCGCACCAGACGCTGCAGCTGGAAGGCCCTGCCTGCAGTTGCGGGCGTGCCGGGTGTGTGCAGGCCATGTTGACCCTGGAAGCCATGGGGCGGCAACTTGAGCTGCCGCGCAACCTGTCACCCGCTGCACTACAGAGCGAGTTGCGCAGCGCCGTTCAGGCCGCCGAGCCGCGTGCGCTGGCGGCCTTGCAGAGCTTGAGCCGGCATCTTGGCGCTTTCATTTACAACTTGTGTCAGACCTATGATCCGGGGCGGGTTTTCGTGGGGGGCGCGGCCTTCCAGCTCGGCGGTGATCTGATGCCTAGCTTGCGTGCGCGTCTCGATGAGCTGTATGCCGACTCCGGCCTCAATCCCCCGCAGGTGCAGGTCATGCGGGTGGATGTGCAGACGGCTGCGCAAGGTGCGGCAGCGGCCGTGCTACGCGCCTTGCTGAGTCTGGAAGCGGCGCTGCCCGAACACGTCTGAGCGCGCTCGCTCAGTGCCCGCGCGGAGGCAGGGTAACGATGCGTTCCCAGTAACTGCTGCGCAGGGCGCTGTTTTCCACCGGCTCCAGCCAGATCAGTTTGCCCGTGTCCGGCATGGCTGGGCGAGGGCTGTCCTTGAGCGTATTGGCGAGACCCTCGCGCAGGGTGAGGCTGGACGACACATCCTTGCTAAGCGTGTGGTTGATCCAGGCTTCGGCCAGCGCCCGGTTGCCTGCCCGGCGCATGACAGCCCAGCAATCCAGCCAGGCCAGCGCGCCTTCGCTGGGGATCACGTAGCCGATGTCCATACCCGCCTTGAGCAGCAACTGGATCTGCTGATCGCCGTAATTGGCAAAGACCAGCGCTATCTCCTGCTCGCGGAAGGCCTGTACGACCTCTTCCGGAGTGGCATAGAACTTCGCCACATTCTCGCGCAAGGCCTTGAGCCGCTTCACAACCTTGCCGAACTGCTCTGGCTGGAGATTGAAGGGGCGGTGGTAGCCGAGCGATAGGGCTGCGAGGCTGAAGTTATGCGTGCTGCCCTCGTAGGCCAGTACCTTGCCCTTGTAGCGTGGATCCCATAGCGCGTTGAGGGAGGTGGGCGGGATGGTGATCAACTTGCGGTTATAGATCAGCCCCATGGCCGAGTAAGTGTAGGGAATCCCGAACACCTCACCGCTGCGTACCAGCCCCGGAATACTCTGGGGATGGCGGAAACGGGCCGTTTGCCGCCGGGTGTTGGGAATGTTTGCGGTGCGGATCGGGGCGAGCAGATCGGCCTCGATATAACGCGTGAGTTCGGCAGTATTCACTGCGATGAGATCGAAATCGCCGCCGTTTGCGGCGTTGGCGAGCGACCACAGTGCGTCATCGCTAGTGACTTCCTGCACCTGTACTTTGACTTGATGACGTTGCTCGAAGGCGCTGATCGCATCCTTGCTGACATAGCCGGGCCAGCTCAGGATACGCAGCAGATCCTGGCCGGCGACCGGGGTGGTTGCGCCGAGATACAGGAGCAGGGCGAGCAGGATGGTGCGAAGGTGCGGCATGGAGGCGCCTTGTTGCAGAGGGCGGTGCCCAGATCATATATCCGCTAGCGTATGGACGAAACCCTGCGTCCCTGCCTGTAGCCGCCTATAGAGCGCTCAGACCGTGAAGCGGCTCACCGAGCGGCGCTGTGTCCGGTGGGGGATTTCCATAGAAAAGGGCTTTGGCGTCTTAGGGGGCTACTTGTTCAGCGCGTACGCACGCGCAGGGCAAGCTGCAGGAACTCGTCCCATACGTCGCCGCGGCCGATGCCCTTGGCAAGGCGGTCTATGCGTGCCGCATGCAGCAGGGCGGCGCGCAGGCCACCGCTCTTGAGGCGTTGTACGGCGCGTTTGACGAGTTGCTGGCGCGGGCCGAAGACGCGTTCAGCCTTCAGCGCTGCATCCACACTCTGACCGGCATCCATGGCTGCGCGCACATTGGCAAGCGTGCGGATCTCATTGGCCATGCCCCACAGCACCAGTGGGGTGGCGGCGCCTTCGCCCTTGAGGCCTTCAAGCAGGCGGGCGCAGCGTGGGGCATCACCTTCGAGCAGCGCGGTGCGCAGTTTTTCGGTGTCGTAGCGGGCTACATGTAGTACCGCGTCTTCAACCTGCTCCAGACTCAGCATGCCCGGTTCGTAGAGCAGGCCGAGCTTCTGGATTTCCTGGTGAGCGGCGAGCAGATTGCCCTCCACATGGCCGGCAATGAAGTCCAGCGCTTCGGCCGGGGCCTTCTGCTGCTGGCGCGCGAGGCGGCCCGCGATCCAGTTCGGTAGCTGGGCGAGCTCCGGTGCATTGCATTCCACGACGGTGCCGGCCTCGCTCAGCGCGACGAACCATACGGCTTTGCGTGCGGCCCAATCCAGCAGGGGCAGGGTAATCAGGGTGATATCGGTGGCGTGCGGGTCGAGCTCGCGCGCCAGGCGGGTCAGCGCTTCGCCGCCCTGCTTGCCGGGCTTGCCGTTGGGGATACGCAGATCGACCAGTTTGCGATCACCGAACAGCGAGAGGTTGCCGGCAGCGAGCCCGAGCTCGTCCCAGCGGTAATGCTGGTGTGTGACGATCACTTCGCGCTCGGTGATACCGGCCGCACGTGCCGCAGCACGGATGGTGTCGGCGGCCTCGATCACCAGCAGCGGCTCGTCGCCATGCAGTACGTAAAGTGGTGCAAGGCCGCGCTGGAGCTGGGCGGCGAGTTGTTCCGGGCGCAGGTTCAAGCGTGCTCCGCTCAGCGGGCCGGTGCCGAAGCCGTGGCGGCTGGTACTGAGGCCGCTGCTTCAGGCGCAGCGGGTGGCATCTTGGCCTTGGCGAGGCGGCGCATCAGCTGCTGCACGATGTCGTTCTCCATGTCGCGATAGAGCAGGGCATCTTCCTGCGCCTTGGCGAGTTCGAGACCTTCGCTGAAGCTCACGTCGCGATAGACGAAAATATCGCTGCGCGAAATGATCTCTGCGCCTGCCCTGGTGACCAGACGGAAAGAGAAGCGTTGGCGCAGCTGGTATTCGCGCACCGTGCCGGTGGAGGTCAGCGAGAGGATGTGTTTCTCCTTCTCGTTGCGTACGACTTGCAGCAGTACTTCTGCATCCTCGATCTTTTCGACCACACGGGTGCTGCCGCTGGTGGCTATCTGGCGCTTGATGGCGGCGGTGAAGTCCTCGTAAGGGTTCATGCCCAGCTGGATCGTGGCGAAGGGGAGCGACTGCGCGCCGCGCAGCTGGAAGCCGCAGGCGGTGAGCGAAGCAAGCAGGGCGACAGCAATGAAGGCGCGACGGAGCATTTTTTTCCTTAGGGAAAAGTGCTGAGCAATGAGTGTCGAGGGAGTGGAGCTCAACGCCGGCCAGGCCGGCGGGAAGTTCTGCTCAGTCCTCAGTCCTCAGTCCTCAGTCCTGTTGTCATACGACGATATTAACAAGCCGACCCGGCACCACGATGATCTTCTTCGCGGGCTTGCCTTCCATGAATTTCTGCGCCGCTTCGGATGCTACGGCCAGGGCTTCGATCGTCGCCTTGTCAGCAGCAGCCGGCACCTTCACTGAGCCACGTGTCTTGCCCAGCACCTGCAGCACCAGTTCGATCTCGTCCTGCACCAGGGCGGCGTCCAGCGGCTCCGGCCATTGGGCGGAGAGAATGTCTTCGCCATAGCCCAGGTCGGCCCACAGGGTGTGGGTGATGTGCGGGGTGATGGGCGAGAGCACACGCAGCAGGATGCCGAAGCATTCCTCGATGACTTCGGCGGCGAGGCCTGTGTCGCGAGGCGCTTTTTCCAGCGCGTTGAGCATCTTCATGCACGAGGAGGCGACGGTGTTGAACTGTTGCTTGCCCAGATCGTAGTTGGCCTGCTTCAGGTTCAGGTGGATTTCGCGGCGCAAGGCGGCGAGATCATCCGGCAATTTGGTGTTGGCGAGTTTGCGCTGGCCGGGGATCTGCGGCTTGATCTGGCTGGCGAAGACGTGGCCGAAGGCCCACACGCGCTTGAGGAAGCGGTAGGAGCCTTCGATGCCGGCGTCCGACCATTCCAGCGTTTGCTCGGGCGGCGCGGTGAACATCATGAAGAAGCGGCAGGTGTCGGCACCGTACTGCTCGATCATCGCGTTCGGGTCGACGCCGTTGCGCTTGGATTTGCTCATGGTGCCGAAGCCGCCGTAATCGACCGGGTTGCCGTCGCGCACGGCGGTGGCGCCGGTGACGCGACCGGCGTCATCCTTTTGCAGCACGACTTCTTCGGGTGCAAACCACTCGATGCCGGTCTTGTCCGAGCGGCGCGAGAACAGGTGATTCAGCACCATGCCTTGCGTGAGCAGACGCTTGAAGGGTTCGCGGTAGGTGACCAGATTCAGGTCGCCCATGACCTTGGTCCAGAAGCGCGAGTAGAGCAGGTGGAGGATGGCGTGCTCAATGCCGCCGATGTACTGGTCGACCGGCAGCCAGTAATTCACACGCTCATCCACCATTGCGGCATCGTTGCCCGGGGTGGCGAAGCGGGCGTAGTACCAAGACGAATCCACGAAGGTGTCCATGGTGTCCGTCTCGCGGCGTGCGGGCTTGCCGCAGCACGGGCAATTCACATTCAGGAAATCCGGGCGCTTGTGCAGCGGGTTGCCGGAGCCGTCCGGCACGCAATCCACCGGCAGCACGACGGGTAGTTGGTCATCCGGCACCGGCACCGAGCCGCAGTCGTCGCAATGGATGATGGGGATCGGGCAGCCCCAGTAACGTTGGCGCGAAATGCCCCAGTCGCGCAGGCGCCATTGGGTCTTCTTTTCGCCCGCGCCCTTCGCTGCGAGGTCATCGGCAATCGCATTCACGGCAGCTTCGTAGCCGAGGCCATCGTACTTGCCGGAGTTGATGCAGGCGCCGTCCTTGCTGCCGTACCACTCCTGCCAAGCGTCGGTGGAGAAACTCTTGTCTCCGACTGCAACGACCTGCTTGATCGGCAGGCTGTATTTCTTCGCGAAACCGAAGTCGCGCTCGTCGTGCGCCGGCACGGCCATCACGGCGCCATCGCCGTAGCTCATCAGCACGTAGTTGCCGACCCACACTTCGACCTGTTCGCCGGTGAGCGGATGGGTGACGAAGAGGCCCGTCGGCAGGCCTTCCTTTTCCATGGTCGCCATGTCGGCTTCCATGACTGAACCGGACTTGCATTTGGCGATGAAGGCGGCGAGTTCCGGGTTGTTCTGCGCGGCGTGCGTGGCCAGCGGGTGCTCGGCGGCGACGGCGCAGAAGGTGACGCCCATAATGGTGTCGGCGCGGGTGGTGAAGACCCACAGCTTGCCGTCGTTGATCAGCGCGCCCGAGTCGTCCTTGATCTCATGCGGGAAGGCGAAGCGCACGCCGGTGCTCTTGCCGATCCAGTTGGCCTGCATCAGGCGCACGCGCTCGGGCCACTGGTCCAGCGTATCCAGATCGTTCAGCAGCTCATCGGCATATTGCGTAATGGCGAGGTAGTAGCCGGGAATTTCGCGCTTCTCGACCACCGCGCCGGTACGCCAGCCGCGGCCGTCAATGACCTGTTCGTTGGCCAGCACTGTCTGGTCAACCGGATCCCAGTTCACGGTCTGGGTCTTCTTGTAGGCGATGCCCTTTTCGAGCATGCGCAAGAACAGCCACTGGTTCCACTTGTAGTAGTCGGGCTTGCAGGTGGCGAGTTCGCGGCTCCAGTCGATGGCAAAGCCCAGCGATTTGAGCTGGCCCTTCATGTAGTCGATGTTGTCGAAGGTCCACTTGGCAGGCGGCACCTTGTTGGCAATCGCCGCGTTTTCAGCCGGCAGGCCGAAGGCGTCCCAGCCCATGGGCTGCATCACGTTGTAGCCGCGCATCTTGTGGAAGCGGGTGAGCACGTCGCCGATGGTGTAGTTGCGCACGTGGCCCATGTGCAGCTTGCCCGACGGATACGGGAACATCGACAGACAGTAGTACTTGGGCTTGCTCGCATCTTCGACGGCCTTGAAGGCGGCGGTGCGCTCCCAGTACTGCTGGGCGGTTTTTTCGGTGGCGCTGTGGTCGTAATGGGAAGCGACTTTTTCCTGCGTGGACGACATGGGGTGGATCCGGGTTGAATTTTCGCGAATTGGCGATTTTAACCCGGCAGAGGGGCTTGCTCCTATCCGGGTGCCGGCCCTGGGCGCGCGTCCTGCAGTTCCTGCTCTGCGGCGCGCAGTGCGTTGATGTCCACATGGTGGCCGACGATGATCGGCTGGCCGTCCACATCCAGGCACAGACGCTTGGAAATGATGCGCTCACGTGCCGGTGCGCCGCTGTAGGGTTGATCGCGCTTTTCGCACAGGATCACGGCCCCGCCCAGTACCGCCGCGTCTTCCCGGGCTGAGTCGGCGGCGATTCCAGCACTGGGCGCCAGTTCGTTTGAACTGTGACCGATGACGCTGCTGCGATCGCGGCGCAATTCGCGGGCAAAGGCTTCATTGATCATCAGGTAGCGGCTCTGCGCATCCTTGATGTAGAGCGGCTGCGGGATGACGTCGATGAAGCGCTGGATGAAGGCCTGAGTGCGCTCGCGCAGGCTCTTTTCGCGGGCCAGGGTCTGCTGCAGTTCGCGCTCGGCGATACTCCACTTGGTGATGTCGAACATTGCCGTGACGATTGCCGGCTGGCCTTCGATATCCTCGCAGGCGCACTTGAACACAGTGCGGAAGCGCTCCTCGCCGGTGACGCTGTGATGGTTGTGCTCTTCCTTGATCACGGTGTCGCCGGCCAGCACGGCACGATCTTCACGCAGGGAGGTTTCGGCGCGCAGGTTTTCTTCCTCGCGTGCGCTGGCCTTGTGGTCGGTCATCAGGCGAGCGATCTGGCTCGGATCATGGCCGAGCAGTTCGGCGCGGCTGCAGCCGCGCTCGCGCACAAAGGCTTCGTTCACGAGCAGGTAGCGCGAATGTGCATCCTTGACGTGAACCGGGTAGGGAATCACATCGATGATGCGTTGGACGAAGCTCTGGGTACGCTCGCGCAGGCTGCGTTCGCGGTCGAGCGCTTGGTGTACTTCACGCTCGGCGAGGCGCCAGGGCGTGATGTCGAAGTGGGTGCCAACAATCACCCGCTCCCCCTCAGGCGACAGGCAGGATTGCTTGCTGACGATGAGGATGCGCTCCTGGCCAGTGCTGGCATCGACGGCCTGCTCCTCGCGGAACACCACTGAGCCGGCGGCGATGGCACGATCCTCCTGCAGCAGGGCATTGGCTTGTAGCGGATCGAGCAGCTCGGCCGCGGCGCTGCCGATGAGGCTTTCGCGCGAGCGGTTGTGGCTGGCGCAGAAGGCTTCGTTGACCAGCAGGTAGTGGCTGCCATCGGCTTCCAGGCGCTGGATATAAACCGGCTGCGGGATCACGTCGATCAGGGTCTGCAGGAAGGCGCGCTTGCGCTCGGCGAGCTCTGGCGGGCCTTCGTTGTGCAGGGCCGGTTCGGGGCGGGGCAGTGGCGTCCAGGTCATCAGCAACTGCGGACTGGCATCCACTCCGCATAGTTGTACGCAATGCACGTCGATCTGGAGGGCGGGCTGCCCATCGGCGCGGGCCAACCACTGCTGGCGATGACTGCTGCCATTACGCCTGGCTTCGGCGTGCAGCTCCACGATCAGGCTCTGCCAGGGCGCTGGCAGGCCCTGTATGGGCTGTCGGTGTGCGGCGGGCGGAAGGGCGGCGAGTTGGTGCAGGCCCCGGCTGAAGGCGAGCAACTGGCCCTCGGCATCCAGGAGGAGTAGTGGGTGGGGCGAGGCAGCGAGCGCGGCGATATTGTCTTCGTGCTGCGCCGCCAGGCGGAGGCTTGGCTGGCGCGCGAGGGCCAGTGGCAGTGGCACAACGAGGAGTGCGCCCAATACGGCTGCAGCAGCCGGAGGCAGCTCCAGCCCGACGGCGAGGAGCGCGGCAATCAGGGCGGCCAGGCCTGCGAGCATCAGGATGGATTGGTTGCGCACGGTGTGTGGCCCTGGCAGCAATACGAGTGGATGGATTGTGTTGCCAATTTGCGGGAATTGGCAGGGTTTTCGATGCTGCAGACGCACATTCAGGTATCGCGAGCTGTAGCGGCGGGTGGGTCACCAGCGCGACTGCGGGTATCGAGTTCGGTCAGGTCATAACTCGCGCAGACGATGACCGGGCGCCCCTGGGGGTCGAGACAGCCAGCCTTGGCGATCACTACGACATGCTCGTCATAGCAGCCGGGCAGGCTACGAGCCACTTTTTTGAGGATGGTCTTGCCGGCAAGCACCTCCTGGTCTTCGCTCCGTGCTTCGGCCCAGCGCTGCTGCAGCGCTTCGCGGGCTTGGGCGAGCAAGGCCGGATCGGCCTGCAGGCGGGGGTGGCGTTCGAGGAAATCCGCGCCGAGCTGTGGGCCAGTCTTGCCAAGGGCTTCTGCGGCATCGAGCAGGCCGCGGCGTGCGAGGTAGGCCGGATTGACCATCATGACGCGGCTGTCGGCATCCTTGATGTAGAACTCCTGCGGCAATACGTCGATGACGTGTTGCAGGAAGTCCTGCATGCGACCGAGCAAGGCGGCTTCGCGTTGCAGCGCTTCCTGCAGGGCACGTTCGATGCGGCGATGTTCGGTAATGTCCAGATGCAGCACGGCGATCACCGGCTTGCCATCCACGTCCAGGCAGCGACGCTTGCTGATGATGCGATCCGCCCACGGGCCACAGCCGTTGAGTGGCTGTTCGTGGCGCTCTTCGCTGATGTCCTGGCCGGCCAGCACGCGCTGTTCTTCCTCAATGATCACGCGGGTGGCGTCCGGGCTGGCGGCGATATCCAGGGTGTGGCGGCCGATCAGGGCTCCACTGTCGAGCTGCAGCTCATCGAGGAGGGCCTGGTTCACCAGCACATAGCAGCCGGCCTGGTCCTTGATGAAGAAGGGATGGGGGATGACGTCGATCATGCGCTGGACGAAGGCCTGGGTGCGCTGGCGCAGGGATTTCTCGTTGGCCATCAAGGCCAGTGCCTGGCGCTCGGCTTCGCGCTGCAAGCTCACGTCGATCTGGGCCACGACCAGCACCGGCTGCCCGTCCACATCCAGGCAGCGACGCTTGGAGACAATCAGATCGCGGATATCCTGCCCGCTGAAGCCAAGATCCTGCTTTTCCTCAAACAGGTCTTGCCCGGCCAGCACGGCCTGGTCTTCGCGCAGCGAGGATTCGATCTGCAGCGGGTCGGTGAGAAAGTCGCTCATGCGCTGACCGATGATCTGCTCGCGCGCGAGGCCCGCATCGCTCAGGAAGGCAGCATTGACGTGCATATGGCGGCTTGCCGCATCGCGCACGCCGATCGGGATGGGGATGGCATCGATGAGGCGCTGGATGAAGTCCTGCGTGCGGCTGCGCAGGTCTTTCTCGGCAGCCAGGGAGGCGGCAAGCTGGCGTTCGACTTCGCGCACCGCCGTGATATCGAAGTTCGCTCCGATGATGACCGGGCGCCCCTCCGGGTCGAGGCAAGAGCCCTTGGTGATGAGCCGCCAGCGTGCCTGGCCGGTGAGCGGGTGCGGGGTGTCGTCAATGTTGCGGATGATCCGGCCGGCGAGGACTTCTTCATCCTCGGCCAGTACCCGGGCGGCCACTTCGGGGCTGGGGGCCAGCTCGCGTGCCGTTTTGCCGAGGATCTCGGCGGCCGTTTGCTGGCGCTGGCTGGCAAAGGCTTCGTTGATCATGATGTAGCGTGCCTCGGCATCCTTCACATAAACGGGTTCCGGGATCACGTCGAGCAGACGCTGCAGGAAGGCCTGGATGCGTTCGGCGCGGCCATGCTCGGCATCGAGAGCGGCGCGAAGTTCGCGCTGGGCATTGCGCAGTTCGGTGATGTCGAAGGTGGAGACTACGATCACGCGCTGGCCATCCGGATCTTCGCAGGCCGTCTTGGTGACGATCTGGTCGCGACTCTCGCCGTTCGGGCCAGTGAGCCGGTTTTCCTCCTTGCGCAGATGCAGACCGGCCAGAACCTGGCGGTCTTCCTCCTGCCCCAGGCTGGCATGATGGAGCGCTACTGCGCGATAGGGGCTGTCCTGAGGGATGACGGCGGCGATGACGGCATGCGGTGTCAGGTTGATCAAGGCGTCGCGGTGCATGCCGCGCCTCTGGGCGAAGGCCTCGTTGACCATCAGGTAGCGGCTCTCGGCGTTCTTGATTGAAACCGGGTAGGGCAGCACATCGATCAGGCGCTGGAAGAAGGCCTGGGTGCGTTCGCGGCGCTCGGTTTCGCGCTCCAGCGCATCTTTCACGGCCTGCTCGGCCGTTCGCCAGGGGGTAATGTCCACCTGCGTGCCCACCAGTACGCGGCGCCCCTCCGGATCCTCGCAGCTTTGCTTGCTGATGATGAAGTAGAGATCCTGCTCATTCTTGCGCAGATGTTCCTCACGGAAGATCGGGGTGCCGGCCATCACGCGCAGATCTTCGTGCAAGGCATCCTCGGCTCGCAGGATGTCGGCGTCCAGCACCTGACGGGCCTGGCCGATGAGTTCCCCGGCCGTGAGGTTGTGGCGGGCGCAGAAGCTCTGGTTCACCAGTACGAAGCGGCCTTCCTCATCTTTCACGTAAACCGGCTGCGGGATGACGTCGATGAGGGTCTGCACATAACGCTGGCTGCGCGTGTGCAGGGCGTGCTCGCGGGCGATGGCGGCCGCCAGGGTCTGATTGTGGGCGCTGAGGTTCTCGGCACTGATCAGTACGCAGGGCTCGCCTCGGCTGTCGCTCACACGGGTCGCGCACAGGCGCAGGAGCATTGCCTCACGGCCGTCGTCCGGTTTGAGCAGCACTTCTTCAGGTTCCGACTGACCCTTGCTGCCCATAGCCTGACTGAAGTGGCGCTCCAGGGGGTGCAGCCAGGCTACGCCAAAGTGCGGCAGGCTGCGGGCCTCGCGATTGCGCTCGTCCAGTGCGAGGAAGCTGGCATTGGCATGGTGCACGCCGCGTTCGGCATCAAGCAGGAGCAGAGACAGGCCGGCGCGCTCCAGGGCTGAGTGCAGGGTGTGCTTGGCTTCGCGCTGCAACCAGGCCTGGCGCAGGTGCAGGCCGCCGAGCAGGAGCAGGGCACAAAAGGCCGACAGGAAGCTGCTGCCGAAGCCGTGGTCGGCGCCCAGCCCGTGATTGAGCGCCGCTACGATCAGGGCCAGGGCGAGGCTCTGGGCAAGCAGGGCGAGGATGCGCTGCGTGAGGGCTGACATGGCCGGGGGCAGATCTCTCCGGGGGCTGCGATACGGATTATTACGGCGTGCCCGGATAGTGGCTTGAGTGGCTGAGCGGGCGGGCTTTCCCGAGGTGGCGCAAGCCGCTGCGGCGCCCATCATCACTGCAGCTGGCGGGGTGGCGATCCGGGCAGAGGCCTGTGGCCGGCATCGCTTCGCTCATTGCCGCAGGGCGTGGCGTGCATTCAGGCGGCCTTCGGTGGCGAGGCCGGCGATGGTGTCTTTGATGATGGTGTGGAGGGCGTCTTCGCGCAGGGGTTTGGTGAGGAAGTCGTCCATGCCGGCGGCGAGGTAGTAGTCGCGATCTTCGTCGCTGGCGTTGGCGGTGACGGCCACGATGCGGATCGATGGATTCCGCACGGCGCAGCCGGGCAGACCACCGGCACGGATTGCACGGGAGGCTTCGGCGCCATCCATTTCGGGCATCCGTCCGTCCATCAGCACGAGGTCATAGTCCTGCTGGGCCAGCGCTTGTACGGCGGCGCGACCATTCTCGGCGATATCGACTTCGTGGCCCATGTGAACCAGCTGACCGCGCAGGATCAGCTGGTTCACGCGTACGTCTTCGGCGCACAGGATGCGCAGGCGGTGGCTGTGCGGGGTGATCGGCGCTTCTTCCGGGGGGGCCGTGCTGCGGCCAGGGGCGAGGAGCAGATCAAAGCTGAAGCAGCTGCCCTGGCCCGGCTGGCTGCGCAGGCTGATGCTGCCGCCCATGGCTTCCACCAGTTGGCGGCAGATGGCGAGGCCCAGGCCGGTGCCGCCGAAGCGCCGGGTTGTAGTGAGGTCGGCCTGCTGGAAAACCTGGAACAGACGTTCCTGGGCTTCCGGCGGAATGCCGACGCCGCTGTCTTCCACTTCGCCGAACAGGCGCAGGCTGCCTTCGGGAGCAGGGCTGCAGCGCAGGCGCAGGGTCACGCTGCCGCGCTCGGTAAATTTCACCGCGTTGCCGATCAGATTGATGAGGATCTGGCGCAGGCGGGTGGGGTCGCCCTTGAGGAAGGGCGGCACTTGCGGGTCGATGCTGGTTTCAAAGGTCAGACCGCGGGCGCGGGCACTGTCGCGGAAGCTCTGGGTGGCTTCGCGCACTGTGGTGGCGAGTTCGAAATCGATCTGCTCGAGGCGCAACTGGCCGGCTTCGATCTTCGAGAAGTCGAGGATGTCGTTGATGATGGTGAGCAGGGATTCGGCGCTACCCAGGCCGGTCTGGATGTAGCTGCGGGCTTCGTCTTCGAGACCGGGCGCTCGCAGGGCCAGGCGCAGGCTACCGATCACGCCCGAGAGCGGGGTGCGGATCTCGTGGCTCATGGCGGCAAGGAACTGGGATTTGGCGGCGCTGGCCTGACGCCAGTTCTGCTCGGCCTGACGCCAACTGGTGATGTCGAAGTTGGCACCGACGATCACCGGGTGGCCATCAGCATCGGGGCAGCTGCCCTTGGAGATCACGCGGTAGCGTGGTTCGCCGGTGACAGGATGCTGGATCAGCTCTTCCTTGTAGACCTTGCCGCCATTGAGCACTTCCTGATCTTCGGCCATCACCTTGCGGGCGTGAGCCGGATCCCGTGCCAGGTCGAAGGGCGTCTTGCCGAGCAGTTCGGCGGCCGCCAGCATGCGATCGTTGCAGAAGGCTTCATTGACCAGCAGGTAGCGGCTGTTGGCATCCTTCACATAGACCGGTTGCGGGATCACGTTGATCAGGCGCTGCATCCAGGTCTGGATGCGTTCGCGCTGCAGGCTCTCGCGCGCCACTGCCTGCTGCAGGCCCGCCTCGGTCTGACGCAGGCTGGTGATGTCGACATGCGCGCCGATGATCAGGGGCTGGCCGTTGGGGGCCTGGCACAGACGCTTGGAGACGAGGCGATAGCACTCCTCGCCGGTGACCGGGTAGGTGGTGTGCTGCTCCTTGAACACGGCGTGGCCGGCCAGTACGGCGTGATCCTCGTCATTGATGGTCTGGCTCATGGCCGCACTGGGCGAGAGGTCGAATGAGGAGAGGCCGATCAGCTCGCTGGCCGGGCGGCGGCGCTCGTGGGCGAACGCTTCATTGACCATCAGGAAGCGGGCTTCGGCATCCTTGACGTAGATCGGCTGGGGAATCGCGTCGATGAGGCGCTGCACGAAGTGTTGCATGTCGGCGCTATCGATCTGCTCGTGCGGCCCGCGTCGCCCGAGCAGGGGCACTGCGCAGGCGCCGAGGGCCGCCAGCGCCAGACTGAGCGGCGCGGGCAGGGCGAGCAGCCACAGCAGGCTGGCGAGCAGCAGGGCGGCGAGCAGACTCAGTACGGGCAGACGCCAGGCAGGGGGCATGCGGGCTCCGGCAAGCAAGGTTCTTCCGCTTCTTAACGGCGCCCCCCGCGCGGGCTTGATTGCCCGCAAGGCTGGGCCGCTTTCAGGATTCGGCAGAGGCGCGGCTGGCGACGGTTTCTTCGAGCTGGCGGCGATACTGTGGCCACAGTTTGCGCACGCTGGGCAGATCGTGCTGATCGGCGTTGGCTTCGAGCACCTCGGCCAGCTCGAGCAGGTGTTCATCGCCGGTATAGACCGCGCCGCCACGGATGCTGTGGAACTGACGCGCCAGGCTGGTGAAGTCTTCCGCATCCATGGCGCGCTCGATTTCGCTGATGCGTTGCGGCAGCTCTGCATCAAACATGCTGCGCAGGCGGGTGACGAAATCCCCCTTGCGTGGCGAGGGCGTGTAACTGCCGCCGTGATGCGTGGTGCGGTGCGGTGCGGGCGGCGGCTCGATGCGCTCGATCCATGCAGCAAGCATGGTGTGGAGCTTGTGTTCGTTGATCGGCTTGGTGAGGAAGTCATCCATGCCGGTGTCCAGGCACTGCTGGCGATCGTCCTCGCTGGCGTTGGCGGTGATCGCAATGATCGGGATGTGTGGTTTGCGCACGCGGAATTCGGGCAGGCCACCGGCGCGGATTGCGCGCGTCGCCTCGATGCCATCCATCTGCGGCATGCGCCCGTCCATGAGGACCAGATCGTAATCGCGGCGGGCGAGGGCCGTGATGGCGTCGAAACCATTGGCGACGATATCCACATGGTGGCCCATCTCTTCGAGCAGATCCTGCACGATCAGCTGGTTGGTGGGGGAATCCTCGGCGCACAGGATGCGCAGGCGGCGCGCATGCGGGGCCAGCGGCGAGGCTTTCTGTGTTTCGCCCAGCGTGCCCACCGGCAGGCTCAGCACGAAGCTGAACGAGCTGCCGACGCCGACCTGACTCTGCACCGTGATCTGCCCGCCCATGGCATCCACGAGCTGGCGACAGATCGCGAGCCCCAGGCCGGTGCCGCCGTAGCGCCGGGTGGTGGAGGCGTCGGCCTGCTGGAATTGCTCGAAGAGGCGCGGTAGCGCCTCGCTCGGGATGCCGATGCCGGTGTCCTCCACGGCAAAGCGCAGGGTGCACTGACCGCCGGTGGTGATGAGGCTCTGGACCCGCAAGCAGATTTCGCCCTGTTCGGTGAACTTGAGTGCATTGCTGACCAGATTCATCAGGATCTGGCGCAGGCGCGTGGGGTCGCCGCGCAGCGCACTGGGCAGGGCCGGATCCAGTTCGATACGGAAGTACAGGCTGGCGGCCTGGGCGTGCACCTGGAAGGGCTGCATGGCCTCTTCAAGCATGGGGCGCAGCGCGAAATCGATGTTCTCCAGGCTCAGCTGGCCGGCCTCGATCTTCGAGAAGTCGAGGATGTCATTAATGATGGCCAAAAGGTGCTCGGCATTGGCGAGGCAGATCGAGAGTTTGTCGCGTGCAGTTTCGCTGAGCGCTTCCCGGCGTAAGGCGATCCGCAGCATGCCGATCACGCCCGACAGCGGGGTGCGGATTTCGTGACTCATGCTGGCGAGGAAGATGGACTTGGCTTCCGAGGCCCGCGCGGCGCGCTCCTCGGCTTCGCGCCAGCTGGTGATATTGAAGTTGGCGCCGACGATCACCGGGTTGCCTTCGGCATCCAGGCTGCTGCGCTTGGAGATCAGGCGGTAGCTGTCGCGTCCGGTGAGGGCATGGCGGCGCCGCTCTTCCTTGAGCAACACCTCGCCGGAGAGTACCCGCGCATCTTCTTCGCGCACCAGCTGCACATGGGCGGCGTCGCCCGGGAACATCTCGGGGGTGGCGCCGAGCAGCTCGCTGGCCGGGCGCTGCTGATCCTCGGCAAAGGCCTCGTTGACCATGATGTAGCGGCTCTGCGCATCCTTCACATACACCGGCTGCGGAATCACGTCGATGAGGCGCTGAGTGAAGGTCTGCACGCGCTCGCGCAACTCGCGTTCGCGTTCGAGGGATTGCTGCAGGCTGCGCTCGGCGAGTTTCCAGCGCGTCAGATCGAAGTGCGCGCCAACGATCACCGGCTGGCCATCGGAGTCGGTCGAGCGCCGTTTGGAGACGACGCGGAACACCTCCGCCCCGCTCACCGGATGGGTGCTGTGCTGCTCCTTGAAGATCTCGCTGCCGGCCAGTACTTCGGCATCCTCGCGCAGTGAGGTTTCGCGCGCCTCGAGTTCGCCGGTCAGGTTCAGTGCAGTGCTGCCGAGGATTTCTTCCGGCGGCATCGCACGTTCGCGGGCAAAGGCTTCATTGACCAGGATGTAACGCCCTGCCGCATCCTTCACGTAGACCGGGTCCGGGATCATGTCGAGAATGCGCTGGATGAAGACTTGGGTGGCGCGGTGGAATGCCTGCTCACGCTCCAGCGCAGACTGGCGCTCGCGTTCAGCCTGGCGCCAGGGCGTGATGTCGAAGTTGGCGCCGACGATGACCTTGTGGCCGTCGGTATCCTCGCAGGCGCGCTTGGAAATCAGGCGGAAGCGCTCGGCACCGGTATCCGGATGAGGCACATGCTCTTCCTTGAGCACCGCCTCGCCGGCCAGCACAAGGGCATCCTCGGCCTTGACCCGCTCGGCCGTTTCCTCGCTGGCCCAGGCCAGATTCGACAGGATCTCCTCCATGCTGCGCCCCCGCTCGCGCATGAAGCTCTCATTGACCAGCAGGTAATAGCCCTCGACGCTGCGGACATACACCGGGGCCGGGATCACGTCGATCAGGCGCTGGGTGAATTCTTGGGTGCGGCGGCGCAGCTGGCGCTCGCGGTCTGCCGCCTCCGCCAGCTCGCGCTGGGCCTGGCGCAGCTCGGTGATGTCGATATGCGAGCCGACAATGACCGGGGCACCGGCGCTGTCTGTGCAACAGCCCTTGGCCACCAGGCGGAAGACCTCTGCGCCGGTATGGGAGTGCGTCTTGTGCTCTTCCTTGCGCAGCGGTATGCCGGCCAGCACCGCCAGATCCTCTTCCCGCTGCAGGCGGATGGATTCGGCGTGCGTCGCTTCGATGCCATGGCTGCCGAGCAGTGCTTCGCGGCTGCGCCGCTTGTCGTGCACGAAGGCGTCATTGACGAGGATGTAGCGGCTATCGGCGTCTTTCAGATACACCGGATGCGGGATCACATCCAGGACGCGTTGGAAAAACGCCAGCACATCAGCCTCGCGGCACTCGGCGCGGCGGATCAGCCAAACCGAAATCAGCGCCCCCGGTAGCAGCCAGGCCAGTGCTGTACCGGTGAGCGCCAGCCATAGCTCCGGGTGAGAAATGCCGAGCAACACCGTGCCTGCCGTACCGCATAGAAGCCACAGCAGGAAGAGCTGCCAGCGAAGACCTGGATTCCGATTCATCACGCCCCGCAGTGCATGGAGACTTAGTTCATTTATAGTCTGCACCAAAGGGCAGAGGGATCGGGGCTTTCCACGAGCATGCGACAGCAGATTTCACACATCTTGTCGTAAGTCTCTCTTGCTATGATCGCGCTGCAGCAAACACGGAGGTGAGGCACATGCGGGCAAGGCTGGAGCAGGAACTGAGCGGGCTGTTCATTACGGCTGCGATGGTGGAGGCGCGGGACCCCTACACCGTGGGCCATGCCTGGCGCGTATCGCGTTACGCGCGGCTGCTGGCAGAGGGCAGCGTGCAATCCGAGGAGACTATTGCGCTCGTGTCGATCGCCGGTTTCCTGCACGACCTGGGCAAGATCGGAATTTCTGATTCAGTGCTGCTGCGCCCGGAGCACCTGATCGAGTCCGAATATGAAGTGGTCAAGGAGCACTCCACCGTTGGCGTGCGCATGCTCGATGGGCACCCGCTTGCCGCCTTCCTCGGCGAGGCCATCCGCCATCACCACGAGCGGCCGGACGGCAAGGGCTATCCAGATGGTTTGAAGGGCCTCGAAATCCCCCTCCCGGCGCGCATCATCGGCGTTGCCGATGCCTTCGACGCCATGACCAGCACCCGCCCTTGGCGTCGCCCGCTGGCGCTCGAAGCTGCCTTGCAGGTCATCGAGGCCGGGCTCGGCAGCGAGTTCGACGCCGAGTTCGGCGCGCGTTTTGTATCGCTGGCCCGAGCCGGCGCGATCAGCCACATTCTCGGTCACTCGGATCTGGGGGTGCCGGTGCAGGAGTGCCCGGCCTGTGGCCCGGTGGTGAATGTGTTCCGCACGCATCGGGATGGCGACAAAGTGTATTGCCGCCTGTGTGCCAACGAATTCGTGGTCAGCCATCCGCAAGGCGAGCTCGCCATCACCGCCACCGGCAGCAAGGGCCGTCCCTCTGTGGCCGTGCCGGAGCCGGATGCAGAGCTGATCTCCAGACTCGTGCTCGATTGCGTCGCGCATTTACCTTTGCAGTAAATCTTGGGTTTTCGAATGAAAAAGGGCGGCACATGTGCAGCCCTTTTTTTTGACAGGAATTCAGACCAGCGTCTGAGCGAATGGAAGCTACCGCGCGATAGTTACATCGATCAGAACTTTTCGTGCTCGCCGAGGTAGCGCCACTGGCCGACGGGGAGTTTGCCGAGCGGGATGCTGCCGATCCGGATGCGCTTGAGGCCCACCACTTTCAGGCCGACCAGCTCGCACATGCGGCGGATCTGGCGCTTGCGGCCTTCCTGCAGCACGAAGCGCAGCTGATCCTCGTTCTGCCAGCTGACCTTTGCCGGTTGCAGCTCGACACCATCCAGCTCCAGACCGTGATGCAGCAGGCGCATGCCTTCGGCCGAGAGTTCGCCTTCCACGCGTACCAGGTATTCCTTCTCGACCTCGCTGGTTTCGCCGATCAGCTGCTTGGCGACGCGGCCATCCTGAGTGAGTACCAGGAGGCCGGTGGAGTCGATGTCCAGCCGGCCGGCCGGGGCCAGTTTGCGGATGATGCGGGATTCGAAACGGCGGCGGGTCGGGTCTTCGGCCCAGTGATTCTCCGGTGTGATCAGCACGGCAGCGGGCTCGTAGCCATCTTCGGCCTGACCGGAGACATAGCCGATCGGCTTGTTGATCAGTACCGTGATGCGGCGCAGCTGCATTTCTTCGGCGACGGCATTGAGCTCGATGTGCTGGGTCGGCAGCACCTTGGCGCCCAACTCAGCAATCACTTCGCCATCCACCTTGACCCAGCCGCGCTCGATGTAGTCATCGGCTTCACGGCGCGAACACAGGCCCAGTTCCGACATCAGCTTGGACAGACGCACGGCGCCCGGCTGATCCACCGGTGCGGCGGCCGGGGCGTTGGCAAAGCGTTCGGGCGGCACGGGCCGGTGGTAGCGCTCCGGTGCGGGTTCGGGCGCAGTTTCAGCACGACTGCGGTCAAAGCTGGTGCCGCGCGGAGCCGCCGGCATCTGGTCGTCGCCAAACTTCGGCGCCGGGGCCGGGCCGTCGCGATCGAGGTCGCGGCGCGGGCGCTCGCCGTAAGTGCGCGGGGCTTCATCACGACGCGGACGCTCGCTGCCGAAGCTGCGGCCTTCCGGGCGCGCCTGGGCGCCATCGCGGAAGGCCGGGCGGGCTGCGCGCTCGCCATCGCGGGCAGGGCGCTCAGCGTAAGGGCGGCGCTCATCCGCGGCACGGTTGTCCGGGCGGGAGCGTTCGCCGTCACGGAAAGCCGGGCGGGCCGGACGATCACCCTCCCGGAAAGCCGGACGGCGTTCTTCGCGGTGGCCATCACGTTCGCCGAAGCTGCGGCCTTCGCGCGGGGCACGCTCGGCATAGGGGCGGCGCTCCTGATCCGGGCTGAAAGCCGGCCGCTCGCCATCACGTGGATAAGCCGGGCGGCGCTCATTGCCGCCTTCGAAGGCCGGGCGGCGTGAGCCGTGTTCGCCTTCGGTGCGGGGTTTGGCCGCGCTGCCGAAGCGGCGGTCACCGCCGTCGTCGCGGAAGCTGCGCTGCGGACGATCGCCTTGCGGGGCGCGCTCACCCTCGCGGGAATAGGCGGGGCGACGCTCGTCGCGGCCTTCCGGTCGCGCTCCACGTTCGCCAAAGCCGCGTGCCGGACGCTCGCCGAAGGACGGACGCTCGCCTTCGCGGCGCGGCGGGCGATCCCCTTGCGGGCGGCGCTCATCGAAACCACGCCCGGCGCCACCGCGAAACTCTTCGCGCGGCAGGCGGCCGTTGAACCCCGTGCGATCTTCCTCGCGACGCGGGCCGCTTGGGCGTGGCGTGCGCTCACCGAAAGCAGGGCGGGAGGGGCGGGAATCATCACGGCGCGGGCGTTCGCCCTCGCGGGAATAGGCCGGGCGGCGTTCGTCAAAACTGCGCCCATCGCGCTGGGGGCGATCACCTGCCGGGCGCGCCGGACGTTCGCCCTCGCGACGCGGGCGGTCGCCGCGTTCGTTACGGTCTGCATAGGGGCGGCGCTCGTCAGAACCACGGCCTTCGCGCGACGCGCGTTCGCTGCTCTCTTCGCGTGGGCGGAAGGTGGCTGGCTTGGGCGCGCGTGGCTTGCTGGAGCCGCGCAGCGGCGCGCGGGAGCGGCGCTCGCTGGTGGGCGCATCGCCCGTTTTGGCGGGAAGGGAGAGTTTGCTGCGTTTGCTGTCTTCAGCCATGGTCTTGTTTTTCTTCAGGGTAATTTTTTAAGCGTAGCCCGGCGCGGTGAAGTGCGTCGGTTTTTCATTTCAATACGAGAAATGAGAGGGGGAGAAATCTTAGAAGCTGTTCCCGATCTTACTGCGAGGCCGCTCATTGATCACTGAGAGGGCTCATGCGCTGCTCGGGATCCTCATTGATCAACATAAACTCCGGTTCCTGTGCGTATCGATGCCCTGCTGACGGCCTCTCGCTACAGATCGTGAATAGCTTCTTGGCAAGCGGGGCAAAGTCGAAACCCGATGCGCAGGCGTACAACGGTAGCTTGCGGTGTGTCGAAATTGCCCGGTGCCGCGGATCTATCCTGTTTTCAGGGCTGGTAGCCGAGCAGGGCGAGATGCTTGGGGCGCAGATAACACCAGTCTTCCGGCTCCATCTCGGGGAGGGTGCCGTCTTCCATCGACAGGCCGCCCACGCCATAGCGGTGAAGCTTGTCCACATGGTTGCCAGCCGCGGCGATCATGCGTTTCACAAGGTGGTATTTACCGTGGTCGATCACCAGCTCGATCTGCTTCTCGCCGACCTTGCGCGCTTCGAGTGCGGCGACCGGTTCGGGCTCATCAATCAGTTGCACGCCGGCCAGCAGCTGGGCGATTTCTTCGTCGCGTACGGGCTGGTTGGTCGTGGCTCGGTAGCTCTTGGTGACTTGGCGTTTGGCCGAGGAAATGGCGTGGATGAACTGGCCGTCATCCGAGAACAGCAGCAGACCGGTGGTATCCACATCGAGGCGGCCAACGCTCTGTACATCACGTGCTACCAGGGGTTCGGGCAGCAGGTGGTAGATGCTTTCGTTGTGCTTGGGTTTATGCGAGCACTCGTAGCCGGCAGGCTTGTACAGGGCTACGTAGACCTTTTCGCTGTATTCCCATTCCCACTCGGCGATTTCGAACTGGAAACCTTTCTCCTCGTATTCCGCAAAGGGATCGGTGGCGACCACGCCGCCGATTTTCACTTCGCCATCGCGCACGAGCTTGCGGCATTCCTTGCGCGAGCCGAAGCCCTGAGATTGGAGAATTCTGTCGAGTTGCATCACGGCGGGGGAGGGTAGAGCGGAGAAAGGGCCGCGATTATCGCATTTTGAGACCACTTGTTGCGCAAAATTTGCGCAACAAGTGGTGTGTGACTTGCGAAGGATCAGCGATTCTCGAAGCGGTTCAGATCGAGGATGCCCGCTTCGATCGGTTCCTGGCGACGGTAGTCCGCATTGATAGCGTCGCTCATGGCCCAGAAATCCGGGCTGGTGCGGCGTACGCCGAAGCGCTCCATCAGTTCGCGATAGTCTGCCTTGCTGCCGAGGCGGGCGATGCGCTGGGTGAATTCCGCCAGATCTTTGCGCTGGAGGCGGTAGAAGGCGTTCGGGTAGGCGGTGGCGATGCCTTGCAGCACGTCCAGACCGTATTCGGCGGGCACCACGGCCTTGTCCTCGCGTAGCAGCATGGTGATGTTGCGATGGGCAGTGTTGCGCAGCAGGGTGAAGGTGAGCGGCGCACGGCCGGGCTCTTCGATGCGCAGGAAGCTGGCTTCGGGCAGCCAGCTGAGGCTGCTGCCGCGAATCGCAGCGAGGGTTTCCAGTTCGCGGCGCAGACCGTTGTCCGGCAGGGCAGACAGATTGTGTTTGTAGGGCAGGGCCGGCTGAAGGCGTGCTGCCAGCAGGCCCATCAGTTCATGCTCTGGACGCCCCTGGCCGGATAAGGAGATACCTGACTCTTGATTGAAATGGGCGTGCTTGCCGTAAACGTGATCTTTCACGTTCTGGCTGGCGTCGCGGTACCAGTAGTCGCGCACGCCAATGCGCTCGGCCTGCGGCAGCATGGAAATGAAGTTGAATTCACCTTCCATGCGCAGGAAGTCCATGTAGAGACGGGTGTTAACCTGGTGGCCGAGGTTGCCGAAAACGTCGTAGCCCGCCGTGAGCAGATAGTGGATGCGCTCAAGCAGTGAGTAGCTGATGGCCCAGGCGGTCTTGGGTTTCTGGCCAGCAAGCCCCTTCATGACGGTGGCGTTGTCGAAATGGCGGTAAATCGTCAGAGCTGCATTGGGGTTCTGGCCATCACCATTCCAGATCAGGTTCAGCGAAACGTCTTCTGGGCGGGCGAAGCGTTTTTCCAGATAGGCGGACTTGGCTTCCAGGTAGCGCTCTTCCTGGCGGGAATAGCGGATCAGGGGGGTGAGTACAAGGGAGTTGCTCTCCTCCGCTGCGGGCAGGGCGAGGTTGCGACTCTCCAGGGAGAGGAATTCGGCGTCCGAGCTGGTGAGGGTTTCCGGATCCTGGAAGAAGACCCAGAAGTGATCATTGATCACGTTCAGTGCGGTCTGGCCGCGACATACCGGGCCCTTGATGAAGCCCATCACGGTGAATTCGGCCTCATCAAGCATGAAGCGGTAGCGTGATTTGACCGGCAAAGCGGCAAACGCCCTGAAGGGGTTGGTGGCAATTTCGGGCGCGTAGCCTGGCAGGCTGGTGACCTGATAATCCGGCGTGAAGAACAGCTCCTGCCAGCGCGTCATGCGCTGGGCGCTCAGGGCATAAGGCATGTGCGACTTGGCGACGATGCTTTCTTCCACCGGCAGCAGGCGGTAGTAGAACGGGGCCTTGCCCGGATCATCGAAGGGGCGGCGGCTGGCGATCTCGCGGGCAGGCTGGCCCGAGGGCGTGGTGGAACGGATCAGGCGGAAGTAGCGTAGCTCCGGCTCGCCTTCGAAATACAGATTGGCGAGAAACAGGTGCTCGTAGATGTAGCGGGATACCAGTTGCTCGCGCAGCGAGCTGCCGTTGAAGAAACGCTCCCACTTGCGGATTTCAGCCGTCACGCTGGCCGCCAGCGGACGCGAACCTTCGTAGGGCGCTCCTTGCTGCAGCCAGCGCCGCAGCAAGCCGCTTTCCGCGCTGCTGATGGCCGGCATGCCGAAGGGCATACCCATCAGCGGGTTCTTGCGTTCGAAGGCGCTGTACTCCTCGATGCTGGGGCACTGGTTGGTGCGATTCAGCGAGAAGTCCAGCGAGTCCGGTGCGGGTTCGTTCGGGGTGAGCGGATGGCGCTCCTTCAGATCGAGGGCACGCGCCAGCAGGCTGGCCTGCAGTTCGGCCGCTGGCGTGGCCGGGAACTCGTTGAGCACCGGATGGAAGCCCTTCTTGCGCCAGACCGAAGGCTGGTCGGCATCAATGAAGAGGCGGGTCGGGTTCGCCTCGAACAGGCGGGCGGCGTCATAAACGTTGTCCTTGCTGGCACCGCGGCTGATGCCCTCGAAGGAACCGAGCTTGAGCTGGCAGGCGGCGTCGTAGCAGGCGTGGCAGACCACGCAGCGCTGCTCCAGCACCGGCAGCACTTCAGTGCGGAAAGAGACCTGGCCGGCCTCGGCATGCGGGGTATCGAAACGGGTTGGATTGGCGGGGCCGAAGAGCGCGCCGAGATCTTCGCGAGCGAGCGTGGCACAGCCGACCAGGAAGACCAGCAGAGCGAGGAGGTAGGGGCGTTTCATGAGCTGGCCTTCAGCAACTTGGAATGGAGTGCAGGAATGGTGGCGTCGGTTTATTGCCCGCGCATGAAGAGCTTGTCGAGATCATTCATGCTCAGCTGGGTCCAGGTCGGGCGGCCGTGGTTGCACTGATCGGCGCGCTCGGTGGCTTCCATGTCGCGCAAGAGTGCGTTCATCTCGGGCAGGGTCAGCTGGCGGTTGGCGCGCACCGCGCCGTGGCAGGCCATGGTCGCGAGCAGTTCGTTGCGCCGTGCGGCGATCACCTCCGAGGCCGGGAAGTCGCGCAGCTCGGCGAGCAGGGCTCTCAAGAGTTCGCTCACGTTGGCGCGCCCGAGCAGCGCCGGCACGCTACGTACGGCGAGCTCGTTCGGCCCGGCGGCGGCGACGTCAAAGCCCATGCGATTGAGGATGTCGGCCTGCTCCTCGGCGGTGGCGAGCTCGATCTTGCTGGCGTTGAATACGGCCGGAATCAATAGGCGCTGCACACCGGGGGCGCCATCGAGCACATGCTTCAACTGCTCGTAGAGAATGCGTTCGTGGGCGGCATGCATGTCCACCAGCACCAGGCCGTGGGCATTCTGTGCCAGCACGTAGACGCCATGGATCTGGCCGACGGCATAGCCGAGCGGGGCCGAGCTTGCGCTACCGGCGTCGGCAGCGGGCAGGTTCGGCATCTGCGGGGCAAGGCGTTCGAGGATGGCCGGATTGAAGCTGGCCCCGCCATTCGGACGCTCGAAGCTGGCCGGGCGGAAGCCCTCGCTGCGGGCGGGTTCTGCGCGGGTCTGCCAGGCCGAGAGGTTTTGCGGCAGGCTTGGCTCTTCGACGCCGAGACGAGCCTGTTCAGTGGGGCCGCTGTAGGGTGCGAGGGGCGCTGAAGGTTCTTGCGCCAGGCTGGCGGACTGCACCGGCACGGCCAGCGAGCGCGACAGACCATGGAAAACGAACTGGTGAATCGCGCGGCCTTCACGGAAACGCACCTCGGTCTTGGCCGGGTGCACATTCACATCCACTCCGGCTGGATCCATGTCGAGGAACAGCACGAAGGCCGGATGCCGTGCGCCGTGGAGGATGTCGGCATAGGCCTCGCGCAGGGCATGCTGGATCAGCTTGTCGCGCACGAAACGGCCGTTCACGTAGAAGAATTGGGCGTCGCGGTTGGCGCGTGCATAGGCCGGCAGAGCGGCGAAACCGTAAAGGCGCAGCGGGCCGCTGTCCACTTCGACGCGGCGGCAGTTGGCCATGAAGTCGTCGCCCAGAATCTCGCGCACTCGTCGCTCGGCATCACCCGCCGCGAGGCGCAGGGAGACCCGGCCGTTGTGGGCCAATTGGAAGCCGACATCCGGCCGGGCCAGCGCCACGCGGCGGAACACATCGTCGCAGTGGCCGAACTCTGTGGACTCGGACTTGAGGAATTTTCGCCGCGCCGGGGTGTTGTAGTAGAGGTCTTCCACCTCGATCACCGTGCCGCCATTCAGGGCTGCTGGCGCTGGCTCACGTTCGCGCTCGGTGACGCGCCAGGCGTGCGCAGCGCCGGTGGCGCGGCTGATGATCTTGGTGCGGGCGACGGACGCGATGGCTGCCAGCGCTTCGCCGCGAAAACCCATGGTGCCCACGGCCTCCAGGTCTTCGAGCGAAGCAATCTTGCTGGTGGCGTGGCGCTCCAGTGCCAGGGCCAGGTCGTCCTTGTCGATGCCGCAGCCGTCATCGGTGATGCGTAGTTGCTTCACGCCACCCTGGGCCAGCGCTACCTCAATCGCCCGGCTGCCTGCGTCCAGACTGTTTTCCATCAGCTCCTTGAGCACTGAGGCCGGGCGTTCGACGACCTCGCCGGCGGCGATCTGGTTGATCAGGACTTCGGGGAGTTTGTGGATGGCAGGCATGCGGCGGCAACTACGGCGGGGAAGCCGGCATTATCCCGAAAATCGGGCATGGAGAGTGGTGAGGCGGGCAGGCGGGGGCGTTTCAAGCGCCGCTGCCGGCGCATGCTTTCGTTCGCTTCCTGTAGCCCTTTACTCTGCCGCGATCTCTCCGGCCAGCACGGGCGCCCACATTTCCTCCGGGGCTCCCACGCGCTGCATCACGGCGCTGCGCTTGATATGCAGCAGCTCGGCCAGCGCGGTGTAGTCGTCGGGCAGGGCTGGATCGTTCCAGCCGTTGGCGGCATGGCGGGCGAGGTCGCAGGCCAGCAGCACGGTACGCACGCGTGGATTCTGAGCGTTCTCGTCGCTCATCAGGGTGATCAGCAGATCGGGCAGGTGCCAGGCCTGGACCAGGGCTTCCTGCAGATCCTGAATGCTCACGCCCAGCACGGCTTGCTGCGCCACCACACTGCGCAGGCCCGGCTGATCCTTCTTCATCTGCTCGATCTGCTGCATGCAGACTGGCGCAAAGCACCAGAACAGGATTTCGGCTGCTTCGTGCAGCAGGGCCGCCACGGTGACTTCGTCTACATCGATGTCGTGGCGCAGCAGGGCGAAATCGCGGGCCCAGTGCGCCGCGTGCTGCGCCCGGCTGACTACATGCAGCAAGCCCACCAGGCCCTTGGGATGGCTGGCGAGATAGGCCTCCACGGTCGGCAGCTTGCCGAACTTGTCGAAGAAGGGCGAGATGCCCATCATCATGATGGCGCGATCGATGGTGGTGATGTCGTGGTTCTGCTTGCGATGGCGATGGGTTTCCAGATACACCAGCACGCGCAGGGCCAGCATCGGGTCTCGCAGCACTTCAGAGGCCAGCGAGCGGCCGCTGATGCGATCTTCGTTACTGTGCAACTCGCCCAGCGCACGCATGCTTCGCCTCAGTACCGGGAGTTCGTGGCTGCTGAAGTAAGCGATATAGCTGTCAACGGAATCGAGAGGTTTGGCGAGCATGGTTCTTCATAGCAAGGGAATGCCCCCTGTTCTACGGCAGGGGGTGAGCAGATCTTTAGCTTTATCAATTGTTTGCCGTTGGTCGTAGATCTTTCGGCGTATGCCGGAATTGCTGCGCCGCGGAAGGCCTCGGCGCCGTAAAAGCGGATTAGCATTGCGGCCGGACAAAGCCTGGCCTCACACTTGCGCTGTTTCCTTTACGAGAGCTTGTTACCGGTGACTTTTTTTCGCGCCTTCTGCATCGAACGCTCTGCGCCTGCGACCCGTGAGGCATTGTGCGGACGCTTTCTGAGCCTGGATGAAACGGCGCTGGATGCGGGCGATGTATTGATCCGTGTGGAGTGCTCTTCGGTCAATTTCAAGGATGCGCTGGCCGCGACGGGTAGCGGCAAGGTGGTGCGCCGTTTCCCCTGCGTCGGTGGCATCGATCTGGCCGGCACCGTGTTGCGCAGTGCGGCGCCCCGGTTTGCGCCGGGCGAGAAAGTGATTGCTACCGGCTACGAACTGGGGGTGGCGCATCATGGCGGTTACGCCGAGCGCGCCTTGCTGCCCGGGGGCTGGTTGTTGCCGCTGCCGGCGTCCCTGTCTTCGCAGGAATCGATGGCCATCGGCACCGCCGGACTGACCGCAGCGATGGCTATCACTCGGATGGAAGAGAATGGCCTCAAGCCTGAGCGCGGCCCGGTACTGGTGACCGGTGCTTCCGGCGGTGTTGGCTCTCTCGCCATCGACATGCTGGCCGGGCGGGGCTACGAGGTAGTGGCCCTCACCGCCAAGGCAGAGCAGGCCGAATGGTTGCGCAGCCTGGGCGCTAGCCGGGTGATGTTGCGCAGCGAACTGCCGCTGGATGCGTTCAAGCCGCTGGACAAGGGAATCTGGGCCGGCGTGATCGACAATCTGGGGGGCGCGACGCTGGCCTGGGCGCTCTCCACCAGCAAACCCACTGGTGTGGTGGCAGGTATCGGGCTAGCAGCCGACAGCCATCTGAGCGCTTCGATGATGCCCTTCGTCCTGCGCGGCGTCAGTTTATTGGGCATCGATTCGGTCTATGCTGGATTCAGTGTGCGCGAACGCGCATGGGCGCGGCTGGCCGCTGATCTGCGGCCGCGCCATCTTGCCTCGATCATGCGGATAATCCCTTTCGAAGCTTTGCCGCAAGTGTTTGGTGAATTCATTGCAGCCCGCGCCACGGGCCGCACCGTGGTGCAGATTGCCCGCAGTGGCGAAACAGAGGACATGACATGAGTGAAGTGGTTGCGCAGTTGCCGCGTGTGCTGATCGTGGATGATTCGCGCATGGTGCGCGCCTCGCTGATCAAGCAGATCCGCGACAAGTTCGATGTGCGCGAAGAGGTCGATGGCGAAGCGGGCTGGCAGACCCTGCTGCTCGACCCGACCATCGAGGTCGTGATCTCCGACATCGGCATGCCTCGCCTCGACGGTTTCGGCCTGCTGTCGCGCATCCGGGGCTCGCGTCTGTCGCGCGTGAATACCCTGCCGGTGCTGATCATCTCGGGTGAAGACGAGAACGAAGCACGCATGAAGGCCCAGGCCATGGGTGCCACTGACTTCATTACCAAGGGCACGCCGCGCGTCGAGCTGGTCGCCCGCATCGAAGCCCTCGTCAAACTGGCCCAGACCCGCCGCGAGCTCGAAGAGAGCCGCGAGCAACTGGTGCGCCGCAACCGTGGCGATGTGTCGGTGATGGTCATCCAGGTCGATGGCTACGACAAACTGTGCGAGAGCTACGGTCACAGCGTCGGCCAGCTGGTGCATCGCAAGCTTTCCAAACTGCTGTCGGCCAAGGTGCGCAAGGAAGACACGATCGCCCACCTCGCCGAAGGTCAGTTTGCGGTGATCTCGCCATCTGCTGATCTGGATGCCTGTGGCGCCTTCGCCCTGCGATTGCGTCGGGCCATCGACACCATCGTGATGACCTACAAGGAGCACCGTATCCGCATCAGCCTGACCATCGGGCTGGCCAGCGCGCACGGCGATCCCAATCTGTCGCTGGAAGAACTGCTTCAGCTTGCCGCAGCCCGCGTGGCTGACGGCTGTTTGCTGGGGGGCAACCGTGTAGTGTCCGAGTCCGGCGAGGTCACGCCGGACAATATCGGCCGTTTCAGCCGCCTAGCCGTCAGCGTTGATCATGCCCTGACCCAGATCCGCACCGGTAGCAAGGAAGAGGCCCGTAAGCGCCTGCGCGAGCTGGTGCAGACTGTGATGCCGCTGCTGGAGCTGATGGAGGATGATTTCCGGATTTCGCTGAACCTGCTGACGCTGGCAGAGAAGGCCCAGATCACCTCGCTGGAAATGCACACCGCCACATCCACCTCCAGCCTGGTGACCAGCACGGCGACCAACATGACCCAGTGGAGAGGCTGAGCGCTGGATTTACCCGCGCGCATGCTGTCTGCCCGCATCGGCCCTTGAAGCAGCGGGTGCGCCTGTGCTGCAATGAGGGGGTACGGCTGCGGCCGGCCATGACCACAGGAGAGCAGCGTGCTGCGCATTGCCGTACAGAGCCATGATGGCGCCCCTCCTGGATGCCCGCAGTGCGCCGAATTCGGCCCTGAGGGGGGCAGCATCGGTCGCGAGGAAGGTAATACCCTCCTGCTGGAAGACCCGGGCAAGCACCTCTCGCGCATCCAGGCCCGCATCAAGTGGCTAGGTGGCGAATACTTCCTTGTCGATCAGGGGGGTAATCCCAGTTGCATCAATGGCCGCAAGCTCGGTAAAGGCAAGGTCGTCACCCTTCATGAAGGGGATCTGATCGGCATGGGGGGCTGGGCCTTGCTGGTCGAGCACATCGGTGCCGATCGTCAGGTGCGCCCGAGGCTTGTGTCTGCCCCGCGGCCGCCCGTGGCGGCTCCGGTAGTGGCTGACGCTGAGGCGGTGAGTGAAACCCTGGAATTTGATTTCGAGCTCAGCACTCGTATGAGCCCTCCGGCTGGCAGCCCCCATGCCTTGCTTGAGGCCTTCATCCGCGGTCTGGGCATGCAGGGTCTGCGCCTGCCGGCTGAGCTGGACGAGCTGCGGGCCGAGCGCCTCGGCGAACAATTGCGCCTGTTGCTCGGTGAGCAGCAGGCAGTACCGGCCGAAGCCCTGCATACCTTGTTGGGCGTGGCCCTGCAGCGGCAGCCGGATGAGATCGCTGCGCCGTCGGGCGAGCGGCCCTGCTGACCCCGCCATGCTTGCCCTTTACAGCGCCGAGCAGAGCCATATCGGAGCGCGCCGTCGCAATGAAGACGCATGCGGCCAGGTTCGGGTTGGCGAGTGTGTCTGCCTGTGTGTGTCTGACGGGGCGGGCGGCCATGGCGGCGGCGATGTTGCGGCCAGGATCGTGGTTGAAACCGTGCTGGGCATGTTCGAGGCTTCGCCTGGAGTGAGCTCTGCGGTGGCCGCTCGTCTGATTGAGGCGGCGCACGGCGCGGTACTGGTCGCCAAGCAGGATCATGTGGATGACATGCACGCCACCTGCGCGTTGTTGCTGATTGATCTTGAGCGGCGCGAGGCCGTGTGGGCCCATGCTGGAGACAGCCGGGTGTATTTCTTCCGTGCTGGTGAGGTCGTGTTTCAGACCCGCGATCACAGTCTGGTGCAGACCATGATTGATGCCGGTTATGGCGGCCTGGAGCTGACCCGTACCCATCCGCAGCGCAGCCTGCTTACCTCAGCCATCGGCAATCTGGAAGGGATCGAAGTGAGTGTGTCGGGCGAGGTTTTACCCCTGCACGCTGGCGATTGTTTCTTGGTCTGCTCCGATGGCTGGTGGGAGCATGTTCATGAGACGCAGATGGTGACGACTCTGGCCGAGGCGGCGAGCATGCCGGACTGGTTGGAGCGCATGGCTCGGGTGGTCAGTGCCGATCCTGCGCCGCGCCATGACAACTACACGGCGATTGCGGTTCGCCTGCAGGACGCCGCCGGGCGCAGCCTCCACTCGCTTGAGCCCTGAGGGCTCAGCGCAGCATCTTGTCCAGATCGCGATTGAGCTGGCGCATGTAATCGCGCTCTGCCTGGCTGCGCTCGGTATCGCCAGAGGCGTTCGCGCTGCGGGCTCTGGACTTGGTTATGGCGGAGCGGGTCGAGGCCGAGCTGGCAGCCGCGGCGGTTGGCGCGACAGGGGCTGACTCTGTTTCGAGCACAGTCGCAGCACTGGCGGGCACTGGCGCGGGCGGCGCTGACTGCTCGATGGGGGCTGACTCCTGGTCCCCGGGCTCACTGGCCGTTGCGGTAAAAAGTGGTGCTGGCGCACTGGCCGGCGTTTCCGGTTCGCTTTGGGTGACGATGGGGGCTGCCGGTAGCGGGGGCCTTACGCGTGTGAAATGCCAGCCGGCAGCGCTGGCCAGTGTCAGCCCAGCGGCCACCAATACGATTATCAGGCGGCTCTGCGGCCGAGCGGACGGGCGGGGGCGTTGCTCGTCCTGATCCACGCGAATGGCCGCTGCCTGGGGCGTTGGAGGCGTGGTGCGCGCCTGTGCCAGTGGTGTGGCCGGCGGGCTGGCCGGAGCACTGCCGGCCATGCCGATCAAGGCGCGCATGGCGGCAACGGAAGGCGGGCGGTCCTCGGCCTTCACCGCCAGGCAGGCATCAATGCCGCGCAGAAAGGTGTGGCTGTAGCGCCCCGCGGCAAGCTGACTCAGGGGCTCGTAACTGTCCTGCACGATGCGGCTGACTGAAGGTGGTGGCAGCTTGTGCAGGATGGCGTAATAGACCACGGCGGCAAGCGCATAGAGATCGGTCCATGGCCCCTGTTTCATGCCGGGCATTTCGGCGTATTGCTCGATCGGCGCGTAGCCCGGCTTGAGGATCACGGTGAGGGCCTGGGTCATATCGCTGATCACGCGGCGGGCGGCGCCGAAGTCCAGCAACACCGGGCGGCCATCGCGCAGGATCATAATGTTGTCCGGTGCGATATCGCGGTGAAAACATTGCTCGGCGTGAATCAGCTCCAGCGCTTCCATGACCGGCGCCAGTAGGCGTTTGAGCGTCGCTTCGTCTGGTGGCGCATCAAGGCTGGCGAGCACATCACGCAAGGTGCGGCCGTCGTAGTAAGGCATGGCCATGTAGGCCGTGCCGTTGGCTTCCCAGAAGCGATATACCTTGACCAGTGCCGGGTGATCGAAGCGGGCCAACAGGCGCGCTTCATTCACGAAGCTGCGCAGGCCGATGGCAAAGGTTTCGTGATGTCGCTCGCTGCGCACCACCACGGCGGCATCGCTGCCACGCGAAGCCAGCGAGGCTGGCATGTACTCCTTGAGCGCCACCTTGCGTTCCAGCGAGTGATCCTGCGCCAGATAGACGATGCCGAAGCCACCCTCACCGACCAGCCCGATGATTTCGAATTCACCCATGCGGGTGCCGATCGGCAGCGCGTTGTGGGCCGTGTCGCGGCGCTGCACGCTGGCGTTGACGGTCTGATTGAGGACGATGGTCTCGTTGTCGGGCGGAGTCTCGGCCACGTTCGGTTTTCCGTGCAGGGCGGGTGGGCGGTTTGCCTGCAGTGTATGCCAGGGCGGGGGCGAACACACGACCCGCGGACGGGAGGGCCGGCTTTGCGCCCTCGCCGGATTTGGCCGATCATTGCAGCCCGTACCCCGTTTCCGCCGTGCTCCGATGCTGATCGTCGTCTCCCCTGCCAAGTCCCTTGATTTCCAGAGCCCTCTGCCTGTTGCCGACTTCACCCAGCCAGCCTTTCTCGACCAGAGCGCGCAACTGATTGACCTCCTGCGCGAGAAGAGTCCGGCCGAGATCGCGAAGCTGATGACGCTTTCCGATCCCCTCGCGACCCTGAATTTCACCCGCTACGCCGAATGGGCGAGACCCTTCACGGCGCAGAACGCGCGGCAGGCGATGTTCGCCTTCAATGGCGATGTATATGAGGGGCTGGATGCTTACAGTTTCACACCCGCGCAGATCGCGTTTGCGCAGAAGCATTTCCGCATGCTCTCCGGCCTGTATGGGCTGCTGCGCCCGCTGGATCTGATGCAGGCCTATCGCCTGGAAATGGGCACCCGGCTCGCCAATCCTGCCGGCAAGGATCTGTATGCGTTCTGGGGAGATACGATCACCACTGCTTTGAATGCGGAGCTGGCGCGGCAGGGCGGTAAGCCTGTATTGCTGAACCTGGCTTCAGAGGAATACTTCAGGTCGGTGCGCCCGAAGCAGCTGGCTGCGCGAGTGATCACACCTGTGTTTGAAGAGCGCAAAGGCGCCGGTTACAAAATCGTCAGCTTCTACGCTAAGCGCGCGCGCGGGCTGATGAGCCGCTTTGCCATCGTCAATGCCCTGACGGATCCGGACGCGCTTAAGCAGTTTGATGCGGAAGGCTATGTCTTCACGCCTGCGGCATCAGACGCGGATCGCTGGGTGTTCCGGCGTGAAGCGGCTTGATGCTTCGCCATCTTTTCTACCGCGGCGTCCTGTTTGTATGGACTCTGTCGGTAGCTACAGTCGCTTGGGGTGTGCCTTGCACGGGGGTGGATCGCGGCCTTACGGTTACCCGCAGGCAGAGTCTTGCCCCGATCATTTCGAAGCATCTCCAGCCAGAATTTGGTGGTTTGGCGGACGGAGGTATCCGTTTGGCTCCGGAGGATATTCTGCAGTCCTTCCGGGGTGGTCGCTGGCATATCATTTATGTCAATAGTGGGGTTAGCGACGAGCCCTTCCTGTTTTATCGTGATGACCCCCTGCGGAGTTCGTCCTATTTTCTTCTTTGGTCGGGAGCCGCCGCGCAGGACGAAGGTCCTGCTATCCGGCGCTGGCTGCAGGCTGCCATGCCCGGGATGCCGCAGCGGCTCGCTGTTTGTTTTGCATGGCATGTTACGCAGGCGCGTGACATGTGATTTCTTGAGTGCATCCATCCGAATAGTTCTGCCATGAGCCTCCATATCAGTTCCTGTTTCGACAGCGGCAACATTGAAGTACTTGATGCTGCCAATCCCGCCGATATCCGTCTGGCCATTCGCCCCGATGCGGGCGGCCAGTTCCTGCAGTGGTTCCACTTCCGCCTGCACGGTGTGCGTGGAGTGCCGCTGCGATTGGTCATCGAAAATGCCGGTGCATGCAGTTATGCCGATGGCTGGCATGGTTACCAGTGTGCTGCGAGTTATGACCGTGCGGACTGGTTCCGCATTGCCGACACACGCTATGACGGAGAGCTGCTGACCATCGAATTCACACCGCAGCATGACACTGTGTGGCTCGCTTATTTCGAGCCCTATTCACAGGAGCGCCGGCTGGATTTTCTAGGGCGTTGCTCAGCTTCGCCGCTGGTGCAGCTCGAATGTATCGGCACCAGTCTGCACGGACGCGACCTGGATCTGCTGCACATCGGAACGGGGCCCAGAAGCGTGTGGCTGCAGGCGCGCCAGCATCCGGGCGAGAGCATGGCAGAGTGGTTCATGGAGGGGTTCATCAGCCGCCTGCTTGATCCAGCCGATCCGGTGGCGCGCGAGCTGCGCAGCCGGGCGTGCTTCCATCTGATTCCGAATATCAACCCGGATGGCAGCGCATTGGGGCATTTGCGCAGCAATGCGGCCGGAGTGAACCTGAATCGTGAGTGGCATGCGCCGACGCTTGAGCGCAGCCCGGAGGTATGGCATGCGCAGCGTGCGATGAAGAAGCGTGGAGCGGATCTTTTTCTCGATATTCACGGTGACGAGACCCTGCCTTATGTTTTCATCGATGGCAGTCACATGGTGCCGGGCTATGGGGCACGCAATCTGGAGTTGCAGTCGGCTTTCCTGGCGGATCTAAAGCGCGTGAGCCCGGATTTTCAGACTGAGCATGGTTACTCCGACGACCGCTTTACCGACGAGATGATGACGTTGTGCTCGAAGTGGGCCGCAGCCACTTTCGGTTGCGTCGCCCTGACGCTGGAAATGCCATTCAAGGACAATGCCAATGCGCCGGACTCTCGCACCGGCTGGAATGGCGCACGTAGTCAGCGTCTCGGTGCCGCTTTCCTGAACCCGGTGCTGGAGCATCTCCGGGGGCTGGGCTGAACGGCCAATCCGGTAGTCTGAATATCCGCTGCGTTCCGGATTTGATCCTGCGCCTTGATTTTGCGCTGCAGCAAGACCAGCATTCAAGCCCCCGCTGGCAACGGGTGTTGCCGGCACAGGTAGTGTTTTGAAAAGGAAGCTGATGATGAAAAAAGCTTGGATCAAGTCTGCCAGCGCGCTGGCAATGCTGCTGTCTGCACCGCTCTGCATGGCGGCTGAAGCTGTGCATTGGGCCTATGACGGTGAGGCGGCTCCCGCTCACTGGGGCGAGCTGGCGCCCGAGTTTGCGGCCTGTGGTGCAGGCAAGAACCAGTCGCCGGTGAACGTGAGCGGCGAGCTGAAAGCGGCTTTGCCGAAACTGCGCTTCAGCTATACAACAGCCGTCACCGAGGTGCTCAACAACGGTCATACGATCCAGGCCAATTTTGCGCCGGGCAGCACGCTTCGCCTCGGCGATCACAGCTTCGAGCTCAAGCAGGTACATTTTCATGCCCCCAGCGAAAACACCATTCACGGCAAGCAGTTTCCGCTTGAGGGTCACCTCGTCCATCAGGGCCAGGACGGCAGGCTTGCCGTAGTAGCCGTGATGTTCAAACCGGGCAAGGCACAGAGCGGACTGGCGCGGATCTGGCAGCAGATGCCGGAGGCTGCAAATACCAAGCAGGCCTTTGATGGCAAGCTGCTCGCAGGGGAGCTGCTGCCGCGCAAACGCGATTACTACTACTTCAGCGGCTCGCTGACGACGCCACCGTGCAGCGAAGGCGTGTCATGGATCGTGCTGAAGCAGGCGGTGGAAAGCTCGGATGAGCAGGTGAACCACTTCTCGCATGTCATGCATCACCCGAACAACCGTCCAGTGCAGCCGCTCAACTCACGCATCGTGATCAACTGAGGCGAATGCTGCCCATGAAAAAAGCCGACCTGCGGGTCGGCTTTTTTGCGTCTGTTGCGTGTTTCAGTCGATTGCGTGTGAGGCCATGCCATCGGCCAGCTTCGGTTCGAACCAGGTCGACTTCGGCGGCATCACCTGACCTGCGTCTGCGACTGACATCAGGTCGTTCATAGTGGTGGCACACATCGCGAAGGCTACGGCCATCTCGCCGCTATTGACGCGCTTTTCGAGCTCAGGCAGGCCACGGATGCCGCCGACGAAATCGATGCGCTTGTCACGGCGCAGATCGGCGATACCCAGGATCGGGGTCAGAATGTGGGCGGTGAGCAGGCTCACGTCCAGGCGCTCGACCGGATCGGCAGGGATCAGTTCGGGTTTCACCTTGAGCTGGTACCACTGGCCGGCCAGATACATACCGACTTCCCCGTGTGCTGCCGGCTTCACCGGCGCGGTAGAAGGCGTCACGCTGTAGGTGGCTGCGATCTTCGCCAGCAACTCGTCCTTCGAGAGGCCGTTCAGATCGCAGACGACGCGGTTGTAATCCATGATCTTCAGCGCATGGGCCGGGAAAATCACGGAGAGGAAGTAGTTGTAGGGCTCGTCCCCAGTGTGATGCGGGTTGGCTGAACGACGCGAGGCAGCGACGCGCGAGGCGGCTGCCGAGCGGTGGTGACCATCGGCAATGTAGAGCGCGGGCAGGGCATCGAAGCTCTTGTTCAGTTGCGTGATGGTCGCGTCATCACGTACCACCCACAGGGTGTGGCGGATGCCGTCATCGGCGGTGGCGTCAGCATCCGGCGTGCCGGCGATGGTGGCCGTCAGCACGGCGTCAATGGCGGGGGCGTCCGGATAGGCTAGGAAGACTGGGCCAGTCTGGGCGTTGAGGGCCTCGATCTGGCGCACGCGATCGTCTTCCTTGTCCGGACGGGTGAATTCATGGCGCTTGATGCGGCCATTGTCGTATTCGATCACCGAGGCTGCGGCGACGATGCCGGTCTGCACATGGCTGCCCATGATGATGCGATAGACGTAGTAGCAGGCCTTGTCGTCGCGGGTGATGACGCCGGCGTCGAGCAGCTTCTGCATGTTTTCGGCTGCCTTGGCATACACCGCGGGCGAGTAGATGTCGGTGCCGGCAGGCAGGTCGATCTCCGGCTTTGAAATGTGCAGGAAGCTCCACGGCTTGCCGGCGGCGCGCTCGATGGCCTCAGACGACGAGAGTACGTCGTAGGGCGGGGCGATGATCTCGGCGGCACGGCCGGCGGCCGGACGAAGGGCCTTGAAGGGGGTGACCAGACTCATGGTTCTGCCTTTTTCAGGAAAGAGAGGGGATCAGGATTGGCGCTGGGCGACCGTGTCACGCAGCGCAGTGCGGGCTTCACGTAGCATCTGTGCGGTGGTATCCCAGGCGACACAGCCGTCGGTGACCGAGCAGCCGTAGCGGAGTTCTGCGAGGTTCTTCGGAATCGACTGGTTGCCCGCTTCGATGAAACTTTCGATCATCACGCCGACGATGGATTGGTTGCCGGCCCGGATTTGACCAACCACGTCCTTCATCACCAGCGGCTGCAATTCAGGCTTTTTCCATGAGTTGGCGTGCGAACAGTCGATCACGATGTTGGCCGGCAGCTTGGCCTTGGCCATGGCCTGTTCGGCCAGCGACACGGAGACCGTGTCGTAATTCGGGCGACCACCGCCGCCACGCAGCACGACGTGGCTGTAGCGGTTGCCGCGGGTGCGCACGATGCAGGTTTCGCCTGCGTCATTCACGCCGAGGAAACTGTGCGGCTGCGAGGCCGACAGGCAGCCATTCACGGCGGCGTCGAGCGAGCCATCGGTACCATTCTTGAAGCCTACCGGCGAGGAAAGACCGGAAGCGATCTCGCGGTGCGTCTGTGACTCAGTGGTACGGGCGCCGATGGCGGCCCAGGAGAGCAGGTCGCCGTAGTACTGCGGGGCGATTGGGTCCAGTGTCTCGGAGGCTGCAGGCAGGCCCAGTTCGGCGATGTCGAGCAGGAACTTGCGGCCACGCTCCATGCCTTCCTCAATGTGGAAGGAGTCGTCCATGCGCGGATCGTTGATGAAACCTTTCCAGCCCACGGTGGTGCGCGGCTTTTCGAAATACACCCGCATCACCACGCAGAGCGTGTCGGCCACTTCGTCGGCCAGCGCCTTGAGGCGACGGGCATAGTCCAGACCGGCGACCGGATCATGGATCGAGCAGGGGCCCACGATTACCATTGGGCGCGGATCTTTGCGATCCAGAATGGCCTTGATGGTGGCACGCCCTGATTCGACCGAAGCCGCTGCGGCATCGGAGAGCGGCACACGGGCCTTGATCTCGCCCGGCGAGGGCATGTGATCGAAGGAGACGACGTTCAGATTTTCAGTAGACGCGTGAGTCATTTCGGAGAGCCTGTATCGAAACGCAAAAGCCCGCAGGAGCGGGCTTTCGGGTACAGCAGGTCGGAACCAGCCAGAGTGCGAGGGTGCGGGCCGCGCCGCACACAGCGCTTACTTGAGCTTGGTTTCCTTGTAAATCACGTGCTTGCGAACCACCGGGTCGTACTTGCTGAATTCCAGCTTGCCCGGGGTGGTGCGCTTGTTCTTGTTGGTGGTGTAGAAGTGGCCGGTACCCGCAGTGGATTCCAGTTTGATCTTTTCGCGACCGCCTTTAGCCATTTTTAATCTCCGCTATTTCTATGAGTCGTGGTGGCGATCAGAACTTCTCGCCGCGAGCACGCAGCTCGGACAGCACGACGTCGATGCCCTTCTTGTCGATGGTGCGCAGACCGGCGTTCGAGACGCGCAGGCTGACCCAGCGGTTTTCTGCTTCGACCCAGAAGCGGCGATTCTGCAGGTTCGGCAGGAAACGACGCTTGGTCTTGATGTTGGAGTGGGAAACATTGTTTCCGACCATCGGGCCCTTGCCCGTAACTTGACAAACTCGAGACATATCTCGCTCCGGTAACTGGTTCCGTAAAGCACGCGAGTATAGCCTGAAAATCAGGCAGAGCTCAAGCCCACGCGCTGGAAAGACCGCAACTATAACAGGCCACGCTCGGCAAAGGAAAGCGGCGTTGCGTTTCCGGCCACGATGAAGTGATCCAGTACTCGCACATCTACCAGTGCTAGAGCCTGTTTCAGAGCATTGGTCAGCAACTCGTCGGCACGGCTGGCTTCCATGACGCCAGAAGGATGGTTGTGCGCCAGGATGACGGCGGCGGCATTGTGAGCCAGCGCGAGTTTAACGACTTCACGTGGGTATACGGAGGTTTGCGTCAGGGTTCCCCGGAAAAGTTCGCGCGCTTCGATGAGCTGATTCTGGGCATCGAGCAGCAGCACCATGAAGACCTCGTGAGGCAGGTGGGCGAGTTTCAGACGCAGCCAGTCACGCACTGTGCCGGGCGAGCCGAGTACATCACGGCTGCGCAAGGTTTCGTTTAGCGCGCGCCGTGCCATTTCCAGAACGGCCTGCAATTGGGCGAATTTTGCTTCGCCCATGCCGTGGAAGGCCTTGAACTCGGGCAGCGGGGCATTGAACAGGCGGCTCAGACTGCCGAAATGGGCGATCAGATCACGGGCCAGATCCACCGCGCTCTTGCCGCGCACTCCCACGCGCAGGAAGATCGCCAGCAGTTCGGCATCGGACAGTGCGGCCGCCCCGTGGCCCAGCAGGCGTTCGCGCGGGCGTTCTTCTTCGGGCCAGTCAGTGATTGCCATGGTGCTTGCGGGATAGAATTGCGGACTGCGGGATTCTTACCTTTTCGGAACTTGGGCATGACTGAACTCTCGGGCAAGACCATCGTGCTGGGCGTTTCCGGCGGTATCGCTGCCTACAAGGCAGCTGAGCTGACCCGGCTGCTGATCAAGGCCGGCGCGCGAGTGCATGTGGTAATGACGGAAAACGGCGCGCGCTTCGTGACGCCAACCACTTTTCAGGCGCTGTCAGGCAATCCGGTGTGGACTGACCCCTGGGACGATCGCCGCGCTAACAACATGAGCCATATTGATCTGACGCGCTCGGCCGATGCTCTGCTGATCGCGCCGGCCACGGCCAATACGCTGGCGAAGATCGCCAACGGGCTGGCGGATGATCTGTTGTCGACGCTGGCTCTGGCGCGCGCCTGCCCCTTGCTGGTGGCGCCAGCCATGAATCGCCAGATGTGGGGCAATCCGGCCACGCAACGCAATGTGAATCAGTTGCGCGCCGATGGCGTCGGCATCATCGGTCCGGATGCCGGCGAGCAGGCTTGCGGTGAGGTGGGTGAAGGGCGCATGACTGAGCCTGAAACCATTGTTGAAGCTCTGATTAGCGCCCTGCAGGCCAAGCCGCTAGCCGGCCAGACAGTGCTGATGACGGCCGGGCCGACTTACGAGCCGATCGATCCGGTGCGCGGCATCACCAATATCTCCTCCGGCAAGATGGGCTATGCGCTGGCGCGTGCGCTGGCGCTTGCGGGAGCGAAGGTGCAGCTGATCAGTGGTCCGGTGGCCTTGCCGGTGCCGTATGGGGTGGAGCGCATCGATGTGCAGACCGCGCGTGAAATGCATCAGGCCGTGATGCAGCGCGTCGGGCAGGCGCGGATCTTCATCGGCGTGGCGGCAGTGGCAGATTTTCGCCCCCTGGATGTGGCTGCCGACAAGATTAAGAAGACGGGTGATGGCCTGACCCTCAACCTCACCCGCAATCCGGACATCCTGGCCGAGGTGGCCTCGTTGCCGGCCGCCCCATTCTGTGTCGGCTTTGCGGCTGAGAGCCAGAATTTGGACACCTACGCCAGTGGCAAACTCCAGGCCAAACGCCTGCAGCTGGTGGTGGGCAATCTGGTGCAGGATGGCATGGGCGGCGACACCAATCAGGTGGTGCTGTTTGACGCAGCCGGCTCGCACCCCTTGCCGCGTGCCAGCAAGACTGAGGTGGCTACCGGTATCGTGGCGCATCTGGCGAAGATGCTGGAAGCCTGAGATGCCTGTGGTGTTGATAGAGATTCGTCGCGAATGCACTGCGGCTGAAGAAACGGCTCTGATGGATGCGGTACACGCCGCCATTGTTTCAGCGCTGAAAATCCCGGCTGGCGACCGAATCGTGCGTCTGCAGGCACATCCGCCGCATCGCTTTGCCTGCCCGCCCGGCAAAGCCCGGCCTGACTTGTTCACCCTGATCAGCATCGATCTGTTTTCTGGCCGCTCGCTGGAGGCCAAGCGCACTCTGTATGCGACGATAGCCGCCAAGCTGGGCGAGCTGGGTATTCCTGCTGATCACATTCTGGTGCGGCTGCGCGATATTCCCCGTGAAAACTGGGGAGTGCGCGGCCTGCCGGCTTCTGAAATCGATCTCGGCTTCAAGGTCGAGGTTTAATCCTCTTATTTTCCGGAAATCAACATGCACCAACTCGACATCAAGATTCTCGACGCCCGTCTGCATGACAACATGCCGCAGTACGGCACTGCCGGTGCGGCTGGGCTGGATTTGCGTGCCTGCATCAATGAGCCGCTGACGATCAATCCCGGTGACACGCATCTGATCCCCACCGGCATGGCCATGCACCTGGAGGATCCGCGGCTGGCTGCGATGATCCTGCCGCGCTCGGGCCTGGGCCATAAGCACGGCATCGTGATGGGCAATCTGGTCGGTTTGATCGATTCGGACTATCAGGGGCAGGTGTTTGTATCGACCTGGAATCGTGGCAAGGAGCCTTTCACGATTCAGCCTATGGACCGCATCGCGCAGCTGGTGGTGGTGCCGGTGGTGCAGGTGAAGCTCAACGTGGTCGAGGCTTTCGAAGCGACCGAACGCGGGGCAGGTGGTTTCGGCAGTACTGGCCGGCAGTAAGTTTGGCGTCGGTGCCTGGCACCGGAGTGGAAGGTGTATCAAGAGCATGCCCATCGATTACGCACGACGTTTGACGGGTCGGGTTCGCAGCGCAGAAAGCAACCGGCATCTGGGTTTCACCCTGGCGTTCGTGGCCGGTGCGACCAATGCGGGGGCCTATCTGGCCACCCGTCAATACACCTCGCACATGACCGGCATTGTCTCCTCGATGGCCGACAATTTCGTGCTCGGCAATGTCGGGATCGCTCTGGCCGGGCTCGGGGCGCTGCTGTCGTTTCTTGGCGGGGCGGCGACAACGGCAATCATGGTCAATTACAGCCGGCGGCGCGCTCGGCACAGCGAGTATGCCTTGCCGCTGCTGCTGGAGGCTGCGCTGCTGCTCTCCTTCGGACTGTTGGGGGCACGCCTGTCGGTGATTGAGGGGCTGTTCGTGCCGGTGACCGTGATGCTGCTGTGTTTCATGATGGGGCTGCAGAACGCCGTCATCTCCAAATCGTCCAATGCCGAGATCCGTACCACCCACATCACGGGTGTGGTGACCGATATCGGCATGGAGCTGGGCAAACTGTTCTACTGGAATCGCTCGAGCGACCCCCTGCACCCGGATGTGCGGGCAAACCGCGCCCGGCTCAGGGTGCTCGGATCACTGCTTTTGAGTTTTTTTCTGGGAGGGCTGCTAGGGGCCTATGGTTTCAAGTATGTGGGCTATCTGGCGACGTTGCCGCTTGCCTTGCTGCTGGTGCTGATGGCAGTGGTGCCGGTGCTGGACGACCTGCGGCTTCACCGGCCCTGGCGTCGGGGCTGAGGCGGGCGAAAAAAAGCCCCGCAGTCCGGGGCTTGGGCATTCTGGGGCGTGGTGGATACCACGCCCTTTTCATGCGTGCTTACTTGATACTGGCCAATGCGGCGTTCAGCGTGGCGCTGGGGCGCATGGCTTCCGAGCACTTCTCCGGAGCGGGGTGGTAGTAACCGCCGATGTCCACTGGCTTACCCTGTGCGCCGATCAGTTCGCCGGCAATCTTGGCTTCGTCGGCGGTCAGCTTTTCGGCGACCGGTTTGAAGATGGCCTGCAGGCCGGCATCCTTGCTTTGAGCCGCCAAAGCCTGTGCCCAGTAAAGGGCGAGGTAGAAGTGGCTGCCACGGTTGTCGATCTGACCAACCTTGCGGGCGGGCGACTTGTTGTTGTCGAGGAACTTGGCGTTGGCTTCGTCCAGCGTCTCGGCCAGCACGGCGCCCGCCTTGTTGCCGGTCTTGACGGCGAGTTCTTCGATCGACACCTGCAGAGCCAGGAATTCGCCGAGCGAATCCCAGCGCAGGTAGTTCTCTTCGAGGAACTGCTGCACGTGCTTCGGTGCAGAGCCGCCGGCGCCGGTTTCGTACATGCCGCCACCGGCCAGCAGCGGCACGATGGAGAGCATCTTGGCGCTGGTGCCGAGTTCCAGAATCGGGAACAGGTCGGTGTTGTAATCGCGCAGCACGTTGCCGGTAACCGAGATGGTGTCCTGGCCGGCGCGGATACGCTTGAGCGACAGCTTGCAGGCTTCGACCGGGGAGAGCACGCGAATTTCCAGTCCGCTGGTGTCGTGATCCTTGAGGTAGGTCTCGACCTTGGCGATCAGGTTGCGGTCATAGGCGCGGGCGTCATCCAGCCAGAAGATGGCCGGGGTGTTGCTGGCGCGCGAGCGGGTGACGGCGAGCTTCACCCAGTCGCGGATCGCGATGTCCTTGGTCTGGCACATGCGCCAGATGTCGCCGGCTTCCACCTTGTGTTCGGTAAGCACGCTGCCGTCGGCGGTGATGACGCGCACTACGCCGTCGGCCGGGATCTCGAAGGTCTTGTCGTGTGAGCCGTATTCTTCGGCCGCCTGGGCCATCAGACCGACGTTGGGCACGGTGCCCATGGTGGTCACGTCGAACTTGCCGAATGTCTTGCAGTCTTCGATCACGGCCTGATACACGCCGGCGTAGCAGCGGTCGGGAATCGCGAACTTGGTGTCCTGCTGCTGGCCGGCAGCGTTCCACATCTGGCCGGAGGCGCGGATGGCGGCGGGCATGGAGGCGTCGACGATCACATCGCTCGGTACATGCAGGTTGGTGATGCCCTTGTCGGAATCGACCATGGCGACCGGCACGGCAGCTTCGGCGGCGCGCAGGTCGGCTTCGATGGCTTCCTTCTGGGCGGTCGGCAGGGTCTGGATCTTGGCGTAAGCGTCGCCGATGCCGTTGCGCGGATTCACGCCCAGCTTGGCAAATACGTCGGCGTACTTGGCAAACACGTCCTTGTAGAAGGCCTGCACGGCGTAGCCGAACATGATCGGGTCGGAGACCTTCATCATGGTGGCCTTCAGGTGCAGCGAGAACAACACGCCCTTGGCCTTGGCGTCGGCGATCTGCACTTCATAGAACTTGCGCAGGCCCTTGGCGCTCATGAAGGTGGCTGCGATCAACTCCTCCTGCTGCACTTTCACTTCCTTGAGCAGCTTGGTGTTGCCTGCGTTGTCGCTGAACTCGATCTTCACGCTGCCGGCGGCGGCGATCACGGCGGATTGTTCGTTGCCGTAGAAGTCACCGTTCACCATGTTGGCGACATGGGACTTCGACTCAGCCGACCAGGCGCCCATCGAGTGCGGATGCTTCTTGGCGAACTGCTTGACGGCGTTGGCCACGCGGCGATCCGAGTTGCCTTCGCGCAGCACGGGGTTCACGGCGCTGCCGAGCACCTTGGCGTAACGGTTCTTGATCTTCTGCTCGGCTTCGCTGCCCGGCGCTTCGATGTAGTCCGGCACGGCATAGCCTTGCGCCTGCAGTTCCTTGATGGCGGCCTTGAGCTGCGGTACCGAGGCGCTCACGTTGGGCAGCTTGATGATGTTGGCTTCCGGTGTCTTGGCCAGTTCGCCCAGCTCGGCGAGGGTGTCGGGGACTTGTTGCTCGGGCTTCAGGGCTTCGGGGAAATTCGCCAGGATGCGCGCGGCCACCGAAATGTCGCGGGTTTCGACGGTGATGCCGGCTGGCTGGGTAAATGCCTGCACGATGGGCAGGAAGGAGTAGGTAGCCAGTGCCGGGGCTTCGTCGGTCAGGGTGTAGATGATTTTGTTCATGATCTTCTCTTGGGCTCTTGGGGACGGCGCTGGGCTCCGCGCGCGAAGGCGTGAGTATAACAATCTGCCCGGAGGTTCGATGCATCCATCGTGGTGCAGACGGGTGCGTGACGGGTGGAATTGGGCAGGGGTGGGCTTTCCGCCTATCGCGGCAGGCCTAAAGCTTGGATAATGTCTTCTATAAGAGCAAGAATCAGCCCCAGCATATCCGGAGAGAAACATGCAGCAATACGACGTGATCGTGATCGGTTCAGGCCCCGGCGGTGAGGGTGCCGCCATGAAGTGTGCCAAGGCTGGCAAAAAAGTGGCCATGGTCGAGGCCTACACCCAGGTGGGGGGCGGCTGTACGCACTGGGGCACGATCCCGTCCAAGGCCTTGCGGCAGGTGATTTCGGGCCTGCGCGAAATGCGCGACAGCCCGCAGTTTCATGACTCGACTGATCTCAATGTAAGTTTCCCTGACCTGCTGCGCACGGCCGAGAGCGTGATCCGCAAGCAGGTCAGCATGCGGCAGAATTTCTACGATCGCAACGGTGTCCAGGTGATTCACGGCCGCGCCCGTTTCCGTGATGCACAGACCATCGAGGTGGCGCTGAACAACGGCGGCCACGAGGTGTATGGCGCCAAGCAGTTCCTGCTGGCGACCGGTTCGCGCCCCTACCACCCGGCCGACATCGATTTCACCCACCCGCGCATTCACGACAGCGACAGCATCCTGCGCCTGACCAAAACGCCGGAATCGATCACAATCTATGGTGCTGGGGTGATTGGCTGCGAATACGCGTCGATCTTCCGCAATCTCGGCTGCAAGGTGAACTTGATCAACACGCGGGATCGCTTGCTGTCCTTCCTCGACGATGAAATCGTCGACGCGCTGGCCTATCACCTGCGCGAGCAGGGGGTGCTGGTGCGCCACAACGAGGAAGCCGAGCGCGTGGTGGTCGAGGATGACGGCGTGGTACTGGAGCTCAAGTCCAACAAGCGCATCAAGACCGACTTCCTGCTGTGGGCCAACGGCCGCCAGGGCAACACCAATGACATGGGCCTCGAGGCGCTGGGCATCGTGCCGGACAAGCGTGGCGCGGTCGCGGTGAATGAGAACTACCAGACGGCTGTGCCGCACATCTACGCGGTGGGCGACGTGATCGGCTGGCCGAGCCTGGCTTCAGCGGCCTATGACCAGGGCCGTCACGCAGCGGCGCATCTGGTGGATGGTTCATCCGGCACAGAACTCGCACGTGACATCCCGACCGGCATCTACACCCTGCCGGAGATTAGCTCGCTGGGGCGCACCGAGCGCGAGCTGACAGAGGCCAAGGTGCCCTATGAGGTGGGCCACAGCCTGTTCAGGAGCCTGGCTCGCGCGCAGATCACCGGCCAGACCACCGGCATGCTGAAGATCCTGTTTCACCGCGATACGCTGGAGGTGCTGGGCATCCATTGTTTCGGTGCGCAGGCCTCGGAGATCATCCACATTGGTCAGGCGATCATGCTGCAGCCGGCGCCGCACAACAAGATTACCTATTTCGTGAATACCACCTTCAACTACCCGACCATGGCTGAAGCCTATCGGGTGGCGGCCCTGAACGGTTTGAACCGGCTCTACTGAGCACCGCCTGGCACAATTGTTTGCGCTTCAAGAAAAGCCCTCCTCGCGAGGGCTTTTCTTTTGAACCAAGCTGAAGCGTGGATTTGTCTGGGTGGGAGAGCGGACATGAGAGGTGGCTTCATTGCGCTTTGGCTGGAGGCGGTGCTATTCAGGCTGCTGGGCCTGAATGCGCGCGCTGCGGCGATCTTTCACCATCTGCTGAATCTGCATCAATGCGTCTCCTGTGCCCGGCATTACGCAGCCTTGGCCGTGCAGCGCGGGATGCGGGCCGAGGCAGCGCTGGCGCTGGAGCAACTGGTGCAATGGGCGCCACAGGATGTTGATGCCTGGTTTGAACTGGGCTGCGTGCGGGATGATCTGGGGCGCAAGCATGATGCGGGCGAAGCCTTTCGTCAGGCTGCACGCCTGCAGCCGGATGAAGAGCGGGGCTGGTATGCGCTGGCGCGCATGCACATGGATCTGGGCGAATTCGCCTATGCCATCACGCCCTTGCGGCGGGTGCGCGAACTGATGCCGCTGAGCCCGCTGCCGCTTTACCTGATGGGCTTGTGTCAGCAGCGCTGCGGCAATGAGGCCGCTGTTCGTGAGGCGGTCAGACGCCTAGTGGAAATCGATCCGCTGCGCGCAGCGCAGTTGATCGAGGAGACCGGCAACGAGCGTTTGCGCTGCCTGTTGCCGTCCGCCTGAGCCTGGCGGAGATACTCAGGCCGGCTGCAGGCGCTTGTCGCGTTCGATCAGCGCGTAGGCCGAGTGGTTGTGGATCGATTCGAAGTTTTCGGATTCAACGATGTAGGCCACGACGCGGGAATCAGCATTGAGGCGGCCGGCCACATCACGCACCAGGTCTTCGACGAACTTCGGGTTGTCGTAGGCGCGCTCGGTAACGAATTTCTCGTCTGGTCGTTTGAGCAGGCCGTAGAGTTCGCAGGAGCCTTCGCTTTCAGCGATCGCGACCAGGTCCTCGATCCATACCGGGGTGTTGGTGCGGGCGGTGATGGTGACGTGGGAGCGCTGGTTGTGCGCGCCGTACTCCGAGATTTTCTTCGAGCAGGGGCACAGACTGGTGACCGGCACGACGACCTGCATGGTCAGGGAGTAGTTGCCAGTGGCGTCAATCTCGCCGGTGAAGCAGACGTCGTAATCCATCAGGCTTTCCACGCCGGAAACCGGCGCCTTCTTGTTGATGAAGTAGGGAAAGCGCATTTCGATCAGGCCGGTGTCGGCTTCCAGACGCTTGACCATCTCGCGCAGCATCGGCTCGAAGGACTCCACCGAGATCTCCCGCTCCTGCGTGTTGAGGATCTCGACGAAGCGTGACATGTGGGTGCCCTTGAAGTTGTGGGGCAGGCCGACATACATGTTGAAGCTGGCGATGGTGTGTTGTACGCCGCTGGAGGCACGATCAAGCACGCGCACCGGGTGGCGGATCGACTTGATGCCGACCTTGTTGATGGCCAGCTGACGGCGGTCTTCGAAACCCTGGACGTCAGGGATGGGGGCGTGTTGCGTGCTCATGGGCTGGGGGCTGCGTCTGGCGTCGAGGCCAGACTGTGGTGTGTCATGAAAGCAGTCTAAGAATCCCGACTGAAAAACTCAACTATGGCTGACATAGCCGAGCCGTGCCCGGATGCGCTGCAGGATGGCCGCCTGATCCAGGCCGATCTCGTTCAGGAGCTGGCCCTGATCACCGTGGTCGATGAAATGATCCGGCAGGCCCAGGCGCATGACCGGTGTGCTGAGAGCGGCCTCTTCAAGCACGCGGGCGACTTCGCTGCCCGCGCCGCTGATGATGGCGTTCTCTTCCAGGGTGACGAGCAGTTCGTGGCTGGCCGCGAGTTCGCGGACCAGCTCGGCGTCGATCGGCTTGGCAAAACGCATGTTGACCACTGTGGCGCCCAGCTCCTCGCCCACGCGCAATGCATCGTGCAGCAGGGTGCCGAAGGCGAGCAGGGCCACACGCTGTCCCTGGCGACGGATTTCGCCCTTGCCGAGCGAAATGGCCTGCATTTCAGTTTGTGGCACGGCGCCACAACCGCTGCCGCGTGGGTAGCGAACGGCGCTCGGGCCTTCGTGCTGCCAGGCGGTATAGAGCATCTGGCGGCATTCGTTTTCGTCCGAGGGCGTCATGACCACCATGTTTGGCACGCACAGCAGATAGGAGAGATCGAAGGCGCCGTGGTGGGTGGCGCCATCGGCGCCGACCAGCCCGCCGCGATCGATGGCCAGCATCACCGGCAGGTTCTGCAGAGCGATGTCGTGGATCAGCTGGTCGTAGGCACGTTGCAGGAAAGTGGAATAGATCGCCACCACCGGCTTCATGCCTTCGCAGGCGAGGCCGGCGGCGAAGGTGAGAGCGTGCTGCTCGGCGATGCCGACGTCGAAATAGCGCTGCGGGAATTCCTGCTCGAAGCGCACAAGGCCCGAGCCTTCACGCATGGCTGGGGTGATCGCCATCAGGCGCTCGTCCTGGGCGGCCATGTCGCACAGCCAGTCCGAGAAGACCTGGGTGAAGGTGAGCTTGCCACCGCTCTTGCCGCTCTGGATGCCGGCGGCCTGATCGAACTTGCCGACGCCGTGGTAGAGCGTGGGGTCTGCCTCGGCCAGCTTGTAGCCCTGGCCCTTGCGGGTCACGACGTGGAGGAATTGCGGGCCTTCCATGTTGCGGATGTTCTGCAGGGTGGGAATCAGGGCGTCGAGATCGTGCCCGTCGATCGGGCCCAGGTAATTGAAGCCGAACTCCTCGAACAGGGTGCTGGGCGTGATGAAGCCTTTGACGTGCTCTTCCACCTTGCGCGTGAGCGAGGCGCCAAGCACCTTTTCGCCGGCGCGGCGGGCGGCAGCGTAGGTGCGGCCGGAGAGCAGGCGGGCGAGGATCTTGGTGAGCGCGCCGACCGGGGGCGAGATGGACATCTCGTTGTCGTTGAGCACAACGAGCAGGTTGGCGTCCATCACGCCGCCGTTGTTCAGCGCTTCGAAGGCCATGCCGGCGCTCATTGCACCATCGCCGATCACTGCGATGCCATGGCGCTGCTCGCCTTTTTGCTTGGCGGCCACGGCCATGCCCAGCGCGGCCGAGATCGAAGTGGAGGAGTGGGCGGTACCGAAGGTGTCGTAATTGCTCTCGCAGCGGCGCGGAAAGCCCGAAATGCCTTGGTACTGACGCAGGTTGGCCATGGCTTCACGGCGCCCAGTAAGTACCTTGTGGGCGTAAGTCTGGTGGCCGACATCCCACACGATGCGGTCGCCAGGGGTATCGAACACATAGTGCAGAGCGATGGTTAGCTCCACTGTGCCGAGGTTGGACGAGAGGTGGCCGCCGGTACGGGAGACTGATTCGACGAGGAAGGCACGCAGCTCGTCGGCCAGTTTAGGCAGTTGCTCGCGCGGCAGGGCACGCAGTTCGGCTGGGGTATTGATGCTGTCCAGCAGCGGATAGGTGTTCATGGGGGCGTGGCCTTGTCTTGTTATGGTGTGCCGGGCTCAGAACTGGCGGCTGGTGATGTAGTGGGCAAGCTCACGCAGGCGGCTGGCTTCGCTGCCAAAGCCGGCGAGGGCCTGTTCGGCTTCGGCGGTGAGTTCAGCGGCAAGGGCGCGGGATTCGGCGAGGCCGAGGATGCTTACATAGGTTGGCTTGTCATTAGCCGCGTCTTTGCCAGCTGTCTTGCCGAGGGTGGCGGTGTCGGCGGTGGCGTCGAGGATGTCGTCGACCACCTGGAACAGCAGGCCAATGCTCTTGGCGTAGCGATCCAGATGCTGCAAGGCTTCGTCGCTGACTTCGCCGGCGAGCGCACCCAGCAGCACGGCGGCACGGATCAGCGCGCCGGTCTTGTGCAGGTGCATCACTTCGAGCTCGGCGCGCGTGAGTTCCTTGCCGACAGAGGCCAGATCGATGGCCTGGCCGCCGGCCATGCCGCGCGAGCCCGAAGCTCGCGACAGGGTATGGAGGGCACGCAGCTGACGTGCCGGGTCAGCAAACAGGCCGGGCGCCGAGAGGATGTCGAAGGCCTGGGTCTGCAGGGCGTCGCCAACCAGTAGGGCTGTGGCTTCGTCGTATTGCACATGCACCGTAGGCTTGCCACGGCGCAGGGCGTCGTCGTCCATGCAGGGCATGTCGTCGTGCACCAGCGAATAGACGTGAATGCATTCCAGCGCGCAGGCTACGGCGTTGAGACTGGCCACCGGGGCGCCGGAGAGTTCGCCGGCTGCAAAAGCCAGCAGCGGACGGACGCGTTTGCCACCGCCGAGCGTGGTGTAGCGCATGGCTTCGTGCAGCCGCTCGGGCGCGATGCCAGCGGCGGGCAGGGCGGCTTCCAGGGCGTGCTCGGCGCGTTGCTGCTGCTGCGCCATCCAGTCGGTGAATTTTGGGGCGCTCATGGGTTTTCCTCACCAGGCAGGTCGGTCAGCTGGTTGTTCTCGAGAATCCGGATCTTCTGTTCAGCCGCCGCCAGGGTGCCTTGGCAGTGACGCAGGAGCTCTACGCCACGCTGATAGCTGGCGAGCGCGTTTTCGAGGGGCAGGTCGTCGCGCTCCATGGCGGCAACGATGCCTTCGAGCTCAGACAGTGCCTGTTCGAAGCTGGTGGCTTGTTCTGCGGATTTTCGGGCCATTGTGCTCACGCGTGCATGCCGGGCTGCCCCGGGGATAAACCGGCGATTATAATTTATTGCTCCCGGTTTCCGGGCTGAAAGGATCAAGCGCACCATGTCTTCTAACGCAACACCCGTCCAGCTGGCCCCGGCAGTCTCGCAGCTGCCTGTTTCAGCCTACTTTGATCAGGCTCTTTTTGAAGTGGAGAAGCGCCTGCTCTTCGATGCCGGGCCGGGTTACGTGGGGCATGAGCTGATGGTGCCGGAACTCTCCGATTACTACACGCTGGGCTGGCAGGACCACGGTCGCATGCTGGTGCGCGGTGAGGACGGGGTGCATCACATGTCCAACATCTGCCGCCATCGCCAGGCCATCATGCTGGAAGGGCGGGGCAAGGCACGGAATGTTGTGTGTCCGGTGCATCGCTGGACTTATACCAAGGAGGGCGAGCTGATCGGCGCGCCCCATTTTCCGCAGAATCCCTGCCTGAACCTGGACCGACAGAAGCTGGAGTCCTGGCAAGGCCTGCAGTTCAAGGGGCCACGTTCGGCCAATGCTGATCTGGCCGGCATGCAGCTGGCGCCCGAGCTGGATTTCACCGGCTATGTGCTGGGCCATGTCGAGCATCACGAATGCAATTACAACTGGAAGACCTTCATCGAGGTCTATCTGGAGGATTACCACGTTGCGCCTTTCCATCCGGGTCTGGGCAACTTCGTGACCTGTGACGACCTTTCCTGGCAGTTTGGCGACTGGTATTCGGTGCAGCGGGTAGGCGTGACTTCCCTACAGAAATCCGGCAGCCCGGCCTATGCGCGCTGGCAGAAGGCGGTCCTGGCCGCCAATGGCGGCGAGTTGCCCAAGCACGGCGCGATCTGGCTAACCTACTTCCCCAACATCATGGTCGAGTGGTATCCGCACGTGCTGGTGGTGAGTCACCTTCAGCCGCTGGCGGTGGACAAGACCCTCAACGTGGTCGAGTTCTACTACCCGGAAGAGATCGCGGCTTTCGAGCCGGAGCTGATCGAAGCGGAGCGTGCTGCCTACATGGAGACGGCGATCGAGGATGACGAGATCGGCGAGCGCATGGATCGCGGCCGCCGCGCCCTGCTGCGCGAAGGGCGCAGCGAGGTAGGCCCCTATCAGTCACCGATGGAAGATGGCATGCAGCACTTCCATGAGTTCTATCGCCGCGTGATGGGTGCGGCGCTCGACGGCCGCTGAGCCTTTGCCGCTCAGTTGACGTGCACCTTGCAGGTAGTCTCGTAACGCAGATCGTCGTTCTTGTCGCGGATCTTGAAGCGGTAGGAAATGTCGCCAGTGCTGTTGATGACGAGAGTCTGAGTGAATTTGCGGCCGGTGCCGTCGGTGCTGCTGGTCGCTGAGACCAGGCCGCTGCCGATCGAGTGACCGTCACCGATGCCCCATTCGGGTTTGAGCGGTTCGACGTCACCGGTGGTGTTGACCGTGATCGTCATCAGGATGGTCTGGTTGCCGCTGGTGCGCGACACCGTTTTCCAGTTCTCGCCATCGCAGGAGTCGGAGTAGCTATCGAGCTTGACGCTCTTGGTGATATCGGCCCAGGTGTCTGCAAGGTCGTTACCGCCACCGCAGGCACTGAGCGCAAGAGCGGCGAAGCTTGTGATCAGGCTGAGGCGGAGCAGGGGGGAGGATTGCATGATTTTCTTTCTGGCTGACGAGAGATGTCGGGGCTTGCTTGCGCGGCAGTCGCCCGTTTTTTCAAGCATAGCGAATGGCGGGACGGAAGCGGCCCTCGTGCTGGGGGCTAGCAGACGTGCGGCAGATCGTTATTCTCAATAGTTCTTTGTGAATCTATTTTTGTTTTAGAAGTGGATAAAGGGGTGCGGCATACTTGCAGCATCCTGCCCCCTACGGAGAAAGAACATGCACCAGATCCTCAAATCCGCCGTTGCTGCGCTGGCCCTGCTGGGCTTCGTTGCGGGCGCCCAGGCCCAGCAGAAAGACATCCTCAACGTGTCCTACGACGTTGCGCGTGATGTGTTCAAGGACTACAACCCGCGCTTCATCGCGGCCTACAAGGCCAAGACAGGCGAAGAGCTGATCGTGAAGCAGTCCCACGGTGGCTCTTCCAAGCAGGTGCGCGCGGTGGCGGACGGCCTCGAGGCCGATGTGGTGAGCATGAACCAGCCGACCGACGTCAGTTTCCTGGCCGAGAAGGGCTTGCTGGCCGCTGACTGGAACAAGAAGCTGCCCAACAACGCTTCGCCCTATACCTCTACCATGGTGTTCATCGTGCGCAAGGGCAATCCCAAGGGCTTCAAGGACTGGAGTGATCTGACCAAGCCCGGCGTGACGATCACCATCCCGCACCCTAAGAACACCGGTAACGGTCGCAATACCTACCTCGCTGCCTGGGGCTGGGCGCTGCGTCAGCCCGGCGGTAATGAGAAGACGGCAGCGGCCTTCGTGGGCAGCCTGCTCAAGAATGCGCCGGCCTTTGCGCCCGGCGGGCGCGACGCCACCACCAACTTCATTCAGCGCGGGCAAGGTGATGTGCTGATCACCTTCGAGAGCGAAGCCGAGCTGATCGCGCGTGAGTTTGGCCGTGGCAACTTTGATGTGGTCTATCCGAGCCAGTCTCTGTTGACCGAATTCCCGGTTGCTGTCGTCGATAAAGTTGTCGACAAGCGTGGCACCCGCAAGCAGGCCCAGGCTTACCTGGAATTCCTGTGGAGCAAGGACGGCCAGGAAAACGCTGCGCAGAACTATTTGCGTCCGCGCGATGCCGAAGTGCTCAAGAAGTACGCTGCGCAGTTCCCGCCGATCAAGACCTTCACCGTGGAAGAAATCTTCGGTAGCTGGGACAAGGCTTTCACCGCCCACTTCAAGGACGGTGGCAGTTTCGATCAGGTCTATCAGGCAAAATAAGAGAACAGCAAGCAAACGATTCTGGTCGTACTGAGGTGCTGCCCGTGGTGGAGCGCCTGGCCAGAAGCGTGGCGTTACACTTCGCTTTGCTACAGTTCTCAAGCCTTCTCGAACAAGGACGGGCCGGCCATGCCGGCCCGTTTTCATCATGACAAGCAAAAAACATCACGTGCTGCCCGGCTTTGGCCTCTCGCTCGGCTATTCGCTGGTCTATCTCTCGCTGCTGGTGCTGATCCCGCTGGCCGGACTGGTGGCCCGCAGTGCCGAGCTCTCGTGGGCTCAGTTCTGGCAGATCGCCACGGCTGAGCGGGCACTGGCGGCCTATCGCGTGACTTTCGGCACCGCCTTCATCGCCGCTTGTGTGAATGGGGTATTCGGCCTGATCGTGGCCTGGGTGCTGGTGCGCTACGAATTCTTCGGCAAGAAGCTGGTGGATGCCTTCGTGGATTTGCCCTTCGCCTTGCCGACCGCGGTGGCCGGCATCACCCTGACCACGCTGTATGCCAATACCGGCTGGGTTGGTCAAATTCTCGAAGGCTGGCTCGGCTTCAAGGTGGCCTTCACGCCGGCCGGCATTGTGGTGGCGTTGATCTTCATCGGCATTCCCTTCGTGGTGCGCACGGTGCAGCCGGTGATCGAAGATATCGAGCCGGAAGTGGAAGAGGCGGCCGCCAGCCTCGGCGCCTCGCGCTGGCAGACTTTCCACCGGGTGCTGTTCCCGGCCTTGTTCCCGGCATTGCTGACGGGTTTCACGCTGTCCTTCTCACGCGCGGTCGGTGAGTATGGTTCGGTGATCTTCATTGCCGGGAATATGCCGATGGTGTCTGAGATCACGCCGCTGCTGATCATCTCCAAGCTGGAGCAATACGACCTGCCGGGCGCCACGGTGCTGGCGGTGGTGATGCTGGTGATCTCCTTCGTGCTGCTCTTGTCGATCAATCTGCTGCAGTGGTGGACTGCCAATCGCCACACGGGCCGCCATGTGGATGAAGGAGCACAGGCATGAATCAGATTCGCACCGTGAATACCGAGTCGCGCGGCGTGCGCTGGACGCTGATGGCTCTGGCCTTTGCTTTTCTGTTCTTCTTCCTGGGCCTGCCGCTGCTGTCGGTGTTCGCCGAGGCTTTCCGCCAGGGCTTTGGCCCTTACTGGCAGGCGCTGGCCGAACCAGAGACTCTGGCCGCCATCTGGCTGACGGTGTTTGTGGCACTGGCCGTGCTGCCGCTCAACATCCTGTTCGGCGTGGCCACTGCCTGGGCGGTGGCCAAGTTTGAATTCAGTGGCAAGAGCCTGCTGACGACCCTGCTGGACCTGCCTTTCGCGGTCAGCCCGGTGGTCGCAGGCCTCCTCTTCATCCTGATTTTCGGACGCCAGGGCTGGTTCGGGCCGTGGCTTGCGGCGCATGACATCAAGATCATCTTCGCCTTGCCCGGCATGATCATCGCCACCATGTTCATTACCGTGCCCTACATCGCGCGCGAGCTGATTCCGCTGATGCAGTCGCAAGGCAAGGACGAGGAGGAGGCAGCCGTATCGCTGGGCGCTTCGGGCTGGCAGATGTTCTGGCGGGTGAGCCTGCCGAACATCAAGTGGGGCCTGCTCTACGGCGTGATCCTGTCCAATGCTCGGGCGATGGGCGAGTTCGGTGCGGTGAGTGTGGTCAGCGGCCACATCCGCGGCGAGACCAACACCCTGCCGCTGCATGTGGAAATTCTCTACAACGAATACAACTCGGTTGGCGCGTTTGCCGCGGCCTCGGTGCTGGCGCTGCTGGCGCTGGTCACGCTGGTGGCGAAGACCTTTGTGGAATGGCGGATGCAGAAGGAGACGGACATGCTCAATGCCGTGCTGCCGCCGGAGAAAACCACAGCAACGAATTGAACGACGGGTTTGAGGCCCGTTGATCTGCACAAGGATTTGAGTCATGAGCATCGAAGTCAAAAACATCAGCAAGCGTTTCGGCAATTTCGTGGCGCTGGACAACATCTCGCTGGAGATCCCGACCGGCGAACTGGTCGCGCTCCTTGGTCCTTCCGGCTGCGGCAAGACCACGCTCCTGCGGATCATCGCCGGCATGGAGTCGGCCGACGCCGGTTCGGTGCTGTTTCACGGCGAGGAAGCCACCCACGTGCATACCCGCGAGCGCCAGGTCGGCTTCGTGTTCCAGCACTACGCGCTGTTCCGCCACATGAGCGTGTTCGAGAACGTGGCCTTCGGCCTGCGCGTGAAGCCGCGCGCCGAACGCCCCTCGGAAGGCGAGATCCGCGAGCGCGTGATGAAACTTCTGAAGCTGGTGCAGCTGGACTGGCTGGCCGAGCGCTACCCCTCGCAGCTCTCGGGTGGGCAACGCCAGCGCATTGCGCTCGCCCGTGCCCTGGCGGTGGAGCCCAAGGTGCTGCTGTTGGACGAGCCTTTTGGCGCGCTGGATACCCAGGTGAGAAAAGAATTGCGCCGCTGGCTGCGCCACCTTCACGACGAAATGCATATCGCATCGGTATTCGTGACCCACGATCAGGAAGAGGCGCTGGAAGTGGCCGACCGCGTGGTGGTGATGAACAAGGGCCACATCGAGCAGCTGGGCACGCCGGACGAGGTGTACTCGGCGCCGGCCACGCCTTTCGTGTATCGCTTCCTCGGCAACGTGAATGTGTTCCACAGCCGTGTGCACGGGCAGTGGGCCGAGGTGGATCGGGCTGCGCATGTCGCCAAGGATGACGCGCTGGCCTTTGTACGCCCGCATGACATCGAGATCCAGCGCGAGTCCTCCGCCGGCGCCTTGTCAGCCGGCGTGCTGCATGTGCAGGCCATCGGCCCGCTGGTACGGGTGGAAGTCGAACACCAGGGTGAGATCTTCGAGGTCGAGCTGACTCGCGAGCGTCATAACCAGCTCGCGCTGGCCGCCGGCGAAACCGTCTGGCTGCGCCCGCGCAACCTGCGTGTGTTCCAGGGCGAACAGATGGTCAGTTCCCAGACCTTTGATCTGGGTGCTGGCATCTGAATCAAGCAGGCGCGTGGGCCGATCTCGAAACACTGGCGCACGTAGTTTTACGCGCCTTGTTTAGACCTCTGCCTGCTCGCTACGCTTTCTTTCTGATTCCGGCTCTGGACGGCTTTCGTTGAAGCGGCCTTGGACCGCGCCTGCAGAATGTATCGTTTGAGCGGCATGGCTGTGCCGCTGCCCTCAAGCTGCTGTGCGTGGCTTGAATACCTGGCGCCGCATTTCCTCGCGTGAAGGCAGAGCGGAGGCCGGCCACCGCAGCACGCGCAGGCGATGGCTGCGCAAGAGGGTCTGGGCGCGCTCGATCATCGGATCTCCCGGGCTGCGTTCGATGAAGATCACCACGGCGGGGCTGAAGTCCTTCTTGCAGATCACGAAGTCCGCGCTGACGCGTGGCGGCGGTGTGCCGTGGGCGTCCAGCAGGGTAGCAATATCGACGCTGGTCAGCAGCGGGAAGCCGGCGGCGACGTCGGCGTGCAGCAGAAGGAATGCGTCCTGGGCCGGGCCATCAAGTAGGGGGCGGCGCGTACGCGGTGTGGTGTCCACCACGGCGGCGGCTGGCGTGACGGGCAGGGGTTTGATTTCAAAGGTTTCGTGAGCCGGCAACGGGTTGCCTGCTTCGGCTTCCTTGACCAGTTGCTGAAGCTGGTAGGCATCGAAATCGTTGTCGCGCTGGCCGAAACGCTGTTGCCAGACCCGCCAGGCCCGGTACAGGAAGAACGCCATTACGCCGAAGAAAACCGTGAGGATCAGACCGTACACGAGCATGCCTCCAAAATCGTCGGCGAATTCTAGCGGGATTGGCCGGGCCTTGCGCCGCCTTCGATCATGTCGCTGTGGCCGGCCAGATCAGCCAGGATCGGGCAGTCCGGGCGGGCGTCACCCGCGCAGCAGTGGTTGAGCTGGCTGAGGGTGGCGACCATGCCTTGTAATTCGGCGATGCGGGTCTGCAGATCGGTGATATGGCGGGTGGCGATAGCTTTGACGGCCGCGCTGGAGCGCTGGCGATCCTGCCACAGGGTGAGCAGCTCGCGGATTTCTTCCATCGAGAAGCCGAGCTTGCGGCTACGGGCGATGAAACGCAGGGTGTGGATGTGGTTGGCGCCGTAGATGCGGTAATTGGCGGCGGTGCGTGGCACCGCGCCCAGCAGGCCGAGGCTTTCGTAGTGGCGCACCATCTTGATCGAGACGCCGCTGGCGGCTGCGGCAGCGCCGATGTCCACAAAGCCGGCTTCAAGCGCGTCGGCGTGTTCGATGCTGGCGGGCATGAGAATTCCTGGCGAGGCAAAGCGCCAGTTTACGCCGGGCTTCTTTCAGAAACGTACATATTCTCCTGAGTCCGAATTGAAGCCGGCGCGGGGGCGAGGTGTCGCCCCGGATGCGCGTGGCGCGCTGCCGCCCGCGCGCGGGGCTGACGCTGTGCCGAGCTTGAAAAAGGCCATCAGCGTCTGCAACTGGCCGGCCTGGCTGTTCATCTCTTCGGCGGTGGCGGCGAGCTCTTCGGCCGAGGCCGCATTCTGCTGGGTGAGCTGGGCGAGCTGGCTCAGTGTGGCGTTGATCTGGGTGACGCCGTCGGACTGCTCATTCGAGGCGCTGGCGATGGCCTGTACCAGTTCGGCGGTCTGCTGGATTGCCGGCACGATCTGCTGCAGCAGCTTGCCGGCGTTTTCAGCCACATGCACGCTGCTGCTGGCGAGACTGCCGATCTCCTGTGCGGCGACCTGGCTGCGCTCGGCGAGTTTGCGCACTTCGGCGGCTACCACGGCGAAGCCGCGCCCGGCTTCGCCTGCGCGGGCCGCTTCGATGGCCGCGTTCAAAGCGAGCAGGTTCGTCTGGTAGGCGATGTCGTCGATGATGCCGATGCGCTGGGCGATCTGTTGCATGGCCTGCACGGTCTGGCTGACGGCCGCGCCACCTTCATTCGCTTCACCTGCGGCCTTGAGCGCGACTTCATCGGTGCTATGGGCGTTATCCGCGTTGCGGGTGACCGAGCTGCTCATCTGCTCCATGGCGGCGGAGGTCTGCTCCACGCTGGCGGCCTGCTCGCTGGATGACTGGGCCAGCGACTGCGAGGTGCCGGTGATCTGGCTGGCGGCCCCCCCCAGGCTCTCCGAATTCGCGCGGACCTCCTCGATCACGCGGGCGAGCTGCCGGGTCATGCCCTGCATGGCGGCCAGCAACTGACCCACCTCGTCGCGATTGTGCACTTCGATGCGGGTGCCCAGATCGCCTTCGGCGATCTGCTCGAAGAGGCCGACGGCGCCGGCCAGCGGCCGGCTGATCCAGCGCCGGCCACAGAGCATGATGCCGCTGGCGATCAGGATGGCCATGATCACGGCGGCGATCAGCAGGTCGCGCAGGATGCCGCGCGCGAAGCGGGTGAATTCATCGAGCGGGCCGGTGGAAACGATCAGCCAGTTCCAGTGCTCGAAGCTGTTGAATACTCCGAGCTGTTCGGTGCCGGCCTTGCTGTCTTTGGCTGAGCTGAAGTGCAGGGCGCCGTTTTTCCCTTCGATCATCGTGCGTAGCCAGGGATGGCTGTCGCCGAGCAGGTTCTGGCCTTCGGCTTCCGGATGCACCACGGCCTTGCCGGCGTCCACACCGCTGCGCTCAAAGATCAGCACATGGCCGCTGTCTCCCACGGCGATGGCGCGCACCTTCTGCTTCAGGGTGACGAGGCCCTCGGTGAAGTCGATGCCTATGAAGCCGATGCCGATCACCCGGCCATTTTCGAGCAGCGGGATGTAGCGCGTGATGTAGTCGCGGCCGAAGAGCTTGGCGCGGCCGGTGTAGGCCTGCCCGGCGAGTGCCGGGGCATAGGCTGGGTGGGTGTGGTCGAGTCGGGTGCCGACGGCGCGCTTGCCGGCGGCATCCTTGACCGAGGTGGCGAGGCGGGTGAAATCCTCGCCGTCCTTCACGAAGAGGGTGGCGACCGCGCCGGAAGCGGTGCTGAAGCTGTCGATCAGAGGCGTGGCTTTCGCCTCGCTGGCGGCGATGTCCTTGTTGCGGGTGGTTTCGGGCACGCCCGCCTGCAGGCGCGAGACGAATTCGCTGCCGAGCATGGCGGCGGATTGCTCCAGATTGGCGGCATAGACCTCGATCATGTCCACGATGCGCTGGTTGGCCGTTTGCAGCGCGCTGGTGGCGTTGGCTTCGAGCTGGGTGGACAGCGAGCGCGCCAGATACAGCCCGGCCACACTGAAAACGGCGGTGAGCAGGGCCAGAGTGAGCAGGCTCAGCTTGGCGGCAATCGGCAGATTGGCCATGCGCTGGCGCAGGGACGGGCTGTGGATCTGGGCATCTTCTTGCATGCGGCGCTCCTTCGAGGCAAAGGCCTCTCCTGAGCATTAGTGCCCCGAAGCGGTTGCTGCACCGTGGCCTGCCCGATGGGTGGGGGCGCCTTGCCCGTCAGTGTCGCAGTGGCCGGCGCGCCAGCAGTAAGGCGTTGCTGACCACGCTGACGCTGGAAAATGCCATCGCTGCGCCGGCGATCACCGGGTTGAGCAGGCCGGCCGCGGCCAGCGGAATGCCGATCAGGTTGTAGATGAAGGCCCAGAACAGGTTCTGGCGGATCTTCGCCGAGGTGCGGCGCGAGATGGCCAGGGCGTCGGCGACCCGGCGCGGGTCCGCATGCATCAGGGTGATGCCGGCCGCAGCCATGGCCACATCGGTGCCGCTGCCCAGGGCGATGCCCACGTCGGCGGCGGCCAGCGCGGGGGCGTCGTTGATGCCGTCGCCGACCATGGCCGTCGTGCCGAATTTCTCGCGCAGTTCGGCGACGATGCGGGCCTTGTCCGCCGGCAGTACCTCGGCGTGCACATCCTCGATACCGAGCTGTGCGGCGATGACCGCGGCGCTCACGGCATGGTCGCCGGTCAGCAGCACCGGGCGGATGCCGGCCGCTTTGAGTTCGGCGATGGCCTCCTGCGCTTCGGGGCGCGGGCTGTCGCCGAAGGCGAGCAGGGCGAGGCGTTGTTTGCTGCTCAGATCGATCAGCCAGGACACGGTGCGGCCTTGCGCCTGATGCGGTGCGGCCTCGGCCGCGAGTGCGGCGGCATCGAAGCCCAGCTCATTTAGCCAGCGCAGGCTGCCCAACGCGTATTCGCGCCCTGCGATCGTGGCGCGAATGCCGCGCCCGGCCTCGGCCTTCACGCCGGTTGCCGTCGGCACATCAAGGCCTTGCGCGGCTGTGATGACGGCTTGCGCCAGTGGGTGCTCGCTGCCGGCTTGCAGGGCGGCGGCAATCTGTAGCCCGGATGGAGGCTGCAGGCCGGAATCCGGGGATTGTGGCGCAAGGGGGGCTCCCGGATTCCGCTGCGCTGCATCCGGGCTACTTTCGAAAGCCATCAAGCTTGGCTTGCCGAGGGTCAGGGTGCCGGTCTTGTCGAAGGCCACCACCTGCACGCGATGGGCGATCTCTAGCGCTTCGGCGTCGCGGATCAGGATGCCCAGCTTCGCAGCCGCCCCGGTGCCGGCCATGATCGCGGTGGGCGTGGCGAGCCCCAGCGCGCAGGGGCAGGCGATCACCAGCACCGCCACCGCGTTGAGGATGGCCTGCTGCCAGTCGCCGGCGGCTAGCCCCCAGCCGAGCAGGGTTACGAGCGCAATCACCAGCACCACCGGCACGAACACTGCTGCGACCTGGTCGACCAGATGCTGGATCGGCGCTTTCTTGGCTTGGGCGTTTTCGACCAGTTCGATGATGCGGGCCAGTGCCGTCTGCGCGCCGACCGCCGTGGTGCGCAGCGCGATGAGGCCTTCGCCATTCACGCTGCCGCCGATCAGCACCGCGCCCGGCGTACGCACTACCGGCAGGCTCTCGCCGGTGATCAGCGACTCATCGACCTGCGATTCGCCCTCGATCAGCACGCCATCGGCCGGAATACGCTCGCCGGGGCGCACGATCACGATGTCATTCACGCGCAGCTGGCCAAGCGGGATCTCCTGCTCGCTATCGGAGCTGCGAATACGTGCAGTTTCCGGCCGCAAGGCTTGCAGGGCACGGATCGCGGCGGTGGTCTGGCGCTTGGCGCGAGCCTCCAGCCACTTGCCCAGTTGTACCAGAGTGATCACCACGGCGGCGGCTTCGAAATAGAGATGCGCGCCATGGCCCTGGAACAGCAGCCACAGCGAGAGGAAATAGGCCGCGCTGGTGCCCAGCGCGACCAGCAGATCCATGTTGCCGCTGCCGGCGCGTGCCGCTTTCCAGCCCGCGCGGTAGAAGCGCGCGCCGAACACGAACTGCACCGGCGTGGCGAGCGCCCACTGCAGCCAGCCAGGCAGCATCCAGTGCTGGCCGAAGGGTTCGACGAGCATCGGCGCGAGCAGCGGCAGGCTCAGCGCGATGCTGCAAGCGAGCGAAAACAGTTGCCAGCGCTGGCCGGCGGAGGCGCCGGCGGCCGGAGCGGCGGCCTGATGCAGCCGGCTCGGGAAGCCCGCTTTTTCAAGTGCTGCGAGCAGGGGGGCAGGATCGGCATCGAGGCGGGTTTCGATGCGCGCGGATTCGGTGGCCAGACTCACCTCGGCCACTTCCACGCCGGGCTGTTTGAGCAGGGCTTTCTCGACCCGCGCTACGCAGCTGGCGCAGCTCATGCCACCCACGTCGAGCTGCAGGGTGCGGCGCGGCACCTCGAAGCCGGCGCGGCGCACGGTGGCAAGCAGCGCCGCGAAGTCGGCTTCTCCCACCACGCTGGCGCGCTCGCTGGCGAGATTCACACTCGCCTCAGTCACACCGGGTGTGGCGCGCAGCATTTTCTCCAGTCGCGTGGAGCAGGCGGCGCAGGTCATGCCCTCGATGGGGAAGGAGAAGTGTGTCGGAGGGGCTATAGGGGGGGGCGCGCTCATGGCAGGGCTCCGGGTCAGGACACACTGACTCTAGGGCTTCCCATCATGGCAGGGTCAAGCGGGAGGAAGAGAAGCTGCGAAGCCACCCGTGCCGGACGGGGCTCCGCAGCCCGGGTGTGACTCAGAAAGCCTTGCTGAGGGTGACGACCGTCTTGTCCTTGGCGATGTTGGAGGCCGAGGTGGTGTCGGCAAGACTCAGGAAGCCTTTGTAGGCATCCGGTTCGCTGGAGCCGTAGTAGGCCAGGCTGGCGGACCAGCCGTCGACGAAGCTATGGGTAACGCCGAGCTTGTAATAGGTGATGTCCAACCCTGTGGCATTGGCGATGATCTGGCGGCCGAGCTGGCCGTTGAGGTTCCAGCCTTCGGCCACGTCGAAGCTGCCATTGAGTTCGTAGAAGTAGGAGCCGCGCGTGCTGCCGGTAACGCCGGCCGTGCTGTCGCCGGCAAAGCCTCCGCCGACCGGCGAGTTGTTGGTGCTCCAGCCGAAGTATTCGGTGAGGGCACGGCCGGTCTTGAAGCTGAGCCCCTTGTAGCTCAGCGAAATGAAGGCTTCGGCAGTGTTGAGCTCGTTCGGATCGTTGTAGCCGGTGAAGCTGGAGTTCTTCCAGTTGCCGCCCGGGTAGGCGTAATAGATCACGCCGAGGTCATAGCCGACGGTGTCGGCGATCGTGTTGCGGTAGCCCGTGAACAGATCGGTTTCAACGGAAGCGCCCGGCAGCCAGTGGTCCGACACGTTGGAGGCGAAGAAGCCGGCATAGAAGCCGGAGCTGTGATCGGCCTCGATGCCGTATTGCAGGGCGGGCTTGCCCCAGGTCTGAGATTGGCCGCGGAAGATGTAGTCGCTGGTCAGGCTCAGGCTGCTGGGAAAGCTCCAGTCCGGAGTGGCGGCCGGTGCGGCGGTTTCCTGGGCATGAGCGGGCAGCGCCAGGGCCAGGCCGAGGGCTGCGAGGGCGGCAGGGATAGTGCGTTGTGCGAGGGTGAGCATGGTTCTCTCCTGTCAGGCAATGGTTGGGGTGGAACGGGAAGCGGGAAAAGCTGAGGTTCAGTCGCTGCCGGATAGCTCCGGCATAGGGGTTCGGGATTCCAGCGCCGGTGTGTCGCTGTCGTCCTTGAGGTCGACACCCGTGCGCCCCAGCTGGCGTGCGCCCGCGATCAGGAAGGCCAGCTTGCGGGCCGCTTCGGCGTAGTCGAGGCCTTCCGGGCGGACGTTGGAAATGCAGTTGCGCCAGGCATCGGTGAGGCCGATACGCGGCCCGCCGGTGAGGTAGATGCCGAGGCTGTCCGGCGAGGAGAGGCCGGGGCGCTCGCCGATCAGCACGGCGACCAGCGCAGCGTTGAGGAGCTGGCCGACTTCGTCGCCTAGCGCCACACGGGCTTGGCTGGCGATCACCACCGGTGCTTCGCGCAGGGTCGGGAAATAGGGCCGCAGGGCTTGCAGCAGGGGCAGGGTGTGGCGGCTGATGGCGAGGGACGAGAGACCATCGGCGACCACGATGAGCAGTGGCAAGGGCGCGGCCGGAGCAGCCTGCTTCAGCAGCTGGGCGCTGCTTGGTGCGAGGCGGCGCCCGAGGTCCGGCCGGCGCAGGTAGGTGGCGCGGTCCGTGGCCTGGCTGGCGACCTGAATGCTCTGGAAGCCGGCTAGTTGCAGATTGTGTGCGAGGGCTTCGGCATCCAGTGCTTCATGTACCGCATCGCGCGCCTGGGCATGGGCGAGTCCGAAGCGCAGCACTTCGGCGGTGGGCAGGCTGACGCCACTGCGGCCGAGCGCCAGGCGTGCCGGGGTGAGGCTGCGCAGGCGTGTCCACGGGTCCGGTGTGATCGGCAGCTTGCTCATGTCTGCCCCCAGGCGCTGCCGGCCATGGCGAGCAGCGGCTGTTGTTCGGTTTGTGGCAGGAGTTCGCCGCGGTAATCGGCGATCCCCATGCGCTCCAGCCATTCTTCGAATTCCGGTGCGCGGCGGCGGTTCAGCACGCGGCGCAGGTAGAGCGCATCGTGGAAAGAGGTGCTCTGGTAGTTGAGCATGATGTCGTCGGCGCCGGGCACGCCGATGATGAAGTTGATGCCGGCCACCCCTAGCAGGGTGAGCAGGGTGTCCATGTCGTCCTGATCGGCTTCGGCATGGTTGGTGTAGCAGATGTCGCAGCCCATTGGCAGGCCCAGCAACTTGCCGCAGAAGTGGTCTTCGAGACCAGCGCGGATGATCTGCTTGCCGTCGTAAAGGTACTCGGGGCCGATGAAGCCGACCACGGTATTCACCAGCAATGGCTGGTAGCGCCGGGCGAGGCCATAGGCGCGGGTTTCGAGGGTCTGCTGGTCGGCGCCGTGATGGCCGTTGGCCGAGAGCGCGCTGCCCTGACCCGTCTCGAAATACATCACGTTGTTGCCCAGCGTGCCGCGATTGAGGCTGCGTGCGGCGTGCATCGACTCTTCAAGGATCGCTGCGGTGACGCCAAAACTGGTATTGACCGCCTCGGTGCCGCCGATGGACTGGAAGACCAGATCCACCGGCGCACCTTTTTCGATGGCGCGGATGGTGTTGGTAACATGGGTGAGCACGCAGCTCTGGGTGGGCACCGCGTACTGCGCGCGGAAGTTGTCCATCAGGTGCAGCAGGGTGGTGATGGCTGGCAGGCTGTCGCTCGCCGGGTTGATGCCGATCACCGCATCGCCGGCACCGTAGAGCAGGCCATCGAGCATCGAGGCCGCAATGCCGCGGGCATCATCGGTCGGGTGGTTGGGCTGCAGGCGCACCGCGAGGCGGCCGCGCAGGCCCAAGGTATTGCGGAAACGGGTGATGACTTCGCATTTCGCTGCGACCAGAATCAGATCCTGATTGCGCATCAGCTTGCTGACGGCGGCCACCATTTCCGGGGTCAGACCGGGGGCCAGCGCGGCGAGCTCCGTACTGCCTGCTGCGTCTGATAGCAGCCAGTCGCGGAACTCGCCGACACTGTGCCCGGCGACCGGGGCGAAGGCCACGGGATCGTGATCGTCCAGGATCACGCGGCTCACTTCGTCCACTTCATAAGGAATGATTATTTCTTCCAGGAAGCGCGCCAGCGGAACGTCCGCCAGCGCGATCCGGGCCGCCATGCGCTCCTCGCTGGTGGCCGCCGCCACCCCGGCGAGCAGATCGCCGGAGCGGAGCGGGCTGGCCTTGGCGAGCAGGGTCTTGAGGTCGGCGAACACATAACGCCTCACCCCCACGCTGGCGGAATACGACATTTTTCCAGCCTCCCGCTTACTCGGTCTCGACCGCCAGGGCGGCCATCGGCGCAGCCGCGCGCTGGGCGTGGGTGGCGCGGAAGTAGCCGTAGCCCACCGCCAGGATGCCGGCGAAGACGGCGGCCAGGAGCGGGTTGAACCAGGTGACGGTGATCAGGCAGATCACAGCGCCACCCAGCGCGATGGCGGGGAAAACCGGGAAGAACGGCGCCTTGTAGGAACGCGGCAGGTCCGGCTGGCTGCGACGCAGCTTGAACAGCGAAGCCATGCTCAGGATGTACATCAGCAGCGCACCGAAGACCGACATGGTCACGATGTTGGCGGTGAGCGTCTGGCCACCGAAGGACAGTAGCTCGTCGCTGAAGATCGCCAGGATGCCGATCACGCCGCCAGCGATGATGGCGCGGTGCGGCGTCTTGAACTTCGGATGCACGGCGCCGAGCCAGCCCGGCAGGTAGCCGGCGCGAGCCTGGGCAAAGATCTGGCGCGAATAGCCGAGGATGATGCCGTGGAAGGAGGCGACCAGCCCGAACAGGCCCAGCCACACCAGCATATGCAGCCAGCCGGAGGATTCGCCGACGATCATCTTCATGGCCTGCGGCAGCGGGTCATTGATGTTGGCAAGCTTGGTCCAGTCGCCTGCGCCGCCGGCCATCACCATCACGCCAACCGCCAGCACCACCAGGGTGATGATGCCGCCGGTGTAGGCAATCGGAATCGAGCGTTTCGGGTTGCGCACTTCTTCGGCGGCCATGGCCACGCCTTCAATCGCCAGGAAGAACCAGATCGCAAACGGGATGGCGGCGAAGATGCCGGCGATCGAGGCCAGCGAAAATTCATCGGCTCCGGCCCAGCCGCCCTTGGTGAAGTTGGCGAAGGAGAAGCCCGGCGCCACCACACCCATGAATACCAGCAGTTCGAAGATTGCCAGCAGGGTCACGCACAGCTCGAAAGTGGCGGCGATGGTCACGCCCACGATGTTCAGGCTCATGAAGACCAGATAGGCACCGACGGCCGCGATTTTCGGATCCAGCGCGGGGAACTGCACATTCAGGTAAGCGCCGATGGCCAGCGCGATGGCCGGCGGGGCGAACACGAATTCAATCAGGGTGGCCATGCCGGCGAGATAGCCGCCGGTAGGGCCGAAGGCGTGATAGCTGTAGGCGAAAGGGCCGCCTGCATGCGGGATGCTGGTGGTCAGCTCGGTGAAGCTGAAGATGAAGGTGCCGTACATCAGCGCAACGGCGAGGGTGGTGATCAGGAAGCCGAGCGTGCCGGCCGAGGCCCAGCCGAAGCTCCAGCCGAAATATTCGCCCGAGATCACCAGGCCGACAGCGATGCCCCACAGTTGCCAGGTGCCTAGGCTTGCCGCCAGCCCGTGCGGCGCTTGCGTTGATCCACTCATGATTGACTCCAGTCGAGTTGGTTTGGTGAGCGCATCGTGAATCAAAGCCTGCCGGGAGGCGTATCAAGTTTTGGCACGTCGATAGCAGGATTTGGCACAGCTTTGTTGGCACCGTACCGAAGCCTTTCTGCACCAGACGAGGGCGTATCTTTGGTGCGCAGGACGGCGCTTCCGCCGGCATCCCGCCTGCCCGTGTGCTTACCTCAACAGGTCATGCAATGATCAGGCCCGGTACGCCGCTTGCTTAGAGCTAAAGTATTAGCGGTGGCGGGGTGTGATTTTCATGGATCAGTTTGTGAGGGACCGGGGCGACGCCCGGGAAGACTCGGCGCCGCGCGCCTTGCGCCGGGTGAGCCGGGCGCGTGATGCGGATGAGCATGCACTCAACCTTTCGCAATGGGATCAGCGTTACGACCAGCTCTCGGCGGGCGCATTCGAGGGCGAGGTGATGGAGCTCTGGCTGCCCAAGAGCCAGATCTTCGTCGAGCGCGCCAATCGCCAGTTGCGCCAGAGTTGCGCAGCCTGGAAGGACTCGGTGTGGTTCGGCATCCCGGCCGCCGAAGACGGCATGATGTGGATGGGCAGCAAGCCCTTGGCGGCGGACGCGGTATGCGTGCGCGACGGCGGCGTGGAGTTCGATCTGCTGACTGCGCCGGACTTCGATCTATACGGCATCGTGGTGGATCGCCCGGCCTTTGCGAGCCATCTCGAAGAAACGGCCCGCCTCGACCTCGATCGCGTGCTCCAGCAGCGCGATGTGATCTCCCTCGTGCCGGCGCGCAAGCATCGCCTGTGCGCGGCCCTGAGCAACATCCTGCTGGACGCTGAGGCGGCGGGCGACGATCCGGCGCTTCTGCAGGCGCGGGTCTTCGATGTGCTGGTGGAGGTGCTGCAGCAAGGCAAGGCCTCGGCTCCGGTCGCCCGGCGTTGCGTCTCTGCGCGCCAGCAGATCGTCAGCCGCATTCGTAGTCAGGTGCTGGCCAGTCCGGGCGAAGCGCCGTCGATTCCCGATCTGTGCCGGGACCTGCATGTGAGCCGCCGCACTTTGCAGAACAGCGTCGAAGAGGTCACCGGCCAGTCGCCGCTGAGCTTCATCCGCAGCTTGCGTCTCAACGAGGTGCGGCGCGCCCTCAAGCAGGATCACCGCAGTGCCATTTCCGCCGTTGCCTATTCCTGGGGCTTTACCCATCTGAGCCAGTTCGCCAAGGACTACCGCCAGCTTTTCGGCGAGCTGCCTTCCGAAGCCCGGCAGGAGCATTGAGCCGGGCTTGACCTTGCCCCCGGGGCAGGGATGAAGATGGCGGCTTTGCCAGTCAGGAGTTGCTCCATGTACGAATTCATCGTTCCGGACATTAGCTGCGGCGGCTGTGCCAAAACCATCACCCGCATTCTTGGCGAACTGGATGCGGCGGCCAAAGTGGAAATCGACGTGGCGACCAAGCAGGTGAAGGTGGAAACCGCGCTGGCCCGCGAAGCCATCGTCAGCCGCCTGACCGAGGCCGGTTTCGAGCCACAGGCCTGAGCGGCGCATCTCGCTTGACCGCGCGGGCGGCCAGCACATATCGTCAAGGCATCTTCTCCCTTTGCAGGATGCCCCCATGGCTGTGCGCCGCCTGATCCTTACGCTGCTCTTCGTGCTGCCTGGCCTGTGTGCGGCTCAGGGCGCGGTGCCGCTGCCGCCCGAGCAAAGCGTGCGGGCGAGTGACGCGCTGTTCACCGGACGCTTCGTGATCGATCCGCAGACCCAGCTGATCACTGGTGAGCTGACGATCAAATGGGATAACGGCAATCGCTACAGCGGCCAGATGCGCGCCGGCAAACGCCATGGCCAGGGGCGCTTCGACTGGGCCAACGGTCAGTCTTACGATGGTGAGTGGCAAGACGATCAGGCTACCGGCAAGGCCCGCATCGTGTATGCCAACGGAGATCGTTACGAGGGCGCCTGTGTGGCAGGCCTACGCCAGGGCGGCGGCCGCATGCAGTGGACCAATGGCCAATCCTACGAGGGGGATTGGGCCAACGATCAACCCGAAGGGCGCGGCGTGCTGCTGTTCGCCAATGGCGACCGCTACAGCGGGGATGTCCGCCAGGGCTTGCCGCAAGGCCAGGGCAGCAAGCTCTTTGCGGCGACGGGTGACCGCTACGAAGGCCAGTTCGACAAAGGGCTCGCGCAGGGCGAGGGCCGCTATACCTGGCCCAGTGGCGACCAGTATGTCGGCCAGTGGCAGCAGGGGCGCAAGCATGGCAAGGGGCGTTACACCTGGGTCAATGGCGATTACTGGGAAGGCCTTTTCCGCGAGGATCTGCAGGCGGAGGGGCGCCTCTATTTCGTGCCCACGATCAAGCTGGATCAGGAGAGCGTGAACAAGCTGATGCAGCAGGCGCGTGCCGCCAGCGACAGTTTCGCCGTGCGCCCCGGCGGCCCCGAACCGGAGCGCGCGCTGGATCTCGAGCGCCTTGCTGCGATTGCGCAGGTGGCGGCCGAACTGGAAGTCTGCGCCCAGCCTGCCGCTAAACCTGACTGCCGCGCCACCACCCTCGCAGCCATCGCGGCCGGCCGCCACTTCGAGCACGACTGGCAGAACATGTTTGCCGAGAAGGGCGTGAGCTATGACGTCGATCGTCGCAGCAGCAGCGAGGCCGGCGTGGTCTTCTCCTGGTTCCGCTTTGCCGATTTCAATGCCAACCTGTTGCGCCATACCGGCATCAAGTACGACTGCCGCAGCCAGGCGCTCGAAATCCAGCTCATCTACAACTGCAATGGCAAGGCTTGCAGCCTCGACAAGAATTTCGATCGCTACGTCGGCAAGACCATTCCGGCCGCCACCATCAAGGGCTGGTTCAAAGGCGGTTGCGAGCGCCGGCGTTAGGCCCTGTTGGCAATCATCCGTGATCCGGCGAGTGATTGTTTAGACCCTAGGCCGTCACCGCCGCCTGCAGCCGGCGCAGCAGCGCCAGGCCCTGCGGCCAGGGGCCGTGGCCACTGTCGGTATTCACATGGCCTACCGCACCGAGGTTCAGGAAACTCAGGCCGAGCTGGTGTGCGAGGCCGCGCGCCTTGTCCAGCGTCATCCACGGATCATTGCTGCTGGCGACCAGGATGGCGGGGATATCCAGCATTTGCGTCGGCAAACGCTCACGGACGCCGAATTTGTCTGGATCGGCGGGGGCCACCAGCAGCAGGCCGGCGATGCGTTCTTCACGGCCGACGCTGGCGTGCAGGCTGGCCAGGCTGCCAAAGCTGTGGGCAACGATCCATACCGGTTCGCGGGCGGCGTCGATGGCCGCTCCGAGGCGATCGCTCCAGGCGGCGAGATCCGGGGTGGTGTTGTCGGCCTGCTCAACGCGCTGACTGCCGGGGAGCTGTGCATGCAGCCAGCTTTGCCAGTGGGCCTCTCCGCTGCCGCGCAAGCCCGGCACGATCAGCACGTTTGCATTGTCAGGCTCGGCACGGGCAAAGGCGCGGGCTGCCAGCGCATGCAAGGCGTGGGATGAGGTGGTGTGAGCGAGAGAGTGGGCGAGGGCGTTCATGGCGTGCTCTGCGTGAATCAATGTCCGCACTCTAGCGCCATCAAAAGTGTATTTTTGGTATAAGTTGTAATTCCTATAGTTCTATTTGGAATAAAAAGGCGCCCGTAGGCGCCTGATGGAATGCTGGTTCGGGTTTAGTGCTGATGATGGGATTGAGCAGGCATCGCAGCGCCCAGTCCTTCGATCTTCACGTCCACCGTGATTTCGCCGGCTTTCTCGAACTTCAGGCGCAGCGGGAAGCTCTCGCCTTCCTTCAAGGGGGCTTTGAGGTCGAGGAACATGACATGCAGGCCGCCCGGCTTGAGTTCGACGCTCTGCCCGGCAGGCAGCTCGATGCCGTTCTCCAGTTTCGCCATGCGCATGATGTTGCCGTCCATGCGCATAGTGTGCAGTTCGACGAGCTTGGAGACGCCTGCGTTGGCGGACACCAGACGGTCCGCTGGCCCCTTGTTGTCGATCTTAAGGAAGCCACCGCCGGCAGCCGCGCCCGGTGCCGTGGCACGTGCCCAGGGCTGGCTGATGCGCAGATTGCCACTGGTGTAGTCGGCTGCCTGAGTGGCGCCAGCGCAGGCCAGCAGGGCAAGAAGAGTGAAGTGCTTGATGAATGACATGAGCGATTCCTTTGCAGGGGGCGGCGCCTTCTGGCGCCGCGTGTGAGGATCAATGCTGATGAGAGGGCTTGGCAGCGGCCGGGGTGAGGGTCAGGACGGCTGCCGGGAAAGCCGGCTTGTCATGCCCGGTCGGGATGGCCGCCCAGTCGTTTTCGCCCTTTTCGCAGTTCTGCAGCACGCGGAAGTAGTGCTGACCTGCTTCAGCAGGCAGGCTGCCGCGCAGGACGAACTCGTCGTACTCGGTATCCAGCAGACGCCCGCCGCTCCAGGTGATCACCGCCGCCCGCTCGGTGATGGGCTGGCCATGAGAGTCATAGGGCTGCAGCAAGGGCTCGTTCTGGATGCTGAGGGCCCAGCCCGGTTTGGGCATGGGTTTGGCGCCCACAAAGCCCGGCGGCAGGAAGACCGTGATGCGGGTGGTGGGCGAGCCCGCGCAGCCGTGGCCGACGCGGAAGACGGCCTTGTAAGTACTGCCAGCGATGGCACTGGCTTGCTCGAGGGTGACATGGGCCTGGGCGGCAGGCAGGGTGCCGGCGGCAAGCGCCAGCATCGCCAGTAGATTGCGATAGTGCATGGAATTCTCCGTGTTGGCCGAAGGAGTGGCCATTGCCTTGCATCCCGCAGGATGCGCGTGAACGGGGTCAGGCGGAGAAGGCCGGCGGTGCCCGCGAATGGTAAGCGGCAGTGGCTGAACCTGGCAGGTGCAGCTGTGCGGCCGCCAGCGGCCGGGGCTGAAACAGATCGCTACGCAGTGCCAGCGTGAAATAGGCCGGAGGATTGAGCGCCAGGTGGGCGCCCGCCATGCACAGCGGGCAGCGCAGCATCTGCGCCTGCTCTTTTTCCTGGACAGGTTGGGTCTGCTCATCCAGCGCCACCCACATGGTTTGCTGCGGACTGCCTACCGCGCACAGGCTGGTGTAGAAACCGCGCGCAGGTGTCTGCAGCAGGCCGTGCACAAAGGGCAGGGCGGCATGCAGGAGGATGGCCAGCAAGGCCATCCAGACGATATTACGCTGGGGGATGAAGGGGCGACGGCTCATGGCGTGCTCTGGTTTCTGGCTGGATTATGCCTCAAGCAGGCTCTGCCTCTTGCCGCTAAGCTTCGGAACCCTTACCGGAGTACCTCCATGTTTGAATCCGCTGAAGTGGGCCATCGCATCGACAAGAAAAGTTTCCGCCAGCAGGAGGCGCTGTTGCGCAATGAGTTGCTGCTGGCGCAGAGCGCACTCGGCAAGCTCGGGAAATTTCCGGTCGTGCTGCTGATTTCCGGCGTGGATGGCGCAGGCAAGGGCGAAACCATTGCCCAGCTCTATGAATGGCTGGACCCGCGCTTTCTCAGCACTCTGGCCTTTTCCGAGCCTTCTGATGAGGAGCGTGAGCGTCCCGTGATGTGGCGTTACTGGCGCGCGTTGCCGCCCAAGGGGCGGATCGGCATTTTCTCCGGCTCCTGGTACTCGGCTCCGATTGCCGAACGCATCGCGCGCAAGCTCCCGCGCAGCGCGCTGGACAATCGCCTGGATGAAATCAACCGTTTCGAGACCATGCTGGTGAATGAAGGTGCGCTGGTGCTCAAGTTCTGGTTTCATCTCAGCCAGGCTGGGCAGAAGTGCCGTCTCGAGAGGCTCGAGAAAGATCCACGCACTGCCTGGCGGGTAACGAAGCTCTCGTGGGCGCGCATGAAAACGTACGACGAGTTGCAGGAGGTGGCCGGCCATGTCCTGCGTGTGACCAATACGGCTGCTGCGCCGTGGATCATCGTCGATGGTACGGACGACAATTACCGCAACCTGTGTGTGGGTCGGGCTTTGCTGGATGCGCTCAATGCACGCCTCGCTGTGAGTGTCCAGCAGTCTCCCCTGGCGGTCGCAGCACCGCTCGCCGCACGCATCGATGAGCGCAATGTGTTGAGCGCGCTGGATCTCGGGCAGCGTCTGGGCGAGAAGAAATACGCCCGCGAACTGGCGAAATGGCAGGGCCGCCTGTCAGAACTCTCTCGCCACAAGAAGTTTGCTGGCCGCTCCCTGGTGCTGGTTTTCGAGGGCATGGACGCGGCGGGCAAGGGCAGCGCCATCCGCCGCATCACCGCTGCGCTGGACCCGCGCCAGTTCCAGATCGTGCCGGTGGCGGCTCCTACCGATGAAGAGCGTGCCCAGCCCTACCTGTGGCGCTTCTGGCGGCATATGCCGCGCCAGGGGCGGGTTAGCATCTTCGACCGTTCCTGGTATGGACGGGTGCTGGTCGAGCGCATTGAAGGTTTCTGCGCGGAGGCTGACTGGTTGCGCGCCTACGCCGAGATCAACGACTTTGAGCATGAGCTGATCGAGGCGGGCTCCATCGTGTTGAAATTCTGGCTCCAGATCGACAAGGCAGAGCAACTGCGCCGTTTTCGGGAGCGCGAGAAAATCGAGCACAAGCGCTTCAAGATCACCGAGGAAGACTGGCGCAATCGCAAGAAGTGGAAAGCTTATCAGCAGGCTGCGGTCGACATGATTGACCGCACCAGTACCGGCAAGGCGCCGTGGATCGTGGTGGAAGCCAATGACAAGAGCTTTGCACGCGTGAAAATTCTCAAGGCAATCTGTCAGCAGCTTGAGCGCGTACTGGCTTGAGCAGGGCTGCGCGCTTCGGAGATCCGACCAGGCCGGATCTCCGAAGGCGGGGTTCAGCGCATGATGGAACTGCCGAGCCCACGCAGTGGCACGTCATCCTGCACGATCGCATCACTGACGCTTCCCGAACTCTGCAGTGCGAAGGCCACCGAAGTAGTCGGGCATGAACCGGTACTGCGATGGGTCAGGGCAGCAGCCAGCATCGCCTCCGAGCTGTTGCCCAGTTCGTGGCTGAAGTCGTCCGCCACCGTGCAGTTGGCAGTCAGGCCTGCTTCGTAGTCACCAAATCCCTTGGCGTTGAGGCCCTTGAAGGCGAGTGCGAAGTAGGCGTTGCCGCAGTTGTCTGTCTCATACATGCCATACGGCTTGCCGCAGGTTTTGCCGCCGATCGTGATCACTTCCACATCGATGCCACGCAGACCATTGATCACGGCTTCACTGGCCGAGCAGGTCGAGGACGTGGTGAGCACATACACCCGCTTCAGGCTCAGGGATGGCAGCGCCACGGCGAGACCGGTGTCGTAGTAGTTCAGCAGCTTGAGCGGCATGAAAGGAAAGTCGTAGTTGTCCGCACTGCGCTTGTCGTTGTGGACCAGGCGCTGGAATGTCTTGTAGCCAACGCTGTTGCTGGCATCCAGACTCTTGCTGCCCGCGATCATGTAGCCCAGTTCGCCGGCAATCGCCAGATAGCCGCCGCCGTTGTAGCGCATATCCAGCACCAGATCGCTGATGCCAGCCTTGGCAAAATTGTTGATGGCGCTTGCGAGCTTGGCCTCGGAAGGCTGGGTGTGTTCATGGAAGGCCAGGTAGCCAATTTTGGTACTGCCAGCGGTGAGGGTGGAGGCCAGTGGCAGCGGATCGGAACTGAAGCTGGCGGCCGTCAGGGTGACGGAAATGCTGGCGCCGTCGGACTGACGTACATAGGCCAGGCTGACCTTGTCTCCTACCTTTCCGTAGTAGAGCGCGTTGATCTGTGCGCTGCTGAGGTTGCTGCTCACACTGCTGCCATTGATGGCGGTGATCCGGTCGCCACGCTTGAGGCCGCCCAAGGCAGCCGGGCTGCCCGGCTGCACCAGTGCTACGCGCAGGCTCTGAGCACTGTCACGGCGGGTGTCGATGCCCACTCCGGTGGCGCTGCCGGACTGAAACATGGCGGCAGCTTCTGCTGCGGTGATCACGAAACTGAAGCGATCCTTGGCGGGTTGGGCGCGGCTGGTGAGATCAAGGAAGAAATCGGCAGGCTGGCCTGCGTAGGAGGCGGCCGTTGTTTGCGGTGCATCCTTGTAGAACAGGTAGTCGTTGTCGACATGATTGCGCACGAAGTTCAGTTGCTCCGTGTTGCTGCAAGTACTCGCGGTACTGCTGGATGAGCTGCTGGTGGCGGTTGCGGTAGTCGTGCTGCTACCTCCGCCACCCCCTCCACCGCATGCAGTGAGTACAAGTGTAGCCAGGATGAGCGGCAGATAACGGATACAGGCGTGCATGAAGACTTCCCCCCGGACTTTGTTTTTGGATGATATTTATTGAGGCCGATTATACGGACTGCTGCCCATATGTCATTTGTTCCGGTGGGTCGCTTTGATATCGGGCAAGTTGCGATTTATCGCATCGATAGCCTTGCGCAGGCGGGCTCAAGTGAGGTTCCGGGCTAGAATGAGGTCCTGATCCTGTTGTCCGAACGAAACATCATGAGTGCTTCCAACCAGCTTCACATCGACGATGTCCGCATCCGCGAAATCAAGGAGCTCGCTCCGCCTGCTCACGTGCTACGCGAGTTTCCGGCCACTGAACGCTCCGCCCAGACCGCTTTCGAGGCGCGCAGTGCGATCCACCGCATCCTGCATGCTGCGGACGACCGCCTTCTGGTGGTGATCGGGCCGTGTTCGATCCATGACACGAATGCTGCTGTCGAGTATGCCAGGCGCCTCAAGGATCAGGCTGAACGCTTCAAGGACGACTTGTTGATCGTGATGCGCGTGTATTTCGAGAAGCCGCGTACCACGGTAGGCTGGAAGGGCCTGATCAATGATCCGGGCATGGATAACAGCTACCGCATCAACGACGGCCTGCGCCTTGCGCGCAAGGTGTTGTGGGAAGTGAATGAGTTGGGGCTACCGGCGGCGACCGAATTCCTCGATATGATCACCCCGCAATACATCGCTGACCTGATCTCGTGGGGCGCGATCGGCGCACGTACCACCGAGAGCCAGGTGCACCGTGAGTTGGCGTCGGGGTTGTCCTGTCCGGTCGGTTTCAAGAACGGCACCGATGGCAACGTGAAAATTGCGGTGGATGCGATCAAGGCTGCTGCGGCGCCGCATCATTTCCTGTCGGTGACCAAGGCGGGCCACTCGGCCATCGTGTCGACCAGCGGCAACGAGGATTGCCACCTGATTCTGCGTGGCGGCAAGGAGCCTAATTACGATGCTGTCAGCGTCGACAAGGCCTGCAAGGAGCTTGCCGCCAGCGGCGTGGCTTCCAAAGTGATGGTGGACTTCTCGCACGCCAACAGCAGCAAGAAGTACGAGCGCCAGATTGAAGTGGGCAGGGATGTTGCGGCGCAGATGGCGGCTGGCGATGAGCGTATCTTCGGCATCATGTGCGAATCCCACCTCGTGGCCGGGCGCCAGGATCTGGTGCCGGGCAGGGCTCTTGAGTACGGCAAGAGCATCACCGATGCCTGCATCGGCTGGGAGGATTCGGTCGCTCTGCTCGAGACGCTGGCTGAAGGTGTGCGGCAGCGCCGCATCGCCCGTTCCGCTCAGGAATAAGCTGATCCGTAGAAAAAAGAAGGGCCGGGTTTTACCCGGCCCTTCTTTTTTTGCTTCGGCGCTCAGCGCAGAACCAGGTTGTCGCGGTGGATCAGCTCGGGCTCTTCAATGTAGCCCAGAAGCTGTTCGAATTCGTTGCTAGCGTGGCGTGCAATGCGCCGGGCTTCTGAGCTGGCGTAATTGCTGAGACCGCGCGCGAGTTCGTGCCCACTCTGATCCAGGCAGGCTACGGCAGCGCCGCGGCCGAATTCACCGCGCACTTCCGTCACGCCGATCGACAGCAGGCTGGCTCCTCCCTTGAGCGCCCTGGCGGCCCCCTCATCCAGCACAAAGCTGCCGGCCAGCTGCAGGTGATCAGCCAGCCATTGCTTGCGAGCGGCGAGCGGCGTGCTGCTGGCGTAGAGCAGGGTGCCGAGGGCTTCGCCGGCTGCTAGGCGGATCAGCGGATCGGTTTCGCGGCCGGATGCAATCAGGGTGTGCGCGCCGGAAGAGGCTGCGCGCTGTGCCGCACGGATCTTGGTGATCATGCCTCCGCGCGAAATACCGCTGCCGGCACCACCCGCCATGGCCTCATAGCTACGGTCCTCAGCCTGCCCTTCGCTGATCAATGTAGCCGCAGGGTCCTTGCGAGGGTCTGCGGTGTACAGGCCCTTCTGGTCGGTCAGGATGATCAGTGCATCCGCTTCGATCAGGTTGGCGACCAGTGCGCCCAGCGTGTCGTTGTCACCGAACTTGATTTCGTCGGTCACGACAGTGTCATTCTCGTTGATGATTGGCACCACGCCCAGCTCCAGCAGGGTAGAGAGCGTGGAGCGCGAATTCAGGTAGCGCAGGCGATCGGCCAGATCGGCATGGGTCAGCAGGAGCTGGGCGGTTTTCAGGCCGTACTGGTTGAATGCGCCCTCATACGCCTGTGCCAGGCCCATCTGGCCGACGGCTGCTGCTGCCTGCAGGGCATGCGTCTCGGCCGGCCGCTCACTCCAGCCCAAGCGTTGCATGCCAGCCGCAATCGCGCCGCTGGAGACCAGTACGATCTCGCGGCCTTCGGTTCTCAGTGCGGCAATCTGGCGCGCCCAGTCGCCGATGGCGGTCAGGTCCAGACCAGCTCCGTTGTTGGTGACGAGGGCGGAGCCTACTTTGACGACGAGACGGCGAGCGTTGCGGATGGCATTGCGCATGGTGTGTAGGGTGCGCCATGCGCACCTTCGTGCAAGGGGTTGAGAGCAAGATGCTGCGCTATGCGCAGCCTACGATTTTGAGTGCTTAGCGAGCGTAGATGATCTCGCCGTCGTAATCATCGTCTTCATCTTCATCCTCGTCCTCCTCGTCGTCCGAGCCGATCGGGTAAGCGTTCGGGCCAGCGGCGACTGCCGCCAGTTCTTCCTCTTCGCTCCAGCGCGGCAGGGCGTCGATGAAGTCCTGCAGGGCGAAGATCAGTGGCTGGCAGCCGTTGCCGCTGATGCCGGAGATGGCAAACCAGCGTTCCGGCTCACCGTAGGCGTCGAGGAAGGCGCGGATGCGATCTTCGCGCTCTTCTTCTGGGATCAGGTCGAGCTTGTTGAGCACCAGCCAGCGGGTCTTTTCGGCCAGCGATTCATCGTATTTGCGCAGCTCTTCAACGATTGCACGGGCTTCGCGCACCGGATCGACTTCCGGGTCAAAGGGCGCCAGATCTACGAGGTGCAACAGCACGCGGGTACGCTGCAGGTGGCGCAGGAAACGATGGCCCAGACCAGCCCCTTCCGAGGCGCCCTCGATCAGGCCGGGGATGTCGGCAATTACGAAGCTGCGGCCTTCACTGGTACGTACAACGCCGAGGTTGGGGGCGAGGGTGGTGAAGGGATAGCCGGCAACCTTGGGCTTGGCGGCGGAAACAGCGCGGATGAAGGTGGACTTGCCTGCATTGGGCATGCCCAGCAGGCCGACGTCGGCCAGTACCTTGAGTTCAAGCGCGAGCTTAAAGTGCTCACCCGGCTCGCCATTGGTTTTCTGGCGTGGCGCACGGTTGGTGCTGCTCTTGAAGTGCAGGTTGCCGAGGCCACCCTTGCCGCCCTGAGCGATCAGCACCTGCTTGCCGTCCTGATTCAGGTCGGCGATCAATTCGCCAGTTTCCTGATTCTTGATTACGGTGCCGACCGGCATCTTCAGGAACAGGTCTTCGCCACCCTTGCCGTAACAGTCAGTGCTGCCGCCCTTTTCACCATGCTCGGCGCGGAAGGCACGGGTGTAGCGAAAGTCGACCAAGGTGTTCAGGTTGCGGTCGCCTACGGCGTAGATGTTGCCGCCACGGCCACCGTCGCCGCCGTCAGGGCCGCCACGGGGGATGTATTTTTCGCGACGGAACGACGCGTTGCCGTTGCCACCGTCGCCGGCATAGACATCAATGCGCGCTTCGTCGAAGAATTTCATGGTCTTTCCTGAGTCTCAAAAATGAAAAAGCCCCATCGCAGCGCGAAGGGGCTTTCTGCTATCGCGCGGAAGCTGATCAGGCCTGGGCTTCCGGAACGATGGTCACGGTGCGACGCTGCTGCGGGCCCTTGACCACGAACTTCACGTGGCCATCCTTCAGCGCGAACAGGGTGTGATCCTTGCCGATGCCGACGTTCTCGCCCGGGTGATATTCAGTGCCGCGCTGACGAACAATGATGTTGCCAGCCAGAACGAATTGACCACCGTAGCGCTTGACGCCGAGTCGTTTTGCTTCTGATTCGCGGCCGTTACGTGAACTGCCGCCTGCTTTTTTGTGTGCCATGGCGTATTAGCTCCTGCTTAGGCCGAAATCGCTTCGATGCGGATTTCGGTGAAATTCTGACGGTGGCCCTGATGCTTCTGGTAGTGCTTACGGCGACGCATCTTGAAGATCTCGACCTTCTTGTGACGACCCTGAGCCAGGACAGTAGCTTTGACTGATGCACCTTCAACCAGGGGAGCGCCGATCTTGACGGACTCGCCTTCGCCGACCATGAGGATCTGGTCCAGCGTGATTTCAGTGCCAACGTCTGCCGGTATCTGTTCTATTTTGATTTTTTCGCCAGCGGCAACGCGATACTGCTTGCCCCCGGTTTTTATGACCGCGTACATGTGGAACTCCAATTGCAAAGAGCGTGGGAAACGCGAGATTATGTTGATTCGAAAAGGGAAAGTCAAGCCGTATCTTCAGTTCAGCTTGACGCTGCTGCGAGCCGCCGCCTAACATCCCGCCTTTCCCCAAACGCCCCGAGTGAAGCCTTGCAGCTAGAACAACTCTACGCGCCGGTGGCCGCAGACATGGAAGCGGTCAACCAGGTCATCCGCAAGCGCCTGTCTTCCGAAGTCGTCCTGATCAATCAGGTTGCCGAGTACATTATCGGCGCCGGTGGCAAGCGCATGCGTCCGGCACTGCTGTTGCTGGTGGCTAATGCGCTGGGCTATCGCGGCACACATCATCACGAATTGGCCGCGGTGGTGGAGTTTATTCATACCGCCACCTTGCTGCATGACGATGTGGTGGACGAGTCTGATCTGCGCCGCGGCCGCAGCACGGCGAACGCCATGTTCGGCAACGCTGCTGCTGTTCTGGTGGGTGACTTCCTGTATTCCCGCGCCTTTCAGATGATGGTAGGGGTGAAGGACATGCGCGTGATGAGCGTACTGGCTGATGCCACCAACGTGATCGCCGAAGGGGAGGTGTTGCAACTCCTCAATGTACACAATGCAGATGTGACGGTAGAGGATTACCTGAGGGTGATTCATTACAAGACCGCCACCTTGTTTGAGGCGGCTACTCGTCTGGGCGCCATTCTTGGCCGTCTGGATGACGCCGGGCAGGAGCGCCTGGCTGCATTCGGCCGCCATATCGGCACAGCCTTCCAGCTGATTGATGACGTGCTGGATTACTCCGGGGATGAGGCTGAAACCGGCAAGCATCTGGGTGACGATCTTGCGGAAGGCAAACCGACCTTGCCGTTGATCCATGTGATGCAGCATGGTGAGCCTGCTGAGGCAGCGCTGGTGCGTCGGGCAATCGAAGAGGGTGGGCGCGAGTTGTTTGCTGAGGTGATGGCTGCTGTGCACGCGACTGGCGCACTCGAAGCAACGCGCGCTCATGCCGCGCGTGAGGCTGAGGCCGCTGCGGCACTTTTGATTGAACTTCCCCCTTCCAATTTCAAGGAAGTGCTGCTACAATTATGTTCTTTCGCAGTTGGCCGGAATCACTGAGGCTGCAGCTAAAAAAGCAGTAACAAACGGGGTGTAGCTTAGCCTGGTAGAGCGCTACGTTCGGGACGTAGAGGCCGGAGGTTCGAATCCTCTCACCCCGACCAGATACAACGGCCGGATCAACGCAATGTTGGTCCGGCCGTTTTCATTTCCGGAGTGGCTGTGAAGCGGCTGTCGGGCTGAGAAGGCGCTGGCATCTTTCCGGGAGATGCTGATGTGTCAGGCGGCTGAAGTGGCGCTATTGGCTGGCAGCCACGGCTCCAGTATGTGGCTCAGGCGGTTTGATTCCAGCCCAGCGTTTTCAGAGCGTGCGAAACCTGATGGAGTGCTTCAGTGCGACAGCTCTTGCCCGCCAGCGAGAATTGTTCTGGTCCCAGCAGAGGTTGGCGCTCGGGCGCCTGATTGCCCCGGTGGATGAAGAGATAGAGGCCATCACCATCTTCGTCGGTGCCGACGATTCCATAACGACTGCTGCCATGTACGCCACGGATCCACCAGGACCAGCGCGGCGCTTGGCCATTTGCGCAGTAACTGGTTGATTCGATGTGAAAAGGCATGTTTTGTGGCGTTCGTGGATGGCGGGAGGCGAATCCTAGGGTAAACCCTTTTTTTCGGCTAGGGTTATCCGTCAATTTTTGCAACCGATTGATTCTGAACAAGCTTCGGAAGTGGTGCCCGCTCAATTTGGGGCCGTAGGCGGTCGGAAGGGCGGCGTGTTATTCTTCGACGCTTGTGAAAACCTCGCCGGATCAGGCCGGCGATATGTATGAATCTGGTTTTTCTGCTGTTGCTGCTGATCGTGCTGAATGGCATTTTTGCCATGGCTGAGATAGCAGTCGTGTCCTCGCGCAAGGCGAGGCTGCAGAAGCTGGCCGACGAAGGCTCGCTGGGCGCGAAAGTGGCACTGCGCCTGCATGATGATCCCTCCTCCTTCCTATCCACTGTTCAGGTGGGGATCACTTCGATTGGTATTCTCAGCGGCGTAGTGGGTGAAGACGCTCTGGCGGTGCCGATTGCCGAGTGGCTGGCAGGCTTTTCCACCCTTGAGCATTACGCTCGTCCACTTTCGGTGGGTTTCGTGGTGGTGTTGATCACCTACCTGTCGGTAGTGATAGGCGAGTTGGTGCCCAAGCGCTTGGCTTTACTGGCTCCGGAGTCGATTGCGGCGGTGATTGCCGGCCCGATGTCCGGCCTGGCCCGCGCTACGCGTCCGCTGGTGTGGCTGTTTTCGGTTTCCGGTGACGTGATCTTGCGCCCCTTCAATGCGCGCCGTTCCGACGAGCCACCGGTGACCGATGAAGAGATCAAGGTGCTGATGGAGCAGGGCGCTGAGGCCGGAGTGTTCCACGAGAGCGAGCAGGAGATCGTTTCGAACGTGTTGCGGCTCGACGAGCAGCGCATTGGTACGATCATGACGCCGAGGAAGGACGTGCATTTCGTCGATCTTGAAGAGCCGCAGGAATTGCGCAATACGATCGCGGATACCGAGTACGGCCGCCTGGTGGTGTGCCGGGGTGGGCTGGAGAATGTGCTGGGCGTGCTGCATGTGGCTGATCTGCTCAAGCCTGCACTGTCTGGCGAAGTGCTTGATGTAGAGTCGGCGATCCGCCCGGCGCTGTATGTGCCGGAGACCGTGACGACTTCGCAGTTGCTGGAAAATTTCCGCAAGACTCGCGTGCAGTTTGCGCTGGTGGTGGACGAGTACGGTGAGCTCGAAGGCGTGGTGTCACTGACCGATGTGCTGACCTCCATCGTCGGGGAATTGCCCGCTGATGACGAGGAGCCGGATTCTGATGCGATCCGTCGTGAGGATGGCAGTTGGCTGATCGAAGCATCAATGAGCGTGGAGCGCTTCCATGATTTCTTCGAGGTGGATGAGCTGCCGGGCAGTGAAAGTGGTGGCTTCCACACCATTGGCGGCTTTGTGATGCATATGCTGGGCCGAGTGCCGCGCGTCGCAGACCACTTCGAATGCATGGGGATGCGGTTTGAAGTCGTGGATATGGATCGACATCGCGTCGACAAACTTCTGCTGACCATTCAGGAGCCGGATCTGCGTGCGCAGCTGGCAGCCAGCAAGGACTGAGCGCCGTAATGCAGGAACGAACAAGGGCTACCCCGTGGGGTGGCCCTTTTTGTTTGGCCTTACTGTCCTGATGGGCAAGCAGCCTAGTTTGCGTCTCAAAAAGTAACAGTTCCACTTCAGTCGCCGGACGCCTTGCCGATAGGTTTCAGGAGACCGGGCGCATCTGTCCGCCTGATCCGGTGAAGCTCAACGGGGGACATCATGAAGTCGATCCTGCTGGTGGACGATTCGGCAACCGTGCTACTGAGTACGTCCAGCATCCTGGCCAAGGCGGGTTATGAAGTCAGCAAGGCAGCTTCGGGCGACGAAGCATTGGGCAAGCTCAACTCGGGGCTCAAGCCCAATCTGGTCATCACCGATCTGAATATGCCGGGCATGAATGGACTTGAGTTCATCCGCGCCGTGCGTCAGTTGCCCCTCTTCAAGTTCGTACCGATCCTGTTTCTGACCACCGAGTCGCAGCAGTCCAAGCGTGCCGAGGCCAAGGCCGCCGGTGCTTCGGGCTGGCTGGTGAAGCCTGTGACGGCTGATGAACTGCTCGGCACCATCAAGCTGGTCATGAAATGAACACCCCGCAGCCACTCAACTGCCATCGCTGTTTCATCCTGCGCGTGTCCCTGGTGTCGCTGGGCACGGCAGCGGTGATCGGCTTTCTGGCCTGGCTGGGCTTTGACTGGTTCAACCCGCGCCTGCAAGACTGGTTCGGGCTAAGTCCGCGTGGGGCTGCGTTGCTGGTGGTGGAGGGCGCCGTGCTGTGTGCGTTTGCGGTGCAGTTTATTGCTTCGCTCCTGCTTTTTCGCGATCCGGCCTTTGGCCTGGCGGCTCAGAGAGAGCAGGTCGAGGGGGACTTCCATAGTGTCTGGCAGCGCCGGGTGCACCCGGTGCGTGAAGAGCTGCTGGGGTTTCCTGCTTTCCAGGGGGTGGTGCACAAGCAACTGGGGGCGGTAACGGTGGCAACCGAGGCGGCCGCACTGCGCATCATGGAGCGCCTGCAGAAGGTGGACGAACACCTGACTGAAATGAACGATTACATCGGCGCTTTCAACCAGCAATCCGAAATGATGATGGAGAACTCGCGTGCCGGGCTCGATAAGAACACCCGGCGGGTCGAGGAAATGCAGCGCTATATCGCAGACCGGGTGACAGACAGCGAGGACGAGCATCGCCGCATCTCGGAAATCGTCGCCGATGCGCGCTCGCTGGAATCTCTCGTGGATCTGATCAAGCATGTGGCTGGCCAAACCAATCTGCTTGCCTTGAATGCGGCGATTGAAGCCGCGCGGGCTGGTGAGGCGGGGCGTGGCTTCGCGGTGGTCGCCGATGAGGTACGCAAGCTCTCGGTGCAGACCGAGCACGCGGTCGTGCAGATTCGCGAGGGCATCCTGAAGGTGGCCTCCCGTGTCGAAGAGCAATTCGCCCAGCGCATGGCACATGACGTGCAGAAGGAAGAAGTCGAGACGCTGGAGGAGTTCTCTGGTCAGCTCATCGAGATGGGCGCGCGCTACGGCTATTTCGTGATGCGCGAAGGGGAGACGGTGGAGCAACTGCGCACCACCAGCGAGGCGCTGACCCGCACCTTCATGGATGTGATGGCCGATATCCAGTTTCAGGACGTGACGCGTCAGCAGGTCGAACACGTGCTGGCGGCGATCGGCAAGTTGGGCGCACACCTGGAACAGATGGCCGGCGTGCTCGATCCGGCCTGTGCCGAGGCACCTACGCTGGTGCCACTGGCCGACACACTGGACGACATGTTTGCGAACTACGTGATGGATGAGCAGCGCGATGCCCATGCTTCGGCTCTGGGCAATTCGCCCTCTGCTGGTGGTGGTGGCCCCAAGGTCGAGCTGTTCTGAGCGAGGAGAGTGGCATGCCTGGAAGTGGAACGCAGCAGATGACGCCGGTGGGCGGCATCACGATCTACAACGCGGGTGAGCTGAAGGCCCAGCTCCTGCAGCGGCTGGAAGAAACCGAGTTGCTGGAGCTTGATCTTTCGCGTGTGGATGAACTCGATAGTGCTGGTTTGCAGGTGCTGGTGCTGGCCAAGCGCGAAGCGCAGCGTTGTCAGCGCCATCTGGCCATCGTGGCTCACAGCGCCGAGGTGCAGGAAGTGTTCGATCTGCTTGGGCTCGCCCGCTGGTTTGGCGACCCGATGCTGATGCACGCTGATTCACACAGGGCCGCAGCGGCCCGGGAGGCCTGAACATGGATCCGGTCCGCGAGGCCTTCATGGCCGAATGCACGGAATTGCTGGCGCTGCTTGACGAGAGCCTGCTTGCGCTCGAGAACGATCCGCTCAACGCGGATCTGATCAATGCGATCTTTCGTGCGGTGCACACCATCAAGGGTGGCGCCGGCATCATCGAATGCGGTTTCATCGAGCGTTTTTCGCATGTGCTTGAAAACGCGCTCGACGATGTGCGCGAGGGGCGTCTGGCGATCTCGCCCGAGCTGCTCGATACGCTCTTTGGCAGCGTGGATCACTTGCGCGCCCTATTGCCCTTGATCCCGGATCACACCGCCAATCCTTCGGCAGACATGGACGCCATCGGCGCCGAACTGCTGGCCCGCATGCGCCAGATCAGCGGTCAGCCGGAGGCCGTTGCGGCCAATGCCGCCGTGCAACTGCCGCTGCAGCAGGGTACGGGCAGTCTGATCGGCCACGATTGCTGGCACATCTCGATCCGTTTCGGTGAGAACGTGCTGCGTGAAGGCATGGATCCGCTGTCATTCATCCGCTACCTCGCCAGCTTCGGCGAAATCGTGCATATCACTACGCTGGTGGACGCGATTCCGGCTGCGGCCAGCATGGATCCTGAATCCTGTTATCTGGGCTGCGAGATTGATTTTCGTGCTGACACGAGCAAGGAAAAGATCGAGCGCGTATTCGAGTTCGTGCGTGATAGCTGCTTGCTCCATATCCTGCCGCCGGACAGCAAGTTGGCCGACTACATCGAGCTGGTCATGAGTCTGCCAGAAGACAATCTGCGGATCGGCGAGATCCTGGTGGCGGCCGGGGCGATCACCCGTCAGGAGCTGCTCGACAGCCTGCAGATCCAGAGCCGCGAAGAGAGTGCCGGTGAGCCGCTGGAAACAGCGCCGCAACCGCTGGGAGAAATTCTCGTCAGCCAGCAGGTGGTTCAGAAAGAGATCGTTGAGGCTGCCGCTGTGAAGCAGGTCAAGGCGCAAGAGAAGCGTGCTGCTGAAGCCCAGCTGATCCGCGTGCCGGCAGACAAGCTTGACCATCTCATCAACCTTGTTGGCGAACTCGTGATTGCCGGCTCGGCTGCTGCGATGGTGGCCCAGCGCACCCGCAACAGTGCCCTGTTCGAAGCCACCGCCACCATCTCCAGCCTGGTCGAGGAGGTGCGCGAGAGCGCCTTGCGCCTGCGCATGGTGCAGATCGGCGAGGTATTCACCCGCTTCCAGCGTGTAGTGCGTGATGTGGCCAAGGAGCTGGACAAGAACATCGAGCTGCGCATCTCGGGTGAGGAAACCGAGCTCGACAAGAGCGTGGTCGACAAGATTGGCGATCCGCTGATGCACCTCGTGCGCAACGCGATCGATCATGGCATCGAAGCCCCGGATGTGCGGCGTGCGCGTGGCAAGCCCGAGCGTGGCACGGTGGGGCTGAACGCCTATCACGAGTCAGGCAGCATCGTGATCGAGATCTCGGACGATGGCGGCGGTCTCAACCGGGAGCGGATCTGCGCCAAGGCGATCGAGCGCGGCCTGATCGCAGCCGGCGCCGAGCTTCCCGATCAGGACATCTATCGCCTCATTTTCGAGCCCGGTTTTTCCACCGCAGATCAGGTGAGCAAGCTCTCTGGCCGCGGGGTGGGTATGGACGTGGTCAAACGCGGTATCGAATCCCTGCGTGGCACGGTGGAGGTTGAGAGTAGTGAAGGCGTCGGCAGCCTGTTCCGCATCCGTTTGCCGCTCACTCTGGCCATCATCGATGGCTTCCTGATGGGCGTTTCCGGCGCAGCCTACGTGGTGCCGCTGGACATGGTCGAGGAGTGCATCGAACTGTCGGCCGACAAGGCTGGCAGCCGCTACATCAACCTGCGCGGTGAAGTGCTGCCGTGCATCCGCTTGCGCGAATTCCTCGAGCTTGGCGGGCTTGCCGGGCGTCGCGAAAACGTGGTGGTGGTGCGCTACGGCACGCAGAAAGCAGGCCTGGTGGTGGATGAGTTGATGGGCGAGTTCCAGACCGTCATCAAGCCGCTCGGCCGCATCTTCCGTCACCTGCGCGGGGTGGCCGGCTCGACGATTCTCGGGGGCGGCGAAGTCGCCCTCATCCTGGATGTACCGGCCCTGATCGCGCTTGCCGCTGATCAGGAGCGCGCCCAGCGCACGGCCAGCCCGGCCAGTGCCTGACGCCGCAGTCAATCGCTTTAATGTGGAGGAGCTGGATCATGTTCAAGAATCTGAAACTCGGAGTAAAGCTGGCCGTCGGCTTCGGTCTGGTCGTAGCCATGATGGGCATCATCTCCATCCTGGCCTACACCCGCGTCGTCGCGCTCGACGAGATGGTCAATGTGATGGTGAATGACCGCTTCCCGAAGACGGAATGGTCCAACAATGTCATCAATGACCTCAATACGGTGGCCCGGCGTCTGCGCAACGCCGTGCTGGCCGACAAGCCGGATGCGGTGAAGGCCGAACTGGACCAGATTCCCCTGCTGCGCAAGAGCATTAGCGACAGCCTCGAAAAGCTCGAGAAAAACATTACCTCCGAAAAGGGCATTGAGCTGCTCAAGGTCGTGAATGTAGCGCGGGCTGGTTATGTCGCCCAGCAGGATGTGGTGATCAAGGCGGTTAACGAAAACCGGCGTGCCGACGCAGTAGCCACCATTTTCGGTGAGCTGCGCAAGACCCAGGCCGCTTACATGGACGCCGTGAATGACCTGATCAAATTCCAGGTCAAGCTGATGGAGGAGGATGGGCATAGCGCCGAGAAACTGGCCGAGCAAACCAAGCTGCTGGTGCTGGTGGTGTTCTTCGGCGCCTTGTTGATTGCGGGCCTGGCGGCCTGGATCGTGACCCGCAGCATCACCCGGCCGATCAATCAGGCGCTTGAGGTGGCCAACCGGATCGCGCAGGGGGATCTCACCGCCACGGTCAAGGCAGACAGCACTGACGAGGTAGGCATGCTGCTGGGCTCGCTGGATGCAATGAGCGCCAAGCTGGCCCAGATCATCACCGAGGTGCGTACTGCGGCCGACAGCCTCACCGGCGCCTCCGGCCAGATCAGTGCTACCTCGCAGTCTCTCTCGCAAGCCTCCAGCGAGCAGGCTGCCAGCGTCGAGGAAACCTCAGCTTCGATGGAAGAGATGAGCAGCTCGGTGACCCAGAACGCAGATAACGCCAAGGTCACCGACGGCATGGCCATCAAGGCCGCACGTGAAGCCGGCGAGGGCGGTGAGGCGGTCGAAAAAACCGTTCTCGCCATGAAGCAGATTGCCGACAAGATCGGCATCATCGACGACATTGCCTACCAGACCAATCTACTGGCGCTCAACGCTGCGATCGAAGCCGCGCGCGCCGGAGAGCACGGCAAGGGATTTGCCGTGGTGGCGGCTGAAGTGCGCAAGCTGGCTGAGCGCAGCCAGGTGGCCGCGCAGGAAATTGGCGAACTGGCCGGCGGCTCGGTGCAGCTGGCAGAGAAGGCTGGCAAGCTGCTCGATGAAATGGTGCCCTCGATCCAGAAGACCTCCGAACTGGTGCAGGAGATCGCTGCCGCATCCACCGAGCAATCGGGCGGCGTTGGGCAGATCAATGCCGCCCTTTCCCAGCTCTCCCAGCTCACCCAGCAAAACGCCTCGGCGTCTGAAGAGCTGGCGGCCACGGCCGAGGAAATGAGTGGCCAGGCCGAGCAGTTGCAGCAGCTGATGGCCTTCTTCAAGCTGGCGGGCGGGGCGGCGAGTGCCGGAGTGGTCGACAAGGCCATGCGCTCCACGCGCCACACCGTACGCATTGGCTCCGGTGGCGAGCCGGGCGACAAGGAATTCGTGCGCTTCTAAAGGAAGGGAGGGCATCATGGCCAACATCATTCCAGCAGGCCCGCTCGCAGCCACTCTGGCCGACGAGCAGAGTCATCAGTACCTTACCTTCCTGCTTGGCGGCGAGCTCTACGCCATCGGCATTTTGTCGATCAAGGAAATCATTGAGTACGGCAAGCTCACCACCATTCCGATGATGCCCGAGCACATTCGCGGCGTGATCAATCTGCGCGGCGCGGTGGTGCCGGTGGTGGATCTCTCGGCGCGCTTTGGCCGCGGAGGCTGCCAGATCACCCGGCGCACCTGCATCGTGATCATCGAGATCGGCGGGGGCGAAGGCGAGCGTCACGATATCGGCGTGATCGTGGACGCCGTGTGCGAGGTGCAGGATATTCCGGCCAACCGCATCGAAGCCCCGCCAGCCTTCGGCGCCAACATCCGCACGGACTTCATCTCAGGCATGGGCAAGGTTGGCGAGCAGTTCGTGATCATCCTCAGCGTCAATCACGTGCTCTCGCTCGATGAACTCGCTGCACTCGGCGCACTGCACGGCAGCCTGCAGGACAACCGGGAGGGGGAAACACTCGCCGCCTGAACCTTCTGAGTGGCCCATGTGCGGAGCGGGGCATTGGCCAGCCGCCCGCACGTGGCTGGCTGCAGTCCTGAAATCTGTTTGAATACCTTCGTTTCACCATGGCAGCCCAATCCTTCACTCCGCCCGGATTCCTCAATGAGCGCCCGGATTGCATCCAGGAGGTGTTCCTCAATCCCGGGGGCTTCCATTTCGGTGGTGCAGATACGCGTATCGTCACTCTGCTGGGCTCCTGTGTTTCGATCACCCTGTGGCATCCTAGGCTGCGGATGGGGGGCATGTGCCATTTCATGCTGCCCTCGCGCGGGGTGATCCCTGAGGGGGGAAGTTACGACGGTCGCTATGGCGACGAGGCCATGAAGATGTTCATGGGCCACATCATGCGGGTCGCCGCCGAGCCCGAGGAGTTCCAGGCCAAGCTCTTTGGCGGCGCCAACATGTTTGCTGACATTGCGCAGCGTCGCGAAGCCAATGTGGGCGAGCGCAACATCGAGATGGGGCTGGCCCAGCTGGAGCGTTACGGCATTCCGCTGATCGCCAAGCATCTGGGCGGTGAAAGTCACCGCAAGCTGATGCTGGATGTCTGGAGCGGTGACGTGTGGCTCAAGCAGCAGGGCGTCAGCCCGAGCGAGATGGAGCGGGCGCGAGGCCGGAAATGAGGCGGATCCGGGTAGCAGTGATCGATGATTCGGCCATCGTGCGCCAGGTGGTGAGCGAGCTGATCAGCCATGCGGCGGATATGGAAATTGCCTGCACAGCGGCCGATCCGTTGTTTGCCCTGCCCAAGATGAGTGATGCCTGGCCCGATGTGATCGTGCTGGATATCGAAATGCCGCGCATGGATGGCATCACCTTCCTGCGCAAGATCATGGCCGAGCGACCGACCCCCGTGGTGATCTGTTCCTCGCACACCGAGCGCGGCGCGCAGGTCACCATGCAGGCCATGGCGTCAGGGGCCATCAGCATCATCACCAAGCCCCGGCTGGGTGTGCGCCAGTTCTTGCACGATGTAACCAGCGATCTGCTTGCCGCGATCCGCACTGCGGCACATGCCAACCTGCGTGGCCTGCAGGCGGCATTCGGCGCTTCATCGGCGCTGCCTGAAGCGCGAAGTGCGGAGCACGTTGTTGCGCGTGCCCCCCGTGCGGGCGCCCGCATGGTGGCCATCGGTACCTCCACGGGCGGCACTGTGGCGCTGGAGAACGTGCTGCGCCAGATGCCCGCCGATTGCCCGCCGCTGGTGATCGTGCAGCACATGCCGGAGAAGTTCACCGCTGCCTTTGCCGAACGCCTCGACAGCTTCTGTATTCCCGAGATCCGTGAGGCACAGGATGGCGATCGGGTGCTGCCGGGGCGCGCCTTGATTGCGCCGGGTGGCAGCCACATGCAATTGGTGCGTGTGGCCAGCGGTTGGGCCGTGGAGGTGGCTGACGGCCCGCTCGTGAATCGCCACAAACCCTCGGTGGACGTGCTCTTTCGTTCGGTGGCAAAGCTCGCGGGGAGCAGTGCGCTGGGCGTGATCATGACCGGTATGGGCGATGATGGCGCGCGCGGCCTCAAGGAAATGCACGACGCCGGCGCACTCACGTTGGGGCAGGATGAAGCCAGCTGCGTGGTCTACGGCATGCCCAAGGAGGCCATGCGCCTGGGCGGCGTGCAGGAGCAACTGGCGCTGCCCGATATTGCCCGGCGCATCCTGGAGTTGGCCTGAGCCACTCGGGTGCATGAAGCTGCAGAGGCTGCCTCTTTGTGCGCCTCAAAGCCGTGCCGCTGGCGACGTTATTAATTAGGAGAGCGGCCAAGTGGGGCCTGCTTGATTCCCGGAGGCAAAATGAAAACAGTTCCCTTCCTGTGCGTGGCCTGGCTGGCCGCGTTCGGTAGTGCCCACGCAGCGGATGAGTTTGCTTCTGCCAAAGAGGCTGAAAGCATGGTGGTCAAGGCCGTTGCGGCGCTCAAGTCCAACCGCGCGGCGACGCTGAGCGAGATCACGGCCAAAGCCCCGAAATGGATTGATCGTGATCTTTATCCGGTGGTGTATGACACTACCGGAAAGGTGCTGGCCCATGGCCAGAACGACAAGATGGTCGGCAAGGAGCTGATCGATTTCAAGGATCCGGACGGCAAGCTGTTTGTGCGCGAGCGTGTCGATCTTGCCAAAAGCAAAGGCAAGTTCTGGCAGGACTACAAATTCACCGATCCGGTCAGCAAAAAGGTTTTGCCCAAGCAAGCGTATTGCGAGCGCTCCGGCGAGGACATTGTCTGTGCCGGCGTGTACAAGCGCTGAGCCTGCGTGAAGGGGCCGGCTTCTGCCGGGCCCGCTAGCCTGATACCCACCGGGAGCGCTTCATGCGGATCATTCACCGGATGCTCGCTGCACCGCTCTTGTGCGCGCTGCTCATGCTGCTCCTCGGGGCCAGCAGTGTCATTTCGATCAACGCAATGGGAGCCGCCCTGCGCGAGCTGTTCGAACAACGCTTCAACTATGTGCTTCTCCTCAAGGGGCTGGAAAACGGCCTCCTGCAGGCTCATGCCGAGGCCTACAGCCTGTTCACGGCGCTGGATGGTCTGGCCTCCGAAAAGGTGGCGGCGCGTACCGCGGCCATCGATGCGGCCATCGTCCGGACTGACTCCCAGGTCCAGGCCATCCGCACTGCAAACGATATCGGGGAAGCCGAACGTGCCGTGCTGGGCGAGGTGGCCAGCGGTCTGGCGCGTTATCGCAAGGCCGTGAGTACGGCGCTGGATATGGCGACCGTGGACCCCAACATGGGCCGCTCGGGCATGCAGACCGCTGACGACGTGTTCCGCGAGATCGTCCGGGCGATGAGTCAGGCCATCGAGAGCCAGACCGATGCGGCTCGTGAGCGTTATGAGTCTGCCGAAGCGGATGCCCGCCAGGCACTCCTGATGACGGCGGCGATTCTGGTCGCGTCCCTGTTGCTTTCCATCGTCACCAGCTTCTTCATGGCACGCCGGATAGCCATCCCGATGGCTGATGCCGTGCGCGTAGCCGGCCGGGTGGCCGACGGTGATCTGACCGAGCGGATCGCACCGCAGTCCGCCGACGAGGTGGGCCAGTTGCTGATGGCGCTGGCGCGCATGCAGGAGGGCTTGCGCATCGTGATAGGTGAGGTGCAGGCCAGTGTGCGCAATGTAGAGGAAGCCGCCCACACCATGAGCGGTGTGGCCAGTGGTGTGGCTGAAACAGTCAGCCAGCAGAGCACTTCCCTGGCAGGTATTTCGCAGATGGTGAGTGGTCTCACCGAAAGTGTGTGGAGTGCTGCCGAGCGCACCGAGGCTGTGGTGCAGGTTGCACACGAAACCTCGCAGACGGCCACCTGTGGACGCGACCTTGTGCTTCACGCCGCAGAAGAGGTGCGCCACATCGTGAGCACCGTGGATGGCACCGCCAACTCCATGACGGCTCTCGTCAGCAGCGCCGAAGAGATCAGCGGTTTTGCCAACGTGATCCACGAGATTGCGGACCAGACCAACCTGCTGGCCCTTAATGCTGCAATTGAAGCTGCGCGTGCCGGCGAGGGTGGGCGTGGCTTTGCCGTGGTCGCTGATGAGGTGCGCAAGCTGGCCGAAAAAACCGCTACGGCCACCTCCCAGATCCAGCGAATGATCGAGCAGGTACAACGCCAGGCGCGGGAAGCGGCGGGTGAAATGGGTGTGGCACGGCAGCAGGTGGAAAGCGGCGTGAGCGAAGTTGAAAGCCTGCGCGACCCACTGCGCCAGCTTGATGAAGGTGCCCATCGCTCGCTGGAGAATTTGCGTGAGCTGAGTGAAGTGGCGCGCCAGCAAACCAGCGCCTCTACCGAGATTGCCCAGCGTGTGGAGCAGATCAGCCAGAGTAGCGCGGTAAGTTCCTCTGCCGTAGAGCGTGGGCGCGAGGCTGCAGGCGAACTGGAGCATCTCGCTCGCGGCCTGACGGAGACTGTCGCACGCTTCCGCTGCTGAAATCCGCGCGTTGCCGCGCAGCCAAAGGCCCTCCCGGGCTTGGCTCCAGGGCGCCTTGAATCCGATCCGGGCAGGTCTCCCCGGCATGCCTGCGCCATAGCCGGGTGGGCGCTGCGCTACACTGGCGCCTTGCCCATGCCGGAGTTCGCCATGTCCGCCACCTCGTCCGAAGCCCTGCCGCGCAGCCTTGCTGTCCTGGTCGTCCTGGCCTTGATCGTGTCCGGTATCGCTCCCTTCGATCGCATCACCTGGGTCATGGAAGTCGTGCCTGCGGTGATTGCAGTAGCTGTGCTGGTGGCCAGCCGCCAGCGCTATCCGCTCACGGATTTGCTCTACATCCTCATTGCCTTGCATTGCCTCGTCCTGATCTATGGCGGGGCCTATACCTATGCCCGGGTGCCGATGGGCTTCTGGCTGCAGGACTGGCTGGGCTTTGCGCGCAACCCCTATGATCGTCTCGGCCACTTCATGCAGGGCTTTGTGCCGGCGATGGTGGCGCGTGAAATCCTGCTACGCGGCGCCTGGGTGCGCGGCCGGCGGATGGCTGCCTTCCTGTGCATCTGCGTAGCGCTGGCCGTGAGTGCCTGTTACGAGTTGGTCGAATGGTGGGCGGCACTGCTGCTCGGGCAGGGGGCTGACGAGTTTCTTGGCACCCAGGGCGACCAGTGGGATACGCAGTGGGATATGTGCATGGCGTTGATCGGTGCCAGCACCGCGATGCTCTTGTTCGCGGGCTGGCACGATCGCCAGATTGCGAAAATGAACCAAGGCAAACCCACAGGCGGAGCGCCTTCTTCTGCATAGGTGCATCTTGATCTGTTCGGTCTTAAGTATTCGCCTTGCAGGAGCGCTCGGGACGCATGGTGCCGGGCGCCATGCCTGGGTCTGGGCGTCACCGTGATTTCTCACCGCGAAGCCTCCGTCACGGACCTGAGTTCAAGACGCCTGGGCGAAGCGCCTTGCTTCTCCGGATTCCGCTATTTTTGTTGCGGAGGAGAATGCGTGGATCATCGGATTCATCGCTTTCGGCCTTGTCAGTGAAACAGGCTCGCTCATGCAGCCCGTCACCTACGGTCGGATTGGCTCTGTCGGTGTCGCCGCAGGGCACCGAGGCAAGGGCGTTGGCCGGGCTCTGGTTGCTCTGGCCGAAGAGTGGGCGGCGAGACGTGGAGCCGCGGACATGCGTCTGCAGGTCTGGTCCTTCAACGAGAGAGCGATGGCCCTCTATGAAGAACTTGGCTATTCGGTTCGCTCCCATGTTCTGGGCAAGCGACTGCCATAGCAGAGGGTAAGGGCTGGTGTTCGATTCAAGGCTTGCTTCAGCAGCCATTCGTGAATCCGGCCGGTGCCGTGGGAGCTAGGGGCTTAGAGGCCGGCGCCAGACCCGCGTGTGTCTGGCGCATCCTTCTGCGGTCTTCAGGGCTTGGCGAGGTGCCAGGTGTTGTTCACGCCGTCTCCCGTGCGGTCGCCCGGTTTCTGATCCTTGATCCAGTAGTACAGCGGCTTGCCCTTGAAGGCCCACTGCTTCTTGCCGTCGTCGCGCGTGACGATGCTGTAGTCCCCACTCGGGGCTTCGCCCTCGGCCACGTAGAGCGGCGGCCAGTTTGTTGCGCAGGGGCCGTTACAGGCGCTCTTGCCGTTGCCTGCTGTATCGCGGTCGAAGGTGTAGAGCGTCATGCCGCCGTTGCCGGTGAGGGTGCCGTCAGTGAGTTTGGCCGGGGCTGGCGGCTGCATCGCACAGGCGGCGAGCAGGGCCGAGAGGAGTAGCGATGCGGTGAGATGCCTGGTTTTCATGGTGTTCTCCTGGTTGGGGTGGGGATGCGCACTTTGGGTCAGGCGCCCCTGCTGCAGACTATTCCGGGCCTGAGCGGGCTGCCCGGAAACCTCCCACTCGTACGCAACGGGTCTTGCGCTGCTTGTGGGTGGCCGAGCCTGCTGCTCTGCGACTTGACTTGGACAGGGCGTCAGAACATATTTCACGCCACTGAACTTATTACTTCAGTGCTAGAGACACATTGCCGGGAGCCAGGACCGGTGATGGCCACAACATAGCCTGGCAGGAGACAAGACATGAAATTCCGTTTCATTACCGGCGCCTTGCTGGCGCTGGCGGCCGTCAGCGTCCATGCCGCTTCGGATGCACCGACCGGCTACACCAAATGTGCGCAGAACACCGGGGCGATCTGCACGATGACGGGCAGCCGCTCGGTGGCTCTCGGCAAGTCCGGCAGCTTTGTTTACGCCACCAAGACGGACAGCTTTGCCTGCATCGGCTCGGCGTTCCCGAGCAATAGCTACACCACCTCGGCCTGGTGCTCGTATGCTGGCAGCACGTCGGCGGCTTCCAGCATAGCTGCTTCATCCGCTGCAGCCAGCGCGGCAGCATCTTCCAAGGCTGCTTCCAGTGCTGCGGCCTCTTCTAAGGCTGCATCCAGCGTCGCCGCTTCGTCAAAAGCCGCCTCTTCGACTGCCGGTATCCCGGCGGCCACTGGCACTGTGATCAATCCCACGACGGTCACCATTCCGGCCAATACCACCAAGGACTACGGCTTCCAGCGCATCGGCATTAGCGCCCAGGCCGCCAGCTGTGATGACGAAGGGCAGAAGCCGGTGTTCCTGCTCGAAGATGGCGCGGTGCTCAAGAACGTGATCATCCACGGCGGCCTCAATGGTTCGGATGGCGTGCATTGCAAGGGCAATTGCACGCTCGAGAACGTGCATTGGGAAGACGTTTGTGAAGACGCGGCCACCATGCTCGGTGGCTCGGGCAAAGTCATGAGTGTGGTGGGGGGCTCGGCCAGCCATGCGTCGGACAAAGTGTTCCAGCACAACGGCAAGGGCAGCACGGTCAAGGTGCGGGATTTCAACACCTATGGCGATATCGGCCGTTTCTGGATGTCCTGCGGCAATTGCTCGGACAACGGTGGCCCGCGCAAACTGGATATCGATCGTGTGAACATCACCGGCCGCATCTGGGATTCAGCCAAGAACGTCCAGGCCTATGCCATCCGCTTGAACTACAACTACGGCGACAAGGCTACGGTGCGTAACCTGAAGATCAAGAACTACGTCAAGGGCAGCCCCAAGGTGTGCGTGCAGGCCGTGGGCGTGCAGCCGGGCGAGGCCCAGACCAATAACGGCGAGTTCTTCAACACCGCCTATTGCGATCTGAGTCCGGCAGATGTGACGGCTTACTGATCCCGCTCCGAGTACTTCCAAGCTGAGCCGCCCCGCGTGTTGCGCCGGGCGGCTTTTTCATGCGGTGGGTTTTGCCATCAGCGCCCAAGCCGGGCGATGCAGGTGCCTCGCTGCTATTCGCCAAACACGCTCTGCCACAAGGCCTGTACTGGCGTGCGCCAGTGGTCCAGGCTGTCGTCGGGTACGCGGCTCTTGTACTGGTTCAGACGCAGGCCATGCTGGGCGTGGCGCAGGGCGCGATAGCTGTTGGCACTGGCTTCGGCCAGCGCTGCCGGAATCAGGCCGGCATTGGCCGCGCGGCCCAGCAGGGCGATATTGCCCTTGTTTTCGGTGAGTTCGGGATGGGCGTGGGAATAGGCCAGCACCAGATACTGGACGATGAATTCCACGTCGATCAAGCCGCCTGCGTCATGCTTGAGCTCGAAGCCCGGCCCCTTGTTGGCAAAGGATTCGCGCATCTTGCGGCGCATGCCCAGCACCTCTTCGCGCAGCTTGGTGATGTCGCGTTGTTGGGCCAGCAGGCTGGTGCGCAGGGTTTCGAACTGGGCGCCTACGGCCGGGTGGCCGGCGCAGAAGCGGGCGCGCGTCAGGGCCTGCAGCTCCCATACCCAGGCGTCATTGCGCAGGTATTGGGCGAAGCCTTCCAGGGAGACCACCAGAAGACCGGATTCGCCGTTCGGGCGCAGGCGCGTGTCGATCTCGAAGAGGTGGCCGGCGGCGGTGCGACTGTCGAGCCAGGTGTTGATGCGTTGAGCGAGGCGGGCGTAGACCGGCTGGCAGTCGGTGTTTGGGTCGTCATGCACATAGACCAGATCGAGGTCTGAGGCATAGCCGAGTTCTTTGCCGCCGAGCTTGCCGTAGCCAAGGATGCCGAAGCGGTGTTCATCGGCGTGGCGGCGGGCGCGCTTCCAGTTCAGGCTGAGGGTTTCGGTCAGCACCGTATCCGCGGCGGCCGAGAGGTGATCGGAGAGGCGCTCCACGCTGAGCTGGCCGGCAAGATCCCGGTTGAGCAGGCGGAAGACCTGGGCATGGTGCTGCTCGCGCATCACGTCCATCTGGCGCTCCACATCGTCGCCGAGGCGCTCCATGGCCTCGTGCAGGGCGGTGGCGAAGTGGGACCAGTCCGGCTCCTCGGTGAGGCTGCGGTTATCCAGCAACTCGTCGAGCAGCAGCGGATGGCGCGTCACGTAGGTGGCGGCCCAGCTGGAAGCGGAGACCAGTTCCACCACCCGCGCCATGGCCTGTGGGTATTGCTGCAGAAGGGCGAGGTAGGCCGAGCGGCGGCAGATCGCTTCGAGCAGCTCGATCATGCGGGCGAGGGTCTGATCGGGATCGGGGCGTGCTGCGGCGAGCTCGAGGATGCGCGGCATCAGCGCATCCAGGCGGTGGCGGGCTTCGTCTCCCATGCTGCGCAGGCGGGCGCTGTTGCGGAACTCCTGCAGGCGGGCGGAGGATTCGAGCGGCTTGCGGTAGCCCAGTTCGCCGAGGCAGTCGCCGGTCGGCCCGGCTTCACAGGCGCCTTGCCAGATCGGGTCGAGGCGATGATCTTGCGCCACCGGGTCGCCAAAGACTTCGGTGAAGTGCTTGCCCACGATGTGGCGGTGCACATTGAGTGCTGCGATGAGGCCCTCGTAATCGTCGCAGTTCATGGCTCGGGCCAGGCGCAGGCGGTCTTCGGCGTTGCCCGGGATGGTATGGGTCTGGGCGTCTTCCAGATACTGGATGCGGTGTTCGAGGCGGCGCAGGAAATCGTAGGCGGCGGCCAGCAGGGCTTCGGTTTCGGCTTCGAGCTGACCGCGATGGACCAGCGCGCGCAGCACCTTGAGGGTCGGGCGGATCTGCAGGCCGTGATCACCGCCGCCGCGGATCAGCTGGAAGACCTGGGCCAGGAATTCGATTTCGCGGATGCCACCGGGGCCGAGCTTGACGTTGTCCGCCATCTCGCGGCGGGCCACTTCGCGGCGGATCTGCGCATGCAGTTCGCGCATGGCGTTGATGGCGCCGAAGTCGAGATACTTGCGGAAGATGAAGGGGCGGGCGATGTTCTTCAGCTCGTCGTGGCGTGTGCCGGTCAGCGGGCGCGCCTTGATCCAGGCGTAGCGCTCCCATTCACGGCCCTGGGTGATGAAGTAGTTCTCCAGCATCTCGAAGCAGGCCACCAGCGGGCCGGAATCGCCGTTCGGGCGCAGGCGCATGTCGACGCGGAACACATAGCCATCGCCGGTGAGCTCGGAGATCGCGCCGATCAGCGCGCGACCCAGGCGGGTGAAGAAATCGAAGTTGCTGATGCTGCGTGCGCCGTCGGTTTCGCCGTCTTCGGGGTAGGCAAAGATCAGATCGATATCGGAGGACACATTCAGCTCGCCGCCACCGAGTTTGCCCATGCCGATCACGATCAGCGCCTGGGCTTCGCCGGCGGCATTGCGTGGTGTGCCAAAGCGGGTCGTGAGCTGGGCCGTGAGCACGCGCTGGGCGGTGACGATGGCGGCCTCGGCGATGTTGGTCATGGCCGCGGTGACTTCCTCCAGCGGCGCCAGCCCGGCCAGATCGCGCACCATGGCGTGCGCCGCCACCCAGCTCTTGAGGGCGCGCAGGCGCGGGGCCAGATTCGTCTCGTCGAGCGGGCTTTCAGCCAGGAAGGCTTCCATGTCGGCGCGCGTGAGTGATGCAGCAAGACTCGTCCCGAGGCGCTCGGTCAGCCAGGGGCGGGCTGCGAGCTGGCGTTCGAGGTGGCGGCTGTGGGCACAGGCGCGGCTGATCAGGGCAGTGGTATCGGTCATGGTGGAAACGCGACGGACGGTTGTCAGACTCTGTGATCTACGGCGGAATAAAGGGCGGCAGCAGGTCCGGCCCTGATAAAATCGCCCTCCCATCATGCCGCCACCGCAGTGGCGACGTCCAGCCTGAATGCTTGAGCCGACCGGCACCCCTCCTGATTCGCTGTGCACGCGTGCCCGCTCCCGTTGGCAGGCTTGGCTGCGTCTGCCCCTGATGCTGCCTAAGCTGTTGCGCACGCTGCTGCTGCTGAGCTTCTTCGTGCTCGGCGTGGCTCTGCTCTTGCTGCGCTATCTTGGCGCGCCGCAGATTGCCGCGCACCGCGTGGAGATCGAACAGGCGCTGAGCCAGGCCATCGGCTTGCCGGTGCGCATCGAGCAGCTGGAGGCAAACTGGGATGGTCTGCGCCCGGAGCTCGCGATCCGCAATGTGCAGGTGCTGGACCAGGCCGGTCGCCCGGCGCTGGAGTTGCCTGCAGTGAATGCCGCGGTGGCCTGGTCCTCCCTGTGGCATTTTGGCCTGCGTCTGCATCGCCTCGAGATCATCCGACCGGAGTTGGCCGTGCGTCGCGAGGCCGATGGCCGTCTGTTCGTGGCCGGCTTGGCGATGAATACCGGTGGCGAGGGTTCCGGTGCGGCTGATTTCGTGTTGCAGCAGGATCAGATCCTGATCCGCGATGCACGCCTGACCTGGGCCGATGCCCAGCGCTCGGCCCCGCCGCTGACCCTGGACAAGGTCAGTCTGCGCCTCGAAAACAGCGGCCGGCGTCACCGTTTCGCACTGCAGGCGAGCCCGCCTGCGGCCTATTCGGCCAATCTGGATCTGCGTGGTGATCTGCGCGGACGCAGTTTCGCTGAGCTCGAAGACTGGCGCGGCACGGTTTACACCTCGCTCGACGAGGCGGATCTGGCGGTCTGGCAGCAATGGGTGGATTACCCGCTGGGTCTGACCCGCGGACGCGGCGGGCTGCGTGCCTGGGCCAGCTTCGATGCCCTCCAGCTCACCGGCCTGACGGCCGATGTGGCGCTGGCCGAGGTGTCGCTGCGCTTCGGCAAGGATATTCCGCAGCTGGACCTGCATGCCCTGCAGGGGCGGGTGCGCCTGAGCCGTCGTGACGGCGGTATCGATCTGGCTGCCGAGCGCCTGAGCCTCGCCGCGCAGGACGGCCTGCAGGTGGGCCCGACCACGCTGAGCCTGCGTTACGTGCCGGCCCGGGCCGGGCGCGAGGCGCGCGGCGAATTTGCCACCAGTGCCCAGGATGTGAAGGTGCTGGCCCAGCTCGCAAGCTTCCTGCCGCTGCCTGAAGAGCAGCGCCGACAGCTGGTGCTGGCCGATCCTTCCGGGCGCATCGAAGATGTGAAACTCAGTTGGGAGGGCAGTGCGGCCAAACCGGTGGAGCATTTCACCCTGGCGGCTCGTTTTGCTGATCTGCACCTCCATCCGGTGGGGCATATTCCCGGCTTCAAGGGGCTTTCGGGCCAGCTCAGCGGCAGCGAGCGCAGCGGCGAGTTCCGCCTCGGTTTCAAGCAGGGTGGCCTCTATCTGCCGCACATCATGCATGAGCCCTTCATGGTGCTGGATCAGGCCGAACTCAAGGGGCGTTGGGGCTATGAGCCAGCGCCGCAGGACAAGGTCCAGCGTCTCACCGTGCGGCTGGACCGGCTGCAGGCCAGCAATCCGGATGTGCAGGCCGAGGCCTCCGGTTACTGGCAGGCGCGGGCCAGTGGGCCGGGCTATCTGGATGTCCGCGCGCGCGCCCCGGCGGCCAGGCTCGATGCGGTGTGGCGCTACATTCCGGCGGTGGCGCCGGTGCAGGCCGTGGATTGGCTGCGCAGCTATCTGCAGGGTGGGCGCGGCGAGAATCTGGCCTTCCAGCTCACGGGTGAACTGAATCAGTTCCCCTTCAATCACGCGCCCGGCGTGTTCAAGCTCGAAGCCGGCCTGCGCGACGCGATGATCAGCGAGTTCTACTCCGGCTGGCCCGGCATGAATGCCTTGCAAGGCAGCTTCCTGCTCGATCGCCAGCGCATGACCATCCGGGCCGATAGCGGCCGCTACGGCGCGGCCACCGCGCGCGGCGTGAAGGTCGAGATTCCGGATCTGATGGACCAGGGCAAACAGGTGCTCACCGTGGATGGCAAGGCCAGCGGCCCCAACTCCGATTTCCTGCGCTACGTGAATGGCAGCCACCTGCTGGCCAATCTGGTCGGCAGTTTCACGCGCAATGTGCGCGCCAGCGGGAATGGCGAACTCAACCTGCACATTGAAATCCCGCTGCATGAATCCATCCACACCCGAGTGCGCGGCGATTACCGTTTCCAGGCGCCGAGCCTGCAACTGATCCCGGCCTTGCCTGAATTCACCGAAGCCAGCGCCACGCTGGGTTTTACCGAGAAGGGCATCAGCCTGCCGGCAGCAGGGGCCATGTTCCTGGGGCGGCGTGTGCGCGCCACCGGCGTGACCGAAGCGGACGGCAACCTCCGCTTCGATGCCCAGGGCAGCATGACTGCGAGCGGGCTGGACCAGCTGGTACGCAACCCGGCCTGGCGTCACCTTGGTGGTGAAACTCCAGTAGCCTTGGTGATCCGGGTGCGCCACGGCCTGCTCGATCTGAGTGCGGACACCAGCCTGATCGGCATCAGCTCCAGCTTGCCGGCGCCCTTTGCCAAACCCGCCAGCGAGGCCTGGCCGCTGAACTTTTCTCTGCGTCAGGAAAAGCGCGAGACCTTGGGCGGGCAAAACCAGATCTGGCGTGTGCGCCTCGACAAGCGTCTCGACGTGGCCTGGAGCGAGCGCTGCGGTGATACGCCCTGCCAGTTCACCTCGGGCGCGCTGGCCGTTGGCGAAACCGCCACGCTGCCGATGCAGGGCTGGCGTTTCTCCGGTGTGGCGCCTCAGGTGGACGTCAATCCCTGGATCCCGGTGGTCGACGAGTTCATGACGGGCTTTGCCTCGGGCAGCGGTGGTCAGTCTCAGGTGGCTGCAGCTTTCCGGGTGGGCGAGCTGCGCGTGGGGGGCTACCGTTTCCGAGATCAGCAGGGCAAAGCCTTGCGTCGTGGCAATGACTGGAGCCTGCAGCTCGACGGGCCGGACATGGCCGGCGAGCTGAGCTGGGGCGAGCTGGGTGCCGGTAATCTGCGTGCCCGTCTCAAGCGCCTGAACCTGCAACACCCGGCCGGCGTAGCCGAGATAGCCAGCGTGGTGGATGTCGCCGAGTCCACCAGTGGCCGCCAGTTGCCGGCACTGGATGTGGAGGCCGAGCACTTCAGTACCCGCAACATCGATTTCGGCCAGCTCAAACTGCGTGCGGTGAATGATGGCCAGCTCTGGAAGCTCGAGCAGGTCAGCCTCAAAACGCCTGATCTCGAATTCACCGGCAGTGGCCACTGGCAGCGCGTCGGTCTGAAGCCGGGCACCCATCTGGACTTCAGCCTGCATAGCGAGGATGCCGGCGCGATGCTCGCGCGCCTGGGCTTTGCCGGCATGGTCGACAAGGGTACGGTCGACTTCGAAGGCAAGGCGGAATGGCGTGGCGCGCCCACTGCGATCGACTATCCGAGCCTGTCCGGCAGCCTCAAGCTTGAGGCCCGCAAGGGCCGCTTCCGCCAGATGGACCCCGGCGCCGGCCGCCTGCTCGGGATCATGAGCCTGCAGTCCCTGCCGCGCCGCCTGACCCTCGATTTCAGCGACATCTATGCCCAAGGCTTCGCCTTCGATCGCATCAGCGGCGAGATGAGCGTGGCCGCCGGCGTGCTGCATACCAACGATCTCGAAGTGCGTGGCCCGGCGGCCCGCGTCTTCATCACCGGCAATACCGATCTGGGCCGCGAGCAGCACGATCTGCAGGTGATGGTGCAGCCGACCCTGTCGGAAACGGTGGCCGTGGGAGGCGCCCTGGCTGTGGGCGTGTTCAACCCGCTGATTGGCGCGGCCACCTATGTGGCTCAGAAAATCCTGCTGGACCCGGTCGAGAAAATGTTCAGCTACGAATACCAGGTGCGTGGCCCGTGGGCCGAGCCCCGGGTCGACAAGATCAGTACCCTGAAGGCCGCCGTGCAATCCGGCGTCCAGTCCGGAGTTTCATCCGCCGAGGAGGGAGATAAATGATGCCATCCGCCATGCGTGTTGCCGCCGTGCAGATGATTTCCGGGCCGGACGTGGCCGCCAACCTGACTGAAGCTGCCCGCCTGATCGCTGAGGCGGCTGCACAGGGGGCACAGCTCGCGCTGCTGCCCGAGTATTTCCCGCTGATCCATGCCGATGAACAGGCCAAGATCGGCATCCGCGAAAACTTTGGCGAGGGGCCGATTCAGCGCTTTCTCGCGGCCGAAGCCAGGCGCCATGGCTTGTGGCTGATCGGCGGCACCCTGCCGCTGCAGGCCGCAGATGCTGAGCACGTACTCAACAGCAGCCTGGTGTTCGACCCGCAGGGCGCGTGCGTGGCGCGCTACGACAAGATCCACCTCTTCGGCTTCACGCGTGGCGCCGAGCATTACGACGAATCCCGCACTATCGAAGCCGGCCGCGAGATCGTGAGCTTCGAAGCACCCTGCGGCCGGGTCGGCCTCTCGGTGTGCTACGACCTGCGCTTCCCTGAACTTTATCGCCGCATGGGCAGTCCGAACCTCATCGTGGTGCCTGCCGCCTTCACCGAAACCACGGGGCGGGCACACTGGGAAATCCTGCTCAGAGCAAGAGCCATCGAGAACCAGTGCTATGTGCTGGCCTCGGGGCAGGGCGGCGAACATCCTTCGGGCCGTCGCACCTTCGGCCACAGCATGCTGATCGATCCCTGGGGCGAGATAGTATCGGCCCTCGCGAGCGGCCCCGGCGTGGTCGTGGGGGAGATCGACCCCAAGCGTATCGCCGCCGTGCGCGAGAGCCTGCCGGCCCTGCAGCACCGCATTTTCAAAGAATCCGCCTCAACCGAACCTGGAACGCTTCCCGCATGAGTCACCCCGCAGCAAACCCCGCGCTGGATATCGCCGCCGAACTCCTTCTCACGCCCTACGGCCTCACCACCGCCTCGCTCGATCGCAGCCTCGGCCAGATCCTGAGCCACGACGTGCAGTTCGCTGATCTCTACTTCCAGTACCAGCGTGCTGAGAGCTGGAGTCTCGAAGAAGGCATCGTCAAGGCAGGCAGCTTCAATATCGAGCAAGGCGTTGGAGTACGCGCCATCGCTGGCGACAAGACCGCCTTCGCCTATTCAGACGACATCAGCCTGTCTGCCCTCGGTGAGGCCGCCAAAACCGTGCGCGCCATCGGCGCTCAGGGCCAGAGCCGCAAGACCCGCGTGCGCTCGCCCGGCCTGCCGGCGCCGCTCTACGCCGCAGTCGACCCGCTGCCCTCGCTGCCGGATGCCGCCAAGATCGCGCTGCTCGAGCGCCTCGAGCAATACGCCCGAGCCGAAGATCCGCGCGTCGTGCAGGCCATGGCCTACCTCGCCTCAAGCTGGGACGTGGTGCTGGTCGCCCGCAGCGACGGCCACCTGGCGGCTGACGTGCGCCCGCTGGTGCGCCTGTCGCTGACCGTGATCCTCGAAGACGGCGGCCGCCGCGAGCAGGGCTCCTCAGGAGGCGGTGGTCGTGCGGACTACGCGTTGTTTACCGACGAAGTGCTGCGCGACTACGCCCGCCGTGCGGTGCATCAGGCCAGCGTGAATCTCTCCGCCAAGCCCGCCCCGGCCGGCAGCATGACGGTGGTGCTAGGCTCTGGCTGGCCCGGCATCCTGCTGCATGAGGCTATCGGCCACGGTCTTGAGGGCGACTTCAACCGCAAGGGCAGCTCCGCCTTCGCTGGCCGCATCGGCCAGCGTGTCGCCGCCAAGGGCGTCACCGTAGTCGATGACGGCACCCTCACTGGGCGCCGCGGCTCGCTGACGGTGGACGACGAAGGCAATCCCACGCGCTGCACCACCCTGATCGAAGACGGCATCCTCGTCGGCTACATGCAGGATATGCACAACGCAGGCCTGATGGGCGTTGCGCCCACTGGCAACGGCCGCCGCGAATCCTTCGCCCACCTGCCGATGCCGCGCATGACCAACACCCTGATGCAGGCCGGCGACAAGGATCCGGCCGAGATCATCGCCTCGGTCAAGAAGGGCCTCTACGCGGCCAACTTCGGGGGCGGCCAGGTCGACATCACCAGCGGCAAATTCGTGTTCTCCACGGCCGAGGCCTACCTGATCGAAAACGGCAAGATCACCCAGCCGGTGAAGGGGGCGACGCTGATCGGCAATGGCCCGGACGCGCTGACCCGCGTGTCCATGATCGGCAACGATCTGGCGCTGGACCCCGGCGTGGGCACCTGTGGTAAGGAAGGCCAGAGTGTGCCGGTCGGCGTTGGTCAACCCACTCTGCGTATCGACGGTCTGACGGTGGGTGGCACCGGCGGCTGAGCGCCGGCAGTACTGCACAAGACAAAGGCGCCGTGAGGCGCCTTTCTTGTTATGGGCAGGAATCGAACCCTTGTACTCGATCGGGAGAATGAAGGGCGGGCATTCAGGCGTAGGGCGGGTTAGGCGCAGCCGTAACCCGCGCGGAATGGTGAGTCCTGCCAGAGCGAACGGGTTGTCAGGGCGGGTCAGTGATCCGCCATACCTGTCCGTATGGGGCCGGTCGTGCCGGCGAGGAAAAGCCCCGGATTCCGGCTTTGCCTTCATCCAGGCTACTTGCTGTTGTGATGATCAGCAAACAGGCAAGCTTGATTATTCATTTGCTGTCCAACGTCGGTGCGCGTCCGCGTCAAACGACCTGTTAGCCGGCAGCGCGCCAGCGTAACTAGCGTTCTTGCAGATCATCGAACCAGTACGGATATGCGTCGAACATCGCATAGTGCGCGACAAACTCGGCCTGAGTTTCTCTTGATGCGCGCTTCGCGGCAATTTTGTCAAGGAGATCAACCACGTCCTCCTTCCCCAGGAAATACTTGAAGCCCTTTAGTTGAACGTCTTTGGGAACACGAAAGTCTTCGGTGTATTGAGCAATCACGGACTCTGCTCCCCAGCTGAATGGCTCTCGCGTGCAGATCACCGCATTCTCCGGCGCGCTGGTTATGGCGAAGATGGCATCGACGAGTGGCAAAACGGTCATGTTCTGCATGACTAACGTTTGACGTGAGAGGCCGCCGTAGCGGCGAAGCCGCGAAGGGTACCGACAAGCGCAGCATGTTGGCTGTCCCTCTCGACTGTAGTGTTCGACGGCTGGCTCATTATGACTAACCGATTTTCTCTACGCTACGGGCACAGAACGTAATGGCGCCCCACGAACTTTCAAAGTCTGCCACTTCGACTTTGATGTCTTCCAATCCGTCAGCGGTACGATCGTAAAAGACCATCCCTCTCGTTGCTTGAGGAAACCCTTCTTCAATTTTTAGGTTGATGGGTTGCCAGAAACGCAGCCTGAGTGAATCACTGTTCTTGCACAGTGTCATTTCAATGAAGGATGCGCCTGGGTCTTCTCTGTCGATGTGATACCGGAAATCGCCGAGATCGTACTCGTATGGTCTATCCAGAATGGGATGCAGTTTAGGTGCGTCCATCGTTACGTGAATGCGCGCTGAGGGTTTTGAAAGGTGCCGTCTAACTTGATAAGGGCGACAGGTTTACTGTTCATCATCGGCACGTGATCCCTGTCATGGCGCGACCGACCAGCGAAGAATGGCTTCCAGACTCGCTTTTCATGATTTTACTGTGCATGTGAACATGCATTAACAGAATCGTGAAAAACCTCACTCCGCAGATTACAGTCCGGGAGCAACGAACGACTGCTTTGTAGCGGCGAATCTGGAGGTCCGTTCATGGCCGTAAGCCGTCACCCTCAGCACCAAAACGAAGAGCGCCCGAGGGCGCCCTTTGTTTTGCCTTGCCGTTCAGTCAGTTCGCGCTGGATTTCTTCGGTGCGATTTCCTGGATGATGCGCCAGGCATTGGCTTCTTTCTTCAGCACCAGGCGCTTGTCGACGTCGTCGTTGAAGTCGCTGGAGCGATAGCGCTGGCGGAAGTTGGCTTCGCAAGTGTCGGCCGTGAGCTGCTTCACGCTGAGGTTGCGCGGTTCGACCGAGATGTTTTCCTTGTCCAGGCGCTCGGCGCGGAAGCGGCGCCAGTCTTCGCGGTCGGCACGGGTCAGCGGCTCGAAGTTGTTCGAGTAGTAGCCCATGTATTTCTTGAGGTCCTTGGCCGACCAGGCGGCGGCCCAGTCCTGCACGGCGAATTCGCACTGGGCCTGGATGGTGGCTGGCACGGGCGCGGGGCTTGGGGCTGGGAGTGGTGCCTTGGCGGGAGTTGGACGGGCGGCCATGGCTGCGGCCAGATCGAGCGGTTCGTAGGCTGGCAGGTCCGTGCCGCAACGGGCGACGGCGTCTTCCGATTCGGCGGCGTCCAGTTCCGGGAAGCTGGCCGCAGACGGTGCGAGGCCCAGGCCTGGCAACAGGCGGTGGGATGCGGTGAGGACCTGGTATTCCGCAAGGCGCAGGTCGTACTGGGCATTGGCGTAGGCGCGGCGGGCCTGGAAGAGTTCGTTCTCGGTGTCGAGCAGATCCAGCAGGGTGCGCTGGCCGATGTCGAACTGCTGGCGGTAGGCGTCGCGAGCCTTCTCGGTGGCGAGCAGATGCTGGTCCAGATAGCGCAGTTGTTCGCGCAGCTTGCGTACGTTGTTCCAGCCGATGGTGGTGGTCTGACGCACTTCGCGGCAGGCCTTCTCGCGCATCTCGACGGCGGCCGAGTACTGCTCATTGGCCTGGCGCAGGCGGGCGCTGTCTGATCCACCCTTGAACAGGTTGTAGTTCATCACGACCTGGGCGGCGGCATCGTTGTAGTTGCCGGAGAAACCGTTGCGGTTGCGCTCGACGCCGGTGGAGGCGCGGAATTCAACGGTCGGCGAGTTCTGCGTGGAGCGGCGGACATCGGTTTGGGCACGCGCCGCGCGCAGGTTGGAGACGGCGGCCATGAAGCTGGGGTTGTCGCGCAGTGCGTCGGAAATAACGCTCTTTTCTTCCGGCAGGCTTTTTGTCAGATCCGGTGCTTCGGTCAGCACTGGCGGCGCTTCACCAACGATGCGCTGGAAGCGGGCGCTAACGTCGTGCAGGTTGCTGGTCTCTGTCAGCCAGTTCGACTGGGCGAGGGCGAGGCGGCCGGAGGCCTGCTCCAGATCGACTCGGCGGCCGACGCCGGCCTGCACGCGCGAGGCGATCTGTTCATAAACTTCTTTGTGGGCGCCCCAATTCTCCTGCGCTTGCAGCGAAAGCTGCCGATAACGCTGTACATCGAGGTAAGCGCGCGCCGATTCGAAGCCGATGTCATCGGCGGCGGCAAGCAGTTCGAAGTAGCGGGTGGCCTTGGTATAACCTAGGCGACGCACTTCGCCACGGGCACTGCCGCCATCGAAGAGCAACTGGCGCAGCTGGATGGCGACGCCAGGGTGGTTGAAGTAGTTGCTGGTGCCGGGCGAGGGGTCGTAGCGTTCGCGGCCGGCGTAAGCATCCAGATCGAGACGGGGGCGCAGGCTGCCGCGTGCGGCTTGTTGCTCTTCACCTGCCGCGTTGTATTCGTGCAGGCGCATCTGGACTTCCGGGTTGCGGGCCAGGGCGCGTTCGGTAATTTCGGCAAGCGTTGCTGCCTGCGCTACGCTGCCGATCAGCATCAGGGATAAAGCTAATATTTTCATGGGGCGTGCCGGTGCGGTAATGGTTTGCAGGGCTTGTTATTGATTTAGATTTTATGCCTTGCCCCTTCTCAGGAGTCGTTTTTGTTGAAGCAATCTGTGTCGGAATATGTCTTATAAAGAACTATTTCACACTTGCTCTGCCCGTTGGCGCCGAGCGGTGCTGCTGGGCGGCTTGTGCGCGCTGCTGAGCCTTGGCGTTGTTGCCTGGGCGGGGGTGGATCTCGATCGCATGCTGGTCAGCATGCGCGAGCGCTATGGCAGCGCCGGTGAGCAGAGCCTGCGCGATTGGCGCGATATGCTGCAGGGGGCGGGCAATCTTTCAGAGGCCGACAAGCTGCGCCGGGTGAATGATTTCTTCAATCGTCGGATCCGTTTTCTGGATGACATTGTCGTCTGGCGGGTGGCGGACTACTGGGCTACGCCGATCGAGTTTCTGGGGCAGGGCGCTGGAGACTGCGAGGATTACGCGATTGCCAAGCTGCACAGCCTGCTTGAGCTGGGCGTGGCGCCCGAGCGCCTGCGCATGATCTATGTGCGGGCTACGCTGGGCTCGTCGGGCAGCCCGGTGCAGGTGGCGCACATGGTGCTCGGCTACTATGCCGCTCCAGATGCGGAGCCGCTGGTGCTGGATAATCTGATCACCGACATTCGCCCCGCTTCGCGCCGGCCTGATCTCGCTCCGGTATTCAGTTTCAATCGCGAAGGGGTGTTCATGGGGGGGGCCACGCGGCCGACTTCGCCGGTGGATCGCCTTTCGTTGTGGGCGGGTTTGAAATCGAAGATGCGGGCTGAAGGCTACGAGCCTTGAGAAGGGAAACGGGATGTCTTTGCTGAAACGGTTGTGGTTGAGCGTGCTGGGCGCCATGTTGCTGGCGCTTGGGGTGAGCTTTGTGGTGAGCGTGCTGACGGCCCGCAATTATCTTGAGCAGCAGCTCTTCGCCCAGTCCAGCGATGGCGCGGCCTCGCTGGCCTTGTCGATGTCACAGCAGAGCAAGGATGCTGCGATGAGCGAGTTGCTGGTGACGGCGCTATTCGATTCGGGCCACTTTGAATCTATCGTGTATCGCGATGTGCAGGGCAAGGTGCTGGCTGAGCGACGCACCAGTGCGCCAGCGCCGACGGCGCCGGCTTGGTTCGTGGCGCTGGTGCCGCTCGATGCGCGACCGGGAGAAGCGCTGGTGTCGGACGGCTGGCGCCAGGCGGGGAGCGTCGAGGTGCGGGCCAGTGCGCGTTACGCTTATGGCGAGCTGTGGGCCGGCATCCTCAAGCTGGCGCTGACCCAGGGAATCGTCGGCCTGTTGCTGTGCGCCGTCGTGGCCGTATTGATGCGCTGGCTGCAAAAACCCTTGAAGGGCATTGTTGAGCAGGCCGAGGCTATTGGTCAGCGTCGGTTCGAGATCCAGCCCTTGCCGAATGTGCCGGAGCTGCGCGTGGTGGGTGCCGCGATGAACAAGATGGTGGACAAGGTCAAGGCCATGTTCGCTGAGCAGGCGGCGCGGATTGAGGCTTTGCGCCAGGAGGTAAGCCATGATTCGCTGACCGGGGTGCCCAGCCGCCCGCTCTTCATGGGTAGTCTGCGTGCGGCGCTGAGTGACGAGCGCGCGGAGCCTTCTGGTTTGCTGATCCTGGTTCGCTTGCGTGACCTGGCGGCGATCAATCGTAGCCTCGGTCGGCGTGAAACGGACGAGTTGCTCAAGAGTTGTGCGCGGGCACTGATCGAAATGTTGCCCTCACTGCCGCCGCCTGATGCGGCCAGGGAGGGCGAGAACGTGGCTATCGAGGCTCTGGTGGCACGTCTCAATGGCGCTGAGTTCGGCCTTATGTGCCCGGGCCTCGATGAGGCTCAGGCGCGCGTTGCCAGTTCCACGTTGGTCGAAGCCTTCGAGCGGTTGCGTGCCAATCTGCTACCAGGTGAGGGTGTGCTGGCCAGCATTGGCTGGACGATTTATCAGCGCGGTGAGCAACTTGGCGAGGTTCTGGCACGCCTCGATAACTATGTGATGCAGGCTGAGACGGCGCCGGTTCCGGCTGCCGGCGGAATAGGGGGCGGCCAGCTGCTGGCCGTGTCGCAGGACGAATGGCTGCAGCGCCTGAACCGCGCTATTGAGCGGCGCGGTTTCCGTTTGGCGAGCTTTCCTGTGCTGGCTGCCGACGGGCGCCTGATGCATCGCGAGGCGATGTTGCGCATGCTGGATGCAGAGGGGCGTGAGTTCACGGCAGGTCAGTTCATGCCGGCTGCTGCGCGCCTGGGCCTCACGGCGCGCCTCGATCTGCTCACTGCGGAACTGGCGCTTGAGCGGCTGCAGGCCGAAGCTGGCGAGATCGCCATCAATCTGGCGCCGCAATCTCTCGCCGAGGCTGGTTTTGTGGACGGCCTGCGCAGCCTCCTGCATGAGGCCGGGGCTGACGCTGTGCGGCTGTGGGTGGAACTTTCCGAGCGTGGCGTGACCGAGGCCGGCGGGCTGGAGGTGCTGGGTGGCTTGGCGCAGGTGCTGCGCGTGGCAGGCTGCAAGTTCGGTATCGAGCACTTTGGCCGACAGATCAATGTCAGCGCCCGGTTGCAGGATCTTGGGTTGGACTACCTCAAACTCGATGGAGCCTTCGTCGCGGATATCGACAGCAATCCGGATCACCAGCGCTTCGTGAAGGCTCTGGTGGACGTGGCGCAAGGGCTGGACATCGCCTTGATTGCCGAGCGTGTGGTGTCCGAAGCCGAGGCGGGTACGCTGCGTCGCTTGGGCGTAGCCGGGCTGACCGGACCCGCGATCCGTTTGCCGGATTGAGGGCGCGGCCACGCTAAAATCGCGGCTTCCGCGCTGAAGTTCTGCCCATGCCTCTCGATCCCCGTTCCGCTGCCTGGCTGGCGATGCTGCATCGCATCGATGCGCCGCGCCTGCATGAGTTGCCGGTCGAGGTCGCACGGCGCAGTTTCTACAAGCTGATGTTTGCCTATCGCGGCGAGCCGGAAGCGGTTGCTGCGGTCGAAGAACTGCAGCTCATGCGCCGTGAGCATGCCGGTGGTCCGCTGGCGGCACGCCTGTATCGACCGAGCCTGGAGGCGGGTTTGCCGGTGATCCTGTGGCTGCATGGCGGTGGCTGGACGCTGGGCGATATGGCTGCTTACGATGCCTGGTGCCGCGCCCTGGCCAATGCCACAGGCATGGCTGTAGTGGCGCTGGATTATCGCCTGGCGCCCGAGCACCAGTTTCCGGCCGCGGTGGACGACGCCTGGTTTGCACTGCGCTGGCTGGTGCGTGAAGCGCAGGGGCTCGCTCTGGATAGCGATCACCTGGTGGTAGCGGGGGATTCGGCGGGTGGCAATCTGGCTGCGGTGTTGGCCCTGAAGGCGCGCGATGGCGGTGGGCCGGCGATCCGTCAGCAGGTGCTGATTTATCCTGCCACCGATCTGCTGAGTGAATTCGAGAGTGGCCGGCGCTATGGGGCAGGCCACTTTCTGGAACGCGAAACCATGGCCTGGTTTCATCATCAGTATTTTGCACGTGGCATTGAAAAGCAGGATTGGCGGGCTTCGCCGGCCCTCGCCGCGAGTCATGCCAATCTGCCGCCAGCGCTGGTGATTACCGCTGAGTGTGATCCGCTGGCTGACGACGGCGCGCGCTACGCCGAGCGCCTGCAAGCGGCGGGCGTGCCGGTGCAGTACTCCGAATATGCGGGCATGGTGCATGGTTTCGTGACCATGTTCAGCCTGTTTGAGGAAGCACGGGCGACGCTGGATGAAATTTCCCGTGCCTTGAAAGGGCCGGACTGGCGTGAGGCTTAGGTCGCAATAAGGTTGTGGAGCCTGTTGCCTGGAATGGTTCGGGCTCCGCTGGTTTTCCCTTGGCGGGCCATCTCTGGCCCGTATTGATCCGGAATTGTCATGAACGAAAAACTTGTGCCAGAAAACTCTCCCCTGGGTCGAGCCACGGCTTACCGTAGTGATTACGCGCCGGAGCTGCTGTTTCCGATTCCGCGTAAGCAGAAGCGCGATGAGCTCGGGCTGGATGAAGCCGCCTTGCCTTTTACAGGCGAGGATCTGTGGAATGCCTACGAGATTTCCTGGCTTAATCCACGTGGCAAGCCGGTCGTGGCGCTGGGCGAATTCCGGGTGCCGGCGCATTCACCGCGCCTGATCGAATCCAAGTCGCTGAAGCTCTACCTGAACTCCTTTAACCAGACCCGCATGACTGACGCCGAAGCAGTGTCCGCCACCCTGGCGCGTGATCTGTCACAGGCTGCCGGCGCTTCGGTGCGGGTCAGCGTGCAGCCGCTCGAGCGTCGCCCGCGCCGCGAGATCGATTATCTGCAGGGCGAGTGCATCGATGCGCTGGATATCGAGGTGGCGCAGTATTCGCCGCAGCCCTCATTGCTGCGCGCTGATCCGGCGCAACTGGTGGAGGGTGAGCTGCTTTGCTCGCATCTGCTCAAGTCCAACTGCCTGGTCACCGGCCAGCCGGACTGGGGCATGGTGGCGCTGCGCTACAGCGGCCCGCGTATCGAGCGTGAGGCCTTGCTGCGCTACATCATCTCCTTCCGCGAGCACAACGAATTCCATGAGCAATGTGTGGAGCGCATCTTTACCGACGTCCTGACCCGCTGTGCGCCGCGCGAGCTTGCGGTGTGGGCACGCTACACCCGGCGGGGCGGGCTGGATATCAATCCTTTCCGCAGCAATCGGGCGGACTGGCGCGCCGAGAACCTGTTCGAAGTGCGGCAGTAAGGGGCGCGCTCCGAGCCCTGCAGGAGCGGCCTTGAGCTAGCCGCTCGGGCATCATTCAAGCCGCTAGCGGCAGGCTCACGAAGAAGGTCGCGCCTTCGCCGAGTCGGCTCAGGCAGCCGACCTGACCGCCGCTTGCCTCCACCATGTGCTTGACGATGGAAAGCCCCAGACCGGTGGAGTGCTCACCGCCGGTGGGGCGGGCGCTGAGGCGGGTGAATTTGCGGAACAGCTTGCTCTGGTCTTCTTCTGAGATGCCCGGCCCTTCGTCGCGCACCTGGATCAGGGCATGGCCGGCTTCCTGTTCTAGGCTGACGTGGATGCTGCGCCCTTGCGGGGAGTACTTGATGGCGTTGGAGACCAGATTGTCGAGGATCTGGTGCAGCGCGGTCTTGTCGATGCGCAGGCGCAGTGCGTCTTCGCCGAGACTCAGGTGCAAGCGCAGATCCTTGGCTTCGCAACGCTCGCGATATTCCGCACAGACGCTGCGCAGGCTCTCCGAGGCGTTCAGCGTGGTCGGGCGCAGGGCGTAGTTGCCGGACTCGATGGCGTCGATATCGAGCAGCTTGCGGATGATGTCGAAAGTCAGCTGGGCCATGCTGCGGATGTTGCCGATGCGCTTGAGCTTTTTCTCTTCATCCCAACTGTGCCAGCGCTCGCGCAGCAGATCGGCATAACTGATGATGGCGGCGGTGGGGTTCTTGAGGTCGTGGGCGGCGATCTGCAGGAAGGCTCCACGCTCTTCGTGGAGGGCCTTCAGGCTGACATTGCTGCGCTCCAGTTCATTGTGCTGGCGGTATTGCAGCTCCAGCGCTTCTTCGAGCTGGCGAGTGCGTTCCTGCACACGGGTTTCCAGTGCCGCTTCCGATTCGCGCAAGACTTCGATCATCTGCTGTTCGGCGATCAGGCGATCACTGTGGGCCTGCAGATGCTCCTGCTGCAGCGCGCGCAGCTTGCCCGCCAGTGCCAGGGCGATCATCACGGCGCTGAGGCCGGCGCCAAGCTGAAAACCGAACATGGCCAATGGAATCGCCGGGATTAATCCCAGATTGGCACTCACATAGATCAGGCCGCCGCTGACCAGTGGAATTTGCGAGAGAAGATAGTAGCGTGCCGGGCGATAGCCTGCTCCAAGCCGGCTGAAACCCGCCAAGATGCCGGTGCCGGAGAAGAGTAGCGAGACGAGGTCGGTGACCGGGATCGAAACTTCGCTGCCGAACAGCCACCAGGTCGGCAGGATCAGCGCCGGGGCGGCCCACATGCACAGCGTGAGCAGGCGATAGAGGCGTGGATCGTGTTCGGCCAGGTTCAGGAAGTTGCGCGCAAAGCGGCAGAACGCGGCCAGAGCCAGTGCAGGCAGCAGACTGGAGAGGAAGTCTTGCCAGGCCGGATGCCCGCGCATGAAGAATTCGTGCCATACCCCCAGCATCTGGCCTTGCACCAGACCCATGAGCGAGAGGAAGAGGGCGTAATCGAAGTAGTTGCTGTCGCGGGTGCCGACCCAGGCCATCAGGCTGTAAAGGCACAGGGTGACGAAGAGCCCGCAATAAAGCCCCAGCCACATGCGTTCCTTGACGCTGTTGCCGAAGAAATCGCTGCCGCTGTAGAGCCTTGGCCAGGCAAACAGTGGGCGCGAGGTTTCAATGTTGAGGAACAGTGTGCTGCCTTGGCCGGCTTCCAGATCGAAGTCGAAGAGCTGGTTGTGATAACGACTGAAGGTTTGTGGTGTGTGGGCCTGGCGAAAGCCGCCGTGGCGTACTTCGGGGGGGGCGTTGTCACGCAGGATGTAGAGGGTGATGCGGTCGTGCAGCGGATTGGCGAGCTCCAGCACCTGCTTGCCGAAACGCTCGGGACTGAGGCGGGTCTGCAGCCACAGGCTGTTGCCGCGGAAGCCGCGATTGGTCATGCCGCCAGCTGGCAGGGCTTCCCAATCAGTCGCGGGCAGGCTTTCGACGTGCTCGAAAGACATGGGCCTGGTATTGGTGTGGACTGACCAGACCGGCGTGTCGGTGGGGCCAGCGAGGGCTGGCAAGGACAAGGAGCCGAGCAGGGCACACAGGCCCAGCAGGTAACGCAACATGTTTTCTCCCCGCGACTCCCGTCGATGCCGGGAATCTGTTTTGACATGCCGTGCAGGTACTTCAGGTGCTGTCTCTCCGCGCGGCAGCTTGGCGCCCTATGGGGGCGCCAGGCAAGCTGCGGCAGACCCCTACGACTCTTGGCCGAGTGTGCCCGCTACAGGGTGTAGCACTGTGTGCAGGCTCACTACCCGGCCGATGATCAGCAGTGCGGGAGGTTTCAAGCCGGCCGCCAGCACCTGGGCTGGCAGGTCGGTGATCGTACCAGTGATGACTTGCTGATCCGGCAGGGTGGCGCGGCGCACGCAGGCCGCCGGTGTGTCCGCCGCCATGCCGTGGGCGATGAGCTGGCGACTGATCTCGGGTAAGGAGGTCAGACCCATGTAGATCACCAGCGTCTGGCCCGCGCGGGCCAGGGTGGGCCAGTCCAGGTTGCAGCTCTCGTCCTTGAGGTGGCCGGTGACGAGGAAGCAGGACTGGGCGTGATCGCGGTGGGTCAGCGGAATGCCGGTATAGGCGGCGGCGCCGGCGGCGGCCGTCACACCCGGCACGGCTTCAAAGGGGATGCCTGCGGCGACCAGGGTTTCGGCTTCTTCGCCTCCCCGTCCGAAGATGTAAGGGTCCCCGCCCTTCAGGCGCACCACCTGCTTGCCTTCGCGGGCCAGCTCCACCAGCAGTTGGTTGATCTCTTCCTGTGGTAGGGCATGCTTGCCGGCTTTCTTGCCGACATAGATGCGCTGCGCCTGGGGCGGGGCATGGGCCAGTACGGCCGGGCTGACCAGATTGTCGTACACGACAACGTCGGCCGCGGCGAGCAGGCGTACGGCTTTCACGGTGAGCAGGTCCGGATCGCCGGGACCGCCGCCGACCAGGAAAACCTTGCCAGGAAGAGGGGATGAGGGCATGTGGGGAATTCAGGAGGTTGCTGCGGCCAGAATCTTAGCGGGAAGCGCAGTTTGTGGGAAATTGCCCACGCTTTGCGCGGCCGTGATTGTCGCAGTGCGGTAGCGGTGGTAGCTTCGCGCCGCTGGCAGTGCTGCACGAGGGCAAGCCAGTCTGTCTATTGGAGATGACCCCGCATGTCCCACGAACCGTCCGCCCCTGGCGGCGCGATTTCCCGCAAGCGTCTGGCGGCCCTGACACTGGCCGCAACAGGCATCGTCTATGGCGATATCGGCACCAGTCCGCTCTACACGATGAAGGAGGTGTTCGGCGGACATGGCATTGCGCCGGTCGAGGCGAATGTGCTGGGTATCCTGTCGTTGGTGTTCTGGGCGCTGATGTTGGTCGTGTCGCTCAAGTACGTGGTGTTCATCATGCGTGCGGACAATCGTGGTGAAGGCGGCATCATGGCGCTCACCGCCCTGGCCAACCGCGCAGTAGCCGGTTCCAAGGGCAAGATGTGGCTGTTGACGGTGCTGGGCATGTTCGGCGCCGCCTTGTTCTACGGCGATGGCGTGATTACCCCGGCGATGTCGGTGCTGTCGGCGGTGGAAGGTCTGAACATCGCCGCGCCTGGCCTGGAGCGCTTCGTGCTGCCGATCTCGCTGTGCGTGCTGCTGGCGCTGTTCTGGATGCAGAGCCGGGGTACGGCCAGCGTCGGCGCCTTGTTCGGTCCGGTGATGGTGATCTGGTTTCTGACCCTGGGCCTGCTGGGCCTGCTGCAGGTGGTGGAGCATCCCTATGTGCTGAAGGCGGTCAACCCGCTCTACGGGGTGAACTTCTTCATTGAGCACCGCTGGCACGGGTTTCTGGCACTGGGCTCGGTGGTGCTGGCGGTGACCGGCGGCGAGGCCTTGTATGCCGATATGGGCCACTTCGGCCGCCGTCCGATCAAGCTCGCGTGGTTCGGTCTGGTGCTGCCCTGTATCTACATGAATTATCTGGGGCAGGGCGCGTTGCTGCTTTCCGACCCCGAAGCGGTGCGCAACCCCTTCTACCTGCTGGCTCCGTCCTGGGCGCTGTATCCAATGGTGGGGCTGGCCACTGCGGCCGCCATCATTGCTTCGCAAGCGGTGATTTCCGGTGCCTTCTCGCTGACCCGCCAGGCCACCCAGCTTGGTTACTGCCCGCGCATTGCCTACATTCACACCTCGCACAAGGAGATCGGCCAGATCTACGTGCCGGGCGTGAACTGGACTCTCTTGCTGGCCGTGGTGGCGGTTGTACTGGGCTTCCGTTCGTCCTCCAACCTGGCGTCGGCCTATGGCATTGCCGTGACCCTGACCATGCTCATCGACACCTTGCTGGCGTTCGTGGTGGTGCAGCATCTGTGGAACTGGTCGATCGGCAAGGGGCTCGTGTTCCTCGTTGGCTTCCTGATTGTCGATCTGGCCTTCGTGATCGCTTGTGCGGTGAAGATCGTGGATGGAGGCTGGTTCCCGTTGGCCATGGGCCTGGCCGTGTTTTCACTGCTGGCGACCTGGAAACGTGGCCGCACCCTGCTCAAGGAGCGTACCGATACCGAGACGATGCCGCTCGATATCTTCATCTCTTCACTGTTTCACTCGCCACCGCGACGTGTTGAGGGGACCGGAATCTTCATGACCTCCACGCCGAGCGGTGTGCCGCGCCCGCTGCTGCACAATCTGCTGCACAACAAGGTGCTGCATGAGCGCGTTGTGCTGCTCACGGTGATCACCGAAGACGTACCGAGCGTGCCGGACATTGATCGTGTCGAAATCGAGGAGCTCGATTACGGTTTCTACCGGATGTACGTGCGTTACGGCTTCAAGGATGAGCCGGACATTCCGGCCGCCATGCAGGCTGTGACCGAGGACGGGCGCCTGCCCTTCCACATGATGGAAACTACCTTTTTCCTTGGTCGAGAAAAGCTGGTCCCGCATATCAAGCCGGGTATGGCGATGTGGCGTGAGCGCCTGTTTTTCTTCATGTTCCGCAACGCGGGCAGTGCCGCGGACTTTTTCAAGATCCCGCCCAACCGGGTGGTGGAGTTCGGCACCCAGGTGGAAATCTGAGCAAGGCCAGATGAAATGGCCGGCTTGCATATAAGACGCAGGCCGGCCAAGCTTGAAAGCCGTCTGATATGAGCCGCCCGGCCATGATTCCGTCATTCATCCCGATTCTCGGTAGCGAGGCTTTGCGCGCGCTGGAGCAGCTTTATGCCCAGGCTCAGCCGCCGCTCATGGAGCGGGCCGGGCAGGCCGCTGCCGCCTGGGCGCTGGAATTGCTTGGCGAGGCGCGCGGCCCGGTGCTGGTCTTGGTGGGCCCCGGAAACAATGGCGGTGATGGCTATGTACTGGCGCGTGAGCTGGCGGCTCGCGGCCTGCAGGTAGTGCTGGCCACGCCGGCCGGGGTGAGCAGTCTGCCGCCGGATGCGCGGGCGGCGCGTGAGCGCTGGCTGGCCAGTGGTGGCCAGATCGTCAGCGATTTCATCGGCACGCGCTGGGCATTGGCGGTGGATGCGCTTTTCGGCATCGGTTTGAAGCGTCCGCCAGCCGGGCTCTATGCGGAATGGATTGTTCGCCTGAATGCGCTGACATGTCCGGTACTGGCCTTGGATACGCCCTCCGGGCTGGATGCGGAAACCGGTGCCTGCGTTGGCCCGACCGTTCGCGCCAGTCATACCGCCAGTTTCATTGCCCACAAACCGGGGCTGCTGACACTGGATGGCCCCGACCATTGCGGCGAGTTGCGCCTATTCGACCTGGATTTACCCGTGCCGGAGGATGCCGGCCGCGTCCTTGCGCCGGAACTCTTTTCTGCGCATCTGCAGCCGCGGCGTCGCAATGTGCATAAGGGGGATTTCGGTGCTGTTGGCGTGATCGGGGGCGCTGCTGGCATGCAGGGAGCTGCTTTGCTGGCGGCTCGGGCTGCGTTGCATTTGGGCCCGGGCAAGGTCTTTCTGGGGCTGCTCGATGCGCAGTCGGCAGGGGTTGATCCGCTGTATCCGGAGTTGATGCTGCGCGCGCCAGGCGAGTTGGCGCTGCTGGTCAAGGCTCTGGCCCTCGGCCCTGGCCTGGGGCGCGGCGAAACTGCACAGGCACAACTGCGGCGTGCGCTGGGTTTTGCCGGTCCCTTGTTACTGGATGCGGATGCGCTGAATCTGCTGGCAGAAGACCCGCCCCTGCAGGACTTGCTGCGTCGTCGTGCTTGGCCTGGCGTGCTGACACCACACCCGGCCGAAGCGGCACGCCTGCTCGGTACCGGCACCGCCGCTGTGCAGGCGGACCGGCTTCGGGCGGCGCAGGCGCTGGCGCGACGCTTCAATGCCGAAGTCATCCTCAAGGGCTGCGGCAGCATCGTTGCCGGCAGCCAGGGCGCTTGGTTCATTAATGCCTCGGGTAACGCCGGAATGGCTGTCGGGGGGATGGGAGACGTCTTGACTGGCCTCATTGTGGCCTTGCTGGCGCAGGGCTGGCCGGCGCTGGATGCCGCTGCTGCGGCCTGCCACCTGCATGGCTGCGCAGCGGATCAGCTGGCGTGTGAGGGGATCGGCCCGGTGGGGCTTACGCCTTCCGAAACCATGCCGGCTGCGCGGCGGATCTTCAATGCCTGGCTGAAACGATGACGACAGCTTCCCCGCATCCGTTGCGCGGCGTGCTCCTGATCGCCAGTGCAGTATTTCTCTTTGCTTGTCTGGACAGCACGATCCGCTATCTGGCGGCGCATTTCCCGGTGCCTTTGATGGCCTTCGTACGTTACGTGGTGCACCTCGTCCTGATGCTGGGCATCCTATGGCCACGTCAGGGTCTGGGCTTCGTGCGCCCGCGGCGTACTCTGCTGGTGGTTGTGCGCGCCTTGTGCCTGGTCGCTTGCACACTGTTCATGATGCAGGGGCTGGTACGCCTGCCGGTTGCTGAGGCGACAGCGATCGGTTTTGTGGCTCCCTTGCTGGTCGTCTTGCTGTCGCGGCCCTTGCTCGGCGAGCGCATCGGTTGGCTTCGCTGGGGGGCGGTGCTCGCCGGCTTCTGCGGAGTGCTGCTGGTGGCGCGCCCGGGCGCCAGTCTGGATGCCTTCGGGGTTGCCATGGTGCTGTGCGCAGCGCTCTGCGCCGCCGCTTATCAGCTCCTCTCGCGCCTGCTGGCCAGCAGCGAGTCCACCAATACCTTGCTGTTTCACGCCGCGCTGGCCGGCACGCTGTGTTTCGGTCTGAGTCTGCCCTGGCAGCCGGCTATTGCCTGGCCTTCCCTGTTCGAAACCGGACTGCTGTTCAGCCTTGGCGTGACCGGCGGGTTGGGACATTACTTGTTCACGCGCGCCTATCGCCATGCCCCTGCGTCGCTGCTGGCGCCCTTTACCTATTTGCAACTGCTGTGGGCCGGTTTGCTCGGTTGGCTGGTTTTTGATCGCGTACCGGACGGCCTCACTCTGCTGGGGATGGCGGTGATCGCGCTGGCCGGTGTTGTGGTGGCCTTGAATCAGGTACGCGGCGGGTAAGGGTAGAGGCTAGAGAGCGCCTCCGAGCGACCCGAAGGCTGCACGATGCGCACATGTTCGCGGCGGAATTCGCGGGCATGTACGAGACCGCAGGAGTGAGCCAGCATATCCACCTCGGCATTGACTGCGCGGCAGTAATTGGCCACGCGCAGATATTTTTCTTCCACCACCAGTCCGCGCTGCAGGCGCGGGTCGTGGGTAGTTACTCCGGTGGGGCAACTGTTTGTGTGGCAGCGCAGGGCCTGCACGCAGCCCAGCGAGAACATGAAGCCGCGCGCAGAATTGACGAAGTCCGCACCACAGGCCAGTGCCCAGGCCACCCGTGCGGAGGTCACCAACTTGCCCGAAGCGATCAGGCGCACCCGCTCCTTCAAGCCGCTGGCATAGAGTGCATCGGCTACGCGGGGTAGGGCTTCATCGATGGACAGACCCATGTGATCGGCCAGCGCCTGCGGTGCAGCACCGGTGCCGCCCTCGCCGCCGTCGATGACGAGAAAGTCTGGCGCGCTGGTGAGGCCACGGCGCAACACGGCTTCGCAGAGTTCGTTAGAGAAGTGCCAGCCACCGATGGCGGTCTTGATACCAACCGGTTTGCCGGACAGATCGCGTACCCGTTCAACGAAGTCGAGCAGCTCGTCGATATTGCCGATGTCGTAATGGCGGTTCGGGCTGAGAGAGTCTTGCCCTACCGGGATGTTGCGAATGGCCGCGATTTCGGCGGTGACCTTGGCGCCCAGCAGCACGCCACCCTTGCCGGGTTTGGCGCCCTGGGAGAGTTTTACTTCGAAGGCCCGGACCGTGTCGTGGGCTGCCAGGGCGCGCAGCTTTTCCGGAGAGAAGTTGCCCTTGGCATCGCGCAGGCCGTACTTGGCCGTGCCGATCTGCATGATCAGATCGCAAGCACCTTCAAGGTGGTATGGCGAGAGGCCGCCCTCGCCGGTATCCAGCCAGCAGCCGGCCTCGGCGGCACCCCTAGAAAGGGCCTGTACGGCCGGTTTTGAAATTGCACCGAAACTCATGCCGGAGATGTTGAAGATCGAGCGGGCAATGTAGGGCGTGGCGCAGAAGCCTTCACCGATGACCAGTGGCGGGGTGGGCTGACGTTCTTCTTCCAGGACCGGGAAAGGGGCATTCACGAAGATCAGGGCTCCAGGCTCCTGAAGCTTGTAGGTGGAGCCGAAACCGATGGCGCCCCCTTCTTTTTTTGCCAGGCGATAAATCCAGGCACGGGTAGCGCGATTGAAGGGCATTTCCTCGCGGTCATTGAGGAAGAAGTACTGGCGGAAGTATTCGCCGAGGTTTTCGAAGAAGTAGCGCAAGTGGCCGACGATCGGGTAGTTGCGCAAGATGGCGTGTTTCTTCTGAGTAATGTCCCGGATATAGAAATACACCAGCGTAGCGAGCAGGGCTGCCGCAATCAGTGCTCCAAGGCTGATGCTGAGAATGCTCAGTATTCCGGACATCTGCGCCTCCCCCGGCGTGTACAATTCCTGACTTCGGTCTGCCCTGCATGCTTTGTGCTGCAAGGCTTCAACAGAGGAACATGATGAACCAAAAATCAGAACAGCTGCGTGTCGAGATTTACCGCAGCGTGGCTCAGGCATTGGCCGAGGATGTGGGTACCGGTGACCTTACGGCCCAGTTGATTTCCGAAGACAGCAGCGCGCGTGGCCGTGTGGTCACACGTGAAGATGCCGTGTTGTGCGGCACGGCCTGGTTCGATACCACATTCCGCATGGTTGATCCGGATTCGTCCGTGGTCTGGCATGTGCGGGATGGTGAGCAGGTGCGTGCCGGGCAGGTTCTGTGTGATGTGTTTGCCAGTGCGCGTGCGCTTCTCACGGCTGAGCGTACGGCCCTGAACTTTCTTCAGTTGCTGTCTGGCACTGCGACGGCTGTGGCGCAGTACGTGTCGGCGGTGGCAGGTACTTCGGCATGCATTGTGGATACTCGAAAGACCCTGCCTGGCCTGCGTCTGGCGCAGAAGTATGCGGTTTCGGTGGCGGGGGGCGTCAATCACCGTATCGGACTGTATGACGGAATCCTGATCAAGGAAAACCACATCATTGCCGCTGGAGGCGTGGCGCAGGCGATGAAGCGTGCCAAGGCGCTGGCGCCTTCCAACGTATTCATCGAGGTCGAGGTTGAGGGTTTGAGCGAGCTCGACGAAGCGCTCAAGTGCGGTGCGGAGATGATTTTGCTCGACAACATGTCACTCGACGAAATGCGTGAAGCCGTGAAGATCAGCGCCGGGCGTGCCAAGCTCGAGGCTTCCGGTGGCGTCAGCCTGGAGCGCGTACGCGAGATTGCCGAAACCGGTGTGGACCGCATTTCCATCGGCGCGCTGACGAAAGACGTCGTCGCTGTGGATCTGTCGCTGCGCCACGTCGAAGAGTAAGCTTGTTGCCCAAGTGTTCCTGAGCGGAGAGGTGAGATGCTGTTTGCCCTGTACTACATCCTGGCCATCGTGGTGTTGATCCTGCATTTCACCGGTTTTCTGGTCCGCCGCAATCTTGAGTGGCTGGTCTATGTGCTGGCAGTCACGGTATTCCCGGCGGTGATCTTCCTTTAAGGGCGACAGCTACAAACAAAAAGGGCGAGCCCGCAGGCTCGCCCTTTTTGTTTGAACGGATCGCTCAGGCGAAATTCGCTGCAGCGAAATCCCAGTTTGCAAGGCTGGTCAGGAAGGTCTCGACGAACTTCGGACGTAGGTTGCGGTAGTCGATGTAGTAGGCATGTTCCCACAGATCAATGGCGATCAGCGGGATGTCGCCGGTCGTCAGCGGGTTGCCGGCGGCACCGGTGTTGAGGATGTCAACCGAGCCATCAGCTTTCTTCACCAGCCAGGTCCAGGAGGAACCGAAGTTGCCCACGGCACTCTTGGTGAAGGCTTCCTTGAAGGCATCAAAGCTGCCGAACTTGGCATCAATGGCGGCAGCCAGGGCGCCGGTCGGTGCTCCGCCGCCAGCCGGCTTCAGGCTGTTCCAGAAGAAGGTGTGGTTCCACACCTGAGCGGCGTTGTTGTAGATGCCGCCGCTCGCCTTCTTGATGATCTCTTCCAGGCTGGCGTTTTCGAACTCGGTGCCCGGGATCAGGTTGTTCAGGTTGGTCACGTAGGCCTGATGGTGCTTGGCGTAGTGGTAATCGAAAGTTTCTTCCGAAATGTGCGGAACGAGGGCGTTCTTCGCATAAGGCAGGGGGGGCAGGGTGTGCGCCATTTCTTCTCTCTCCGTGCAAGTTTTGAAAATGCCCGAGCAGAATACTCGGGAATGGGGCTAAACCGCGATTGTACTTGCAAATCGTGGCAATAGTGACCGAGCGCCTTTCAGGGCCGGATCAGCTTTTCTCGACTCGGGCGCGCAGCTGGCTGTTGGCAAGCTGGATGTTGATGGCTTCACCGTTGTGAGCAACGTCGGCGTCGCGGAGTACCTCGCCACGCTCATTTCGCACGACGGCATAGCCGCGTGCCAGAACGGCATCCGGGTTGAGGGCGGCAAGCTGGCCGGCCAGGCTATCGAGTTGCCGGCGGGTATTGGTGATACGCCATTGGCCATTGCGTACAAGATTGTGGGCCGCACGTTCCAGACGGGCATGCAGAACGGCGGTGCCGGGCAGACAGGCATGCAAGCGGGCCGTTTGAGTTTCGAGCCGTGCGCCCTTGTGTAACAGGCTGTTGCGGCTGGCTTGCTGCAGGCGCAGACGCAAATTTGTCAGGCGCTCATGGCTGCGTGCGAGACGCGCGCGCGGGTGGAGCAGGCGGCGCTGCAACTCGTCGAGGCGCTGCGCGGCTTGCTGTAGCCGGCGTTCCCCGCTCCGCGCGAGCGCTGTCTGGAGTTGGGGCAGGCGCTGGCGCAGGCCATATAAACCCGCTGATATGAGTTCGGCTGCCGCCGTGGGGGTCGGTGCGCGCAGGTCGGCAGCGTAGTCGGCCAGGGTAGTGTCGGTTTCATGGCCGACGCCACTGATGACCGGGATCGGGCAGGCGGCAATGGCTCGCGCCACGGCTTCGTGGTTGAAGGCCCACAGGTCTTCGATGCTGCCACCGCCGCGGCACACGATCAGGGCTTCGCAGCCATCTCTGGCCGCCCGGCTGCCCGCCTGCTCGATAGCCGCGGCAATCTGAGCCCCAGCCGCGTCACCCTGTACCAGGGTGGGGTAAATCGTGATGAGGAGTCCTGGGGCTCGCCGGCGCAGCGTGCTTAGGACGTCGTGCAAGGCTGCGCCAGCGGGTGAGGTAACGATGCCGATCCCGTGCGGTAGGGGAGGCAGGGCGCGTTTGCGGGCTGCCTCGAAGAGCCCCTCGGCTTCCAGGCGGGCCTTCAGGCGCAGGAAGGCCTCGAAGAGATTGCCCAACCCGGCCTTGCGCACACTCTCTATGGAGAGTTGCAGGTCGCCGCGTGCTTCATAGATGGTGGCTTGGGCCCGTACTTCGACCTGCATGCCTTCATTGAGCTGGAAGGGCAGCAGAGCGGCTTTGTTGCGCCACATTGCACATCGTAGTTGGGCGCGCTCATCCTTGAGCGTGAAGTAGAGGTGTCCGGAGGCGGCCCGTACCAGATTGGAGACTTCGCCACCGACCCAGCCAAGCGGGCAGTTGGCTTCAATCAGGCTGCGGAGTTGTAAGACGAAATCCGACACACTGGAAACCCGCGTGCCTACTCGCTCTGCATGAATCGGTGCTCTGGACATGGCGTCGATTCTAGCTCAATCCACATCCCTGCCCGCAAAGGCGCACCACGACTGCCTTCGCAGGATGTGTGTGCTTGTTGACAACTCTCTTGTTTTGCAAGTTGTTGATTTTAAAGAAACTGTAATTTCAGCTTCATTTTTGACCGAATTGAAAAAATCCTTTGCAGGAGGCCGACTTAGGTTAGTCCGGAGCAAACTGCTCACAAACTTATCCACAGATTTTGTGGATTACACCGAACTGGTGCATACCGCCGGTCTTCCGCTCGATGGCTGCTCCGGCATGCAGCAGCGTGCTTGCCCTCTGCAGGGCGGGGCGATACAGTTCAAGGCTTGTCGAAATTCGAGGAGTCGCTCCCGTGTGGGACATCATCCGTGCTGCTGGTTGGCCGATCATTCCGCTGTTGTTTGCTTCCGTCATCGCGCTGGCGCTGATCATTGAGCGCAGTATTTCCCTGCGTCGCTCGATCATCGTTCCGGCCGGTCTCCTCAATAAGGTGCTGGGCGACCTGCGTCAGAGTGGTCCGACAGATGAACTCATCGGCCGCGTGCATGCTCATTCGCCACTGGGCCAGGTGCTGGCAGCCGGGCTGCGCAATGTGCGCAGCAGCCGCGAAGTCATGAAAGAGTCGATCGAAGAGGCTGGCAGCGTGGTGGCGCACGAACTTGAACGCTTCCTGACTACGCTTGGCACGATTGCCACGGTAGCGCCCCTGATGGGCTTGTTCGGGACGGTGGTCGGCATGATCGAGCTGTTCGGCGCCCAAGGCGGCGCTGGCGGCGTGGGCGCTGATCCGCAGCAACTCGCGCACGGTATTTCGGTCGCGCTGTATAACACCGGCTTTGGTCTGCTGATCGCGATTCCGGCGCTGATTGCACATCGTCACTTCCGCGCGCTGGTCGACAGCATCGTGGTCGAGATGGAGCAGCAGGCGGTGAAACTGGTCGAAGTGCTGCACGGCGAACGCCGTCCTGCGCCGGCTGCCAAGTAAGGAGCCGGGCATGGATTTCCGGCGCGGGCGTGGCAAGGAAGAACTCGAGATCAATCTGATCCCGCTGATCGACGTGCTGCTGGTGATCATCATTTTCCTGATGCTGACCACCACCTATTCGAAGTTCTCGGGGCTGGAAATCAACCTGCCTAGCACCGATGCGCCGCCAGCCCAGGAGCAGCCCAATGAGATTGATGTGGTTATCAATGCCCAGGGCGAGGTCCTGATCAACCGTACGCCGGTGGCGGGGCGTGACATCGAGAGCATCGTCGCCGCGTTGCGCCGGGTGGCGCCTGAAAGCAGCGAGAAGTCCCCGCTGGTGGTCATCAATGGTGACGCCAAGGCTAACTTCCAGAGCGTTTTCGATGTGATGCAGGCTGCACAGAAGGCCGGCCTGCCGAACGTCTCTTTTGCAGCGCAAACGAAAAAGTAAGTCGGGTCAGCCATGGCCCTCAAACGCCCCGCCTGGTGGTCACGCCGCAGCCCTGCTGCGATCCTGTGGCTGCCGCTCGCGGGGCTTTTTCTTGCCGTTTCCGCGCTGCGCCGGCTGGCCTATCGTTCTGGCTGGCTGAGGTACGAGCGCTTGCCGGTTCCGTTGATCGTGGTCGGCAATATCGCCGCGGGCGGCAGCGGCAAGACCCCGGTTGTGATCTGGCTGGCAGCGGCGCTGAAGGCGCGTGGCTTCACGCCAGGCATCCTGTCGCGAGGCTATGGCGGCACGGCCCGGGTGCCGACGGCCGTGTTGGCGGATAGTGACCCGGAAATTGTGGGTGATGAACCGGTGCTACTGGCGCGCCGTACGGGATGCCCGATGTGGGTCGGGCGCGATCGGGTGGCTGCGGGCCGGGCTTTGCTCGGTGCTCACCCCGAAGTGGATGTGCTGATGACCGATGATGGGCTGCAGCACTATCGCCTCGCGCGCAGTGCCGAAATCGTGGTGCTGGACGAAACTATTCTGGGCAATCGCTGGCCATTGCCGGCAGGGCCTTTGCGCGAGCCACTAGGGCGCCTCAAGGAGGCTCATTTGCTGATCTGCAACGGACCGCTAAGTCCGGCCCTCCAAGCTTTACTGCCACCTCAGCCACGCGTGGACATGGTGCTCACACCAGGCCGGTTTTGGCGCCTAGGCGAGCCGAGCGAAACCTGCTCGGCTGCTGATTTGGCCGGGCGCCGTCTGCATGCTGCGGCGGGGATCGGCAACCCGGAGCGTTTCTTTGCCACGCTTGCGGCTATGGGGCTGGAACTCTCCAGCACCCGGTCTTTCGGAGACCATCATGCTTACACGCGGGAAGATCTTGCCGTGCCTGCAGGTGAGCTTCTGCTGCTGACGGAGAAGGATGCAGTAAAATGCGCCACCTTCGCGCCCGCCGAAAGCTGGGTGCTGCCGGTGGAGGCTTGTATAGCTGATGCCGCGCTGGATCATCTTCTGGAGCGTCTGCATGGATCCGAAACTGCTTGAAATCCTGGTGTGCCCGGTTTGCAAAGGCCCGCTTGAACATCGCCGTGCTGCCGCTGAACTGGTGTGCCGCCCCTGCCGCTTGGCCTACGCGGTCAAGGATGGCATCCCGGTGATGCTGGCCGATGAGGCGCGTCAGCTGTCTGCCGAAGAAGCTGGAGCCGCCTGATGGCCTGTGTGCGTTTCAAGGCCATCGTGCCGGCACGCTATGCTTCGACACGCCTGCCCGGCAAGCCGTTGGCCGATATTTGCGGCAAGCCGATGGTCGTACGGGTGATGGAACGGGCGTTGGAGTCCGGAGCCGAAGAAGTGTGGGTCGCAACCGATCACGAAGGCGTTCGCGAGGCCGTCGAGGCGGCTGGAGGCAAGGTGTTGATGACCAAGCCAGACCATCCGACCGGCACCGATCGCCTGGCCGAAGTTGTGACCCAGCTGGGCTGGGCTCCTGGCGATATCGTGGTGAACGTGCAGGGTGACGAGCCCCTGATTGATCCCGCCATGGTGCGTCTGGTGGCTGAATCCTTGGCGCGCGATGTGAATGCGGAAATTGCGACAGCGGCCCATCCGATCGTGACGGTGGAGGATTTCCTCAATCCGGGTGTGGTGAAAGTTGTGTGCCAGAAGAATGGTCATGCGCACTATTTCTCACGCGCGCCGATTCCCTTTCCGCGCGATGCAGTGCTCGCAGGGGCCTTGCAGCCTGGAAATCCCCTGCCCGCAGGGCTGGGCTTGCTGCGTCACGTCGGCCTGTATGCTTACCGCGTCGGTTTTCTGAAGGCTTTTGCCAACCTGGCCCCGGCGCCGACCGAGCAGATCGAGCTGCTCGAGCAATTGCGTGCCCTCTGGCACGGTTACCAGATTCGCGTTGAAACCCTGAGCGAAGCACCGCCTGCCGGGGTCGATACTCCCGAGGATCTCGCCCGTGTGCGAGCCTTGTTTGCCGCCAACAATCAATAAACTGGAGATAGCGCACATGCGTCTGATTCTTTTGGGACCGCCGGGAGCCGGCAAGGGCACGCAGGCCAAATTCATTGCCGAGAAGTACGGCATCCCGCAGATTTCCACTGGCGACATGCTTCGCGCAGCCGTCAAGGCCGGAACCCCGCTGGGTGTGCAGGCCAAGGCCGTGATGGATGCAGGGCAATTGGTGTCTGATGACATCATCATCGGCTTGGTGAAGGAACGCCTTGCCCAGCCGGACTGTGCCAAGGGCTACATGTTCGACGGCTTCCCGCGCACCCTGCCGCAGGCTGATGCGCTGAAGGATTCCGGCGTGGCACTGGACGTGGTGCTGGAGATCGATGTACCGGACTCCGAGATCATCGAGCGCATGAGCGGCCGCCGTGTGCACCTGGCTTCGGGCCGCACCTATCACATCAAGTTCAACCCGCCGAAGGTGGCAGGCAAGGACGATGAAAGTGGCGAGGACCTGATTCAGCGTGATGACGACAAGGAAGAAGTCGTCAAGAAGCGCCTGGATGTGTATCACTCGCAGACCAAGCCGCTGGTTGAGTACTACGGCAAGTGGGCGGCGACGGGTGACAAGCAGGCGCCGCGTTACGCGAAGATCCTGGGGCTTGGGCCGGTGGAAGAGATCACCGCCAAGGCTTTTGCCGCGCTTCAGGGCTGAGCTGTAACAGTCGCTGCACAGCCAGATAACGACAAAAAGCCCGGGCTCCTGAGAGCCCGGGCTTTTTGTTTGCCTGTCCGTGGGCTTACTTCAGCTGGCTGGCGATCGGCAACTTGGCTTCCTTGAGGCCCTGGGCGACCAAGCCACCAATGGCTTCGGCACCCTTTTCCTGGAAGTGGGTGTTGTCAGGCTTGGTGCGTGAGCCGGTCTGGGTCGCGTAGTACGGATACTTGGCCGGATCGACGGCGAGGTAATAGTTCAGCGACTCGGCTTCACCGAGCTTGTTGAAGAAGTCCATGCTCTTCTGATCCAGATCGACCAGCGCCACCTTGTTGGCTTTGGCTGTGTCGCGGATGGTCTGCGAGTAATCGCCCGGCACCTTGCCCTTGCCCCAGGTATGGGTCGTGCCGCCGATCTTGCCGTCCTTGAACTGACGACGGGTCACCGGCGTGATCAGCACCGGGGTGGCGCCAGCGTCCTTGGCGATCGCAATGTACTTCTCCAGGGTCTTCTGGAAGCCCATTTCGGCCGGCACACCAGCAGCGGTGCCAGGGTAGGTGCACAGGTTGGCGATGTCGATCACGTCACGAGCCGGTGCGGGGCGCGGCGGCTCCTCACCGCACTTCTCGTCGTTGTGGCCGAACTGCACCAGCAGGTAGTCACCCTTGCGGATGTCGGCCTTGATCATGTCGAACCAGCCTTCGGTGATGAAGCTGCGCGAACTGCGGCCCGATTGCGCCACGTTCACGACCTGAACCTGTTTGGCATCCTTGAGCTGGCGCTCGAAGATCTGGCCCCAGCCATTGCGTGGGGTGACGTCCACGTCGTAGTTGCTGGCCGTGGAGTCGCCGGCAATGAAGATGCGGGTCACGCCCGGTGCCGCGATGGCCTGGGCTTCAGCGCGGGCGTGCGCCATGGAGAGCGGGCTGAGCTTGGTGATCTCGTGGTAGTTGCTGTCAAACAGCGAGGTTTCGCCGAGCACGCCTTGCGAGGAGAGATAGCCGCGGTTGTGGCGGATGTACTTGAGCACTTCCCCAGCATTGCCGCTGGCCGGATCAAAGTTAGCCGCGTCGGAGACGCCGGCTTCCTTCAAGGCTGAGCCAAGCAGCGGTTGCAGGCTACTGGCCTTGCTCTTGAGGGCTTCGGCCTTGACGGCCGGAGCCTTGCCAGACTGAACCATGCCAGCCGGCCCCTGGAACTTGGCTTCCTTGGCGGCGCCGGAAGCGATGAAGTCAGTCAGCGCGTTGATATTGGCGGTGACCTTGCCGGCCGGTTCGGCAATGAGGCTCACGAACTGGGTACGGCCGGCTTCGGCGACCAGCATCAGCGGGGCGACCAAGCCATCGGCACTCAAGCTGTAGGCACCCTTGTCGTCGCTGGTGACGGATTTGCGGTTGCCTTGGGCGTCATACGCAGTGACCGTGAATTTCTGCTGGCCAGCGCCGGCAACGCCGCTCAGGGTGACGCCGGCAAGCGGCTTCACGGCCGACTGGGCAGCCGCCGGGCTGGCGGCCGGGGCCTGAGTTGGGGCATTGCTGGCACAGCCGATCAGCGAGGCGCCGATCATGGCGACGATGGACAGACGCAGATTCAGGTTCATGGTTTCTCCTGTGTGACGCGGAATGGCAGGCCGCGCTGCGGCTGCCGGACGGAAATGGATCGCGCGAGCATGGCGCAAGGCTGGCGGGCTGTCTTGATAGGGATTGCGCTTATCTCTCTACCGGCACATAGAGATCGAACTGGCGCTCGAAGTCGGCCGGCAGATAGCTGGTGTTATGGAAACAGCGCAGCATCGGCGCATCAGATTGCATCCGCCAGCCGGTACTGGTTTCGATATGACCTGCCAGCTCAGCCGACCCCGGGATGGCGAAGCCGCCGCCGATGCGCAGCACGGCATAGTGGCCCTCGGGCAGGTGTCCCTGCTGCAGCCCCGGCACCTGCTGGCCGAGGCGTTCCGAGAGCAGGGCGGCCTGTAGTTCGATTTCACCGCTCGGATTGTTCATGTCACCGGCCAGTTGCACGCACCAGCCCTTGCGGCGCTCGCGCGGGATACCTGCGAGAAGAGCGTGGGCACGCAGCTCATCGAAAGGCGGAATGCCTTCGCCCAGGCGGCCGCGAAAATGCACATACTGTATGCGCTGGCCGGTGAGCAGCTCGATGCGCACCGGGCGAGCCTCGGCGGCACGCGGGCGCACGGCTGAAGGCGCCAGACCATGTGCCGCCCGGAAGGCACGCGAGAAGGCTTCAGCAGAGCCATAACCGCTGTCGAAGGCCAACTCCAGGAGTGAGCCGACGCGCCCAGCCTCGATGCGGCGGCGCGCCAGGGCAAGGCGCAGGCGGCGCACGCGCGCAACCGGCGTTTCACCAGAGTATTCGTTGAATACGCGTTCAAAGTGAAAGCGTGAGAGATGCGCGATGTCGGCCAGTGCGTCGAGGCTCAGCGACTCACCCAGGTGTGCGTCGACATGGCTAGCCACACGGCGCAGGCGGGAGAGTTTGCGGGCATAGGTGGCGACGTTCATGATCTCGGCGGGTGCTGCGGAGGCGCACAGTCTGCCACCGTCGTTCCGGTTTGGGAACGGGAACACGTGCGCCGTGTGGCGGGCGTGCGACGGACTCGATCGCTAGCGGGATCCAGCGCTGCTTCGGCAGTGCAGGCTTGCCGCTATGATGGCGGCTTGTTCGAGTTCCGGAGTGGGTCATGCGCCTTGTCTTGCGATTGAGTCTTTACAGTCTGTGTCTGGTTTGCCTGCCGCTTCAGGCCGCAACGCCCCAGGACGAGGTGTTGCAGCGCCAGCGGGCGGAGGTTGAGCAGCAGAGGCGGCTGGCCGAACAGGATCGTGAGCGCATTCGCCGCGAGGCCGACGCGGATCAGCAGCGTCGTCGCCAGCAGCAGGAGCAGGATGAGCAGGTGCGGCGCCAGCGCGAGCAGGCACGCCAGGAGGCCGAGCGCGCGCGCCAGCAGACGGAGAATGCGCGTCAGCAGGCGGAGGTCATGCGCGAGCGTCAGAGGGTGGATGCCGAGCGCTTGCGCATCGAGGCAGATCGCGAACGTATCCGGCTGGAGGCTGAGGTTGATCAGGCGCGGCGACGCGCTGAAAACGTGCAGCGCTGATCAGGGTCCCCTTCACGGCGCCCGCCCCCGGAAGATCTTTCAGGGGCGATCCGGATGCAGGGACGGGCGCCAGGGGATGTATTCATTGTGGCAGCCCGGCAGCAAAGCTCAAGCTGGATTTGTGCGTAGCAGCATCTGTATCTGCATGAATTTCTGGGATAAATCTGCGTACCAAGGCTTCAGAGCTGCAGCCCGGCACCCGCCGGCAAGCGTTTGAGCAAAGGGCGAAGATCCAGGCCAGTGCTGGCCTTGAGCTGAACGGCACGCGCTTTCAGCTCCTCGCCAGACAGTGCGACCGGTACACCACGGGTGGCCAGGGCCACCACATTGCCACTGGCGCAGGGGGGCAACGCCAGGCTGCGGCCCTCAAAGGCTTCGCCAAGACGCTTGAGTGGCGCTGCGTATTTCTGTGCGCGGCCAAAGAGATTGGTGGCGAGGATCCCCCCGTCATTGAGGCGCGCCCAGCAGGCCTGGTAAAAGGGCAGGCTGTCGAGCAGGCCGACCTTGGCGTCCTCATCGTAGCCATCGACCAGGATGTAGTCATATTTCGGGCTGGGTCTCTGCATGTACTCCACGCCATCGCCGATCACGATCGAGAGCCGCAGATCCTCGGGCGGCAGCTTGAAGAGCGCACTCGCCGCGGTCCACACTTCCTCGCTGATCTCCACCGTGGTCACGCGCGCCTGTGGCAGCTTCCAGTAGCAGAACTTGGTCAGCGAGCCTGCGCCGAGTCCGATCAGAAGAATGCGTTTGGGCCATTTGGCTTCCGCGCTAAAGCCTTCACGCAGGAGCAACCCGGCCATCATGTCGCGTGTGTATTCGAGTTCCAGATCCACCGGGCGGCGCAGGCGCATGGCGCCCTGTACCCATTCCGAGCCGAAATGCAGGTAGCGCACGCCATCTTCTTCGCTGATGTCAATGCAGGGGTCGGACATGGCAGAGCTTTCTGATGGCGGGGCCGCGATTCTAGCGGTTTCAGAGCCAGCCGCGGTCAGACACCGACAGTGCGGCGCTCCTGCGCGGCCTGCAGGGCTTCAGCCAGGGCACGGCGGCTGATTGGTTTGGTGAGATAGTCGTTCATGCCGGCGGCCAGCCCGTTGGCTTGCTCGTCCGCCATAGCGGCTGCGGTGAGCGCGTAGATCGGTACCGGGTGGCGGCCCAAGGCGGCTTCGGTTGCACGGATCTGAAGGGTGGCATCAATTCCGCCCATGCCGGGCATATGCATGTCCATGAAAATGACATCGAAGTTGCTGCCGCGCCATAGTTCCACTGCCTCGTGGCCATCGCGAGCGAGTTGGCTGCTGCAGCCGAGTCCGTCGAGCAGTTTGAGTACCAGTTTCTGGTTGGTGGGGTTGTCTTCGGCGACCAGAACGCTGAGCGGGAAGCGCTCGGTTGCAGGGGAAGGCTGCGGTGGCGCAGGCATTGCTGCGTTGCTGAGGCGGATCAGCGGTATGCTCAGTTCGAAGCAGCTCCCCTGACCAGGAGCACTTTGAAGCGTGATGCGACCACCCATCAGGTCGGCTAGCCGGCTGCAGATGGAAAGCCCCAGACCTGTACCACCGAAGCGTCGGGTGGTGGTCTCGTCTTCCTGGCTGAAGGCGTCGAAGATCAAGGCTTGCTTGTCCTGAGCGATACCGATGCCGGTATCGCGGACGGCGATGGCAAGCTGTTCTGTGCCCGCAAGGTTCAACAGGCGCGCCTCGATGGTGATGCTGCCTTGCTCGGTGAACTTGACGGCGTTGCCCAACAGGTTGGAGATGATCTGGCGCAGTCGTACTGGATCTCCCTGAAGCACTGGCGGCAGGGCCTCGCTGATTGTCAGTTGGCAGCGAATGGGGCGTTCGCCTATCGCTGCACGGGTGCTGCGCTCAAGATCACTGAGTAGTGGGGCGAGTTCGACCGGCAGGGCTTCGAGACTCAACTTGCCCGCCTCGATTTTCGACAGATCCAGGATGTCATTGATGATGGTGAGCAGGCTGTCAGCTGAACCCTTGGCGACGCCCAGATAGTCGCGCTGCTCGTCGTTGAGCGGGGTGTCCATCGTCAGGTCAATCATGCCCATGATGCCGTTCATGGGGGTGCGGATTTCGTGACTCATGTTGGCCAGGAAGTCGCTCTTTGCGCGGTTGGCCGCGTCGGCCGCTTCTTTGGCTTCCTGCATTTGGCGAGCTGCCTCCTCGCGTTCGCTCACGAGCCGTGCGATGGTGGCGATGAGCTCTTCGATGTCGCCTTCGGCGGAGGTGTCGGAGGCTGCTTCCGGCAGTAGCTCGGCCACCAGCCGGTGCAGTGAGGAGAGCGCCTGCTCTCGCCCTGCGAGCTCGGAGCGCAGCCGGTCTGCCGTGTGTTGCAGGGTCTCCAGGGTGTGGCGGAATTCCAGCGGAGCATCGTCGATCAACTGCTGACTCAGTTGCACAGGGCCTGCTTCTGCGGCCCCGGCTGCGCGGCGGCCCTGTTGCAGATTCCCTAGCCAGCGTCGCAGCGGGTACCAGATCATCAGCATGCCGCCAAGCATGCTGGCGACGGCCAGCGCAAGGGCTGCGCGGACGACCCCCCAGAGACTGCTGGCGACGGCCTCTGCATCAAACTGCAGGCGCAATACACCGTAATCCCGCCCGCCAATATTGATGATGCGATTGGCATCCAGGAGCTGACTGGCTAGGCGTTCGCGCAACCAGTCGGGTGACGACTGCTGACGGATTCCCGGATTCGGGCTGGTGATTCTTGCGCCGCTGCGATCGATGAAGAGCGCTGCCGAGAAGGGGGATTGACGCATGCTCAGATCCAGCGTGCGCTGGATGGTGTCGTAGTCGCCGATCACGGCGCTCTCGCCGATGGTTTGCGTCATGATTTCGACCAGCATGGACGCAGTCTGCTGGACATCCTCCACATGCTGGACGAATTGCGAGCGATAGAACATCAGCAGGCCACTGCTGCAGAAGAGCAGCCAGGTCACGGAGTACAGCGCGTAGATCCGGCTGACCAGAGAGCGCGGCAGCAGACGACCGAGTTTCATCTCAGGGGCTTGGCTTAGTGCAGGTTTTTTGGGGCTTTCTGGTAGAAGCGCTTGTAAGACGTGTAGTCCGCCTGGGTGGCGGGCACAAAGGAGGGGGTCTCCGGGAGGCCCACTTCTTGGCCAGAGCGGCTCAGGATGTCCTTGCCACGGGGATCCTTATGCATGTTGAAAAAGGCGTTGGCGACGGCCTTGAGGTCCTTTTCCGCCACCTTGCCTGAAGCCATCAGGGCCAGATCGTGATAGCCCTCGGACGTCCACAGCACGCGGAACTTCTTGTTTTCGCGCGTCGCATAGCCCTCAACCAGCGCCGAATTACTGCCCACGGCTTTGGCCTTGCCGGCAAAGAGTTGAGCGAATGCCGCGTTCTGGTTGCCGCCGAAGACGGGTTTGACCTCGATGTTGCGCGAGAGCAGGTAGGCATAGGGGACTTTGTAGCCGATGAAGGCTTCGGGGCCGGCAAAGGCCATATCCTGCCCGGCGAGCTCTTCCAGGCGGGTGATTGGTGAGTCCTCTGGTACCGCGATCTGACCATGGATTTCCGGCGCCTGCCGACGACCGAAAATCTTCCACCCCAAGGTTTCTCGCTCAGGGCTGAATAGGTGATTGCTGAATACGAATTCAACTTCCTGAGCCAGCACATAGCTGGTTGTGTCCGCCGAGGTGCGTCCGATTTTCAGTTCAAGCTTTACTCCGCTCTTTTCACTGATGTACTGGACGATTGGGTTCCAGTAAGCGGCGGTCTTGGTGATGTCCCACTGATTGACCGGTGAGAAGCGGTAAGTGGGCTGCTGAGCGGCAGATAGCGTGGGCAGCAGGCAGCTGAGGGCCAGTGCGGGGGCGAGCAGGGCTTTCATGCGGAGTCTCCTGAGGCAGACTGATTCCAGTAGATATGGCTCTCTTGAGATTACGGCAGGTGTTGCGGGTGACTTGATACACAGTTTGCGTGGATAGGCCTGTGGATGAGTGCCGGATAAGCAGGACAAGTGCCTGATCGGCCTCGGGATTTGCTCGCCGGGCAAAAAAGGAGCAGGTTCGCCAGAAGGAGGCGGGCGGCATGTACGGGCCCAAAGGTCAAGACACAAAACCGCTTATTTCCCCCCTTTTGCTGCCCGCAGAGTCCCTTGCAGCAAGGGAATCCACACGAAGCGGGGAGAAGCCTGTGGATGACTGCAGGATAAGCAGGGCAAGTGCCTGATCGGCCTCGGAATTTGAGCAGCGGGCAGAAAATGAGCAGTTGTACCAATGGGCGTCGGCCTGCATGAGCGCCCATAAAGGTCAAGCTGCAAAGTGCTGTTTTTGGACGCTTTTGTTGCCCGCCGCAGACTTCGTGGCTAGGGAATCCACACGAAATGGGGAGAAGCCTGTGGATGAGTGCAGGATAAGCGAGGCAAGTGCTTGAAGCCCTTCACTAATCCGGTGCTGAGCAAGAATTGCACGATATCCGGATTGCATTCGATGGTGGGTGCCTACCTTGCTATGCATCGGTTTTGTCAAGTAGCCGGGCTTGAAAAACTGACTTTCTGGCCCGGTTTTCCGGGCGGTAGCGGGTGGGCTTTCCACACAATGTGGGGAGAAGCCTGTGGATAATCCATCCGAAAGCCGGCCAAGGCCGCTCTGCTGCGGGGCGCGGCCGTGTTGCGCATTTTTTGCGCAGAGATGACTGTCATGGGACGTATGTCACATGAGCCCTGCGCTATGCTCGCCGCTCTATCCTGGCGGAGCCTGCGATGCGCGCATTCCTTGTCTCTTTCCTGCTGCTGCCCTTGTTCGCCCTGGCAGCGCCTGTGAAGCCTGGCTTCGATGAGGCGACATTGGCGGCGCTGCGCGAGAGCGTGGCAGAGCGCGAACAACGCTTCTTTAGCGGGGAGCAGCTGAAACCGCATGCCAGCGTAATCGACACGGCCGGGCTGCTGCTGGATGCGCTGGCCAGCGGGTCGGAACCCGCGCAGCAGTCACGCTTGCTGGCAGCCATTGATGCGCAAATTGATCGCGATACTGCGAGTCGCAGCTACGGCAATATTCACTGGTATCAGGGCGATCAGACATTGGTGGATCGCAATGGGGTGGAGTTCGTGACGCGCATGACGGCGCTGGCCTGGCTGCTCTATGGCGATCAGCTCGGCGTGGCAGAACGCCAGCAGTTGCGAAGCTTGCTGGAGTGGGCGCGGATCGGTGTGACGCGGCACGCGGTGGCCATCAGCTACACCAACATCTGGCTCATGAAATGCTGGAACTTGATCGCGCTGGGTGAAGGGCTGCAGGACGAGGCGCTGGCCCGCCAGGGCTACGCCATGCTGACGGAATGGCTGGCCTATACACGTCGCACCGGAATCAACGAGTACCTCAGCCCGAGTTATTACCCTGTTGATCTCGAAAGCCTGGCCCTGATCCATCGTCTTTCCGCCCAGCCGCAGGCGCGTGCTGAAGCACGTGAGGCACTGGATCTGCTGTGGCATGACGTTGCGCTGAACTGGTATGCGCCGGCGCAGCGCCTCGGCGGTACTCATAGCCGTGACTATGACCGGCTCTTCAACCTGGGTGGCTTGAACGCCTGGGTGAAGCGTGCGGGCTGGACGGGAGAGCCCGTTCAGCCCGCACGCGGCCCTTACACCGCCCTGGCCTGGGCGCCGCCGCCGCCCGCTGCCGGCCGCTGGCTGCAGGGACCGTTCCCGCGCCTGGTGTCTTCCCGCTGGGGAGAGGCGCCCGAAAAGCGCCATACGCATTATCTGGGACGCAGTTTCAGCATCGCTTCGGCCGAGTCCGGCTATTACGCGGGGCATGACAACTCGCCGTTGGTGATTAATCTGGGTGGCGGACAGGATGTACCGATCATCAACTTCTTCATGGATGGCCGCCGTGACTACTACGGTCAGAACAAGACCCTGGAGGCGGGCTCCGGTCACCTGAAGGCGCTCCACCTGCGGCCCTTCCTGACCAGCGTGCAGCGAGAGGGAGAGGTGTTGTTCCTGGCCTCGGTGCGTGAGCGTAAGCCTGAGTACGTGGCACTGGAGTCAGTAGTGACCCTGCCGGCGGACGCCGAGTTTTGGCTGGATGACAAACGCCTGGACGTGTTCCGGGCCGTCAGCCGCTGGCGACCGGATTACGCGCCGAATGGCCGCACAAGCTTCCTGCAGGTCGAAGCACGCGAGGGCGTGAATGAATTGCATCTGAGCGATCGCGATGAAGCGCAGGGCGTTGGGGTGTCGCAGAGCTTTCCGGTGCAGGGTGGGCAACGCTATCGCCTGGCTGCCAGCTTGCAGGGCGGCGAAGTTTTTCTCTACCTGAACTACCTCGATGCAGAGCGGCGCCTGATTGGCGGCGAGCATTCGCTCAAAGTGGCGGGTGGGCAAGACGGATTTGCGATGCGTGAACTCACATTGCCGGCGCCTGAGGGGGCGGTGTGGTGCAAGGCCTGGCTGTACTCCACGCGTGCCAATCGAACCGAGCTGCGGGTGCGTGATCTGCGCTTCGAGCAAGTCGGGCCTGAAGGGGCGACGCTGCTAGGCGGTTTTGATTTCCAGGTTTTCCAGCCGCAGGCGATTGCGCTACCGGCGGGCCGCACGCTCTTTGTGCGTCGCGGTGATGCGGTAGCCGCGCTACGCCTGCTGGCTGCCTGGGATGTGGCCGGGACGCCGATCGGTTTCACCTTGCATAACGACGGACTCGCCTGGCGGGCCTTGCGCCTTACCGCCGTGCATTCGCCGCAGGCGACGGATCAGCGGGCCTCGCTGGCGATGTGGGCCTGGGCTGGCGAAGGCCTGGCTGACGAGCAAGTCTTTGCGCGCGAGCGGCAGCGGATTCTCGGCCTGGGTGGCGAGGCCACGTTGCAGGGGGATGTGGTCCGCGCCAGCGTTGGGGTATTGCAGTTACAGGCTGACGTGGTGAGCGGCCGGCGCCTGTTGCGGCAGGGCCACGCCGAAGTGCCGGACTCGGCCTGGAGTGTGGATGGCCGGGCGTGGCAGCCCTAGCGCAGGTGTAACATGCGACCGGTTCCAGCCCTGCGTATGGCGGGCTGTTTTTCACCAAATAAAGGGGATGTGATGGCTTCTTCTCTGCGTCAAATCACACGGGCTGCCGCAGCAGTTTCAGCCGCCTTGCTGGCGGCCTGCGCCGTTCCGCAGGGGGGCAGCCCGCCCGCTGCTGCGCCGGCTGCGGCTGCGCAATGCGCGCCAGGGATCTGGTTCTGCGAAAACTTCGAGAGTGGCACGCTGGCACGCTGGGATCTGCTCCCGGCGGGGGGCGCTGCCACTATCGGCAAGGCCGATGGCGTGGCCATCGTGAAAACGGAGGCCGGTAACAGCTTCATGCAATATGACGCTGGCCAGAGCAAGGGCGTGGTGGCTGCGCTCAAGAGCGAGGCTTTCGCGGGCGTGAAGACTGCGGATTACTTTGTTGAAGCCCGCATCAAGCCGATCAACAATCAGACCAGCAACAAGTTCCTGTGCCTGCTGGGGCGCTATCAGGATGTGAACAACTGGTATGGCGGCTGCCTCAACGTGCAGAACAGCGCCAGCTCCAAGGTCGAGTTTCACAAGGCCAATGGTGGCAAGTGGCTGCGCGCACGCCAGTTCCCGACCCGTAGCATCGTGAATGACCAGTGGTACAAGCTGCGTATGGAAATGAAGGGCGATACGCTCAGTTTCTATATCGATGATGACCTCACCGGCAGCTTCACCGATGCCAGCATCAAAGGGCCGGGCAAGCTGGGCCTGTGGTTGGACAACCGCTCTTTCGCCATCGACGATATCGTGGTGGGCGATGCCAGGGTCAAGCCGGTCCTGCTTTCGCTGGATCAGCCGGGAGAGTGGAACGGTGAAGTGGGAGGCGCGGAGCGCGTGATCGAAGTGTCCGCCACCAAGACGGATTCTTCGGCGGACAGCTTCAGCGTGGTATCGAGTGACCCGAAGGTGGTGGCTGTGACCCAGCACGGCAACCAGGTCAGCCTGCGTGCGCTGAGTGCTGGCTCGGCCAGCATCACCTTCAAGAGTGGTAGCAACCCGGCTCTGCAACGTTCGGTGAAAGCCAATATCGAACCTGCCTTTGCGCTCTCTGCCGCCAGCTACGGCAATCTAGCAAAGAAAACCGAGCCGGCCGCGGGCAGCAAGGCTGCGTATGCCGATGGCGAACTGGCCCTGAGCTTCGATGCGCCACCGGTGCTCAACAGCATCGGCTCCTTGCGCATCTTCCGCGCCAGCGATGATCAACTGGTCGACGTCATCCGTCCGAAGGGCGAAGGCAATGTCTTTGGCCCCTCGCCGGATGGTTTCTACCGTGGCGTGAACATGCCGCTGATGCGCGTTGTCGGCAACAAGCTCGTCGTGCGTCCGCACAACGGCAAGCTGGAGTACAACACGGCCTACTACGTGGCGCTGTCCGACAATCTGGTGAAGGACGCCAAACTCGCTGGCAAGCCCTTCACCGGGCTGGGCAAGAAGGCCGGCTGGAGCTTTGTCACCAAGAAAGCGCCGGCTGCCTCACTGACCCGGCTGACGGTAGATGACGATGGCAGCAAGGCTGACTATCGCAGCGTGCAGGGGGCGCTCGACCACGCCATGAAACTGCCGAAGGAAACGCCGGTCAGCATCAGCGTGAAGAAAGGCAGCTATGAGGAAATCCTGTTCCTGCGTGGCAAGGATAACGTCAGCATTCAGGGCGAGAGCCGCGAAGCTACGGTGATCCAGTTTGATAACTACGAGTCTCTCAATACCGGCCTTTCCATCGGCATGAACAAGCCGGTGGCCAGTGGCGGCGGGCGCGCGGTGTTTGCCGTGGGCAATGCCGACATGCTGGTGATTGATCGCCTGACCCTGAAGAACACGCATTACAAGCGTCTGGGCGTGAATGGCCAGGCCGAGACGATTTTCTTCATGGGCGACAAGGAACGTCTGATCGCGAAGAACGCCAACTTCATCAGTCGTCAGGACACCCTGCAGCTCAACGCCTACAGCTGGTTTTACAACACCCTGGTGGCGGGGGACGTGGACTTCATCTGGGGCAGCTCCAAGGCAGCCTTGTTCGAGAACAGTGAAATCCGCACCGTGGTCGATTCCACCGATGCAAGCAAGGGCGGCTATGTGCTGCAGGCCCGCGTGAGCACTGCGGTGGACAAGGGCTACGTTTTCCTCAACAGCCGCCTGACCCGGGAGGAAGGGGTGCCCGATGGCTCCACCGTGCTCGCCCGCAGTGCCGGCAGCCCGAACTACTTTGACAATGTGGTGTTCGTGAATAGCCGGATGGACAAGCACATCGCGCCCGAAGGCTGGTGGCTGAACCCGCTGCCGAATCCGGCCAAGGCCAGCGAGAAGGCCGGCTGGCGCGAATATGCCAGCGCCACCTTGCAGGGTGCCCCGCTCAACGTTGGCGGTCGTGTAGCTGCTGCCCGTGGCCTGAGTGCTGCAGAGGCCGCGCCTTACGCCACCCGCGAGCAGGTGTTCTCGGCCATCGGCTGGGCCCCCAAGCCCTGAGTGTCAGTGCACACTGGTTAAAGAAAGGGGCAGCCTCGGCTGCCCCTTTTTCATGCGTGTGCGGATTGTGAGTTTGTCTGGGTGCGACGTGAGCCGATGGCTCGTTCTTCAGTCGTGAAACTGGGTGAACTCGCTTGCCGGGATGCGCGGCAGCTCCAGGGTGTTTTCGGGAGCGCTTTCGTCGGCATAGCCCAGCGACATGCCGCAGACGACCATCTGATCGTCCGGGATGCCAAGCTGCTGTTTCACGATCGGATGGTATTCGCAGAAGGCCGCCTGCACGCAGGTATGCAGGCCATGCGCGCGGGCAGCGAGCATCAGGGTCTGCAGGAAGCCACCGTAGTCGATCAGGCTGCCCTGGCCGAGCACCTTGTCGATCGTGAAGATCAGGCCCACCGGAGCGTCGAAGAAGGTGTAGTTGCGTGCCCATTGCTGGCGCATCCGGGCGGTGTCTTTCTTGTCGATTTCCAGCAGGGAGTAGAGCGCCAGCCCGGTGTGGCGGCGGCGGCCCAGATAGGGCTCGCCCCAGGATTCCGGGTAGTAGGCGTACTCGCCCTTGTGCTCGAAGCTGGGGGTTTCGTACTCGGTGAGAATCTTTGCGCTGAGGGCTTCTTTCGCCGCTCCGGTCACAACATGCACATGCCAGGGTTGGGTATTCACGCCACTGGGCGCGCGCGCGGCAAGGTCCAGCAGGGCGAGCAGGGTGTCACGCGGAACGGGGTCGGGCAGGAAACGGCGGATCGAGCGACGACTAGTGACGATCTCGGCGAAAGAACTGGGGGTCTGATTCATGAGGCAGGTCCGGCAAGGAAAAACGATGGCGGCAAGCCTAGCAGTTTTGGACTCCGCCGCGTTTGATCAGGCCGCGCTCTCGAGCTTGATATGGGCGCGGCTGGCAGTGCGCGAGATCATTCCCTGAGCCATATCTTCGGCGGCGACCGGATTCTTCATGCGGATCATGTCGAAGAGATCGCTGTGCTCCTTGATCGTGAGCGCCATGTGGCCGGGTTCGGAGAGATAGGTGTGGTCGAAGATCGCGCGTTGCAGGGCGCTGATCGCATCGGCCAGTTGCTGGACCACGAAGTTGTGGGTGGCAGCGACAATCGCACGGTGGAAGGCGATGTCCGCTTCCATGAAGGCGTCACGGTTCGTGGTGTTGGCCTTCATGCCGTTGAGTGCGGCTTCGATGGCGACCAGATCGACCGCGGTGGCACGCTCGGCGGCCCAGCGCGAAATGGCTGGCTCGATCAGGCTGCGCACTTCGATCAGGGAGGCGATCAGGGCCGGGTCGGCATCGCCGGAAAGCGCCCATTCCAGCACGTCGGCGTCGAGGTAATTCCACTGCTCGCGTGGCATGGCGACGAGGCCACGGTAGCGCTGAGCATCGATCAGGCGCTTGGTGGCGAGCACCTTGATGACTTCGCGCATCACGTTGCGCGAGGTGTCGTAGCGCTCGCACAGCTCGGCTTCGGAGGGCAGGGCGGCGCCCGGCGTGAACACGCCCTGGACGAGGTCACGGCCGAAGGCATGGATCAGGCGGTCGGTCTTCGTCAGCTTGGGGCTCACGGCGGTTTCCTTCAGGTTTTCAGGCAGCCGGTATCCTAGCAGGGAAGCGCAAGCGCATCGGGCCACATGGCGTGGCCCGATGCGGCTTCCGGCTTATTTGCGGATTTTGGCCAGTTCGGTCTGCAGATCCTTCACGACCTGGGTGTGGCCGTCGGCAGCAAACTTGTCGACCGCTGCGGTGGTTGTGGCGCGCATGCGGGCCAGCTCGGCGTCACTCGGCGTGGTGATCTGCATGCCCTTCTGCTTGAGCACTTCCATGGCCTTGATGGAGGCGGCGCGGCTGTCCTTGCGCTCGAAATCACGCGAGGCGATGGCGGCTTTCTGCAACGCGGCCTTTTCGTCGGCGGAGAGACCGTCGTACCACTTCTTCGACACGGTCACGATCCACGGGCTGTAGACGTGGCGCGTCATGGACAGGTATTTCTGCACTTCGTAGAACTTGGAGGATTCGATGGTCGTCACCGGGTTTTCCTGACCATCCACGGCGCCGGTTTCGAGTGCGGTGAAGAGTTCGGAGAAGGCCAGCGGTACGGCGTTGGCGCCGAAGCCCTTGAACATGTCGATGTAGACCGGGTTCTGCATCACGCGCAGCTTGATGCCGGCCATGTCTTCCATCTTGTTGACCGGGCGCTTGGAGTTGGTCAGGTTGCGGAAACCGTTTTCCCAGTAGGTCAGGCCGACCATGCCCTTGGCCTGCAGCTTGGCCATCAGGTTCTGGCCGAAGGGGCCGTCGAGCACGGTGTCGGCTTCCTTCTCGTTGGCGAAGACGAAAGGCAGGTCATACACGCCGAAGTCGCTAACGATGCCGACCAGGGTGGCGGTGGAGCCGACCATGATTTCCTGCGCGCCGCCGATCAATGCATTCTGCATTTGCGGATCGCTGCCCAGGCTGGCAGCGCCGAAGCCCTTGACCTTCCATTTGCCGCCGGAAAGCTTGCTCATTTCGTCGGCAAAATATTTCACCGCACGGCCCTGGTTGCTGTCTTCCGCCAGACCGTAGCCAAAGCGCACGATGCGCGGCTTGAAGTCGGCCGCCTGGGCGGAGGCGAGGCTGCCGGCCACAGCCAGACCGATGATGATGGATTTGAAGAGACGGTTCATGATTCCTCCAGCGGATGCGGGGTTGAGAGCAAAGTCGCGAAGCGGCTTCTTGAAGCGCCCCTCCTCCACTGCGGAAGAGGGGGATACGAAACGGTTTCCAGATCAGCGGTACCAGGCCATCGGGGCGGTAATGATTCCCGGGAAGGCCACGAAGAGTGCGATCAGCACGATGTAGACCAGCAGGAAGGGCCAGATGCCTTTGGTGGCACTTTCGAGCGAGATCTTGGAGATACCGCAGACCACGTTGAGCACGGTGCACACCGGCGGGTGGATCAGGCCGAGGGTGCCAACGAGCACGAACATCACGCCGAAATAGGTCGGGTCGATACCGGCTTTCAGCGCGATCGGCAGCAGCACCGGGCCCATCACCAGGATGGTCGGGGTCAGATCCATCACGGTACCCACGGCCAACAGCAGGAGCATGATCGCGGCCATCAGCAGGCGCGGGTCCTGCATCAGCGGGCCGAGGAACTCGGTGACCTGCTGCGGCAGATCGGCCAGCGTGACCATGTAGGACGACACCAGCGCCCCGGCACACAGGAACATCACGGTGCTGGTGGTGCGGGCGGCATCGATCAGGAGATGCACCAGTTGCTTGAAGTTGACCTCGCGGTAGATGACCATCGCCACGAACATCGAGTAGGCGGCGGCCACCACAGCGGCTTCGGTCGGCGTGAAGAACCCGCCGCGCAAACCGCCGAGGATGATCACGGGCAGCATCAGCGCCCACAGGCCTTTGACCACTGCCTGGCCGCGCTGGCCCCAGGTGCATTTCGGCTGCGGCGTCACGTCCATGTTCTTGGCCAGACGTGCCCACACGAAGATCAGCGCCAGGCCCATCAGCACGCCCGGCACGATGCCGGCGAGGAAGAGGTTGGTGATCGAGGTGTTGGTGGTGACGCCGAAGATGATGAAGGGCATCGAGGGCGGAATGATCGGGCCGATGATGCCGCCGGCGGCGATCAGGCCGGCCGAGCGCGGCACCGGGTAGCCGTGGTTGCGCATCATCGGCACCAGCAGGGTGGCGAGTGCGGCGGTGTCGGCAATTGCCGAACCTGAGAGGCTGGCTAGCAGTACGGCGGCGGCGATGGTCACATAGCCGAGGCCGCCCTTGATGTGGCCTACGAGCGTCACGGCCAGATCGATGATCCGCCGTGAAATGCCGCCGGCATTCATGAGTTCGCCGGCGAGGATGAAGAAGGGCACCGCCATCAGTGGGAAGCTGTCAGCACCCGAGAGCAGGTTCTGGGCGACCAGCTGGGCATCGAAGAAGTCCAGATGGAACATCAATGCCACGCCGGTGAGCACCAGCACGAAGGCAATCGGCATGCCCAGCAACATCAGGCCAAGCAGGGAGCCGAGGAATACAGCGAGCGTCATGATCGGCGTCCTTTATTGGCTGACTTCAGGTTCGGAGGCGGGGGCGTGTTCGTGGGCCTGCGGCTCGCCCGGGATACGGGCGAGCGGATGGCGGGTCACGATGCGCCACAGGTTCAGGCCCACCATCGGCAGCATGACCAGCGCGCAGACGAGGCCACTGCTTGCCATCAGCGCGGTGGGAAAGCCCAGCACGGTGGAGTAGGTGTCGAGCCCGATCACGGTCTGGCTCCAGCTGCCTTCGAGGAACAGCCACAGCGCGTAGAGCATCAGCAGATGGCTCACGATTGCGCAGCTGCGGCGAAGGCCGGCGGGCAGGCGGGCCTGAAGGATCTCCATGCCCAGGTGCGCGCCGCGGTGGAGGGCCAGGATTGCGCCGAGGAAGATCATCCACACAAACATCAGGCGGGCCACCTCTTCGGCCGCTGGAATGCCGGTGTTGAACACATAGCGCAGCACCACGTTGGCGCCGATGGCCACCACCATCACGGCGAGAGCAAGCGCCATCAGCCATTCAACGGCGTGTTCGAGGCGCGGGGTCAGTTGTTTCACGATGATTCTCCTTGCGGTCGTGCCGGCCCGGCGGCGGGAGCGTTTTCGCACACCGGACTGGCTTGGGGTGAAATGTAGTGCATGAAACTCTTATGAGCCCATAGGTGTTTTCCATGATACTACTGTCTGCATACGGTTGTACTACAATCACCTGGAACGCAGCCGATGGGCAGTCTCGCCCTTGCTGGTCCGGAAGGAAGAAAGCGCCATGGACAACACCGCCGTCGTGAACCCCGAGTTCGCCACCCTCCATATAGATGAGGCTTACAACCCCTATCGCAGCTGCATCCAGGGTCTGGCCAACGAGCCGATCACGGTGCGGGCGCTGTTGCGCCGGGCGGATGACCTTCTGTGCGATGAGCCAGCGTTCGCGGGTCTGGGAGACCATTCGCTGGAGGCGATCGTGGCGCGTCTCGCGGCCAATCGCCCGCGGGTGGCGATCATTCAGGGCTCGCCGGATCATCCGGCGCACATGTTCGATTACGAGCACAGCCTGCGCGCCGCTGCGCGCATCTGGCAGAACGGTGGCGTGCCCTTCACCTTCGGCATCCCGGTGATCTGCGACGGCACCGCGCAGAGCAACATCGGCCAGAGTTACTCGCTGGCTTCGCGCAACCACACGGCCACCGCCGTGAACATCAATTTCGAGGGCCACAGCTACCACGCGGCCTATGTGCTGTCGGGCTGCGACAAAACGCCGACCGGCATCCTTTCCGGCCTCGCCTCGGCGGATCGCGCCCGGCGTCAGCCTGCACGCGGCACCGCGCCGGTGTGGGCGATCTTCGTGCCGGCGCATGTGCTCAAGGGCGGCACGATTCCGAAGCGCACGCGCCAGAAGCTGCAGGCTATTCAGGATGCCGCCATCGCCGCCGGCGATGCCCAGCTTGCCGCGGACATCGAGGAAAACTGCCACTACATCCTGCAGTGCTCGTCGGACGAAGCTTTTCTCGGCCATCTGCAGCGCGCCGAGGAGAAGAGCCTGGTGACGCGTGCCGAAGCCGATGCGATCCTCAACGAGCTGGCTGCCGCCACCTGTGACGACAAGGGCGGCATCTGCGCCTTCAATGGCACCGGCAACTCCTCGCGCACCCTGGTTGCGGCGCTCGGTTTCGTGCCGGCAGAATCCGAGCTGCTCACCGACGAGCCGGGCACCGATGTGGTCCAGCGCAATGTTGATCAGCTCTTCCGCATGTTCAACAAGCCCGAGTATTCGGTGTGCAATCTGCTCGAGAAGAACTACGCCAACGCCATCCGCATCCACGGGGCGACTGGCAGTTCCTCCAACCTGATGCTGCACATGCCCTGCGTGATGCGCCATGCCGGTTTCGACGTGAGTCTCTTCGACTATGCTCGGGTGCGCGATTCGCACGCTGTGCCGGATGTGTTCGCCCACAGCCTCACCGAGGGGCGCGACACCTTCGTGCTGGCCCAGCAGGCCGCTGCCGGCCTGCATCACGGCATGACCAGCCTGTTCAAGGTGCTCACCGACCTGGGCGTGCCGATGGATCTGGATGCGCCGACGGTGGCGGGCCTCACCTGGCGCCAGCGTGTGGCGGCGATTCCGGTGGCCGTGTCACCAAAGCTGCCGCAGGAAAAGTCGGTGATCCGCATCCAGCCGATCCGCGCCATTTCCGGCACCGACGTGATGCGCGGCAACTTCTTCTCGTCCTGCACGCTGAAGGTGGCCGGCATGAGCAGCGAGTCCTGGCAGCGCTTCAATGGCCGTGTGTTTCTGGTGCGCTATTACGAGAACGAGATCGACTGCAACGACGACCTGCGCTCGACCAATCTCGTCGAACGCCTCGCCGCACGACCGGCGCTGACCCCCGAATTGCTCGCTGCAATCCGTCGCCATGCGGGAGCACCAGCCGACCAGAGCGTCACCGAGATGATCACCAGCGGCGTGCTGGCTTTCGCCTTCGTTATCGCCGGGCAAGGGCCGAAGGCCTTCGGTATGCCCGAGATGTTCGCGCCCAGCCAGTACATGCGCCATCACGGGGTGATCGAGAAGACTTCGATCATGATTACCGATGGCCGCTACTCCGGCGTGACCAAGGGTGCCTGCGTGGGCCACATGGTGCCGGAAGCCTATGAGGGCGGCGGTATCGGTGCGCTGGTCGATGGAGATCTGCTGTGGGTGCAACTGGCCGAACGCCGGATCGATCTGCTCGACACGCCAGACTTTCTCGCCGGCCGCCTGCGCCCCTTACCGGCAGCGCCGGCTCGCGCGGAACTGGTGGCCGAACGCCGTGCGCGGATCGAAGAACGTCAGTTGCAGGTGGCAGCCAGCAGCATGATGGAAGGCGTGACCGACGCTGAATACGGCGTGGTGCCGCTGGCGGTGCACAAGCGCGCCACCCTGCGCTGGCCGGCCTGAGCCAGGCCAGGGCCAAGGGCAATCAGAAGGGCTTCTTGGGGTCGAAGTAATACTTCTGGTAATCGAAATCGATGCGTCCGATATCCGGGTTCTGCAGGTGGAAGATGCGGCGCTGATCAAGGCGCGCAAATGCCAGGGCGCTGCGGAACTCCGCCAGCCAGAGCTTGCGCAGGGAGCCGTCCTTGTACGCCCTCTGCATGCCGCGGGTAATCCGTTGGAGGGCCGGGCCATTTCGTGCGCTGGAAAAGAAAAAGCGCGGCAAGGGATAGGCCAGGGCGAAAGAGCTGTCCACCAACAGGTTCGATTGCCCTTCATGGCTCTTCAGCTCGGGTTCCAGCTCGTTGATGCCGCGGCAAAAAAGATCCACCCGGCTGGCGGCTACCATGCCGAACAGGCTCTCGTAGCTGCCAACCTCCTGCACCGTGAGTCGGTTGTGGCGCAGGATGTTCACATCCGCCCAGCCCAGGCCCTGGGCGATGGTGTACTTGCGTAACTCTTCGAAGCTCTCGAGGCGGGCAATTGCATCATGGGCCGCCGGGGAGACGAAGCACACGCGGTAGCCAGTCACACCGAAATCAACCGGAAAGCGGGCGTAGTCCAGGCCCTGATCGAGCAAGGCATTCTGAAAAGTGGTCATCACCAGCAGGTTGGTGAGGCTACCGGCCCTGGCTTCAGCCAGGGCCCGCGCGGTATTCATTGGCGCACTGGTCCGGATCTCGTAATCGCCGTATTCCGCGCGGGTTTTCTCCAGCGCCAGCTTCACCAGTTTCAGGTTGTAGGAAGTGCGCGGATCGCTCCCGCTCTCCGCCGCCGTCAGGGTGAAGATCTCTGCCTGGAGTGTGGTGCTGCCGAGCAGGCAGAAGAGCAGAGTCAGCAGTCGGATGAGGTGCTGTACGGGAGGCTGGAGCATGGCAGGCGTAAGAAGGCGGATGCAGTCATAACGGTCGCTGCGACAGATATCTGAAGCCGCCCTTCAGCATATTAGCCCCTCTTGGCCATTCTGCAGGGCGGCCCAGATTGCCGATAACGTCGTCGGCTGTTTGCGCCCCAAAAAAAAGGGGCTGCCGTGGCAGCCCCGTGCGATGTATCAAGTGCCTTCAGGCCTTCAGGCCTTCAGGCCTTCAGGCGTGAGGCGATTTCGGCCACCCGTGCGCCATACTTTCCGGCGGTATCCAGGTCGCCTTGCGGAATGGCATCGGCGCCCGCGTCGGATGGCGATTGCACCAGCAGGCCAACCGAGCCGCCGAGGTTGTTGACGTCCTGGCGAGTGGAGGCCAGCGTGTTGGCCGGCGGCAGCCCGAGGCTCACCCAGATGCCGCCGTGCTGCGAAGCCAGGGTCTGCAGGCTGATCAGTGTGACGGCTTTGTCGCCATTGAGGCTGGCGCTATTGGTGAAGCCGCCGAAGACCTTGTCCTGCCAGGCGCGGGTGAACCAGGCCTTGGAGGTGGCATCGGCAAATTTCTTGAACTGCCAGGGGGCGGAACCCATATAGGTCGGCGCGCCGAAGATGATGCCATCGGCAGCTGCCAGTTCATCCCAGCCTGCCTCCGGAATATTGCCTTCGCTGTCGACTGCAAGCAGCGATGCGCTGGCGCCTGCGGCAACCGCTTCAGCAATGCGACGGGTATGGCCATAGCCGGAGAAATACACAACGACGATCTTGCTCATGAGGACGTCCTTTCGGTTGGGCACTGCTAGGGAGAAAATCTGTATCGCTTCAGGCATGAGCGTTTGGCTCGCTCGCGATGAGTCTGGATGGATGGTATCTTCTGGAAACCAGGTCAACAAGAAGGTACTTTGTACTCACCTGGTTACCTTGGAGAAACCATGTCTGTAGTGACTTCGAGTGAGCGCTGCATGTCCGGCGCCTATGATGTCTATTCTCGTCACTGTCCGGCTCGTCTGGTGCTTGATCGCCTTGCGGACAAGTGGGCGCTGCTGGTGATCGGCCGCCTGCGCGGCGGCACCCTGCGTTTCAACCAGCTGCGCCGCGAGGTGGATGGCGTATCGCAAAAGGTCTTGTCGCAGACGCTCAAGAAACTCGAGCGTGATGGCCTGATCGGGCGCAGCGTGATTGCAACGGTGCCGGTCACGGTCGAATACTCGTTGACCGGGCTTGGCAACACGCTGGCCGAAACCATCGAGCATCTTTCGCGCTGGGCCGAATCCAACATGCCCGGCATCCTGGCCGCTCAGCAGAGCTATGACCAGCGCAGCGGTCTGACTGACGTGCCCTGAGCGAGGGCTCAGTTGGCTGAATGTGCCGCCGCCTTCTTCAGTTCTTGCACGATCGTGACGACTTTCCCCGCCCCGTCCTGAATCTGGCGGATCGTGGTGCCGACCTCCGACACCATGCGGGTGCCTTCTTCAACCCCCTGCAGGCTCTTGTCCATGCTGTCGATCACCGTGCGGGTTTCGCTCTGGATCTCGTTGATCATCCGCGAGATATCCCCGGTGGACAGACTGGTTCGCTCCGCAAGCTTGCGGACTTCATCGGCCACCACGGCAAAGCCGCGCCCCGATTCCCCCGCACGTGCGGCTTCAATGGCGGCGTTCAGGGCCAGCAGATTGGTCTGGTCGGCGATTTCCTTGATCGTATTGACGATGGAAGTGATCTGGCTGGTCTTCTCACCCAGGCCATACACCTGACTCGATGAGGCATTCATCTGGGAGGACAGCTTTTCCATCTGCGCAATCGTGTCGCGGATGGTCAGATTGCCATGGTTGGAGAGTGCTTCGGCCTGCAGTGAAACTTCGCTGGCAGTTTCTGCACTTTGATGCTCGGCCTGCGCGCGCAGCACGCGCTGTGTGACATCGCTGGCGAATTTCACGACCCGGCAGGGCTTGCCCTGTTCATCCAGCACCGGGTTGTAGCTGGCCTCAAGCCAGACTGTTTGCCCCTGTTTCGTGACGCGCTCCACGAGGCCGGTGAAAAACCGGCCGCTATTGAGGGCGCGCCAGAATTCAGCATATTCCGCACTGGCGGCATGGCTGGCGGTGCAGAAAATACGGTGATGCTGGCCGATGAGTTCGTCGTGGCGGTAACCCATGACGGCGAGGAAGGGCGGGTTGGCGGTGATGATCCGGCCCTGCATATCGAATTCGATGGCCGCCATCGAGCGGTTGAGGGCATCAAGCAGGGCTTTGCTTTGTTCTGCAGTCTTGACGCGTTCCGTGACGTCGCTGGCGATCTTGATCACCTTGCAGACCTTGCCCTCCGCATCGCTTACCGGGAAATACGTGGCCTCCAGCCACACGACACCGCCATCCTTGCGCAGGCGGCGGAACGTGCCCGTAAAAGACTCGCCGCGGCGTAGGCGCTGCCAGAAATCACGATATTCATCGCTGTTTGCGAAGGCAGGCTCGCAGAAGATCTGGTGGTCCCGGCCAATTACTTCACTGGCGGCATAAGCCATCGTCTGACAGAAAAGAGAATTTGCATTGCGGATCACCCCGTCGCTGCCGAACTCGATACGCGCCACGCAGCGGTCCAGTGCTGAGGCAATTTCGCGCAGAGATGAAAGCTCGGTGCGCAGTTCCGTGATTTCCTGAACGTGCTTTCTTGAAGGGCCGAACATGCGCTTCTCCTGTTGAGCGGCGCATGGTCTGACGCTCGCCGGCACAGCGAAGCGGACGGGTTTGCATGACATGCGGCCGGACCATCCATTACCGGGATGGGCTTGCTTCAAGAAATAGCGGCAGACAGGAGCAGGGGCTTGAACAGGGAAAACCCTTTTTCTAGAAGGGGCGCCCGGCGGTGCGTAGAGAGGCCAGTACTGCGCTGGCCTCTAGCGTCAGTGTGGAACTCTGGCGGCGTCCGGACGTGCGATGCCGTGCATGGCATGGGGCGTCAGCAAAGCCACGAGGACGGCAAAGAAGGCCACCACCAGCAGGCCGCTGGAGAGGCTGCTGTGCTCGGCGATAGCGCCGATCAATGGCGGGCCGCACATGAAGCCCAGATAGCCGATGCCGGAAACGCCGGCGATGCCGCTGGCCGGTGATACGCCCGGCACCCTGGCGGCGGCTGAGAACAGCACCGGGATCACGTTCGAAAGGCCCAGACCAACCAGAGCGAAACCGCCAATCGCGGCCCAGCGCTCACCGATCACGAGGGTCATCAGCATGGCCGCGCCAGCCAGCCAGGCCGAGCATTGCAAGGTGAGGCTGGCGCCGAGGCGGGCGCGTAACCAGTCGCCACCGAACCGGCCGGCCGCCATCGCGCCGGAGAAGGCGGCATAGCCCAGCGCGGCGATGCTGGCCGGGCTGGCCAACTCCTGGCTCATGTAGAGCGTGCTCCAGTCGTACATCGCACCTTCACTGACTAGCGCCAGTGCAGCCAGCAGGCCCAGAAGCAGCAGCACGCCATGCGGCAGGCGGAAGCCCTGATGCTGCTCATCCGGCGAATGGGTGGCGTGGGTGGGCAGCATGGCGCGGGCAGCAAACCACACCAGGGCAAAACCGGCCGCACAGGTGAGCGCAACGTGCAGCACCGGGCGAATTCCGGCCCCGGCGACGAAGCTGCCGATCAGCGCGCCCGCGAGTCCGCCCAGGCTGAAAAAACCGTGGAAGGACGACATGATCGGTTTGCCCATCTCGCGTTCCACCGCCACGGCTTCGGCATTCATCGCCACATCGAAGCCGCCGCTGCCCAGCCCGAAGGCAAACAGCAAGAGCATCAGCAGCGCATAGCCGGGGGCGAAGAGCAGGGCGGCAAGGCTGGCACAGACCACGCTGGCGCCGCACAGCACCACCGGGCGCGCGCCGTGGCGTGCCACCCAGCCGCCCACGCGGGTGAGCGAGATCAGCGAGCCGATGCCGGCAGCCAGCATCAGCCAGGCCAGCTGGGCCTCGTTGAGGCCGAACTGCGCCTTCACGGTGGGCACATGCACGCCCCAGGTGGCGAAGAGCAGGCCGCAGATGAAGAAGTGGGCCTTGGTGGCGATGCGCGCGTGCAGTAACTGGCGCGCCGGCAGGGCAGGGTGCTTCATGGCGCTTATTGCTGCAGGGTTTTGCGCAGCGCGTAGAGTGCTTCCATGGCTTCGCGCGGCGTCATGCTGTCTGGGTCCAGTTCGGCCAATGCCGACAGGGCCGGATGGCTGACCTGCGCGGGTTCTGGTTCGGGCAGCGAGGCGAAGAGGTCATCCTGCGGGCCGCTCGCCACTTCGCGGTTTTCCAGTGCCCGCAGGCGACGTTTTGCGTCGCGTACCACCGCAGGCGGAATGCCGGCCAGCGCCGCCACTTCGATACCGTAGCTCTGCGAGGCGGGGCCGTCCTGTACCGCGTGCAGGAAGACGATGCTGTGGCCATGCTCTACCGCGCCCAGATGTACGTTGGCGCACTCCGGGTAGTCCTGGCCCAGACGTGTGAGCTCGAAGTAGTGCGTCGAGAACAGCGAATAGCTGAGATTCTTGTCCAGCAGGTGCTTGGCAATCGAATAGGCTAGCGCCATGCCGTCGAAGGTCGAGGTGCCGCGGCCGATCTCGTCCATCAGCACTAGGCTCTTGTCGGTCGCACCATTGAGGATCGCCGCGGCTTCGGTCATCTCGACCATGAAGGTCGAGCGGCCGGAGGCGAGATCGTCTGAGGCGCCGATGCGCGTGAAGATCGCATCCACCGGGCCGATCCGGCACTGACTTGCGGGCACGAAGCTGCCGCAGTGGGCGAGCAGCACGATCAGCGCAACCTGGCGCATGTAGGTCGATTTACCGCCCATGTTCGGGCCGGTCACGAGCAGCATGCGCCGCGTCGGCGCCAGGCGCGTGTCATTGCTGATAAAGGCGTCGACCTGCCGCTCGACCACCGGATGGCGGCCGGCCGTGATCTCGATGCCGGGCTCGTCCGAAAGCTCGGGGGCGCGGTAGTCAAAGCGTGCGGCGGCCTGGGCGAAGGCGTTGAGGCCATCGAGCAGCGCGACGGCGTGGGCGATCTGTTGCAGGCGTGGCACCTGGGGTGCCAACTGGGCGACCAGCGCCTCGTAGAGCATCTTCTCGCGCGCCAGGGAACGATCCTGCGCCGACAAAGCCTTGTCCTCGAAGGCCTTCAGCTCGGGCGTGATGTAGCGCTCGGCATTCTTCATGGTCTGGCGCCGGCGGTAGTCCTCCGGCACCTTGTCGGTGTTGGCGTGGGTGACTTCGATGTAGAAGCCATGCACGCGGTTGAACTCGACCTTCAGCGTCGCGATGCCGGTGCGTTCCCGCTCGCGGGCTTCCAGCGCGATGAGGAATTCGCCGCAGTTGTTCTGGATGTCGCGCAGCTCGTCCAGCTCCGCGTCATAACCCTTGGCGATCACGCCGCCGTCGCGTACCTGGGTGGCGGGGTCCTCGGCAATCGCGCTCTTCAACAGCAGGAGCGTGTCGAGCGGCGTCTCCAGATCCATGTGGATGTGTTTGAGGAGATTCGAATCCGCTTGCGGCAGCGGAGCGCGTACCGAGTCGAGCGCGCCAAGGCTCTCGCGCAGCGCGGCGAGTTCGCGCGGGCGCACGCTGGTCAGCGCGATGCGCGTGGCGATGCGCTCGATATCGGCAATCGGGCGCAGGGCCGCGGCCACCGCATTCAGCGGGCCGTCACCGGCGTCACCCAGCAGTGCCCCGACCACCGCGTGGCGCTCGCGGCAGGCATTGCGACTGGCGAGCGGGTGATGCAGGGCATGGCGCAGCCAGCGCGAGCCCATGCTGGTTTCGGTCAGGTCCAAGAGCGACAACAGGGTGGGGGCTGGGTCGCCACGCAGGGTTTCGGAGATTTCGAGGTTGCGGCGGGTCTGCGCGTCCATGCGCAGGTAGTCGCCCTCGCTCTCCACCTTCAGCGTGGTGATGTGGGCCAGGGTCTGACGCTGGGTGCTGCGTGCGAACTCGAACAGCGCACTGGCGGCGGCCAGCGCCACGTTGAGACCTTCGGCACCGAAGCCGGCCAGATCGCGGGTGCCGAAATGGGTGGTCAGCAGTTCCTGCGCGGTCTTGGCGTCGAACTGCCAGTCCGCGAGGCGACGGATGGCCGGTACGCGCGCTTCCAGCGCCGGCAGCTTGAGCGATTCGGGGATCAGCGCCTCGGCGGGTCTCAATCGCTCCAGATGGCTGATCAGGTTTTCGGGCTCGGTCTCGACCAGGCGGAAGTCGCCATTGGCGAGGTTCAGCCACACGAGGCCCAATACACCTCGATGGAGTTGCACGGCGAGCAGCGGTGCTTCGGCGCGCTCGTCGAGCAGGGCTGCGTCGGTGAGCGTTCCGGGGGTGACGATGCGCGAGACGGCGCGTTCCATCGGCCCCTTGGTGGCACCCGGCTCGCCGACCTGCTCGGCGATCACGGCGGACTCGCCCATCTTCACGATCTTGGCGAGATAGGGCTCCAGTGCATGGTGCGGTACACCGGCCATCTTGATCGGCGAGCCACCTGAGGCGCCACGCGTGGTGAGCGTGATGTCCAGCATCCGTGCGGCCTTCTCGGCATCCTCGAAAAACAGCTCGTAGAAGTCGCCCATGCGATAGAAAAGCAGGGTGTCCGGATGCTGGTTTTTGATCCGGAGGTACTGCTGCATCATGGGGGTATGAGCGGCGAGCTCCTGGTCGCTGAGGGGCTTGAAGGGCTGCAAGCTGGGCTTCCTGCTGTGTGGGTGCGAAGCCGGGAATTGTAACAGCTCGGTGAACGTGCCCCTGCAGAAGGCCTGCCCCCAGCGAGCAGGGACAGGCCCGCGGTCAGCTTACCGACGGTGTTCGTTAGCCCAGCCGTAGGCTGCCAGCGAGGTGAAGGCCAGCAGCATCGCCAGTACCGATACCAGCGCCACATAGTGTGCACCGGCCAGCGCATCCTTCTGCAGCCACAACTGAGTCAGCACGGGCGTCAGGCCGCCGAAGATCGCGTAGGCGATGTTGTAGGCGAAGGACAGGCCGGAGTAACGGATCATGGGTGGGAAGGCGCGCACGCCAACAATGGCCATGGTGGCGATGGCGCCAACGAAGAAGCCCATCAGGCCGTAATTGAACACCAGCTCGCCATAGCTCACGCCGGCGGGCAGCACGGTGAAGAAGTGATAGGCGCTCAGGGCGAGACCGCCCCAGCTGATCAGCAGCGTCAGACGCATGCCGACGCGATCAGCCAGCCAGCCGAAGAAGCCGCAGCCGAGCACCAGCATCAGGGTTCCGACGCAGTTGGCTTCGAGCGCAGTGGCTGGCGCGATGTGGTGCATCTTCTGCAGCAGGGTCGGCGTCATCAGGATCAGTACCACGACGGCTGTGGACAGCGACCAGGTGTAGGCCCCTGTCAGCAGACAGGCCGCGCGGTGCTCGCGCAGCACGGTCTTGACGGGCATTTCTTCGGCCAGCGCGCGCTGTGCGGCGAGTTCCTTGAAAACCGGGGTCTCTGACAGGAAGCGGCGCAGATACACCGAGATGAATCCGAACAGGCCACCGAGGATGAAGGGAATTCTCCAGGCATAGCTGCCGATTTCTTCCTGCGTGAAGCTGCGGTTGATGGCGATCGCGATCAGCGAACCGAGCAGGATGCCGCCGCAGATGCCTGAGGTCAGCACTCCGACGCTGAAACCGGAATGGCGTGGCGGTACGTGTTCGGATACGAAGACCCAAGCGCCTGGCATTTCTCCGCCGATAGCGGCGCCTTGCAGTACGCGCATTGCGAGCAGCAACAATGGGGCGGCTACGCCGATGACCTCATAGGTCGGCAGCAGGCCGATGAGCAGGGTGGGCGCCGCCATCAGGAAGATGGACAGCGTGAACATGCGCTTGCGACCGAGCTTGTCGCCGTAGTGCGCAATGATGATGCCACCCAGCGGGCGCGCCAGATAGCCGGCCGCGAAGATGCCCAGGGTTTGCAGCTGGATCATCCAGTCGGGCAGGGTGGATGGAAAGAACAGGCGGCCTAGTGTGGCCGAGAAGAACACGAAAATGACGAAGTCGTAGAACTCCAGCGTGCCGCCGAGCGCGGACAGGGAAAGAGTCTTGTAGTCCTCGCGCCCCATGGGACGGGATGGGGCAGGGGTCGAATCGTAGGTGGTCATGGTCTGTACATCGAAGTCGCGCCAGCTCGCAGGGGCAAACAACTGCGATCCGAACTCAGCAGACCCGGGCCGGGAGGGGCGTGAGGATTGAGAGGCGTGCCGCAGGAGGAGTCAGCTTGCGCGTGGCGCGGAATTCGCAGGCCGGCCCTGGCCGCCGCATGCATCATCCGCCGTGCGACAGTCGGGGCAGTAATCATATTCGCGCGGCCAATGGCACGCAAATTCCTGCTTTGCAAGCATGTGTTTTGTGGGGTGCAGGGCAGGTATAGTTTGCGGCTGCCTGGCCGTACCCCGAATTGCATGAAAAACGTCTTGCTGTTCCTTGTTGCCTTTCTGTGTCTTGCCCTTGCTGCCGAGGCCGCAGAACCCTCGCTGGTCGTGTCGATCCCGCAGATCCAGGGGCGCGGCGTGCGCAGCCCGCTGGAGGGGCAGACGGTTACCACCACCGGGGTCGTGAGCCTGGTCACCAATCTTGGCTTCTTCATGCAGGATGAAACCGGTGACGGTGATGAAGCCACTTCGGATGGCATCTATGTGCATCAGGGGCTGATGCCCTGGGTAACGCCAGGAGACCGGGTCAGGGTCCAGGGGGTCGTGAATGAGTATGTGCCGGAGAGCAGCGCTCTGGCGCGCGCCAACCCGCATACTGAACTGACGCGTGTGCAGGTCGATATCCTGAGCTCGGGCCCGTCACTGGTGCCGAAGCGGATCATGTTTCCCCCGGCAGTAGAGGGCGATCTTGAGCGGGTGGAGGGCATGCTGGTTGAATTGCCCGGGCTGCTGACTGTGACCCAGAATTACTTTCTCGGCCGTTATGGCCAGCTTACGCTGGCGGCAGGTGGGCGCCTGATGCGCCCTCTCAGCCAGTTCGTGGCGGGGTCGCCTGAGGCCCGGGCCCTGGCGACGGAGAATGCTCGCCGGCGGATCGTGCTGGACGATGGCAGCAGCCGCCAGAATCCGGATCCCACGCCCTATCCGGGCAGCGGGGGGCAGGTGCGTGTCGGGGATCGTGTGCAGTCGCTATTGGGCGTGATCGACTATGGCTTGTCCGGCAACGAGGGAGCCGGGCTGACAGAGTATCGCCTTCATCCCCTTACACCGCCCCTGTTCACGCGCGGCAACCCGCGTTCCGAGCTGCCTCCGGCGCCGAAGGGAGACCTTCGCATCGCTAGTTTCAATCTGCAGAATTACTTCATTACGCGGGATCGCAGCGGAGCGGACTGCGGACCCGGGGCTTCCCGCAATGATTGCCGCGGCGCCGACAGCGCAATGGAGCTGCAGCGTCAGCGCACCAAGATCATCCACGCCCTGGTGGCCTTGAGTGCGGATGTGGTGGGCTTGTTGGAAGTTGAGAATCGCGGCAACGAAGCGGTGCAGGACCTGGTGGCCGGGTTGAACGAGCGGCTGGGGGCCGGGACTTATGCCAGCGTGTCTCTGCCGGAGGGTGGAGCCGGGAGTGATGCAATCCGCAGCGCAATGATCTATCGACCCGCGCGGGTTGTGCCGCTCGGAGCAAGCGTGAGCGATAGCCGCCCGGTACATAATCGCCCCTTGCTGGCGCAGACCCTGGTTGCGCAAGGGAGGCGCTTTAACGTGATCGTGGCTCACTTCAAGTCCAAGGGGCGTTGCCCGTCTGAGCTCGGCAGCCTGGATGGGGATCTGGGCGACGGTCAGGGTTGCTGGAATGCCCGGCGGGTGGCGCAGGCGCAGGCGACGCGCACCTTCATCAGCGCCATGCAGCGGCGCAGCGGTGCGCAGGATGTATTGCTGATCGGCGATTTGAATGCCTATGCCCGCGAAGCGCCGGTACTGGAACTGGTTCATAACGGCTTGGTCGACCAGATCGCGCGTTTCGATACGAAGCCCTATTCCTACGTGTTCGACGGAGAGTCGGGCGCGCTCGATCATGCCCTCTCGAACGAAAGCCTATGGCCTCGGATCGTCAGTGCAGGGCATTGGCATATCAATGCCGATGAGCCGGTCTATCTGGATTACAACCTGGAGTTTCGTCAGCCGGCTTGCCGAAGCTGCGCCCCGGATCGCTATCAGCCGGATCCGTTCCGCAGCTCGGATCACGATCCGCTCTACGTGGATATCCGGCTGCGCTGAAGCAGTCTCTTTCCCGGGCTGCCGAGCAGCCGGGGCTGGGTGCTAGATCAGTCAGGCAGCCGTGCGCAGCATGCCCTGAGTTTCGATGAAGGCGATGATTTCATCGAGGCCCTGGCCCGTCTTCTGGTTGCTGAAGACGAAAGGCTTGGTGCCGCGCATCTTCTTCGAGTCGCGATCCATCACTTCCAGCGAGGCACCCACCAGTGGTGCCAGATCGATCTTGTTGATCACCAAGAGATCGCTCTTCATGATGCCCGGCCCGCCCTTGCGCGGAATCTTGTCGCCTGCCGACACATCGATCACATACAGCGTGAGATCCGAGAGCTCGGGCGAGAAGGTCGCCGCAAGGTTGTCGCCCCCACTTTCCACGAAAATGATTTCAAGGCCGGGGAAACGGCGGTTGAGCTGGTCGATGGCTTCGAGGTTGATCGAGGCATCTTCGCGGATTGCTGTGTGCGGGCAGCCGCCGGTTTCCACGCCGAGGATGCGCTCGGCGGGCAGGGCTTCGTTGCGCACGAGGAACTGCGCGTCTTCGGCGGTGTAGATATCGTTGGTCACCACCGCGATGTTGTATTTATCGCGCAGGGCGGTGCACAGGGCGAGGGTCAGGGCGGTCTTGCCGGAGCCGACTGGGCCGCCGATGCCGACGCGCAGGGGTTGGGATGATGCGTTCATGATCTGTTCTCAATGAGGTCGTAACAAAATGGAGTGAAGCGCAGCGAAACGGTTCTGGCACGGCGTACCGACGCAGACAGTACAAGTGGTACGGCAAGGAGGTGCAACAAAGGCAGAACCATTTTGCTACGGCCTCTTAGGATCGGAAGAGTCTGGTGTATTGCGTCTCATGCTGACAACTCGCCAGCGTCATGCCGGGGGTGAAGTTTTCCCAGTCCTCTGTATCCGCTCGGCGAACGGCTTCAAGCGCGAGGGCGGGCAGGTCTTCGGCCAGGGCGACGAGCATGCGCTGGCCAGCGGTCTGGCCCAGCGGCACGAGCTTTACGGCGGCCATCACCTGATTCTCCAGCCAGGCCCACAGATAGGCGTTGGCTGCATCTGTTTCGTCGATGTTCCAGTGCGCCGCCGCAGCAGCCCAGGGAGTGGGGAAGGCTATTTCGCGCAGCTCGAGCAACGCGGTTTTGGTGGCCTCTGGCGTATCCGGCAGGTCGCGCAGCAAGCGCGCCAACGAGTAGCCCATCTGTAGGGTTTCGGCGCGCAATTCGCTGGTTTCGCGGGTGGCGATGAATTCGGCATTCAGACGCGCGATTCCGTCAGCGTTGCCTGCTTTCCAGGCGCGCAGCAGGCCAATCAGGGCCGGCGCTTCGCAACGCGCCAGCGCGAGATGCAGGGCATCGCGGATCCAGGCTTGCGCAGCGGCTTCCGAGCTGACCGCGCCCGATTCGACGGCCCATTCCAGACCTTGCGAGTAGGAGAAGGCACCGACGGGCAAAGCCGGGCTGGCCAGATGGAGGAGTCGGACGAGCTGCAGATTCATGCGCTGTAGCCCGGATGAAGGCCGCTGGCCGGAATCCGGGGAAGCATGTCGAGGCACCGGCCCCGGATTCCGCTACGCTGCATCCGGGCTACGGTGTTACGCATGGCCGCCCATCACGTGAATCTTGGCTTCGGTGGCGCCGCGTTCGGAATGATGATGGCCGGGCGCGTAGGCGCCGGCTTCGGGTTCAAATGCGGCGACGATGTGCAGCAACTCTGCGCCGAGGCCTTCGAGCATGTGTTCGAGCACATGATCCTGCTGGATGCGCAGCGCGCCTTCACCCACTTGCACGGCGACGTGGCGGTTACCCAGGTGGTAGGCCGTACGCGCTAGCTCGAAAGCGCTGTTGCAACGGGCTTCGACGAGGGCTTCGGGCGCAGCGATCACTTCCACGATGCGGCCATCCTTGGCTTGCAGCTTGTCACCACCGCGCAGGATGGTGCCGCGCGGCAGGAATAGCCCGACCTCTTCACCGGAGGCGAGCTTGGTGCGCAGACGGCTCTTGGTGCGGGCGTCGAAATCGAGGATCAGCTTTTCGCTGGCAGGGGTGTCGGCGGGGCAGAGGGATTCGATCAGGAGCATGGTTGCAGAAATGGAAAGTCGTGAGTGGGGCGCCGGTGGATGGCCGGCTTCAGTCGGCCATCCACGCATGGTGTGCGGCTAAAGCCGCACCTACATTATCCGCGTCAGAACAAGAAGTAGCGCTGTGCCATCGGCAGGCTGGTTGCTGGTTCGCAAGTCAGCAATTCGCCATCGGCATGGACCTCGTAGGTCTCGGCATCAACCGTGATTTCACCGCACCAGTCGTTGTGGATCATGTCGGCCTTGGTCACACCCCGGATGTTCTTCACTGCCACGAGTGGCTTGGCGAGGCCCAGATCCTTGAGGGTGCCTTTGTCCAGCGCGGCTTGCGACACGAAGGTCAGCGAGGTTTTCAGGCCGCCCCCGAAGCTGCCGAACATGGGGCGGTAGTGCACCGGCTGCGGGGTGGGGATCGATGCATTCGCATCGCCCATCGCCGCCGCTGCGATCATGCCACCCTTGATGATGGTGGAAGGCTTCACGCCGAAGAAGGCCGGGCGCCAGACGACCAGATCGGCGAACTTGCCGACTTCGACCGAGCCGACCACATGGCTGATGCCGTGGGCGATGGCCGGGTTGATGGTGTATTTGGCGATGTAGCGCCTGGCGCGGAAGTTGTCATTCTTCGCTCCGTCGCCGGGTAGGGCGCCGCGCTGCTGCTTCATCTTGTGCGCGGTCTGCCAGGTGCGGATGATTACTTCGCCCACGCGGCCCATGGCCTGCGAGTCGGATGAGAACATCGACAGGGCGCCGATGTCGTGCAGGATGTCTTCGGCGGCGATGGTCTCGCGGCGGATGCGCGACTCGGCAAAGGCCACGTCTTCGGCAATCGAAGCATCGAGGTGGTGGCAGACCATCAGCATGTCCAGATGCTCGTCGATGGTGTTCACCGTGTAGGGTCGCGTCGGGTTGGTGGAGCTAGGCAGCACGTTCTTCATGCCGGCGAGCTTGACGATGTCCGGCGCATGGCCGCCGCCCGCACCTTCGGTGTGGAAGGTGTGGATGGTGCGGCCCTTGAAGGCGGCGGCGGTGTCTTCGACGAAGCCGGATTCGTTGAGGGTGTCGGAGTGGATGGCGACTTGCACATCCAGCTCTTCGGCCACGCCCAGACAGGTGTCGATGGCCTGCGGGGTCGTGCCCCAGTCCTCATGCAGCTTGAGGCCGATGGCGCCGGCTTCGACCTGCTCACGCAGTGGCCCCGGCAGGCTGACGTTGCCCTTGCCGAGAAAACCCAGATTCATCGGGAAGGCGTCGGCTGCCTGCAGCATGCGCGCGATGTGCCAAGGGCCGGGCGTGCAGGTGGTGGCAAAAGTGCCGGTGGCCGGGCCGGTGCCGCCGCCGATCATGGTGGTCACGCCGCTCATGAGCGCTTCGTCGATCTGTTGCGGGCAGATGAAGTGGATGTGGGTATCGATGCCGCCGGCGGTGATGATCTGGCCTTCGCCGGCGATCACTTCAGTGGCCGCGCCAATGGCGATGGTTACGCCCGGCTGCACGTCCGGATTGCCGGCCTTGCCGATGCCACAGATGTAGCCGTTCTTGATGCCGATGTCGGCCTTGACGATGCCCCAGTGGTCGATGATCAGTGCATTGGTGATCACGGTGTCGGCCACCTCGGCGGCGGGCAGCTGGCTCTGGCCCATGCCGTCGCGGATCACCTTGCCGCCGCCGAACTTCACTTCCTCGCCGAGGATGGTGAAGTCTTTTTCGACCTCGATGATCAGATCGGTATCGGCTAGACGCAGGCGATCACCGACGGTGGGGCCGAACATTTCCGCGTAGGCGCGGCGGGAAATCTTTGCCATCTCAGAGTGCTCCTTGCACGAGGCCGCGGAAGCCATACACCTTGCGTTCGCCCGCGTAATCAACCAGCTCCACGGTGCGGCTCTGGCCCGGCTCGAAACGCACGGCCGTGCCGCTGGCGATGTTCAGGCGCATGCCGTGTGCAGCGGCGCGATCAAAGCTGAGCGCCGCATTGGTTTCGGCAAAGTGGTAATGCGAGCCGACCTGGATGGGTCGGTCGCCGGTGTTCGCTACGCTGAGCGAGTGCGTACGGCGGCCGACATTGAGTTCGTGTTCGCCATCTTCGACAAGCAGTTCTCCGGGGATCATCACGTGCTCCTCAGGCCGCCAGCAGGGTGAAGCCGAACAGGGCGACGGCTGCGCCACACAGACGCGGCAACCACACACTGCGTTCCAGTGCGAAGCGGGTCAGCAGCATGCCGAAGACATGCAGCACCAGAGTGCTGAAGACCATACCGGAGAGCGCGGCCAGCGCTTGCTGAGCCGGAAGCTCGGCGCCGTGGGCGAGGCCGTGGAAGAGGGCGAAAGCGCCGGCTATCGCAGCGCCAACGATGGCGGGCAGCTTCACCTGCAGGCCGACCAGCAGGCCCAGCACCAGCAGGGAAGCGGCAATCATCGGTTCGACGCCGGACACCTGTACGCCTGCGAAGGCCAAGAGGCCGCCGATCAGCAGCACGCCTGCAAAGGCCGCTGGTGTGATGAGGGCTGCACGTGTGTTGTGGCGGAATGCCAGCATGCTCCATACGCCGACCATGATCATCGCAGCCATGTGATCCAGGCCGGTGAAGGGGTGCGAGAGGCCGGCAAACAGTGCCGAGCCGTGGACATGATCGCCACCGGCATGGGCAAAGGCGAAGGCGGGGAGCAGAGCGGCGAGGGCAATCAGAGCGCGTTTCATGGTGGACTCCTTGAGGGATTAAGCGCGTGAAGAAATCGTAGCGAGCGCGACAAGGCCGAAGTGAGGCGCGGAGGCGTACGTAAGTACCTTGAGCACTGGAACTTCGGGATTGGCGTGCGCAGTAGATTTATTCATGTGCGTCAGATGATCGGGTGGTGGACGGTGACGAGCTTGGTGCCGTCAGGAAATGTGGCTTCAACCTGGATCTCGGGGATCATCTCGGCGATCCCGTCCATCACGTCATCGCGGGCGAGCAGCGTCGTGCCATAGCTCATCAGCTCGGCAACACTGCGTCCGTCGCGGGCGCCTTCCATGATTGCTGCGCTGATGAAAGCTACGGCCTCCGGATAGTTGAGCTTCAAGCCACGCGCCTTGCGACGTTCAGCAAGCAGGCCGGCGGTGAAGATCAACAGCTTGTCTTTTTCGCGGGGGGTGAGTTCCATTGTTTCTCCTAAATTTCATGCCATTTCGGAAACGTTCCGGTCGCGAAGACGAGCCGCAGGCAGTGCCTGGGCCACGGCAAGGCGAAGTCGACAGGCGCGAGGCGTTTCCGGGATGGCATCAGGTTTTCCAGATGCGGGGCGATACTGCCTCGCGTTGCAATACATGCGGCCGGGCGATGGCCCAGACTGCTTCAAAATACTGGCGGATCGCTTCGGCAGAGTCTGCCATGGCGCGAACGATCGTGACTTGTGGCAGGGCGGATAGCCCATATGTTCCGGCGCTGATGGCGAGCGTGCGCAGCGATTCGGTGAGCGTAGCATCCGGCGTAATGCCAGCCAGCCACAGCGTGCCGAAAACCCGGTTGTTATTGAGTCCGACAGGCGAGCGCATGGCGCAGTCCGAGCCTTGCAGATGCATGGCTTCCTGCCAGAGCGGTGTGCCGTCCGGGCGCTGCAGGCGCAGGCGCTGACGGAATGAGCCGGTCCTGAAGTCTTCGCCGCTGGCCTGGCGGCCCAGGCACAGGATGTCCCAGCCGATGGCGCGGGCGCCTTCGGCGAGGCTGATGAGGGTGCTGGCACGCGCCTGCGCCTGGTCGAAGAGGATAACTTCTTGCGGTAGCCACTCCAGCTTGCCGCCAGCGGCTATGTTCAGGGTAATGTCCTGCGTCGCGAGCGCCTGATCCGCTCCACGTGCCTTGTACCACTTGCCGGCACCGGGCGTGGTGAGCTGGGCGTGGGCATCGGCGGCGACTTCGACTTCGATCTGCAACTGGTCACCGCCGGCGATACCTGCCGGCGGGTGCAGCATCAGGATCTGGCAGACAGGATCGCCTTCCGGGTAGAGCGCTTTCTGCACGCGCAGCGGGCCGTAATGCTGATTACGGGCGAGCACGCTGCGCCCCGTCCGGTTCTCCACGCGCAAGGCGAGCGAAGCCTGCCAGCCTAGGGGTTGGGTGAAGGGGGGCGGGTGTGTCGGATCAGCAGGGGCGTTCACTTGAGTTCAGGTTCAAAATCCTATCCCGGTGCATAGCAAGAGCGGTGCCATGCCGGGAAACGGCTCCCGGCATTACGCAGACAGGTTTGAAGCTTGTTTTTAGTGCATCAGCACGCGTTTGGTGCGTGATGATGCACTAGAGTCGGGCGTTGAGTTAGATGGCGACCAGACTCTTCACATTCTCCGCTTGCATCTCGCTGCCAGGGCCGGCCTTGACGATTTCGCCACGCGCCATGACGGCGTACTGGTCCGCGAGTGATTCCGCAAAGTCGTAATACTGTTCGACCAGCAGGATGGCCATTTCACCGCCTTCGGCCAGCTTGCGGATGGCGGCACCGATATCCTTGATGATCGAGGGCTGGATGCCCTCGGTGGGCTCATCGAGGATCAGAACTTTAGGGCGCATGGTGAGTGCGCGGCCGATGGCAAGCTGTTGTTGCTGGCCGCCGGAGAGGTCGCCGCCCCGGCGTTTGAGCATGTCTTTCAGGACCGGAAACATCTCGTAGATGTAGCCGGGAATGCCACGTGAGGCCTTGCCATTGGCGAGGCCCATCAGCAGGTTCTCTTCTACCGTGAGGCGCGGGAAGATTTCGCGTCCCTGCGGTACATAGGCCATGCCCAGCGCTGCGCGATTGTAGGCAGCCAGCCGGGTAATGTCGCGGCCATCAAAAGATACCGAGCCTTTGGCCACGGGCAACAGACCCATCAGGCATTTGAGCAGGGTGGTTTTGCCCACGCCATTGCGGCCCAGCAGAGTGGTGACTTCGCCTTGCTTGAGCGAAAGCGAAACGCCGCGCAGGGTGTGGCTGCCGCCGTAGTACTGGTTGAGGTTTTCGATGGTCAGCATATTCATTCCGTAGGGTGCGCATTGCGCACCATCCATGCGGTGCGCAATGCGCACCCTACATATCCCGGCTAGCGGCCGAGATACACCTCAATCACGCGTTCATCGTTCTGCACCTGCTCCAGCGAGCCTTCGGCCAGCACGCTGCCTTCGTGCAGGCAGGTGACCTTGCCGTTGCGAGCGGAGATCTGCTTGATGAAATCCATGTCGTGCTCCACCACCACCAGGGTGTAGTCGCCGGCCAGCTCCAGGAACAGCTCGCCGCTGCGCTCGGTTTCTTCATCGGTCATGCCCGCCGCAGGCTCGTCTAGCAACAGCAGGAGCGGTTCCTGCATCAGCAGCATGCCGATTTCCAGCCACTGCTTCTGGCCGTGTGAGAGTAGACCAGCCGGGCGATGGGCCTGATCCTTGAGGCGGATGAGCTCCAGCTTCTGTTCGATCTTGCTGCGGGCCTCGCCGCTGAGCTTGAAGAACAGGCTGGACCAGATGCCCTTGTCGGTCTTCATGGCGAGTTCGAGGTTCTCGAACACGCTCAGCTCTTCGAATACGGTGGGCTTCTGGAACTTGCGGCCGATGCCGGCGTGGGCGATCTGTGCTTCGTTCAGCTTGGTCAGATCGATGGTCTGGCCGAAGTAGGCGGTGCCGGCGCTAGGGCGCGTCTTGCCGGTGATCACATCCATCATGGTGGTCTTGCCGGCACCGTTGGGGCCGATGATGGAGCGCAGCTCACCCTTGTCGATGGCGAGATTCAGGTTGTTGATGGCCTTGAAACCATCGAAGGACACGGTGATGCCTTCGAGGTAGAGGATCACGCCGTGCGTGGTATCGAGCTGGCTCGAATCAACCGGGCGCTCAAGGCCTACTGCGCGGTCGAAGGCGCTCTCGGCGCCGGAGATCGGCAGGCCGGGTTTCTTTTCTGTTGTCGCGGCGGCGTTCATGCGCGCTTCTCCTGCTTGCTGAAATAGCTCTGGACTTGGCCGACCACGCCGCGTGGCAGCCACAGGGTGACGAGGATGAAGATCAGGCCGAGGAAGTAGAGCCACACTTCGGGGAAGGCCACGGTGAACCAGCTCTTCACGCCGTTGATGAGGCCGGCGCCGATCAGCGGGCCGATCAGGGTGCCGCGCCCGCCTACGGCCGTCCAGATGGCGATCTCGATGGAGTTGGCCGGGCTCATTTCACCGGGATTGATGATGCCCACCTGCGGCACATACAGCGCACCGGCAATCGCGCAGATTACGGCCGAGAGCGTCCAGATGAAGAGCTTGTAGGGCAAGGGGTTGTAGCCGGAGAACATGACGCGCGACTCGGCATCGCGGATCGCGGCGAGCACCCGGCCGAGCTTGCTGGTGACGATGAAGCGGCCCAGCAACAGGAAGCCGATCAAGGCTGCGGCGGTCAGCCCGAATAGCACGACACGGGTTTCCGGTGCTGCGATGTGAAAGCCGAGGATGCGCTTGAAATCGGTGAAGCCGTTGTTGCCGCCAAAGCCCGTTTCGTTGCGGAAGAAGAGCAGCATCGCGGCGTAAGTCATGGCCTGGGTGATGATCGAGAAATACACCCCCTTGATCCGCGAGCGGAAGGCAAAGTAACCGAAGATGAAGGCCAAGAGGCCCGGCACCAGCACGACCAGCAGCATGGCCCACAGGAAGTGTTCGGTGCCTTGCCAGTACCAGGGCAGTTCTTTCCAGTTCAGGAAGACCATGAAGTCCGGCAGGTCGCTCTGGTAGTTGCCTTCGCGGCCGATGGCGCGCATCAGGTACATGCCCATGCCATAGCCGCCGAGGGCGAAGAAGATGCCGTGGCCCAGCGAGAGGATGCCGGTGTAGCCCCAGACCAGATCCATGGCCAGTGCCACGATGGCGTAGCACATGATCTTGCCGATCAGCGTCACCCAGTAGGTGGAGAGGTGCAGGGCACTTGTTTCCGGCACGACGAGGTTGAGGATGGGGACCAGAATCAGCGTGACGGCGGCAAAGGCGGCCAGTGCAGCCCAGGCTTTGGGGCCGAAGAGGCGGGCGGTGAGGGTCTTGTTCATTACTTGTGGCTCCACGCTCAATTGTCGACAAACCGGCCCTTCACCGCGAACAGCCCCTGTGGCCGCTTCTGGATGAAGATGATGATGAAAACGAGGACCGCGATCTTGGCGAGCACTGCGCCGGCGAAGCCTTCCAGCAGTTTGTTCAGCACACCGAGGCCCAGTGCGGCATACACGGTGCCGGCAAGCTGGCCGACGCCGCCCAGCACCACGACCATGAAGGAATCAATGATGTAGCCCTGGCCCAGATCCGGCCCCACGTTGCCGACCTGCGCCAGCGCACAACCGGCGAGGCCGGCGATGCCCGAGCCCAGGCCGAAGGCCAGCGTGTCGACACGCGGGGTGGCCACGCCGACGCAGCTCGCCATCTGGCGGTTCTGGGTCACGGCGCGCACAAACAGGCCGAGGCGGGTGCGGCTCAGGATCAGGCCCATGCCGATCACGACCAGCACGGCGAAGGCGATGATGGCGAGACGGTTGTAAGGCAGGATCAGGTTGCTCATGACCTGCACACCGCCGGAGAGCCAGGCCGGGTTTTCGACCATCACGTTCTGCGCGCCGAAGAGGCTGCGCACAGCCTGGATCAGCATCAGGCTGATGCCCCAGGTGGCGAGTAGCGTCTCCAGCGGACGGCCATACAGGTGGCGGATTACCAGACGTTCCATCGCCACGCCCACCAGAGCGGAGGCGCAGAAGGAGACCGGGATGGCGATCAGCGGGTAGAACTCAAAGAGCCCCGGCGCGTGGGCGCGGATCAGGTTCTGCACGGCGTAGGCGGCGTAGGCGCCGATCATGATCAGCTCGCCGTGGGCCATGTTGATCACCCCCATCAGGCCGTAAGTGATCGCGAGGCCCAGCGCGGCGAGCAGCAGGATGCTGCCCAGTGACAGGCCAGTGAACAGGCCGCCTGCGGCTTCACCCAGCTTGAGGTGGGAGTTGATCGAGTTGATGGCCTGCTGGGCCGCCACGCGCAGGGCTTCGTCGGCTTCACGATAGCTGCTTCCCTCTTTCTCGAGCAGGGCGCCGAGCAATACCTTGGCGTTCGGCTCACCGCTGCCACCGAGGGTCTGGATGGCCGCGAGCCGGATGGCCTTGTCCGGATGTTGCAGCTGGGCGGCAGCCTGGGTAAGGCGCAGCAATTTGGCGATCTGCGGGTCAGACTCGGTGGCCAGCGCCTTGTCCAGCAGGGGCAGGATCGCCGGGTTGGCCGAGTCCTGCAGTTTCTTCACGGCTTCCAGGCGTTCGCTCTGGTCGGCTGAGGATAGCGCGAGGGCGGCGAAAGCACCGTCCAGTGCATTGGTGACGCGGTTATTGCTGACCACGTCTTCGAGTTCATCCGGCACCTTGGCCAGTTTTTCACCGCTGATGGCATCGCTGGCGGTTTCTCCATCAAAAATGATGGCTTGCTTGCCTCCGAGCGATTTGAGCGTGTCGTCGCGCAGGGCTTCGAGAATGGGCAGAGCTTCTGGATCGGCGCTGCCGGCAATTGCATAGAGCGCGGCGACCTTGGCGTCGTTGTCGCCCGTGGCGAGCTGGAGGATCAGTTCGGGGGCGGGTTTGGCGAGGCTGAGCGGGCTGGCAAGCGTGAGAGCCAGGCTCAGCAGGGCAAGAAGGGCAGGGCGCATGAAGGTCATGGCGGTCTTGAAAATCCAGGATTCAGGCGTGGCGGGCCGCGTGGCCCGGGTGTCCGGCGGTGAGGCCGGCTGCAGCAAGGGCAAGGGAATTGCCTTGATGCACGCGCGCTGCGCGCACCCGGCATGAAGAGGAAGGGGATGCATGCATCCCCTGTCCTTTCAGATCACCGGATTACTTCTTTTCCGGCTCATCCTTCTTCTTGTCGTTGCCTTCAACAAACGGGCTCCAGGGTTGGGCCTTGACCGGGCCCGGGGTCTTCCACACGACCTTGAACTGACCATCCGCCTTGATCTCGCCGATGAACACCGGCTTGTGCAGGTGGTGGTTCTTCGGGTCCATGGTGGAAACGAAACCGCCCGGAGCCTTCACGGTCTGGCCGGCCATCGCAGCGATGACCTTGTCGGTGTCGGTGCTCTTGGCCTTCTCGACCGCTTGCGCCCACATCTTGATGCCGATGTAGGTGGCTTCCATCGGGTCATTGGTCAGCGGCTTGTCCTTGTGACCGGCGATGTTGTTCTTCTTGGCGTAGTCGCTCCACTGCTTCACGAAGGCCGTGTTGGTCGGGTTCTTGATGCTCATGAAGTAGTTCCAGGCGGCCAGGTGGCCGACCAGCGGCTTGGTATCCACGCCGCGCAGTTCTTCTTCACCCACCGAGAAAGCCACCACCGGCACGTCGGTTGCCTTCAGGCCCTGGTTGCCCAGTTCCTTGTAGAAGGGCACGTTTGAGTCGCCATTGATGGTGGAGACCACAGCTGTCTTTTTGCCTTCAGAGGAGAACTTCTTGATCTTGGCGATGATGGTCTGGTAATCGCTGTGACCGAAGGGGGTGTATTCCTCCAGGATGTCGGCATCGGCCACGCCCTTGCTCTTCAGGAAGGCGCGCAGGATCTTGTTGGTGGTGCGCGGATACACATAGTCGGTACCCAGCAGCACGAAGCGCTTGGCACCGCCACCGTCCTTGCTCATCAGGTACTCGACAGCCGGAATGGCTTGCTGGTTGGGAGCAGCACCCGTGTAGAACACGTTCTTGGAGAGCTCTTCGCCTTCGTACTGCACCGGGTAGAAGAGCAGGCTGTTCAGCTCTTCATAGACCGGCAGCACGGATTTGCGGGAGACGGAAGTCCAGCAACCGAAAGTGACGGCGACCTTGTCCTTGGAGATCAGCTGGCGGGCCTTTTCGGCGAACAGCGGCCAGTTGGAAGCCGGATCGACGACGACCGGTTCGAGCTTCTTGCCCAGCACGCCGCCCTTGGCGTTGATCTCTTCAATCGCCATCAGCACGGTGTCTTTCAACACGGTTTCCGAGATGGCCATGGTGCCGGAGAGCGAGTGCAGCACGCCCACCTTGATGGTGTCAGCGGCCGAGGCGCTGAAGGAGGCAAAGCCGGCGACGGCCATGGCGGCAGACAGCGCCGAGATCTTAATGAAGCTGCGACGAGATTGCATGTGAAAGCTCCCTGAGTGTGTGGTGGTGTGCAGGCGACCGTTTCCTGATCGCGTGGTGCCACTTTAGGGAGTCAGCTTCGGGAGCTGAATACGTCAGAGTGCGTAGGCGCTGCGTAGTGCTCAGCGCGACGGGCGTTGAGGCAAGGCCTGCAGCGCGACGACCAGTGCGTCAACCACGCTGCGCCAGTCGCCATGGCTGGGCTGACGGAACAGGCGCATGCCCGGGTACCAGGGGCTGTCGTCGCGCTCCAGCTGCCAGCGCCAGTCGGTATTGAAATGCGGCAGCATGACCCAGCAGGGCTTGCCCAGCGCACCGGCCAGATGAGCCACCGCCGTATCCACGCTGATCACGAGATCGAGCCCTGCGATCACGGCTGCGGTATCAGCAAAGTCCCGCAGTTGCGGGCCGAGCGGAGTGATCGGGCAGGCGGTCTGCACGGTATGCGCCTCGTCTTCCCCAGTGCCTTTCTGCAGGCTCACGAAGCTCACGCCGGGGACTGACCACAGCGGCGCGAGATGCAGCAGGTGCGGAAGGGAGCGTTCGCGGTCGTTCTCGAATTTCGGATTGCCGCGCCACACCAACCCTATGCGCAGGCCACCGTTGGGCAACACGCGTTGCCAGCGCGCTTTGTCCGCAGCATCCGGATGCAGGTAGGGCGTGGCGGCCGGGATGCTACGGGCATTGGTGCCGCAGTAGCGGGGCAGGCTCAGCGGAGGACACCAGAAGTCCCAGCTCGCCAGATGTACCGGGTGGTCGAGGGGCAGCACCTGATCGATACCCGCCAGCGTGGTAAAGAGCCGCTGCAGGCCCGGGTGGCATAGCAGTTCGACCCGTGCCGCACCGCGTGCCTTGAGCAGGCGCGCATAGCGGCTGAACTGGATCATGTCGCCATGGCCGGCCTCGCAGGTGATCAGGATGGACTTTCCCGTCAGTGCTTCTCCCTGCCAGCGGCGGATGCCAAGGGTGTCGCCGAGAACATTCTCCAGGCCGGCATACCAGTCGCGTGCCTCGAAGTAGCTGAGGCCTTCGTCGAAATTGCCCTGGCGCAGGAGCAGGTAGCCCAGGTTGTAGCGGGCGCTGGGGTAGTCCGGCGAATGCTCGAGGGCTGTGTACAAGCAAGCTTCGGCTTCGGCATCACGGCGCAGGCTGACCAGCAGTGCGCCGAGGTTGGACCACAGGGCTGGGGTGTGCGGGTCGCTGGAGATGCCTTCGCGATAGGTGGCGATGGCGGCTTCGAAGTCCTGGCGGGCTGCCAGCAATGCGCCGTAGTTCAGGAACAGTTGCGGGCTGCGCTCGCCCAGCTCCAGCGCGTGGCGATAACAGTGCTCGGCCTCTGTCGCCTCGCCGCCCTGATCGAGTAGCAGGCCCAGATTCACCCAGGCTTGCGAGAATTCCGGTTGCAGGCTGATCGCGCGGCGGAAACAGCCCTCGGCTTGGGTACGGGTACCCGCCATCATCAGAGCCACCCCTTCATTGAAGAGGGCGTCGGCGGGCGGGGCGAGGAGGGCGCCGGAAGCGTGGTTCATGTGAGCTGGATGGGCTGCGATGCAAGCGAGGCCAGCTTATGAATTTTTCAGCGCCAGTGGGTTAACTTGATATTTTTTTACTCCTTGGGCCGGGGCGTATGTTCAGACGCGCGCCAGGATGGCCGTGACGGCGGCCGCGAAGTCATCGCAGACGAGTGCCGGGCGCTCGCCTGCTGCCTGTTCATCGGCTGGCCGGTATTTGCCGGTCCGTACGAGCATGGCGGCAAGCCCGCAGGCTTGGGCGCCTTGCACATCGTCGCGCAGATCATCACCGATCATCACGGCCTCCTGCGCGCCGATGCCCAGTTCGCCCAGCGCGGCCTCGAAGAAGGCTGCAGCCGGTTTGCCGATGATGGTGGCTTGTACGTCTGCGGCGTATTCCAGGGCAGTGACGAAAGCGCCCATGTCAATCGTGAGTCCGTCGGTTTCCTGGAAGAAACGGTTGCGGGCCATGGCGATCAGCGGCAGGCCTTGTTTGAGCAGGCGGAAGGCCTGGTTCATGGCGGCAAAACTGAAGCCATCGGCCGCATCGCCGAGCACCACGGCATCCGGTGCGGCGGCGCTGGGGCCCATTTCGGCGGCAATGTCCGGGTGAATCAGCAGCCAGGGATGCAAGTGGTGACGCTGTACATATTGGTGCGTGGCATGCACCGCCGTCATCACCTCATCCGGCGCGATGCCCAAGCCCATCGCCTGCAGCTTGCCGACCACGCTGGCTCGCGGGCTGCGTGTGGTGTTGGTGAGAAAACGCAGTGGCAGCTTGGCTGCACGCAGGCGCGCCAAGGCGTTGATGGTGCCGGGCAGAGCACGATCACCGACGTGAATCACGCCGGCCAGATCGATCAGCACGCCGCGCGGGCGGGAGGGCAGCTCGGGCATGGCAAGTCTCCTTGGCAGAACCTATCTTCAGCTTATGCAAGAAGCGCGCGCACTGTTGGGCATTCAAGCGAGGAGTCCGCACTGCCGATAAATGCGTGGCCTCCCTCTTTTGTCATCCGCACTGTCATGCACGACTTGCTGCGTACCCGTACTGCCCGTTGGACCCTGCTAGCCGCTTGGCTCAGTGCCAGTTTCGGCGGGCTGCTCTATGTTGAGTACGAAGCGGCTCTGCGCGGCATCCTGTGCAGGGTGGCTACTGGCTGAAGTACGCAAACCACAGGAGCCGCTCACATGAACCCATCCGCTGCACAGAATTCCGAGCAACAGGCCTTGCAGGCTTTTCGGGCCCGGGCCGATGGGTTGTTGGCTGGGGGGCTGGGCCTGTTACTGCTGGTCTGCCTGGGCCTTGCCGTGGCCAATGGCAGCTGGTTGCCGGCGCTTCTGCTGGGCGTGCCGGCCCTCGTCGTGCCACTGGCCCTGATCCGTTTGGAGCCGGGCGGCCTGATCGCCAGACTGGCAGTGGCGGCGGCCTTCATGATTTTCTCAGGACTGATGATTCATCAGGCGCGCGGCATGATCGAGGCCCACTTCGGCATCTTCGTGCTGCTGGCCTTTCTGGTGTTGTACTGCGACTGGAAGCCGCCGGTGTTTGCGGCCGGGCTGATTGCGGTGCATCACGTGCTGTTCTCGTGGTTGCAGGCCGGCGGGCTGGGCGTATATGTGTTCCCGCAGCCCGGCACAGTCGGGCTGGTGGTGCTGCATGCGGTGTATGTGGTGGTGGAAACCGTGGTGCTGTGTTTTGTGGCCTTGCGCTTGCGCGCGATGGTGCTGGACGCAGCCGAGGTCTCCCGCTTCGCGCTGGAAGTCAGCGCCGGCCGCCTCGACTATCGCTTCGATGCCGCGCGGCGCGAGGCCAGCCCGGTGATTCAGGCGGTGGCCACGATGCAGGATCAGTTGCGCGAATCGCTGCAGCGCGTGAGCCAGGGTTCGGGTCGTTTGGCTGCACTGGTGACGCGGCTGAATGCCTCGGTGCAGGCGATTGCCGGCGATGCGGCCGAGCAGGGGCAAGCTACCCAGAGCATGGCCACGGCAATGCAGGAGATGAACGCCTCGATCAGCATGATTACCGGAGAGGCGGCGGAAGCGCGGCGTCTCGCTGCGGCCTCGCAGACGGCGGCGGCCGAGGGCGGGCAGGTGGTGCAGAATTCGGTCAGCGAAATGGGTGCGATTGCCGGGGTGATCTCGCAGGCGGCAGAGCGGGTCGAGGAGCTGGGCGAAAAGTCCGAGCGTGCCGCCCAGGTCGTCAACATCATCAAGGAGATCGCCGACCAGACCAATTTGCTGGCCCTGAACGCGGCCATCGAGGCAGCACGGGCTGGTGAAACGGGGCGCGGCTTTGCCGTGGTGGCTGACGAAGTGCGCAAGCTGGCCGAACGTACGACCAAGGCTACCAACGAGATCAACCAGATGATGGACGACATGCGCGCGGCCAAGCAGAGTGTGCTGGATACCATCGAGCAGGCGGTCGGCAAGGTCGAAGCCGGTGTGGCGCATGCGGGTGAGGCCGGTAGCCGGATGGCTCAGATCAACACCCAGACGCATAGCGTGGGGGAGGTGGTGGAAGCCATTTCCGGCGCCCTGAGCGAACAGAGTACGGTGACGGGCGAGATCGCCAGTCATGTGGACCGGGTGTCCTGCCGGGCGGACTCGGCGACCGCAGCCACCCGAGATATTGCCCAGGAGGCGGGCGAGGTGCAGGAAGTGGCGCACGATCTGCGGGATTCGCTGGCGCGCTTCAAGCTCTGAGCTCCGGCTCGTATCGGGGGCGGGACGGCGCTCAGCCGCGCAGTTTTTCGAGTGCCAGCTTGGCGGCCGCCGTACGGTTCTCCACGCCCAGCTTCTCGTAGATGTGCTCCAGATGCTTGTTCACGGTGCGCGGTGAGGAACCGAGGATTTCGCCGATATCCGGGCTGGTCTTGCCCTTGCATACCCAGTAGAGCACTTCGGCTTCCTTGCGGGTCAGCGTGAAGGCGGCAAGCAGGGCCTCGATCTGCGCGGCATCGTTTTCTTCGCGCAATACGATCAGCCATTCGCCGTCGGCGGTTTGATCATGCAGGGTGAAGATCAGGCGCCGGGATTCGTGGGCGATGTTGAGGGGCAGCAGCGGGCTACCGGGTTCGCGGCGCGCCTGATCAAGGGTGCGGATGATCCATTGCAGCAGCGGCGGCGGCGCCAGTTCGGCAGCGCTTTCGGCCGGGAAGTAGTCGGCCAGCAGGCGGCGCGCGAGCGGTGTTTGCCAGGTGACGCGGCCGCTCTCGGGGCGCACGGCCAGGGTAGCCTGGCCAAAGGCGTCCAGTGCGCTGCGCGCCTGCTTCATCTGGCGGGCGCTGGCCAGGTGGCTGCTGATGCGGGCAATCACCTCGCCGGTGCGCACCGGTTTGCTCACGTAGTCTGAGCCGCCAGCGTTGAAGGCCGCCACCACATGCTCGGTTTCGGTGAGGCCGGTCATGAAGATGATCGGGATGTGGCGGGTGGAAAAGTCGGCCTTGAGACGACGCGCTACTTCGAAGCCATCCATGCCGGGCATCAGCGCGTCGAGCAGGATGATGTCCGGCAGGCTCTGGCGGGCGCGGGCCAGGGCCGAGTCGCCATTGATGGCGACCAGCACAGTGAAGCCGGCCTCATCGAGCGCATCGTGCAGCACGGAGAGGTTTTCCGGTACGTCATCGACGATCAGGACGAGATCGGTGCGGCTGCGGTCGAGGTCAAGCGGCGGCATCGAGGGCTTTCTTCACACGCTGTTGCAGGCTATCGAGATCGAATTGTGCCAGCAGTTCGCGTAGCGGTTGAGCCCAGGCGGCGTGCGCCGGGTTGGCCTGGCTGATCGCATCGAGGGCTGCGTGGATGCCGCGCACATAGCCCAGGCGGACTTGCTGATCGAGTTTTTCGAGCAGCGCCCGGGGCGGCTGGCTGCTGCGCTCCTCTGGCAAGGGCGCGGTGATTTCGGCGGGGGCTTCGATCCATTCCAATTGCAGCGTGCGTCCGATCCAGTCGAGCAGTTCTGCCACCTTGAAGGGCTTGAGGATGAAGTCCTGCGGGGAAACGCCAGCGTCGTTTTCCAGCCCCTTGTCGAAGGCGTTGGCCGAGAGGATGGCGATGAAGGGCGCACTGGTTTCGGTCGTAGCGTCTGTTGTAGAGGCGGACTGATCAGCCTCGGGGCGGCCCGGCGGACGCTGAGCACGAATGCGGCGGATGGTTTCCCAGCCGTCAATGCCGGGCATGGCCAGATCCATGAAGATCAGGTGCGGCTGGAAACGCGGCAGTACTTCAAGGCATTCGATGCCAGAGGCGGCCTGGTCCAGCTCGAAGCCGAGCGGAGCGAGCACGCTGGCGAGCAGCTCGCGGTCGTCGGCCTGGTTGTCGACGATCAGGATGCGCCGGCGCTCGCCGCGGTAGCCGGTGTAGTGGCGGCGTGGCAGTTCGCGGGCGGCCTGGGCTGCATGCACCTGCGGCAGGAACAGGCGCACCGTGAAGCAGGTACCGATGCCGGGTTCGCTCTTCACCGAGAGCTCGCCGCCCATGAGGCCGGTGAGCATGCGCGCGATGGTCAGGCCCAGTCCCGTGCCGGAGGTGCTCTGGGCGCTGCTGCCGCGCGAGAAGGGCTCGAAGATGCGTTCCAGTTCTTCGGCAGAAATGCCGGGGCCCGTGTCTTCGATCTCGAAGGTGGCCATGTCGCGGCTGTGGCGCAGGCGGAACTTCACGCCGCCGACACGCGTGAATTTCACCGCATTGCCCAGCAAGTTGATGAGGATCTGGCGCAGACGTTTCTCGTCGGCCCGCACCACGGCAGGCGGCTCGCCGAGGCACTGGTAATCGAAGGTCAGCGCTTTATGCTGGGCCTGCAGGCTGAACATCTGCACCAGTTGCTCGAGGAGGGCGCTGAAGTCGATGGCGCGGGTTTCCAGGCTGAGTTTGCCGCCCTCGATGCGGGCGATGTCCAGGGTGCCTTCGATGAGCGACAGCAGGTGATCGCCGCTGCGCCGGATCACGCGGATGGCCTGCTGGCGGTGGCTGGGGATGGTGGGGTCATCCTCCAGAATCTGGGCATAGCCGAGGATGGAGTTGAGCGGCGTGCGCAACTCGTGGCTGATCGCGGTGACGTAACGGCTCTTGGCCTGGTTGGCCGCATCCGCAACCTGTTTGGCCTGTTGCAGGGCTTCGTCGGTGCGTTTGTGGGATTCGATCTCGCGCATCAGGAGATGGGTCTGGCGGTTCGATTCTTCCTGCGCCACCTGGCGGCTCTTGTGGGTCAGCACCAGCCACCAGGCAATGATGCCGGAGGCGAGCAGGAGCACGCAGAAGACCTTGGTGAAGGTGCTGCGGATGGCAGGCATCAAGACCGGGTCGACAAGGGTCTGGGCCTGCTGGTAGTACAGCACGCCGAGCAGGGCGGCGAGGCCGGCCAGTACTGCAGCCATCAGCAGCAGGTAGTGGCCCAGCCCGCTGTCGATGTAAGGCCACAGCGAACGCGGCAGCAGGCGGCGCATGCCGGCAGACCACTGTGCGGAGAGGCGTGCGTCTGGCTTGCACAGGTCATGGCAGCGGGCGTCCAGCGAACAGCACAGGGAGCAGATATGGCCTTGGTAGGCCGGGCAGCGCGCCATGTCTTCGCTCTCGTACTCGCGCTCGCAGATCACGCAGCGCAGGGTGCCGGCCGCAGCGGGCACGGCCGGACGGGCGAGGTAATACTTGCCGCCAGTGGCCCAGGCAATCAGTGGTGAGCTGATCAGGGCGGCAGCCAGTGCGATGAAGCTGGCAAAGGCCTGGGCGTTGGCGCCGAAGACACCGAGATAGGCAAGGATCGAAAGCGTGGAGGCGATCAGCATGGCACCGACGCCGACCGGATTGATGTCGTACAGATGCGCGCGCTTGAACTCGATGCCGGGCGGCGACAGGCCCAGCGGCTTGTTGATGACGAGGTCCGCCACCACGGCCACCAGCCAGGCAATCGCGATGTTGGAATACAGGCCCAGCACCTGGCCGAGGGCCTGGAATACGTCCAGCTCCATCAGCATCAGGGCAATCGCGGTGTTGAACACCATCCACACCACGCGGCCCGGGTGGCTGTGGGTGAGGCGGGCGAAGAAGTTGCTCCAGGCGAGCGAACCGGCGTAGGCATTGGTGACGTTGATCTTGAGTTGCGAAATGATCACGAAACCGGTCGTGATCGCCACCGCCAAACCTGGATGACTGAAGACGGACTCGAAGCCCACGAGATACATCTGGTTCGGGTCGACGGCCCGGTCCACCGGCACCGAATTGCGCAGTGCAAGATAAGCCAGCAGGCAACCTCCGAGCATCTTGGCCACGCCCATCAGCACCCAGCCCGGCCCGCCGACCAGCACTGCGGCGAGCCAGCTTTTGCGGTTCTGCGCCGTCTGCGCGGGCATGAAACGCAGGTAGTCCACCTGCTCGCCCATTTGGGTGATCAGCGCGATGCCCACCGTAAGTGCGGCGCCGAACAGATGCATGTTGAAGCCTGCGCCGAGGCCATTCGTACCGGGATAAGCGGCCAGTTCGCCGAGCACGCCGGGGTTCTTGGTCAGCACGAAGCCAAAGGGCAGGGCCAGCAGGATCAGCCACACCGGCTGGGTGAGGCGCTGCAGGCGGCTGATCACGGTGACACCGTGGGTCACCAGCGGAATCACCACCAGAGCACAGATCAGGTAGCCCCAGGCGGGCGGGATGTCGAAGGCGAGTTCCAGTGCGTAGGCCATCACCGCCGCCTCAAGGGCGAAAAAGATGAAGGTGAAACTGGCGTAGATCAGTGAGGTGATGGTCGAGCCGATATAGCCGAAGCCCGCGCCGCGTGTGAGCAGATCCATGTCCAGCCCGTAGCGAGCGGCGTAGAGGCTGATCGGCGTGCCGCACAGAAAGATGATGATGCCGGTGGCCAGGATGGCCAGAGCGGCGTTGGTGAAGCCGTAATTGACCAGCAAGGTGGCGCCCACGGCCTCCAGCACGAGGAAGGCGGCGGCCCCGAAAGCGGTATTGGCAACCTGCCATTCCGAGAGCTTGCGGAAGCTCTTGGGGGTGTAGCGCAGGGCGTAATCCTCGATGGTTTCACTGGCGACCCAGGTGTTGTAGTCGCGCCTTACCTTCACGACGCGTTGTACGGCATCGTGCTCGTCGGCACTGGCTTGGGGCAGGGGGCTGGGGTTCATCCCTGGAACGATGCAGGGCCTGTGCCCGGGGCGTCAAGCAGCTGAAGTGAAAGAGGAAACGCATTGGTTCGGAGGCGCCTGTGCCTGCGGCATTCCCGCCGATGGTGCCGGAGCATCCGGATACAGCCCCTGGCTGGTGCCCGACGCTGTACTTGTGTGCGGTGTCAGGCTCAAGCAAACAGGCGTATTGTTGCTGCGCAGCATACTCCCGGCAGGCTCTTTGCGTTGTGCCGTACCTGCCGCCTGAACCGCTTTCCGTTCCTTGTCGGAGATCCGCATGTTCACCGAATTCGCCCAGCAGCTACGCAACAGCTTCGAGCTGTATCAGAAGTCCTCCCACCTCTTCTCCCGCCGCAGTGAGCTTGCCAACACCCAGGCCACGGCGCGCTTCAAGGAGGCTCTTGCCGACGCCATGGGCGGCAAGATCACGCCGCAGGAGTTCTGGAGTGGCTATGGCGATTACGTGGTGGATTTCGCGCAGCGCTCCGTGCTTTTCATGGACACCCTGCGCCAGCGCGGCAACAACTATCTTGAGCACGTGAAGGCCGGCCAGCCGCCACTGCTGCACTTCGATTACGAAGTGGTGCTGGATGCACGCAAGTTTGAAACGCCGGTCAACTACATGCTGCTGAAGATCATCCCGCCGGCGGGCGTGAAGATCGATCCGAAGCTGCGGCCCTACATCATCATCGATCCGCGTGCCGGTCACGGCCCCGGCATCGGTGGTTTCAAGGATGACTCACAGGTTGGCGTGGCCTTGCGCGAAGGCCATCCGGTGTACTTCGTGTCCTTCCATCCGAAGCCCGAACCAGGCCAGACTCTGCTTGACGTATGTGAGGCCGAACGCCGCTTCGTGGCCGAAGTGCGCCGCCTGCATCCGCACAGCCCCAAGCCAGTGCTGGTGGGCAATTGCCAGGGCGGCTGGGCGGCGATGATGCTGGCTGCCAGCAATCCGGAAGATACCGGCCCGATCGTGATCAACGGCGCACCGATGTCCTACTGGGGCGGCGCCTTCAAGGAAGGCGAGGGCGACAATCCGATGCGTTACGCCGGCGGCATGCTGGGCGGCAGCTGGCTCTCGTCGCTGACGGCAGATCTGGGTAACGGCGTATTCGACGGCGCCTGGCTGGTGCAGAACTTCGAGAACCTGCACCCCTCGAATTCGATGTGGGACAAGTACTACCACGTGTTTGCCAACATCGATACCGAGCCGCCGCGCTTCCTCGAATTCGAGCGCTGGTGGGGCGGATTCTTCCTGATGAACCGCGAAGAAATCGAGTGGATCGTGCGCAATCTCTTCGTTGGCAACACCCTGTGGGAGGGTGATCTGCGTGCGCGTGACGGCGATCGTCTGGACCTGCGCGCGATCCGCTCGCCGATCATCCTGTTCGCCTCGATGGGCGACAACATCACCCCGCCGCAACAGGCCTTCAACTGGGTGGCTGACGTGTATGCCTCCACCGACGACATCAAGGCCAACGGCCAGGTGATCGTTGGCATGCTGCACGAGAACATCGGTCACCTCGGCATCTTCGTTTCCGGCAAGGTGGCGAAGAAGGAGCATGCGCAGATCGTCGAGGTGATGAAGTCCATCGAAAGCCTGCCGCCCGGCCTGTATGCCATGAAAATCAATGAAGAAAAGGGCGCCGGCGGCAAGATTGAGTATTCGGTGGAGTTCGTCGAGCACCGTCTGGAAGACATCTCCCAGCGCCTCAACAAGGTGGGGCGCAAGGACGAGAACATCTTCGAGGCCGTGGCCGAGATTTCCAAGCACAACCAGCGCAGCTACGAGATGTTCGTGCGCCCCTGGGTGAAAATGATTGCCAACGAGCCGATGGCCCAGGCTCTGCGGACCCTGCACCCGCTGCGCCTGCAGCGCTGGATCCTCTCCGACCTGAATCCGATGATGGCTTGGCTGGGGCCGGTGGCTGCGCAGGTGAAGGCCCAACGCCGTGCCGTGCCGGCAGATGCGCCGCTGAGAAAGGCTGAGCGCTTCGGCTCCAGCATGATGAGTTCGCTGCTCGATTTCTATCGTGACATGCGCGATGGCATGACCGAAAAATCCTTCTTCGAACTCTACGGAAACCTGTTCCTGATGGGGGTGGAAGACCCCGATCGCGAAGTGCCGCAAGTGGTGACCGAGCCTCGCCAGCTGGCGGTGGTGAAGGAGGCGCTGGCCGCCATCGAGCGCGGCGGCTATGCCGAAGCGTTGGTGCGTACGGCGGCCCTGATCAAGCGCCACGGCCAGCCCTTCCTGCTGGAGCAGATCGAGCTCAAGCGTGATCTCGAAGAGAGCTATGCTCACCTGCTGCCGAAGATGGAGCGGGCTGACTGGCGCCAGCTGCGCGGGGTGCAGGAAATCATTTGCCGTTACGAGCCCGCGCGTGCCCTGGCTAGCCTGCCGAAACTTCTCAGCAATGCCGACGAGCGCAGCCGTTACCTGGCTTTGCTCGATGCACTGGCTGCTGACCCGCGCTTCATTGAGCATGGTCTGGATCCGTCGCAGCAGGCGATTATCACGAAGATCCGTGCCAGCCTTGCGCAGCCTGCAGTGGCCCGGGGTGCGCCGAAAGCTGCACCGAAAGCGCCTGTCAAAGCCGCAACCAAGCCGGCAGCCAAGCCCAGGGCGGCCAGCAAGTCGGCGGCGAAGCCTGTCGTTGCCAAGGCTGCCAGCAAGGCCGCGCCGAAGCCTGCGCCCAAGTCCGCAGTAAAGGCCAGTGCGGCCGCCAAACCGAGCGCTGCGCCAGCCCCGGCAGTCGCCGCACGCAACCTGGTGGCTGCCAAGCCTGTAGCCAAACCGGTCGCGGCCAAACCTGCGGCCAAGGCTGTTGCCGTGGCTACCCGCTCGCGCAGTCGCAAAGCGGCCAGCTAACGGCGCTGCGGTTTAGCGCGTGCAGCACTCAGCAAAAAGCCGGGCGTGCCCGGCTTTTTGCGTTTTCATTCGGCCGCTTCGGCTCCAGGCCTAGCGCCCGGGCTGTCGGAAGTCGCTTTCAATCCAGGCACGGGCAGTCGTCTGGCTGAACCGGAAGTCCGGCCCCACCCGTAGCTCGGCGAGCAGCTCGCCGGCGGCATCATGTGCGGACAGTGTGGCGTAGGGGTCGTCCTCGTCCGGCACGATGCAGAGCGAGACTTCGACCACCCCGTCGTCGGTGCTTACGGAGAGACGCTTATTGAGCATCGCATGCAGATGCTGCTCGTGACGGCGGATCACTTCTGATGCGGTTTTCACCAGGGTGCTGAAGGCGGTTGCATCCAGCGGCTTGGGGTTCTTCTTATCGCGTCCCATGGTCCACGGGCCGACCAGTGCGGGTTCCGGTTCGCCGTCGAGAATCATCTCGACGGCCCAGCCGTCGTCATCCTGATTCTTGATCACGCGTGCAGTCCAGCCGCGATCCACCCATAGGCGGTCTTCGTGGATGGACGGGGATTCGTCGTTCGCTTCGTGGTGTGTCATGGAAAAGATGATTAGGTTCAGGCCTGCAGGCGCTCGCGTTGGGCCAGTTGCGGAAAGAGCCGGATCCACAGGGCGACGATGCCCAGAGTGCCGAGGCCGCCGAGCACCACCGAGCAGACCGCGCCAAAGGCGGCTGCCGTGGCGCCGGACTCGAACTCACCGAGCTGGTTGGAAGCGCCGATGAAGATCGAGTTCACCGCGCTGACCCGGCCGCGCATCTCGTCTGGCGTTTCAAGTTGCACCAGCGACTGGCGGATTACGACGCTGATCATGTCCGCCGCGCCCGAAATCGCCAGCATCGCGAGTGACAGCAGGAAACTCGTCGATAGCCCGAACACTAGGGTCGCTAGCCCATACACGGCCACCGAGCCGAACATCAGCTTGCCTGCACCGCGCTCGATGCTGTGATGGGTCAGCCAGATCGACATTGCAAACGCGCCAACGGCCGGCGCAGCGCGCAGGATGCCCAAGCCCCAGGGGCCGGTATGAAGAATGTCGCGCGCATAGATCGGCAGGAGTGCGGTGGCGCCGCCCAGCAGCACCGCGAAGAGGTCCAGCGAGATCGCGCCGAGCACCGGCTTGCGCTGCCAGATGAAGCGGATGCCCGCGAACAGGCTGTCCCAGCTCACCGGCTGACGCGAGACGGCCGGTGCATGGTCATAGCGCACGCGGGCCAGAAAGATCAGCGCCGTAAGGAAGAGCAGGCCGCACAGCCCATACACCGTCTCGGCACCGGCCACATAGACGAAGCCGCCCGCAGCTGGCCCGGCAATGATGGCGAACTGGGCGCCGGCTGAGTTGAAGGCCAGTGCGCGCGGCAGGATTTCGGCCGGCACCAGCAGCGGCGCCAGCGCCTGCTGGGTGGGCATCTGGAAGGCCTTGGCGGCGCCCAGCGCCACGGAAGCCAGCAGGATGTGTTCACGGCTGATCCAGCCAGAAAGCGTGCCCCATACCATTGCCAGCACCACCAGTCCCTGCGCCACAAGGCACAGGCCCAGCACGCGGCGGCGGTCGAAACGATCGGCCACATGGCCGACCACCAGGGTCAGCGCGAGCGCCGGCAGGAACTGGGCGAGGCCCACCAGGCCCAGATCCCAGGCGCTGTGGGTGAGGTCATACATCTGCCAGCCCACGCCCACCATCAGCATCTGGTTGGCCATGGTGGTGAAGATGCGCGACACCCAGAAAGACAGGAAGGCGTGCTGGCGGAAGAGGGGGTTTTTGAGCGGCATGGAGCAGATTATCTCGCGCTTTGGGCGGGCGTTAGGCAAGGATTGTGGACTAAGCGTTGATGAACTACCCGAAGCGTCGATTCAGTTAGGATGCATCGGCTGGATGAAGGGCGACGCCTTGCTGCCATTGGACGCGGCGGTGCGGCAGATGTTCGAGCGCGCGCAGAACGACATGGCCGATCGCAGCCTGCGTGTGCTGGCCTGCGCCTGGAAGCCTTGCGTGAGCGTGGAGCAGGGCCTGCATCGGTGTGGCCTGCTCGGGCCGGGAGATCCGCCGCGAAGGAGGTGCAGCCCTGCCACGGTGCCAGGCTGCGCGCGATCATGGTCACCGGCGATCATCCGCACACTGCGCTGGCGCCACGCGATCCGCTCTATCTGCAGGCGACCACGGCTTGCCTCATGGCCATCGTGCGGGCGCAGATGGCGAATGTCTTCGTCTGCTGCCCTCTGCAGTTGCCACTCTGGCATTTTGTTGCTGGCCGGGCTGGCACTGGAGTTGGGGCTGTTGCTGCTGATCATCTACACCCTGCTGGGCAACGTGCTCTTCGGCACGGCACCGTTGACCGCCTTGCCGGGGGCTGGAGGAGGCACGCAAGGCCTGCGTGTCACATTGGAGCAAATAGCTCGCCACGTGCGGCATTGCAGATGGCGAGCACGCAGGGATGGGTGATCCGCCGTTCAATCGAAATGGCATAGAAATCCTGCCAGATGGCCGCGGTACGCCCCAGCAGCTTTACACCGTACTGACTGATGATTTCCGCTTCCAGAATCGTGGGGGCTGCAAAGATGCCGTGACCTTCACGACCGAAGGCCTTGAGCAGGGCACTGTCGTCGAAGACACCGGCTACGTTCGGATACAGGTGCTCGCTCTCGAGCCAGCGGTCGAGCTGTTTCTGGACTTCGGAGTCGTCGCCATGCATGAGCATCGGCATGCCGTTGAGCGTGGCCGGAAAGCTGCCTGTGCAACGGGCCGCCAGTTGTGGCGCCGCAAAGAAACTCTGGCCGGAGCGCCCCAGCTTGTGGTTATAGGCCTTGACCGAGAGGCCTGTGGGGATCGGGCTGTCGGCGATCACCAGATCCAGTCGGTGGGTAGCGAGTTCGGCCATCAGGCTGTCCAGCTTCCATTCCCGACACACGATGCGTACTGGCTCCGGCAGGCGCATGGCCGGTTCCAGCAGGTGGTAGACGATGGATTTGGACAGGGCATCCGCCACGCCGACCCGGAACTCGATGGCTCGCCCGGACGGGGTTTCAGTGCGAAGAACCTGTTCCATCTCGGCGCCGAGCGAAAAGATCTCGTCGGCAAAGCTGAAAACGGTCTTGCCGGCTTCGGTGAGTTCCAGCTTGCGCCCGCGCTTCTGAAAAAGAGCTTTGCCGAAGCGATCCTCCAGCAGCTTGATCTGTCCGCTGAGGGTTTGCTGCGAGGTGTGTAGCGCCTCGCTCGCCGGGAGCAGGCCGCCTGATTTCGCGACCATCCAGAAGTAGTGCAGATGCTTGTAGTTGGTCATTTCTATACTCCCGTTTTTTCGGAGTATCTGTTTTGATAATCCGAATTTTCAATGGAAGTCTCTGCGCCTAGAGTGAGGCATGTCAATACCGACATCTCTTGAAAGGGCAGCAGATCATGCATATCGACATCCAGTTTCGCGGGATTGATGTGAGCCAGGCCTTGCGTGAGCACGCCGAGCGGCGTGTGCGCTTCACTCTCGGGCGACTCGCGGGGCGGATCGCACGTGTGAGCATCAGCCTGGTGGATATCAACGGCCCCAAAGGTGGTGACGATAAATCCTGCACGGTGCAGATCAGCCTGCAACAGCCGGGCTCCGTCGTGGTGGAGGAGTTGGGCGCTGACTTGTATCAGGTGCTGGACCGCAGCCTGGCGAGGGCCGGGCGCACGGTAGTGCGGCGGCTGGAGCGCCAGGCACGCCAGCGCTATGCGGCACGCAGTGAGCGCATCCCGGCCGAGGCCGAGCTGGTTTGAAGATTCTTGATTCTCAAAGGAGTGTGAGCATGACAAACGGTATTTCTGCCTACAGAACGGGCACGCTGGCAGGGGGTGCATCGCTGCTCGGCACGCATCGCGTACTTCGCAATACCTATGCGCTGCTGGGCCTGACGCTTCTGTTCAGCGCGGTGGTGGCGAGTCTCAGTACTGCACTGGCCTTGCCGGCCCCCGGGTTGCTGCTGACGCTGGGTGGCTTTTTCGGCCTGTTCTTTCTGACCGCAAAACTCGCCAACTCAGGTTGGGGGCTGCTGTCGGTGTTCGGCCTCACCGGTTTCATGGGCTACACCCTCGGTCCGATCATCAATCGCACGCTCGCCATGCAGGACGGCGGCATGATCGTGGCCATGGCACTGGGCGGAACAGCCGTGATCTTTTTCAGCCTGTCGGCCTGGGTTCTGGCGACCAAGCGGGACTTCAGTTTCATGGGTGGTTTTCTGTTCGTGGGGATGGTGGTCGCGTTTCTGGCCGGGCTTGGCGCCATGTTCTTCCAGGTACCAGGGCTGGCACTGGCGGTGTCGGCGGTCGTGGTGCTGTTGATGGCCGGGATGATCCTGTATGAGACCAGCAACATCATTCATGGCGGAGAGACAAACTACATCATGGCGACGGTGAGTCTGTATGTGTCGATCTACAACCTCTTTACCAGTCTGCTGAGCCTGCTCGGTATGGGCGGTAATGATGAATGAGTGGCATGACCTGATTGAATCGAAGGAGAAAAATGATGCGTAGTTATGCGAAGAACAGCCCTCAGGCCGCCGCCCGATTTCTCGTTTTAACGGCGCTTGCGGATGGAGATCTGGACCGGCTTGAGCTGGCCGTCCTGGATCATTTTCCGGCCTTGAGAAAGCTGGGGATTGATCGCGACCTGATCGATACCGTTTTGGGCGATTTCTGCGAAGACGCGCAGCGCAGCCAGCGGGTGGGAGCTGATTTCAAGCTTGAATTCAGGCCCGGCGATATCGCCCGTCTGCTGGCTGACATTGATCAGCCGGACTTGCAACGCAGCCTGTGCCGTGCAGCGTTGAGCGTGATCGGGGCCGACCAGCTTGTGCATTCGGGCGAAGCCATCCTGTTGTGGGCAGCGCTGGATGCATGGGATCTGCAATTGGCCAATGTTTTACGCAGCCCCAAACCCTTCATTCCTACGCTGCGGCCGGACAAGCCTTACCAGCCGAATTCTGCTTCGTACTGAGTCACACAGACTCTTCTCCACTGGATAACAAATCATGCTGACTGTTGGTACGCCTTTGATGTGGACGCTATTCGCGCTATTCGTCCTCCTGGCGCTTGTTCTGGATTTTTTTGCACTCAGCCGCCAAGGCGCCCACAGAGTCTCGATGCGTGAGGCGGGCGTCTGGTCACTGGTCTGGGTGGCGGTTTCCTTCCTGTTCATGGGCTGGCTATGGTGGTATCTCGGCGGGCTGGGGGATGACGCCGCCGCGCGAGAGCTGGCCAATACCAAGGCCATCGAATTCACGACGGGTTATCTGATCGAGAAAGCCCTGGCGGTGGACAACGTCTTCGTATTTTTGATGCTCTTCACCTATTTCGCAGTACCCGCCGAGTTTCAGAAACGGGTTCTCATGATCGGGGTGATGGGGGCCCTGGTGTTGCGTGCGGTGATGATTCTGGTGGGGGCCTGGCTGATCGCTCAGTTCCACTGGATCTTGTATGTCTTCGGCGTATTCCTGCTGTTTACCGGCATCAAGATGTGGTGGGCTGCCGGACAGGAGCCTGATCTGGACAACAACCCGGCGCTCAACTGGATTCGCCGCAAGGTGCGGATCGCGCCGGACTATGACGGCGAGAAGTTCTTCACCTTCGTGAAGGGCGTGCGCATGGCGACTCCGCTGGCCATCGTGGTGGCGCTGATCGGGATCGTCGATGTGGTGTTCGCGGTGGACTCGATTCCCGCGATCTTCGCCATCACCACCGACCCGTTCATCGTGCTGACCTCGAATGTGTTCGCCATTCTGGGGCTGCGGGCGATGTATTTCCTGCTGGCCGGCGCGCATGAGCGTTTCCACCTGCTCAGCTATGGCCTGGCACTGGTGCTGGCTTTCATCGGGATCAAGATGCTGATCGTCGATTTCTACAAGATCCCCGTGGTCCTGTCGCTATCGGTTACTTTTGGCATCCTGGTCACCACCATGCTGCTGTCGGTGTTTATTCCGGCCAAGGGCAAGGGCGGCAGCGCCTATCCGTTCGCGGCGAAAAAAGCCGAGGCTGCCGGGAGTGAGAAGTCCTGAGCCTAGTTTGAGCTTCGGCGCGTGCTGCGAGCTTGCGCCAGCAAGCGTCGAAGGAGGCACTCAGAGATGAGAAAAAAAAGGGGGGGGGGCGCTGGTTCAGGTCTCCCCCTTTTGATGACTTGAGCCCGGCGTCAGACGATGGCCTTGCTGCCTTCCGCGATCAGGCGCTTCAACTCCGGCACGCAGGAGCCACAGGAGGTGCCGCACTTGAGCCCTTCCTGCAGCTTGGCCAGATCGGCGCCAGCGGCCACTGCAACCTTGATTTCGTTCTCGGATACGTTGAGGCAGTTGCACACAATGCGTCCGCGGCTGTTGCCGGGGCCGGGCGGCTTGGGCAAGGGAGCGAAGAGCCAGCGGCGCACGGTATCGGTCGGGGCGCGCTCGATCATCAGTTCCTTGAGCCAGCCCGCAGCGGCGGTTTCGCCGGTGAGGCGCAGGCCGGTGAGGATGCCTTCCTCGACCATGGCCTTCTTGCTCACGCCGCGGCGCGCATCGGCATAGGCCATGCATTGATCGCCCTGCAGATCCATCAGGGCGTCGAGCTGCTCCAGCCATTCGGTCGGGATCGGTTCGCTGTGGGCGATGCGCAGCACCACCGAGGGAAAGTCGCGTCCAGCCAGCGAGATGGCGGCGTAGTCGAACTTGGGGAGCCAATGTGACAGCGCAGCAGCGCGTTCCAGGGCGAGGCCGTTGGCAGCGTCGGCATATACGGCGCTTCTCATCAGCAGGGCCTGGTGTGGCAGATCGACCTTTTCGATCTGCACCGCTGCATGCTTGAGCTCGGGTTGCTTGGAAAAGGGGTCGACGGTGTTGAGCGTGAGTTCGTTGGCGCCTGAGGAGGAGAGCAGATTGCGCCCCCAGTGCATGGCGATGAAGGCGTGGCCCGGCTTGATCTCTTCGGTGGCATAGGCGCGCAGCACCACTTTGCCGCGCCGGCTCTTCACGCTGACCAGATCGCCATCGCGCAGGCCGCGGCGTTCGATGTCAGCCTTGTTGAGTTCGATGCGTGGCTCGTCGACATGGGCGTAGAGGCGGGCGGCCTTGCCGGTACGGCTCATGCCGTGCCACTGATCACGCAGGCGGCCGGTGGTGAGGCGCAGCGGATAGCGAGCGTCGATGGCCTCAGAAGTCAGTGTGGTGGCCGGCACGACGAATTTCGCTTTGCCGGACTCGGTCTCGAATTTGCCATCGGCATACAGGCGGGTGCGGCCTTCCGAGGCGCCGGCCGGGAAGGGCCATTGCTGCGGACCGAGTTCGTCGAGCACGGCGTAGGAGAGGCCGGTGATGTCCAGATCGCGGCCCCGGGTGGATTCGGCATGCTCCAGGAAGACGGATTCGGCGTTGGGGTAGGCGAAGAGACGATGCACGTCCTTACGGCCGAGCTTCGCGCCGAGGCAGAGCGCGAAGTCGCGCGCGATGGCCCAGTCTGCGCGGGTTTCGCCTGGGCCGGGAATGGCGGCATTCACATGGGTGATGCGGCGCTCGGTGTTGGTGACCGTGCCTTCCTTCTCGGCCCAGGTCAGGGCCGGCAGGAGCAGGTCGGCGTAGGCTGCGGTTTCGGTGTTGGCATAGGCTTCCTGCAGCACCACGAATTCGCACTTCTCCAGCGCCTCGCGGATCAGGGCCTGTTGCGGCATCGAGTGGGCCGGGTTGGTGCAGGCGATCCACAGGGCTTTGACCTTGCCTTCGCGCACTGCTTCGAAGAGCTCGACGGCGGACAGACCGGGTTTCTCCGGTACTGAGTCGATGCCCCACAGCGCGGCGACCTCGGCGCGATGCGTCGGGTTGGCCAGATCGCGGTGGGCCGAGAGCAGATTGGAGAGGCCGCCGACTTCGCGTCCGCCCATGGCGTTGGGCTGGCCGGTGAGCGAGAAGGGGCCGCAGCCGGGTGTGCCGATCTTGCCAACGGCGAGTGACAGGGCGATCAGCGCGGTGCCGTTGTGGGTGCCGTGATGCGATTGATTCAGGCCCATGCACCACAGGGAGAGCGGGGCCTGAGCTTCGCCCCACCACTTGGCGGCGGTGATGATGTCCGCTTCATTCACGCCGCAGATCTGCGCGGCGGTGGCCGGGGTGGCTTCGCGCACAGCTTCACGCAGGGCTCCGAAACCTTCGGTGTGCTCGCGCACCCACGGCATGTTCACATAGCCTTCCCACAGCAGCACGTGGAGCATGGCGTTGAACAGCCAAATGTCGGTGCCTGGCAGAATCGCCAGATGCAGGTCGGCGCTTGCGGCAGTGTCAGTGCGGCGCGGGTCCACCACGATGATCTTCATGCCGGGCCGGGCGGCCTTGGCGGCTTCGATGCGGCGGAAGGCAATCGGGTGGGCAAAGGCCGGGTTGGCACCGGCGATCAGCAGGCAGTCGGTGTGATCGAAGTCTTCATACGCACAGGGCGGTGCGTCGGCGCCCAGTGTCTGTTTGTAGGCGGCCACCGCGCTGCTCATGCACAGGCGCGAGTTGGTGTCGACGTTGTTGGTGGCAATCAGACCCTTGGCGAGCTTGTTGAAGACGTAGTAATCCTCGGTCAGCAGCTGGCCCGAGAGGTAGAAACCGACAGCGTCCGGGCCGTGCTCGGCGATCACGCTGGCGAACCTGTCCGCCGCCGTATCCAGCGCCTGATCCCAGCCTACCCGGGCGCGCGGCTCGGCGCGGCCCTGACGCAGCTCGGGAAAGATCAGGCGGGTTTCCGGACGGGCGGTGAAGTGCAGGGTCGAACCCTTGGAGCACAGGCGGCCGAAGTTGGCCGGGTGATCCGGGTCGCCACGCACTTCGATCACGCGGGCGCCATCATGCTGGATGATGACGCCGCAGCCGACGCCGCAGTAGGGGCAGGTAGCCTTGGTTTCAGCCATGTTTGCTCGGTTCAGCTCAGGGTTGCGTAGAGGCCGGTCAGCTTGTCCATGACCTGGAGGATGTTCTCCGAGCTCACGGCCACGTTGTTTTCAAGATAGGCCTGCTCGTGCTGCTTGGCATTGCCGCGCAGGGCGTCGTCGAAGAACATCCACTGAGTTTCGGCGAGCTTGATCCAGGATTCGGTGTCCTTGGTGTTCTCCGGCGCCATCTTGAGGGTCTGCATAGCGGCCACGAATTCCTTGCGTGCCGCGTCGAGGCCCTTGCTCACTTCGGGCGTATTCACGCCGGTCACGCTGAAGAAGTAGAACTTGGACATGCGTTGGGACAGCATGCGCTGGCGTCCGGCGATGTTCACCAGCTTGCCGAGCGAGCCGCCGTGCAAGGCTTCAAGCTGCAGCGTGCCCTGGTTGGCCAGCGCCAGCACCTGCTCGTTGAGTGCGGCGACGGTCTTGAGGCCGTCATTGCTGGCCGGTGTGCCGACCACGCGCCGGTAGTCCAGCCAGCGGGTGGCCAGTTGCTCGTAGGTCTGGATCAGTTCCGGCGCATTTTTCCTGGCGGCGAACTCGCGCAGGGTCTGCAGCTGCTTGTCGAACAAGGCCATCGAATCAGCCAGCAGACCGCGTGCATCGGCTTCGCGCACGCCGCGCAGTTGCTGGGCATAGAGCTTGGCCATGCGTTGCGACAGCATGCGCTGGCGACCGGCTTGGTTGATGGCCTCCAGCATGCCGATCTCTGCGGGCTTCTGGGGGGCAGCCAGCGCACGGGCTGCCAGGGGAAGGGCGCCAAGTGCGAAGAGCACACGACGCCTGGTGGGGTTGAGGCTGCTGTTCATGTTGTTTTCCTCGATCTCTGTGCAGGGGCTTTGGGCGCAATCCGCTTCGCTTGTTGCGCCCGACCAATCAAACCGACAGCCACACCTCGCCGGCTTCGAGCTTGGCGGCGAAGGACTTGGTGCAGCCCACATCGGGTGCCTGGGCTTCGCCGCTGTCGAGGTTGATCTTCCAGCTGTGGAGCGGGCAGGTGACCTGCTTGCCGTGCACGATGCCTTGCGAGAGCGGACCTTGTTTGTGCGGGCACTTGTCATGCACGGCGAAGACCTCGTCTTCCGAGGTGCGGAAGATGGCGATGTCACCGTGCTTGGCAGTCTTTACGACGCGCGAGCCGAGTTGCGGGATGTCGGTGAGGGCGCAGATTTTTTTCCAGTCGGACATGGTTGTTCTCTCGGGAGTAGTGAGTCAGGCGTCGTGAGTTGGGGCAGGGGTTTTCTACGCCCTGCGCGCAGCTCACGAATGTGTCTCTTCGTCGTCAAAACCGAAATCGGTTTCCCATTCGCTCATGATGTTTCTCCTGTCAGATGTGCAGGGAACTCCTTAGGGCCGACTTCAGTCGGCGATGTGCGGCTGAAGCCGCACCTACAGAGTTCAGGCCGTGAAGTCCTCAAAAGCCGCGCGCAGCGTGCCCTTGTTGGCCAGAGTGCTGCGTTCGAGCCAGGGGTCGGTGTAGTCCTGCAGCGCGTAGAGCAGGCGCTCGTAGAGTTCGCGGCGCAGTGCGGCGTTCTCGACGATCTTGCCCTTCACGTACTCCAGGCCGACGCGCTGCACGTAGTGCACCGTGCGCTCCAGGTAGAAACCTTCTTCGCGGTAGAGCTGGAGGAAGGCGCCGGAGTACTCCATGACTTCCTCGTCGGTCTTCACCTTGCAGAAGAACTCGGCGACTTCGGTCTTGATGCCGCCGTTGCCGGCTACATACAGCTCGTAGCCGGAATCCACACCGATCACGCCGACGTCCTTGATACCGGCCTCGGCGCAGTTGCGCGGGCAGCCGGAGACGGCGAGCTTGACCTTGTGGGGCGACCACATGCCGAAGAGCATCTTCTCGAGCTTGACGCCCATGTCCATCGAGCGCTGGGTGCCGAAGCGGCAGTGCTCGGCGCCCACACAGGTCTTCACCGTGCGGATGCTCTTGCCATAGGCGTGGCCGGAGACCATGCCGGCTTTCGACAGATCCGCCCAGATCTTGGGCAGGTCATCCTTCTTCACGCCGAGCAGATCGATGCGCTGGCCGCCGGTGACCTTCACCGTGGGTACGGCGTACTTGTCCGCTGCATCGGCGATGGCGCGCAGCTCGTCGGGCGTGGTGAGGCCGCCTAGCATGCGTGGCACCACCGAGTAGGTGCCATCCTTCTGGATGTTGGCGTGGGCGCGCTCGTTGATGAAGCGGCTTTGCGCGTCATCTTTTGCCTCGTGCGGCCAGGTGGAAATCAGGTAGTAGTTCAGTGCCGGACGACAGGAGGCGCAGCCATTGGGCGTCTTCCAGGCCAGCGCGTGCATCACGGCCGGGATGCTGGTCAGGTGCTGATCGCGGATGGCCTTGCGTACTTCGCCATGCGAGTGATCGGTACAGCCGCACACCGGCTTGCTGGTGGAGTCCGCCGGGGTGTAGGCGCCGCCCACGGTGGAGGCGATGATCTGCTCCACGAGCCCGGTACAGGAGCCGCAGGAGCTGGAGGCCTTCGTGTGCTTCCTTACATCATCGAGCGTGAACAGGCCCTGTTCCTTGATGGCCTTGACGATGGTGCCCTTGCACACGCCGTTGCAGCCGCAGATCTCGGCGGTGTCGGGCAGGCTGGCGGCCTGGTTCTGGCCCTTGTGCCCCGCGTCGCCGAGGTGGCTCTTGCCGAACAGCAGGTGATCGCGGATGTCGGCGATGTTCTGGCCGTCCTTGAGCATCTGGAAGTACCAGGAGCCGTCAGCAGTGTCGCCATAGGCCACAGCGCCGACGATCTTGTCGTCCTTCACCACCACGCGTTTGTAAACGCCCGCCGCCGGGTCGGAGAGCACGATGTCCTCAGTGCCTTCGCCGCCGGAGAAGTCGCCGGCCGAGAACACGTCGATGCCGGTGACCTTGAGCTTGGTGGAGGTGACCGAACCCTGATAGCGGCCGATGCCGAACTGGGCAATGTGGTTGGCGGCGACCTTGGCCTGCTCGAACAGCGGCGCGACCAGACCGTAGGCGATGCCACGGTGGTTGGCGCACTCGCCCACGGCATACACGCGCGGATCGTAGGTTTGCATCGTGTCATTGACCACGATGCCGCGGTTGCAGTGAATGCCGGCCGATTCGGCCAGCGCGGTGTTGGGGCGGATACCGGCAGCCATCACCACCAGATCGGCCGGCAGGGTTTCGCCGCTCTTGAGCTTGAGTGCGCAGACGCGGCCACTTTCGCCCTGCACCAGTTCGGCGGTGTGGGCGCCGAGGCGGAACTGCATGCCGCGGGCCTCGAGCTCCTTCTGCATCATGTTGGCCGCGGTCTTGTCGAGTTGGCGTTCCATGATCCACTCGCCGATGTGCACCACGGTGACGCTCATGCCGCGCAGGATCAGGCCGTTGGCGGCTTCCAGGCCGAGCAGGCCGGCGCCGATCACCACTGCGTGCTTGTACTGGGCGGCGGCATCGATCATCGCGTCGGTATCGGCGATGTCGCGGTAGGCGATCACGCCCGGCAGATCCTTGCCCGGCACCGGGAGGATGAAGGGATTCGAGCCGGTGGCCAGCAGCAGGCGATCGTATTCGGCTTCTGTCCCGTCCTCAGCGAAAACCTTGCGTGCCTTGCGATCGATCTTGATGATCTTCTTGCCGGTCTGCAGGGTAATGCCGTTGTCTTTGTACCAGTTCCAGTCGTTGAGAATGATGTCCTGGATGGTCATCTCGCCGGCGAGCACCGGCGACAGCATGATGCGGTTGTAATTGGGATGAGGTTCGGCGCCGAAGACAGTGATGTCGTACATGTCCGGAGCGATCTTGCGCAGCTCCTCGAGCGTGCGCACACCGGCCATGCCATTGCCAACCATGACGAGCTTGAGCTTTTCCATGCGGTTCCCTCTGTTGAAAGCTGAGGACGTCTTGACATACGTCCTGTTCATAAATCTTCAGCTACACCAGAGATCGCCCTTGACCCTGTCCGGACAGCTTCGTTGCTGGCCGGTTGCGTACGGCAGGATTGCCCAGCCGTACTTGGTGCTCGATATTGATCCAAATCAAAGCACGCGTTGTGCCAGACTTTTTAACTCATTGAAATTCAAGGGTTGGGTTGTTTTTATAGTGTTTTTATCAGGCCTTCGATGCACTCGCGGAGGGCGAGGATGCACGTTCTTGAAGCATGGCGCCGCACTCTTTATTTGCTCAGGAACAGGAGCAGCAGGAGCAGGTTGGCGATCAGCGACAGGGCGCACACGAGCTTCAGCAGCGCGTGCGGGTCGCGCTCCAGCAGCGGACGCTGGCGTGGCACGGCGAGCGGGCGATGGGCGCCGCGCTGAAGGGCCAGCAGGAATTCTTCGGCGGTTTCGAAGCGGCGCTCCGGTTCGCGTGCCACGGCTTTCAGCAACACCGATTCGAGCCATTCCGGCAGGTCCGGCCGGTAACGTGTGGGCGGCACCGGGTCGCCAAAGCGCGGATGCTGGAAGGGTTCGATCTCGCCATACGGATACTTGCGGGTGGCGAGTTCGTAGAGCGTGACGCCAACGGCGTACAGATCGCTGGATTCGTTGGCGCGCGGGCGCTCGGCACCTTGCTGGAAGAGCTCCGGCGCCATGTAGGAAGGGGTGCCGGGATTGTTGATCTCGCCGAAGCGTTCGCCTTCGTGCTGGCCATCGGCGGCTGCCACGCCTAGATCGAGGATACGCAGGCGCCCATCGGCACCCAGGTGCAGATTGTCCGGCTTGATATCGCGATGCACGATGGCCAGCCGATGCAGAGTGGCCAGCCCCTTGAGTAGGCGCTCTCCCGTCTCGGCCACTTCGGCCGCATTGAAGCGGTGGCCGCGGGTGAGGCGCTGTTTGAGGCTCTCCCCTTCGTGCCAGCTCATCAGGTAGTACAGGTGGCTGCGCGAGGGCCACGGGATCACCTGCGGGAAGGCTGCATCGGTGACCCGGCGGGCAATCCACTCCTCGTGGGCGAGTGCGGCGGCATCCTCCAGGTCGGCGCTGGCATGTAGGGTCTTGAGCACGGCGATACCGCCGGCGGGCATGCGCACACGGTAGAGCAGGGTGATGCGCGAGTCGTGCAGCACATCAAGCACCTCCAGCCCGTCCAGGCTTTGCCCCGGTTTGAGGCGCGGCGGCAGCGGCAACTCGCGCAGGCGGGCCAGCGAATCGCGCAGGGTGTCGCGCGGCAATTCGCTGACACGAATCACCAGGGCCGTGCAGTTGTCCTGCGCACCACTGTCGACCGCCCCGTCGGCCAGTGCGAAAGCGGCTTCCTGAGCGTCCGGATGGCTTTCGATGAGGCTCTGGATGCGTGCATCGCGCAGCGTGCCCCACACCCCGTCGCTCAGCAGAATGAAGCAGTCGCCCTCATTCAGCTCGCCTTCGCCGAAGTCGATGGACAGATGCTTGTCGAGGCCAACCGCGCGGGACAGCACGGTCTTCAGTTCCGGGTGCTCCCACACGTGATCCTGGGTCAGGCGGCGCAATTGCCCTTCACGCAGCAGATAGATGCGCGAGTCGCCTACATGCGCCGTGATCCAGCGCCGGCCTCGTAGAACCACCGCCGAGAGCGTGGTGGCCATGCCAGCCGTTTCGCTGCGACGGGCTGACTGTGATACCAGCCAGCGGTTAGCCGCGCCGATCACCTTGTCCAGCGCCTGAGGCACGGCCCAGGTATCCGGCGTGGCGTAGTAATCGCTGAGCAGGCTGCGGACGGTGAACTCGGCGGCTTCGCGCCCGTTAGCGTGGCCGCCCACGCCGTCCGCGACCACTCCGAGCAGGCCTTTGTTGTCGAGCTCGGCCCCTTCTGGCGTGACGGCGCCGACGAAATCCTCGTTGCGGGCGCGCGGGCCAGTCAGCGAGGCGTGACCGAGGGTGACGGTAAGAGGCATGGGGGAGTGGGAAGTGGCGGTGGGAGGTGGAAGTGTGGGGAAACGTGACTTTATCCCACGCCCGACTTCACACTCCCCACTATCAGGTTTCTAGATCTTTGCCGCCACCGCTGCGCCCCAGGTGGTGCGCCAGCGGGTCTTTACGCCGGTGAGGCCCAGCAATGCAGCCACCGCGAGACCGATGAAGATCAAGAGCCCCATCTGGTAGCTGCCGGTGTGCTGCTTGGCGTAGCCGAGGCTGGAGGCGAGGTAGAAACCGCCGATGCCGCCGGCCATGCCCACGAGCCCGGTCATGACGCCGATGTCCTTGCGGAAGCGTTGCGGCAGGAGCTGGAATACTGCGCCGTTGCCCATGCCCAGTGCGAGCATGGCAATCGAGATCACGCCAGCGGCGAGCCAGACGTTGCTGATGCCGGCGCTCACGATGGCAAGGAAGATCGCGGCCACGATATAGACGCCGGTGAGCATCTTGATGCCGCCAATGCGGTCGGCAAAATTGCCGCCCATGGCGCGCGACACGCTGCCGGCAAACACACAGGCCGCAGCGAAGTAGCCAGCAGTCTTGGGGTCCAGGCCATATTCGCCGTTGAAGAAGATGACCAGTGAGCTGGCAAGCCCTGAGAAGCCACCAAAGGTCACCGAGTAGAAGAACATGAACCACCAAGCGTCGCGATCAGTCAGTACTTTGGCATAGTCGGCGAGGCGCTTGGGCGGTGGGCTGTTGGGGGCATCCTTGGCGATTGCGCAGTAGATGACGAAGACGATGCCGAGCGGGATCAGGACGAGGCCGAAGACATTGTTCCAGCCTACGGCCATGGCCAGGCCCGGGGCGAACAGGGCGGCCAGCACGGTGCCGGAGTTGCCGGCACCAGCAATGCCCATGGCGGTGCCCTGATGCTCCGGCGGATACCAGCGCGAGGCCAGCGGCAGGGCCACGGCAAACGATGCGCCGGCCACGCCGAGGAAGATAGCCAGCACCAGGATCTGGGTGTAGCTATGGATGCCGAAATACCAGGCACAGCACAGTGCGCCGAGAATGATCAGCTGGCCGATCAGGCCGGCCTTCTTGGGTTGGATCTGGTCGACCAGTACGCCCATCACCAGGCGCAGTAGCGCGCCGGCGAGCAGGGGTGTGGCGACCATGAGGCCTTTCTGGGCGGCGCTCAGTTGCAGATCCACGGCGATCTGTACGGCCAGCGGGCCGAGCAGCACCCAGACCATGAAGGCGAGGTCGAAATACAGGAAGGCGGCGAGCAGGGTCGGCGTATGGCCGGCCTTGAGAAAGGATTGCTTGTCCATGGATCTGCTTTTCTCTGTGGGTTGGCTTGAAATTCAGCTACCAGAGATCGCCGTTGATCCTGTACTGCGCGACGTCTTTGTCGTGCAATTGCACGCCCCGGCTTTTTACGGGGCTTGGTGCTTGGTGGAGGGTTTTAAGCAGGTCCCGGGCCATTTTTCACAAGAGACTGATTTGATTGGATTTGATTGGCCGTCTGGGGCGCTGAAAAGGCCTTGAATGCCTGGGGGTGCCCCGTTTGTGGGCGTGCGCTGCCCTGTCTTGAGGCTTGAGCGGGCGTCCGAGGGGCTGAACAACAAAACGCCCGCCGGCTTGCAGGCCGACGGGCGCTCAAACAACTGCTGGAGGAGGATCAGGCGGCTTTCCGGACTTGCTTCTGGTACAGGAACTCGATGATCGCTGCCCGGCAGCGGGTGTACTCCGCGTCGTTGGCGAGCGTCAGGCGATTGCGTGGTTTGGCCAGATTCACTTCGAGGATCTCGCCGATGGTGGCGGCCGGGCCGTTGGTGAGCATCACCACTCGGTCGGACAGCAGCACAGCTTCATCCACGTCGTGGGTCACCATCACTACGGTGGCGCCGGTTTTCTGCATTACACCGATCAGCTCGTCCTGCAGGGCGGCGCGGGTCAGCGCATCGAGTGCACCGAAGGGCTCGTCCATCAGCAGGATCTTGGGTTCCATGGCGAAGGCGCGGGCAATGCCGATGCGCTGCTTCATGCCGCCGGAGATCTCGCCGGGGTGTTTGTCTGCTGCATGCGCCATGTGCACCATTTCGATGGCGGCCATTGTGCGGGCCTTGAGTTTGGCTTTGCCTTCCTTCTGACCAAAGACACGCTCCACACCGAGATACACGTTCTCGAAGCAGGTCAGCCAGGGCAGCAGCGAATGGTTCTGGAACACTACGGCGCGCTCCGGGCCGGGGCCGGCGATTTCGCGTCCGCCACAGATGAGCGCTCCATCGGTGGGCAGGGTGAGGCCGGCGATCAGGTTCAGCAGTGTGGATTTGCCGCAGCCCGAGTGCCCGATCAGCGAGACTACTTCGCCTTCGTTGATCTGCAGGTTGATGTCACGCAGGGCGACGAAAGAGCCTTTCTTGGTTTCGAAGCTCATGCCGACGTTTTCAATCTGTACCAGTGATTTCATGACGGTTCTCCTCAGCTGTTGCTGTCGTAGCTGAATTTCTTGGCGATCTGGATCAGCAACTGTTCAAGTAGCAGACCGACCAGACCGATCACGAAGATGGCGATGATGATGTGCTCGACCTTCAGGTTGTTCCATTCGTCCCACACCCAGAAGCCGATGCCAACGCCGCCGGTGAGCATTTCAGCGGCCACGATGACCAGCCAGGCCGTACCGATCGAGAGGCGGATGCCGGTCAGCATATAGGGCAGAACAGAAGGGAAGAGAATCTTGGTGATGACCTTCCATTCAGAGAGGTTCAGGACCCGGGCCACGTTGAGATAGTCCTGCGGTACGCGCTGTACGCCTTGAGCGGTGTTGAGGATCATCGGCCAGATGGAACAGATGAAGATGGTCCAGGTGGCGGCCGGGTCGGCCTTCTTGAACACCAGCAGGCCGATTGGCAACCAGGCCAATGGGGACACCGGGCGCAGCAGCGAGATGATCGGATCCAGCGCGGCGCTGAGGAACTTGAAGCGGCCGATCATGAAGCCCAGCGGGATGCCGACGGCGGCGGCAAAGCCAAACCCGATTGCAACGCGCTTGAGCGAGGACAGGATGTTCCAGCCGATGCCCTGGTCATTCGGGCCGTTGCTGTAAAAGGGATCGGAGAACAGGGTGACGGCGGCATGCCAGACGACTTCCGGTGTCGGTATGCCTTTATTCTTCATCGAGACGATGGCCCAGATGCCGACCAGCAAGGCGAAGCCCAGGATCGGAGGGAGGAGGGCGCGCAAGGCGCGGCCGATCGGCTCGGCGTAGTTTTTAGGCGCCGGCTTGCTCGCGGCGATGGTGGCGGGGGCTGCACTGGTCATGTGATTCTCTGTCGTCCTGGCGGGGCTTGTGGGCTCGGCTGCGGGCGCCGGGTTGCTGCTGTTGGCGGTAAGGCTCAGGCTGGCTGCACTCATGATCGTTACTCCTGATCGGGCGGGGCTGGGGCCCCGCCCGTTGACTGGATTCAGAATGCCCGGTTGTCAGGCCTTGATCTTGAAACTCTCGGCATACTTCTTTGGATCCTTGCCGTCCCACACCACGCCGTCGATGAGTTTCGAGCTGCGCATGTCGGACTTCGGGATCGGCGCTTTGACGATGGCAGCGGCCTGCTTGTAGAGCTCGATCTGGTTGATCTTCTTGGCCACGCCCAGGTAATCCACGTCTCCCTTGAGCAAGCCCCAGCGCTTGTGCTGGGTGAGGAACCACATGCCATCGGAGAGGTAGGGGAAGTTCACCGTGCCGTCGTTGTAGAACTTCATGTAGTTCTTCTCCGACCAGGTCTTGCCGAGGCCGTTTTCATACTGGCCGATCATGCGGCTACGGATTACGTCGGTGTCTGTGTTGACGTAAGCCTTGGCTGAGATGGTTTCGGCAGTCTTGCTGCGGTTGGCAGCACTGGTGTCGATCCACATCGAGGCTTCGAGAATCGCGCAGATCATGGCACGGGCCGTGTTTGGGTATTTCTGCACGAATTCGGCCGTGGTGCCGAGGATCTTCTCTGGGTGATCAGTCCAGATGTCTTGTGTCGTGGTGGCGGTAAAGCCGATCTTGTCGATGATGGCGCGCTGGTTCCAGGGTTCGCCCACGCAAAAGCCATCCATGTTGCCCACGCGCATGTTGGCCACCATTTGCGGAGGAGGCACAACGATGGTCTTCACGTCCTTCATAGGATTGATGCCATTGGCGGCCAGCCAGTAGTAGAGCCACATGGCATGGGTGCCGGTCGGGAAGGTCTGGGCGAAGGTGTATTCCTTGTCCTTCTTGGCAATCAGCTTGGCCAGCGAAGGTCCGTCGATAGCGCCTTTGTCGCGCATTTCGTTCGAGAGCGAGATGGCCTGACCATTGTTGTTAAGGGTCATCAGGTTGGCCATGTCTTTCTTCGGGCCGCCGATGCCCAGATGCACACCGTAGATCAGGCCGTAGAGGACGTGCGCTGCGTGCAGTTCGCCGTTGACCAGCTTGTCGCGCACGCCAGCCCAAGAGGCTTCCTTGGTCGGATTGATCTTGATGCCGTATTTCTTGTCGAAGCCCATCACGCTTGCCATTACTACCGAGGAGCAGTCGGTCAGCGGAATGAAGCCGATATTGACTTCAGTGAGCTCCGGCTTGTCGCTGCCTGCGGCCCACGCGCTGGTGGCGGGAAGCAGGCCGCTGGCGGCCACGGCGGCAGCGCTGCTCACGGCAGCACCTTGCTTGAGGAAGCTGCGTCGGCTGAGGTTGGCATCGTATTTCTCCGTCATGATTCTCTCTCCGGGGTAATTGGAAGGGCACCAAAAGAAAAACGGCGCCACAGCTCCTTGCTGCCGAATTGGCAGAAGGGCTGGACGCCGTTGTCCATGCAAGCCATCTTTGGCTCGACTTCAATGGAGAGTTAGCATGGGGCGTGCCAGATTCCTGAAATCCTTGCGCTACAAGGCCTCGATGTTTATGGAGCGCTTCTTGAGAGTGGCCTGGCAGGAAAAATGACGCACTGTGAATGTGCCGGAATGGCGCTCAGGCACCAGTTTGATCCGAATCAAAAAACCATTTTTATGAAATGGTTTGTGCGAAGTGCTTGTGCTACGGCTTTTTCCTGGTGCAGGGCGGCCCCGTCTTGCCTGTCGTGGGGCAGGGACGGCAGGGCGTGGGGTCAGCCGAGCAGCAGGTCTGCTGCTGAGATGATCTGCTCTGCCACTTCGCCGATCTTGCGGCCGCGTTCCATCGCCAGCTTCCTCAGGGCGTGATAGGCCTCGTCTTCGCTCATGTTGCGGGATTTCATGAGGATGCCCTTGGCGCGATCGACCAGGGTGCGTTCGGAGAGCTTGCGCTGGGCTTCATCGCGCTCCTGGCGCAAGGCCAGGTATTCCTCGAAACGCAGGGTGGCAACCTTGAGCAGGCTTTGCAGGCGCTCGGGGGCTAGGCCATCCACTACATAGGAAGAGACGCCGGCACGCATGGCCTGGCGAATGACGTCGTCCGCATCGTCTTCGGCAAACATCAGCACCGGGCGTGGCATCTTGCGGTCCAGCACGGCGAGGTTCTCCAGCGTGTCACGGCTGGGAGATTCGGTATTGATCAGTACTACGTCGGGCTGCAGCTGCTGCACCCGGTCGTGGAGTTCGATTGCATCAGGCAGTACCGCAGCGACCATATGGCCGGCGCGGGTCAGACCCTCGCAGATCTCCAGGGCGCGTTCCTGAATTTCGTCGATGACGAGTATCTTGAGCATGTTGGGGCAGGGCTGTTTTCAGTGTTATGAGCGAAGTATTACGCAAGAACGGTTGCGTATGGAAAGCCGCTTGAGGCCTCCTTTCAGTATGGTCTTTGGGCGTTGTGGGCGAAATGACCGGTTCGCTTGCTCTGGGCGCCTTTTTGCACTAGTATTGCGGGTTCCCTTGCTCCACCGGTACGCATGCCGGGGAGCTGTTTTCAACCCGTAAGGAGTCCGCATGCGACACTACGAAATTGTTTTCATCGTCCATCCGGATCAGAGCGAGCAGGTGCCCGCAATGATCGAGCGCTACAAGTCCGTCGTGGCTTCGCGCAATGGACAGATCCATCGTCTGGAAGACTGGGGCCGCCGTCAGCTGGCTTACCCGATCCAGAAGATCCACAAGGCTCACTATGTTCTGATGAACATCGAAGTGGATCAGCCGACCCTCGACGAAATTGAGCACGCGTTCAAGTTCAACGACGCCGTGCTGCGTCACCTCACCATCAAGATGAAGAAGGCTGTTACGACTCCTTCGCCGATGATGAAGGAAGAGAAGTCCCGTTCGCTGACCCCGGCTGCCGCTGAAGAAGCCAAGCCCGAGGCTGCCCAACCGGAAGCCTGAGCGGAGTGAGTGGAGAGAACACGGTTCGTATCTCCGGAGTCCTGGTCGCAAAAGAAGCTATGCGATGGACGCCTGCCCGGGTGCCGGTGCTGGAATTACGCATCGAACATCAGAGCCGGCAGATGGAAGCCGGTGCGGAACGTGAAGTCTCCTGCGAACTCAGTCTCAGGGCTGTCGGCCCCGCAGCACAGCAGATCGAAGTGGTAGCACCGGGTAGCAGACTCGCCATTGAAGGCTTTCTCGCTGCCAAGAGCGCCCGAAACCGGGCTCCGGTACTGCACATCAGAACATTTGAATTGTTGGAAGGAAATTAATCATGGCATTCAGGCCCAAGAAGGACGAAAAGAAGGGTGGCAATCGCGGCGGTGGCTTGTTCAAGCGTCGCAAGTTCTGCCGTTTCTCCGCTGAAAAGATTGAAGAGATCGATTACAAGGACACCGAAATCCTGAAGGATTTCGTGACCGAGCACGGCAAGATCATGCCGGCACGCATCACCGGCACCAAGTCCGGCTACCAGCGTCAGCTGTCGACCGCGATCAAGCGCGCCCGTTTCCTGGCGCTGCTGCCTTACACCGACCTGCACCAGTAACCCGGGGGACTCACGATGCAAATCATTCTGCTTGAAAAAGTCGTCAACCTCGGCAACCTGGGCGATGTCGTCAACGTGAAGGAAGGTTACGCTCGTAACTTCCTGATCCCGAGCGGCCGTGCCAAGCGCGCGACTACTGCCAGCCTGGCTGAGTTCGAAGCTCGCCGTGCCGAACTGGAAAAGATTGCCGCTGAAAAGCTGGCAGGTGCTCAAGCCGCCGCCGCCAAGGTGGAAGGCGTGACCGTTCAGATCGTCCGCAAGGCCGGTGTGGATGGTCGTCTGTTCGGTTCCGTCAGCACTGGCGATATCGCTGAAGCGCTGGTGGCACTGGGTCACCCGGTCGAGAAGGCTGGCGTTCGCCTGCCGAACGGCGCCATCAAGCTCGTGGGCGACCACGCGATTGAAGTGGCTCTGCACACCGACGTGGTGGTTCCGGTTACGGTTTCCGTGCTGGGCGAACACTGATATTGGCGTCCGTCAGGGCGCGGTATCAAAGAAAAGGGCCGCGAAATCGCGGCCCTTTTTGTTTGTGGTGATCCGAATTGTTTAGGGTCGGGGACCACAAAAAAGGGCCGCCACAGCGACCCTTCGTGACAGGTGCCGGTAACGCTCAGCGCGTGTGCTGCACGACGAAGTCTTTAACCGTCTGCACATCAACAGGCATTTCTTCCACGCGCTGCGGCAGGGCTTCGATGTTCTGCATGCTGGCCGGACGCCAGGGTTTCTCGCCCAAGGCTTCGATGATGGTCTCTTCGAATTTCGCGGGCAGTGCGGTTTCCAGCACGATGGTCGGGATGTCTGCATCGCGGTGTTCCAGCGCCACCTTGATGCCGTCGGCCGTGTGGGTGTCGATCATCAGGCCGTAGTCCTTGTGCACGCGGCGGATCGTGGCGAGGCGGTCGGCATGGCTGCTGGCGCCGGAGACGAAACCGAACTCTTCCATGCGTGTCCAGTAGGGCGTGGCGGAGAGGTCGAAGTAGCCGCCGGAATCGACGGCCTTCCACAACTCGGCCACCACCTTCGGGTCGCGGCCGACCAGATCGAACACGAAGCGCTCGAAGTTAGAAGCCTTGGAAATGTCCATCGACGGGCTGCTCGTGACCTTCACGTCGGCGGTCTTGCGCGGCTTGTAGGCGCCGGTGCGGAAGAACTCGTCCAGCACGTTGTTTTCGTTAGTGGCGAGGATCAGCTTGCGGATCGGCAGGCCCATCATGCGCGCGATGTGGCCGGCGCAGATGTTGCCGAAGTTGCCCGAGGGCACGGCAAAATTAACTTCGTGATCGTTGCTGGTGGTGGCGGCCAGATAGCCCTTGAAGTAGTAAATGATCTGCGCGGCGACGCGGCCCCAGTTGATCGAATTCACCGCGCCGATCTTGTACTGCGCCTTGAAGTCCAGGTCATTGGAGACGGCTTTGACGATGTCCTGCGCATCATCGAACATGCCGCGCACGGCGATGTTGAAGATATTGGCGTCCTGCAGCGAATACATCTGGGCGCGCTGGAAGGCGCTCATATTCTCGCGCGGCGAGAGCATGAAGACGCGCACGCCTTGCTTGCCGCGCATCGCGTATTCGGCCGCCGAGCCGGTGTCGCCCGAGGTCGCTCCGAGGATGTTGATCTCCTCACCGCGCTTGGCCAGCACGTACTCGAACAGATTGCCCAGGAGCTGCATCGCCATGTCCTTGAAGGCGAGCGTCGGGCCGTTTGAGAGCTCCTGCAGGTAGAGGTTGTTCTCCAGCTTGCGCAGCGGCGTGATCTGCTTGGCGTCCGAATCCGGGCGGCCGTTGCAGTAGACCTGCTCCGTGTAGGTCTTGGCGGTCAGCGCGCGCAGGTCTTCGGCCGGAATGTCGGTGGCGAACTTCGACAGGATCGTGAAGGCCAGCTCCGCGTAGCTCATTCCACGCATGGCGCTGAGCTCGGCGTCGGTGATCTGCGGATATTCGGCCGGCAGCGACAGGCCGCCGTCCTGCATCAGGCCGCCGAGCAAAATGTCGGAGAAGCCGAGTTGCGGCGACTGGCCGCGGGTGGAGAGGTATTGCATGATTGCAGGATTCCCGTGCCCGGGCGCCTTGGCGCCCGGCTGTGAGCTTAGTTGAGTTCTTCCAGACGGATCTTGGTGACCTTGCCGACGACAGTGGCGAGATCTTCAATGCGCGCAATCGCTGCATTGACTTGACCTTCAACAGCGACATGGGTCAGCAGGATGATGTCGGTCTGTGATTCGCCTTCGCCCGGTTCCTTCTGCAGCATGGCGTCGATGGAGATCTTGCCGTCTGCGAGGATGCGGGTGATGTCGGCGAGCACGCCGGTCTTGTCCTCTACCCGCATGCGCAGGTAGTAGGCGGTCTGGACTTCTTCGATCGGCAGGATGGGCAGGTCGACCAGCTGGTCGGCCTGGAAGGCCAGTGCCGGCACGCGGTGCTCGACGCTGGCGGTAGCCAGGCGGGTGACATCCACGAGGTCTGCGATCACCGCTGAGGCGGTCGGCTCGGCGCCGGCACCCTTGCCGTAGTACAGCGTGGCGCCCACGGCGTCGGCCTGCACTAGCACGGCGTTCATCGCGCCTTCCACGTTGGCAATCAGGCGCTTGGCAGGGATCAGGGTCGGGTGCACGCGCAGCTCGATGCCGGCGTCACGACGACGCGCGATGCCCAGTAGCTTGATGCGGTAGCCGAGCTGTTCGGCATATTTGATGTCGGTGGCTTCGAGCTTGGTGATGCCCTCAATGTAAGCCTTGTCAAACTGCACCGGGATGCCGAAAGCCATGGCGGACATCAATGTGATCTTGTGCGCCGCGTCCACTCCTTCGATGTCGAAGGTCGGATCGGCTTCGGCGTAGCCCAGCGCTTGCGCCTCCTTGAGCACGTCGGCGAAGGGGAGGCCCTTGTCGCGCATCTCGGAGAGGATGAAGTTGGTGGTGCCGTTGATGATGCCGGCGATCCACTCGATGCGGTTGGCCGAGAGGCCTTCGCGCAGCGCCTTGATGATCGGGATGCCACCGGCAACGGCAGCTTCGAAGGCGACGGTGACTCCTTTGGCCTGTGCGGCGGCAAAGATCTCCTTGCCATGCACGGCGAGCAGGGCCTTGTTGGCGGTGACGACGTGTTTGCCGTTCTCGATGGCGGCAAGGACCAGATCTTTAGCGATGGTGTAGCCGCCGATCAGCTCGACGACGATATCGATTTCAGAATCGCGGACCAATTCGAAGGCGTCGGCCGTGACACGCGCGGCACCGCCGGTGACTTTTGCAGCGAGCTCCGTGTTGCGGTCAGCCACGGCGGTGATGCGGATCGGGCGGCCGGCGCGACGGGTGATTTCCTCCGCGTTACGGGAGAGGACAGTCCAGGTGCCGCCGCCTACGGTGCCAATGCCCAGCAGGCCTACATTCATCGGTTTCATACGCGCTGTTTCTTGAAGTTGAACGAGGTGATTACGAAGCCTTCGCGAAAATAGAAGCGGTGCGCTTGCTGGCGCTGCGTGCCGGAGTCCAGCACCAGCGCCTCGGCGCCGCGCTGCTGCGCTTCCATTTCAAGCTGGGCAATGAGGGATTTTCCCACGCCTTGGGAGCGTAGTGCTGCATCGGTGACCAGATCATCGATGTAAAACTTGATGCCGTCGAAGGTGTTCTCGTGCCAGCGCCATACCGCCAGGCCGCAAACGGCTTCGCCACGTGTGGCCAGGGTCATGCGTGCCCCGCCGGCAAATACGCGCCGCATCTTGGCGGCGTAATCAGCAGGCAGGGCCGGGCGTAGTTGACGATGGATGCTTTCCGCGCGGGCGAGCCAGATAGGTTCTGTCACCTCTCCGGCGTCGTCGCAGACATTCACGAGATACAGCGGCGCGTGCCCGGTCATGCAGTTCAGCGACCGTGACGCTTGCGATAGCCGTCGAGGAAGCGGGCAATGCGAGCCATCACTTCGGTCAGGTCGTCCGAGTTCGGCAGAAAGACTACACGGATCCGATCCGGCGTTGCCCAGTTGAAACCAGTGCCCTGCACCATCAACACGCGTTCGGCCTCGAGCATTTCGAGCACGAACTGCTGGTCGTCCAAGATCGGGTACATCTTCGGGTCAAAGCGCGGGAACATGTACAACGCGCCCTTGGGCTTGACAACGGAAACACCGGGCATGGCACTGAGCGCCTCGTAAGCGATGTCGCGCTGACGGGTCAAGCGGCCGGTGGGTTTGACCAGATCATTGATCGACTGATAGCCGCCCAGTGCAGTCTGGATGCCGAACTGGGCCGGCACGTTGGCACACAGGCGCATCGTTGCGAGGATGTTCAGGCCTTCGATGTAGTCGGCAGCGTTGCGCTTGTCGCCGGAAACGATCATCCAGCCGGCGCGGTAACCGCAGGCGCGATAGTTCTTGGAGAGACCGTTGAAGGTGAGGAACAGCACGTCATCGGCCAGTGAGGCCATCGAGGTGTGCGTCACGCCGTCGTAGAGCACCTTGTCGTAGATCTCGTCGGAGCAGACGATCAGGTTGTGCTGACGGGCGAGTTCTATGATTTCGCGCAGCACATCGTCCGGATAGACGGCGCCGGTCGGGTTGTTAGGGTTGATTACGACGATGGCTTTGGTGCGCTTGGTGATCTTGGCCTTGATGTCGTCAATCGCGGGCAGCCAGCCGTTGTCTGGATCGCACAGGTAATGGCGGGCCTTGCCGCCGGAGAGATTTACGGCGGCGGTCCACAGCGGGTAATCCGGTGCGGGCACCAGCACTTCATCGTCGTTGTTCAGGAGTGCCTGCATGGCCATCACGATCAGTTCGGAGGCGCCATTGCCGATGTAGATGTCGTCGACATGCACATTGGCAATCTTCTTCTCCTGCGTGTAATGCATGATCGCCTTGCGTGCCGGGAAGATCCCCTTGGAGTCAACATAGCCCGCCGCATTGCCCATGTTGCGGATCATGTCCTGGGTGATTTCCTCGGGTGCTTCGAAGCCGAAAGCCGCCGGATTGCCGGTGTTCAGCTTGATAATGCGATGGCCTTCTTCCTCCATCTGGCGCGCGCGCTCCAGTACCGGGCCACGGATTTCATAGCAGACGTTGGCGAGCTTGTCGGACTTGGCGATTGAGCGGGCCACGGCACGGGCGGCGGCTTCCGAAGCCCCGGGGGTTTCGTTGGTCGCGACGTGCAGGGTGTGGCCGTGTTTCATGATCGGAGCTCCGGTAGGCGGGGCAACTGCCCCTTGAACCCTCTATGATAGCGAATCCCTGCCAATCCCCGAAGGGGCGCGGCCCGCCGGAATGGCCCGGTATTCCTGCCGATACACTTGTTTCCATGAAGCTTAATCGCGAAGCCGCCAGCGGCATCTTTCTTGTCGACGCCCACGACCCTCAATCCATTACCGTGCAGGGCGTAGCCTGGTCGCACAGCCTGTTGATCACGCCCGATGGGGTGCAGGCCTGGCCCGTTGCCGGTTTTGCTGCGTTGGATGCCGCGAGCCTGGCTGCAGCCTGTGCGCTGCAGCCCGCTGTACTGCTGATCGGCACCGGAGTGCGTCAGCGCTTCCCCGCGCCGGCCGTGTTGCGCCCGCTGATTGAGGCGCGTATCGGTTTTGAAATCATGGATACCGGGGCGGCCTGCCGCACCTACAACCTGCTCGCCAGCGAGGGGCGGCGAGTGGCCGCAGCCTTGATCCTGGAAGTCGCCGCCTGAGTAATCAAGGGCTTGCGAAGCAGGCCGGCCGGGCTGTTGCGAGGGGCTGAAAATGCCGATACGCTGCACCTGAATGCTCGATTTCCTCATCAGCGGAGCACATAAAAACATGAGTCTGTCTGCCCCCGATATCAGCCTGCCGGCAACCGGCGGAGCGTCAGTATCACTGGCCGCCCTGGCCGGCCAAAAGATCGTTGTGTATTTCTACCCCAAGGACAACACGCCTGGCTGCACCACCGAAGGCATCGACTTCGCACGTCTGCATACCGAGTTCGCAGCAGTCGGTGCGGCGGTGTTCGGTGTTTCGCGCGACAGCGTGAAGTCCCACGATGGTTTCAAGTGCAAGTTTGAGTTCCCGTTCGAGCTGCTCTCGGATGCAGACGAAAAGCTTTGCGAAGCCTTTGGCGTGATCAAGATGAAGAATATGTATGGCAAGCAGGTGCGCGGTATCGAGCGCAGCACCTTCGTATTCGACGCGGCAGGCCAACTGGCGCGTGAATGGCGTGGCGTGAAGGTGGATGGCCACGTGCAGGAAGTTCTGGAGTTCGTTCGCTCTCTTTAAGCGTTGTTAGGCGGCTTGCCGCCCGCTGGACCCCTCCCTTCTACTCTCGAAAGCAGACATGGCCACCCGTAAAAAAGCAGTTACGCCGCCAACCACCAAGCTGTTTGTTCTCGACACCAATGTGCTGATGCACGATCCGACCAGTCTTTACCGCTTCGAGGAGCACGATGTTTTCGTGCCGATGATGACCCTCGAGGAGCTGGACAATAACAAGAAGGGCATGTCCGAAGTCTCGCGCAACGCGCGCCAGGCCAGCCGGACCATGGATGAGGTGGTCACGACCTGTGAGCATCACATCGAGCAGGGCATCCCGTTACAGGAGCCCTCGCGGGGCCAGGCTTCCGGGCGCCTTTACCTGCAGACCGAGGCGATCGACTCCACGTTGCCCGCCTCGGTGCCGACTGCCAAGGCGGATAACCAGATTCTCGCGGTGGTCATGTACCTCACCGAGAAGCGCAAGGATCGCCATGTGATCCTGGTGTCCAAAGACATCAATATGCGCATCAAGGCCCGTGCGCTGGGGCTGGAGGCGCAGGATTATTTCAACGACAAGGTGCTGGAGGATACGGATCTCCTCTACACCGGTATGCGCGAGTTGCCGCCGGATTTCTGGGAAACACACGGTAAGGACATGTCTTCCTGGAAGGAAGCCGGGCGGACCTATTACAAGATCCGTGGTCCACTCTGCGCTGAACTGGTCATCAACGAACTGGTTTTTCAGGAGGGCGAAAAGCCGTTGTACGCCATCGTGAAGCAGAAGGATGGCCCAGTCGTGGTGCTGGAGTCGTTGATTGACTTCACCCACCAGAAAAACAACGTCTGGGGCATCGTGGCGCGTAATCGTGAGCAGAACTTCGCCTTGAACCTGCTGATGAACCCGGAGGTCGATTTTGTTTCGCTGCTCGGCCAGGCCGGCACCGGCAAGACCCTGCTGACGCTCGCGTCAGCCCTGACTCAGGTGCTTGAAACCAAGCGCTACGCCGAAATCATCATGACCCGGGTGACCGTGCCAGTCGGTGAAGACATCGGCTTCCTGCCCGGTACCGAGGAAGAGAAGATGGCGCCGTGGATGGGGGCGTTGGAAGATAACCTCGAAGTGCTTAACGGCAGCCCGGATGATGGTGGTTATGGTGGTGAGTGGGGGCGGCAAACCACGCGCGACCTGATTCGTACCCGGATCAAGGTGAAGTCGCTCAACTTCATGCGCGGGCGCACCTTCCTGAACAAATTCCTGATCATCGATGAGGCGCAGAACCTGACCTCAAAGCAGATGAAGACCCTGATCACGCGTGCGGGCCCTGGTACCAAGGTTGTCTGCTTGGGCAATATTGCGCAGATCGACACACCCTACCTGACCGAAGGTAGTTCAGGCCTGACCTACGTGGTAGATCGTTTCAAGGGCTGGGAACACAGCGGTCACATTACCTTGCAGCGTGGCGAGCGCTCGCGTTTGGCCGATTACGCGGCTGAAACCCTCTGAAACCGGCGTATGCGGGCCGCCGCTTTGTTTTTGAGCAAAGCGGCGGCCTTGTTTTACGGCGCGGATTTCCCTGTCAGCGGAAATCCGTCACGGTTTACAGTCTCTTTCTGCTGAGGTTATAGTCCAGTCCATGCGAAACCTGCCCAAACGTCTTGTCGTGTTGTCCCTGCTGCTGGTCACTGCCGTGGCCAGTGCACAGGAGGCCGCGCCTGCTGCCCAGGGCGAGCAAGGTGCTGTTGGCAGCCTGATCGACAAGGGTTTTGGTTATCTGGGCATTAAATATCGCTTGGGAGGCACTGGTCCCGAAGTGGGTGGTTTTGATTGCAGCGGCTTGGTGCGCAAGGTGTTTGGTGATGCGCTGGGCCTCAATCTGCCCCGGACGGCGGCTGAAATGGCCCGCATTGGCGACAAGGTTGGCGCTCAGGATCTCAAGCCGGGCGATCTGGTGTTTTTCAACACCATGCGCCGCGCGTTTTCGCACGTTGGCATCTACGTGGGGGATAACAAGTTCCTCCACTCTCCGTCAAAAGGTGGCGTGGTGCGCGTCGAGGAGATCGACAGCAGTTACTGGATGAAGCGCTTCAATGGTGCGCGCCGTCTGGTGCCTGAAGCCCAGGCCGCTCCGCTGGCCCCGCCGCCCTTGCTGGCTGCTCCGCCTCTGGAGCGTTGATTCCTACCCCGTTTTGTATAAAGGCCATCCTTGCGATGGCCTTTATGTTTTTCAGCGTAGGGACTTGAAGGGGCGGACGAAAGCTCCACCGGCACGGATCCAGCCCGGCAGGTTGGCGAGAGCGTTCTGGGCTGCGGTGGCATCAGGGTAGCTGCCGTAGATCACCCCGATGGTCTGGCGTGGATCGTTCTTGACGACGTAGAGGCGTAGTTCGCTCACGTCGATGGTTTTGGTTGCAGCCGGAATGAAGTTCTCCAGCGTGGAGGCATTGGAGGCCGGGATCGAGCGCAGCTGGATGAACCACTGTTTGTCACTGATCTGTTGCATGTCGGCACGTGAGGCCTGCAGGCGCTCGCGGGCGAGCACACCAAGCTGTTCCGGAATCGGGGCGAAGCGTTCTGTGGCAGTGTTTGAGTCGCTGTTTGACGGAGTATTCGTGATGGGCGCCACCGCTGGGGTGGAACGGGCGGTGAGCGCTGCAGTGGCAGTCTTGGCTGGCGGGCTCGTCGTGCTGGCTGCGCTGCTGTCCGTGGAGTGCGTGCTTGCCGGTGTTGAGGCGCTTGCTTCTGGTGTAGTGGTCGGGCTGCCTGGCATGCGTTGCTGCCACAGGTAGCCGGCGCCTGCCAGGGCGATCAGCAGCAGGGCTACCAGGCCGATCTGGCTAATGCGTTGCCAAGGAATGGGGGCATGGTAGTCCGCGTCGCGCAAGGCGGCTTCGGCGTGGTGTTGGTTCAGGGTGTGGGTGTTGTCGGCGAAGGCCGCCAGCAGGGTTTTGTCGGCGAGAATGTTGATGCGCCGGGTGAGGCCTCGCGAGGCATGTACGATCAGGTTAAGCACCTTGTCGCCGAAAAGCTCGGGGCCGCGGTAGCCCGCGGCACGCAGGCGGAAATCGAGGTAATCACGGGTTTGCTGCCGATCCAGTGGCTGCAGGCGAAAACTCTGGGTGATGCGTTCGCGCAGAGAGCGCATGGGTCGTTCGGCCAGGATCGCATCCAGTTCGGGCTGGCCGAAGAGCACGATCTGCAGCAGCTTGCGCGTGCTGGTTTCGAGGTTCGAGAGTAGGCGGACCTGGTCTAGGGATTCGCGCGGCATGGCATGCGCTTCGTCGATGATGGCGAGTACGCGCCGGCCTTCGGCATATAGCGTGATCAGACGACGCTCGATCTGGCGCAGCAGGCTGTGGCCTTCTTGTGCTTCGACCTGCAGTTCATGCGCCACAGTGGCGATCAGTTCGCTCGGGCTGAGGCTGGGGTTGGCGATGTAGATCACCAGCGTGTCGGTGGGCAGGCGGTCGATCAGCATGCGACACAGCATGGTCTTGCCGGTACCGACTTCGCCACTGACGCGGATAATGCCTTCATCGTTGCTGACTGCGAATAGCAGCGCTTCGAGTAGTGGTCCCCGCTGAGCGCCGGTGTAGAAGTGTTCGGTTTGCGGTGTGATCCGGAAAGGCGGGTGACTGAGTCCGAAGTGTTCGCGATACATGGCGGCTATCCCTGGCTGGAGAATTCGTTGGCCGGCGCTTGGCTGGCGTGGCGCGCGAGGGTATCGATGCGGCTGTAGAGGGTTGAGCGATTCAGGCCCAGCAGGCGTGCGGCCTGGCTCATGTTGCCGTGGGCCAGTTGCAGGGCTGCAGCAATCCAGTCGCTTTCCACGCGGCGCAGCTCTTCATCGAGAGATACGCAGCCACAAGCCTGCAGGCGGGCGAGCAGGGCGGCCTGTTCAGCTGGGGCTGCCATGACTGCTGGCGAGGGGCTGGCTGGCAGGCAGTCGGGGGAGGATTCGAACTCGGCTTCGAGTTGGGTGGCGCTGACTGCGAGGCCAGCATGGCGGCTGAGCAGGCGCGCGACGATGTTGCGCAGCTCGCGTACATTGCCGGGGAAGTCGTAGCCAAGCCAGGCCGAGCGGGCGCTAGGCGTTAGCGAGCATGGCGGCACTTGCAACTGGTGGGCGTAATCCTGCACATAGTGCTCAAAGAGCGCTAGGCGATCTTCGCCGAGACTGCGCAAGGGCGGCATGACCAGACGCAGTACGGAGAGCCGGTGGTAAAGATCCGCCCGGAAGCGGCTGGCACGTACCTCGCCACGCAGATCGCGATTGGTTGCGGCAACGATCCGGGCGCCGGTATGGCGGCGCTGGGTTTCGCCAAGACGCTGGTACTCGCCGGACTCAAGTACGCGTAAAAGCTTGGGTTGCAAGTCCAGCGGTAGCTCACCGATTTCGTCAAGAAACAGTGTGCCTTCACGCGCCTCCTCGAAGAAGCCTGCTTGAGCGCCGACTGCACCGGTAAAGGCTCCGCGTGCATGGCCGAACAGGGTGGCTTCGATCAGGCCGGGCGAGATGGCTGCGCAGTTCAGGGCCACGAAGGGTTTGTCATGGTGGCGAGCCAGTTCGTGCAGGGCCCGTGCGGCGATTTCCTTGCCGGTGCCTGATTCGCCTTCGATCAAGACTGGAAATGGTGTGGTGGCGCTGCGTTGCAGCTCTGCGCGCACAATCTGCAACGCGGGGTGGGTACCCCGAATGCGCTGCAGGGCTAGCGGTTGCTGGCGTTCAGCCTCTTCTTGTCGGCGTAGCTGCAAAGCGCGTTGTAAGGCCTGACGTAACTGATCCGGGCTGGCGGGTTTTGCTATGAACTCGAGGGCGCCGAGGGTGCGGGCATGACGAGCGTGAGCCTCTTCGTCCTGTCCCGAGAGCACAATGATCTTGCACAGGGGGTCGCTGGCTAGAAGTTCGCCGATCAGTGCGAGGCCCTCATCTGCGCGGTGCGGGTGCGGGGGGAGCCCCAGATCAAGCAGAGCCAGCGCGGGAGGCCTGCCGGTGGCAAGGATTTGCTGTCGAGCGTCGCTGCGGTTTTCGGCGATGCACAGATCGAAATCGGTGGCCAGAATGTAAGCGAGCGAGCTGCGGATCAGCGGATCGTCATCAACGAGCAGCAGGCTTGGGCGCGGAGCAGTGGCTGCAGGCATGCAGTGGCGGCAATCTGGATGGTGAACAGGGGTGTGTCCAGTGTAGCGTATTCGATTGCCCTGACCGGCGGCGAGCTTGAGGATGGATGCTCTGAGGCCTGTCACCCTTGATCCCGTATTGGCGAGCTTTTGCAGATTTTGACTTACATACATCCACGGATGTATGTATATTAACTCCTCGTTTTCATATCGCGAGAAAGCGGATTCCTAGTCATGGGTGTGCGCTGCCGCGCAAACGTGGCGTGCTAAAATCCGCTTCCCCCGCTGAGCCCCCGACAGCAGCCGATACTTTGAACACACAGAGCAAAACTCCTTCTTTGGTTGAAGTGCGCGATCTGCGCTTTGGATATGGCGACCGTGACGTGCTGCAAGGCGTGAATCTGGTTGTGCCGCGTGGCAAGGTGGTGGCCATCATGGGCGGATCCGGCTGTGGCAAGACCACGCTGATGCGTCTGATCGGCGGGCAACTCAAGCCGCGCGGAGGTGAGCTCAATGTGTGTGGTCAGAGCGTGCCGGCGCTGGATCGAGAGGGGCTGTATGCCTTGCGCCGACGCATGAGCATGCTGTTCCAGTTTGGCGCCTTGTTCACCGACATGTCCGTGTTCGATAACGTTGCCTTTCCGATGCGCGAGCACACGGGGCTTTCGGAGCCAATCATCCGTGACCTGGTGCTGATGAAGCTGCATGCGGTGGGCTTGCGCGGTGCGGCGGACCTGATGCCCAGCGAGCTTTCGGGTGGCATGGCCAGGCGAGTAGCGCTGGCGCGGGCCATTGCACTGGACCCTGAGCTGATGATGTACGACGAGCCTTTCGCCGGGTTGGATCCGATTTCGCTGGGCGTGATCGGTCAGCTGATCCGCAAGCTCAATGATGCGCTGGGGGCGAGTTCGATAGTGGTGACCCACGATGTGCATGAGTCCCTGCAGATCGTCGATTACATCTACTTCCTGTCTGAAGGCAAGGTTGTGGCTGAAGGGACGCCGGATGAAATCCGCGCCTCTACCGATCCCTGGGTGCATCAGTTCGTGTGGGGTGAGGCAGATGGTCCGGTGCCCTTCCAGGTGGCGGCCGAGCCCTACGAAACTGCCTTGCTGGGGGTGAGCCGTGCTTGAGTCTGTGTTGTCTGTATTGCAGGGCATTGGTGCGCGCACCACGGCCGCTGTGTGGCACCTGGGTTTCGCCACTCGATTTTTCGTAGCAGTCTTGCTGGCTTCTGGAACGAGTTTCAGGCGTATCCATCTGACTCTGCGCGAGGTTTATTTTTCCGGCGTGCTGTCGCTGGTGATCATCATGGTGTCCGGCCTTTTTGTCGGCATGGTGCTCGGTTTACAGGGGTATGACACGCTGGCGCGCTACGGTTCGGAAGAGGCGCTGGGTGTGCTTGTAGCCTTGTCATTGGTGCGCGAACTGGGGCCGGTGGTTGCGGGCTTGTTGTTTGCCAGTCGTGCGGGCTCGGCGATTACGGCTGAAATTGGTCTGATGAAAGCCACCGAGCAGCTCGACGCGATGGACATGATGGCGGTGAACCCGATTGCGCGCGTGGTTGCTCCGCGATTCTGGGGCGGCGTGATCTCGATGCCTTTGCTGGCTGCACTGTTTTCGGCAATGGGAGTGCTGGGCGGCTACATTGTGGGGGTCGTGCTGATCGGCACGGATACCGGCAGTTTCTGGGGCCAAATGCAGGCCTCGGTTGATTTCAAGCGTGACATCCTGAACGGCGTGGTGAAAAGCGTGGTGTTTGGGGTGGCGGTGTCCTGGGTGGCGGTGTTCGAGGGCTATGACTCGGATGCCACGGCAGAGGGCGTTTCGCGCGCAACCACGCGTACCGTGGTGACCTCCTCGCTGGCCATCCTCGGGCTGGATTTCATTTTGACCTCTCTTATGTTCAGGGGCTGACGGATATGAAGCGCACTACCATCGACATTTGGGTGGGTATTTTTGTGGTGATCGGGTTTGGCGCCTTGCTGTTTCTGGCAATGCGGGTAGGTAACCTGGGCGGCAGCAAGCTGCGCGACCCCTACGAGCTGCAAGCCAAGTTCGACAATATCGGCGGCCTCAAGGTCCGTGCTCCGGTCAAGAGTGCCGGGGTAGTGGTTGGCCGGGTGGAGAAGATCGTGCTCGATTCGCAGACCTATCAGGCCAACGTGACCATGCAGATGGATGCGCGCTACGCCTTCCCGCAGGACACTTTCGCGACGATCAATACCTCCGGCCTGCTGGGTGAGCAGTACATCGGCCTCGAGCCAGGCGGTGATGAAAAGACGCTGGCTGCTGGCGAAGTGATCAAGAAAACCCAGTCTGCTGTCGTGCTGGAAAAACTGATCAGTCAGTTCATGTTCAGTACGGCCGAAGGCTCTTCCGTCAAAACCGGTAACTGAGGTCTGCTGAAGTGAGTGCCCGCAGTCTGCTTTCGCTTTGTTTGTTAGTACTGCTCGCTTTGAGCGGCTGTGCCAGCACGAGTGGTCATCCAGATGATCCGTGGGAGAGCATGAATCGCAAGGTTCAGACTTTCAACGACAATCTCGATGACTACGCCGCCAAACCCGTTGCCGAGGTTTACAGGGCCAGCGTGCCCTTGCCCACGCGTAGCAATGTGAGCAATTTCTTCGGTAATCTGGAAGACGTGTGGATTGGGGTGAATAACCTGCTGCAAGGCAAGCCGAGGGATGGTTTGAATGATTTGAGCCGTTTTGCCGTCAACTCCACGATCGGCATCATTGGTTTCTTTGACGTGGCGACCGAGCTGGGCCTGGAGAAGCATGACGAGGATTTCGGTCAGACTCTCGGGCGCTGGGGGGTTCCGAGTGGCCCCTATCTTGTTTTGCCGCTGGTTGGCCCCAGTTCTGTACGTGATGCTGGTGGTTTCGTGGTGGACAAGCTGGCGAACTATCCCGATTACTTCATCGAAAGCGTGCCGATGCGTAATGCCGGCTACGTAACCAAGTTTGTTGATACGCGTACGCGTCTGCTCGGTGCGGAGTCCGTGCTGGAAGACGCTGCGCTTGATAAATACAACTATCTCAGAGGTTTTTATCTGCAGCGCCGCAAGAGCCAGATTTACGATGGCCGGCCGCCGCGTGAAGACGATGACTACCGCTGAGCCACTTCCCTCAAGGAGTAGAGAATGAAACTGATCAAGTTCCTGTCGAGTCTGTTGCTGTCGGTTTTTGCCCTCCAGGCCGTGGCGCAGGAGGCGCCGGACGCGCTGGCCAAGCGTGTGATGAACGAAGTGCTGGAGATCGTGCGTACCGACAAGTCCATCCAGTCGGGTGATCAGAAGCGCATTTTCGAGCTGGTGGATGCCAAAGTGCTGCCGCATTTCGATTTTCGTCACATGACAGCACTGGCCATGGGGCGCGAGTGGCGGAATGCTTCGGCCGAGCAGAAAGATGCGATGACGGCGGAATTCAAGATCCTGCTGGTGCGCAGCTATTCAAATGCGCTGGCCCAATACAAGAATCAGACCATTGATTTCAAGCCGATCCGCATGCAAGCCGCAGATAGCGATGTGATCGTGCGTACCGAGGTCAAGCAGGCCGGCGCCAAACCGGTGTCGATCGATTACCAGATGGAAAAATTGGCTGAGGGCTGGAAGGTTTACGACGTGATGGTGGCCGGAGTGAGCTTGGTGACCAATTATCGCGAAACATTCGCGCAGGAGATCAAGGCTGGTGGTATCGACGGCCTGATCAAGAGCCTGAAGACCAAGAACGCTCAAGCCGAGGTGGTCAAGAAGTGATTTCCGAACGCGACGGTCAGCTCTTCATCACGGGGGCCATGAATCAGCAGACAGTGCCGGAGCTGCAGCCGGAGGGCGAACTGCTGGTCGTGCAGGCCGATCGCGTGGTGAATCTTGCGGGTATCGAAGCCGTGGATTCGTCCGCGATTGCCGTGTTGCTGAGCTGGAAGCGGGCTGCACTGGCAGCGGGCAAGCAGCTGTCTATTGTGTCGGCCCCGGCTGCATTTGTCAGCCTTGCCAGCCTGTATAGCGTAACGCCCTTCCTTTTTCCTGAACTTTCCGCCGACGGTAGCCGCACCAGTGTCCAGCATTGACTCTCCCGCCATCCAGGTATGCGGGGCAGTCAAGCAGTTTGGCTCGCTGCAGGCGTTGGCTGGTGTAGACCTCGAAATCCGGCAAGGTGAGTTCTTCGGTCTGCTGGGGCCTAATGGTGCCGGCAAGACCACCCTCATCTCCGCGCTCGCTGGTTTGCAGCGTCTCACTGCAGGTTCGATCCGGGTGATGGGGCATGACGTGGTGAGTGACTACCGTGCCGCACGCAGTAGCCTCGGTGTGGTGCCACAGGAGCTGGTTTTCGATCCTTTCTTCTCGGTGCGCGAGTTGCTGCGCATCCAGTCCGGTTATTTCGGCATCCGTCGCAATGATGACTGGATCGACGAGCTGCTTGCCAGCCTAGACCTCACCAGTAAAGCCGATACCAACATGCGCCAGCTCTCTGGCGGCATGAAGCGCCGGGTGCTGGTGGCTCAGGCACTGGTGCACAAACCTCCGGTGATCGTGCTCGATGAGCCCACGGCCGGCGTCGATGTGGAATTGCGGCAGACCCTGTGGGTCTTCATCCGCAAGCTCAACGAGGCGGGCCACACCATCGTGTTGACCACGCACTACCTGGAAGAGGCTGAAGAGCTGTGCGGGCGGATAGCCATGCTCAAGGCTGGGCGTGTCATCGCGCTTGATACCACGCCGAACATTCTTGCCCGTGTCAGCCACCATGCCCTCAAGCTCCGGGTGGCGGGACTTGATTGCCTGCCGGCTTCGCTGCAGACGCAGGGTGCGGTGTTGCAGGACGGTGTGCTGCAGATTCCCTTCGAGCGCCATGCGCAGATAGAAAGCTTGCTGGCTGCGGTTCGTGAAGCCGGGGCTGGGATTCTGGAGGTTGAAGTCGCGCGTCCCGATCTGGAGCAGGCCTTCGTCGAAATCATGAATGCGGAGGTCACGGCATGATTGCCTTCCGCACTCTGCTTTACAAAGAAACATTGAGGTTCTGGAAAGTCAGTTTCCAGACCGTGGGGGCGCCAGTACTCACCTCGGTGCTCTATCTGATGATTTTTGGTCATGTGCTCGAAGGCCGTCTGCAGCCCTTCGATGGCGTCAGCTATACCAGCTTCCTGGTTCCGGGACTGGTGATGATGAGTGTGCTGCAGAACGCGTTTGCCAACAGTTCGTCCTCGCTGATCCAGAGCAAGATCACCGGCAACATCGTGTTTGTGTTGCTGCCGCCGATCTCCTGGCTGGAGTTCTATGCCGCTTACGTCATTGCTTCCATCGTCCGAGGCGTGGTGGTGGGCGGTGGGGTATGGCTAGCGTCGCTATTTTTCAGCTGGACCGGAGTGGCGCATCCTCTGTGGGCACTGGCTTTCGTGGTCTTGGGCGCGGCCTTGCTGGGCACACTGGGTGTTGTCGGCGGGATCTGGGCGGACAAGTTCGATCAGCTCGCGGCCTTCCAGAACTTCTTGATCATGCCGCTGACTATGCTTTCCGGAGTGTTCTATTCCATCAACTCGCTGCCGCCCTTCTGGCAGGCACTGTCGCACTTCAACCCGTTCTTCTTCATGATCGACGGTTTCCGCTACGGCGTTTTCGGCGTCTCCGACGCGTCGCCCTGGTTGAGCCTTGCCATCGTGAGCGCCGCGCTGCTGGCGCTGGCCGGGATGTGTCTGAACATGCTGCAGCGTGGTTACAAACTGAGAGGTTGAATGATGTTTCAAGCCAGCGAAATCCAGCGTTTGATCGAGCAGGGGCTAGCCTGCGACACCGTAATCATCGAAGGTGATGACGGCGTGCATTTTTCCGGCATCGTCGTGAGTGCCGAATTCGAGGGCAAGATGCGCGTGCGCCAGCATCAGGCCGTGTACGCCACGCTGGGCAGCCTGATGGGCAACGAAATTCATGCCTTGCAGCTCACCACCTATACCCCGGCCCAGTGGGCCGAGTTGCAGAAAACCCTTTGAATTGAACCGGCCTGCGGGCCATTGAAGAGGAATACGGGGAACGAGTGGCAGGCAAGGGTTTGTAGCCTTTTCACCTCTCTTTTCCCTTTCACTGAACGACATGGACAAACTCCTGATTGAAGGCGGTGCCCGCCTGAGTGGTGAAATCAGCATCTCCGGCGCCAAGAATGCGGCTTTGCCGATTCTGTGCGCTGCGCTGCTCACCGCCGAACCGGTGACTTTCACCAATGTGCCGCAACTGAAGGACATCGGTACCTTGCTGCACCTGCTGGCCGATATGGGCGTGAAGGTTGAGCGCAACGGCGATACGGTGACCCTGAACGCTGCTGTGATCAGCAATCCGGTGGCGAGCTACGAGCTGGTCAAGACCATGCGAGCGGCAATCCTGGTGCTCGGTCCGCTGCTCGCCCGTTGTGGTGAGACCAAGGTGAGCTTGCCTGGTGGTTGTGCGATTGGCGCCCGCCCGGTGGATCAGCACATCAAGGGTCTGCAGGCGATGGGCGCTGAAGTGTCGGTCGAGCACGGCTATGTGCTGGCCAAGTCGCCGCGTCTGCGGGGTGCTCGCCTATTTACCGATATGGTGACCGTGACCGGCACCGAGAATCTGATGATGGCGGCCTGTCTGGCCGAGGGCGTAACGGTGATCGAGAATGCCGCACGCGAGCCGGAAGTTGTCGATCTCGCCAACTGCCTTGTCTCCATGGGGGCACAGATTTCCGGCGCCGGTACCGACGTGATCCGCATCAAGGGCGTTGATCGTCTGCATGGCACCACACACCGCATCATGCCGGACCGCATCGAGACCGGCACCTATCTGTGCGCAGCGGCCGTCACTGCTGGTGATGTACGTCTGCTGAACACCTCGTCGGCGTATCTCGATGCTGTGGTCGACAAGCTGATGGATGCTGGCTGTGAGGTCATGTCGGAGCGCAATGCGATTCGCATCACGGCGCCAGTGCGCTTGAAGGCCGTGAGCCTGCGCACTTCGCCTTATCCGGCTTTCCCGACCGACATGCAGGCCCAGTTCATGGCTATCAACTGCGTGGCGGAGGGCTCGTCGATCATCCGCGAGACGATTTTCGAGAATCGCTACATGCACGCGGTGGAGTTGCAGCGTCTGGGTGCCAATATCAAGATTGATGGCAGCACGGCCTTCGTGACCGGCATCGAAAAACTGCAAGGTGCCACGGTGATGGCGACCGATCTGCGCGCCTCGGCGAGCCTGGTGATTGCGGGCTTGGTGGCGGAAGGTGAAACCACCATCGAGCGCATCTATCACCTTGATCGTGGTTACGAAAAGCTGGAAGAAAAACTGGCTGCACTCGGCGCGCGCGTGCGTCGCACCAGCTGAGGACGGGATTGTGAGCACTTACAACGGTATTACCCTGGCGCTTTCCAAGGGTCGCATTTTTGAGGAAACCTTGCCGCTGCTCGCTGCGGCCGGCATCGAGCCGGTCGAGAATCCTGAGTCTTCGCGCAAGCTGATTATCGGAACCAATCGTGCTGATGTGCGTCTGGTAATCGTGCGTGCGTCCGATACGCCGACCTATGTGCAGTACGGTGCGGCCGATCTGGGTATCGCCGGCAAGGACACCCTGATCGAGCATGGAGGGGCAGGGCTGTATCAGCCAGTGGATCTGAATATCGCCAAGTGCCGTATGAGCGTGGCTGTGCCGAATGATTTCGACTATGCCGCTGCCGTGCAGCGTGGTGCGCGTATCCGCGTGGCTTCGAAGTACATCAAGATTGCCCGCGAGCACTTCGCAGCCAAGGGCATGCACGTGGATCTGATCAAGCTATACGGGTCGATGGAGCTGGCTCCACTGGTGGGCTTGGCCGATGCCATCGTCGATCTTGTGTCGACCGGCGGTACCTTGCGCGCCAACAATTTGCGCGAGGTCGAGGAGATCATGCAGATCAGCTCACGTCTGGTCGTGAATCAGGCTTCGCTGAAAATGAAGCGCGAGTTGTTGCAACCCGTGATCGAAGCTTTTGCCGGAGCCGTCAAGCCATGAGCCAGATTCGCCGCATGAGCGCTGCTGAGCCTGGCTTTATCGCTGCGCTAGACGCACTGCTGGCCTTCGACAACAGCACTGATACGCGTGTCGATGCGGCCGTGACCGAAGTGCTGGCGGCGGTGCGCGCGCGGGGCGATGCGGCGGTGGTCGAATTTACCAACCGCTTTGACCAGCTTGATGTGGCAGATATGGCCGCTTTGGAGCTACCCAAATCAGCCCTACAGGAAGCGCTCGATAGCCTCACGCCGGAGCAACGCAGCGCGCTCAATATCGCTGCCGCTCGCGTGCGCAGCTACCACGAGAAGCAACTGCTCGAATCCTGGAGCTTCACCGAGCACAACGGCACGCGACTGGGGCAGAAGGTCACGCCGCTGGATCGTGCCGGCCTGTATGTGCCGGGAGGCAAAGCCAGCTACCCGAGTTCGGTGTTGATGAACGCGATTCCGGCCAAGGTGGCGGGCGTGGGCGAGCTCATCATGGTGACGCCGACCCCGCGTGGCGAGCGTAACCCCTTGGTGCTGGCCGCCGCGGCCATTGCTGGCGTGGACCGAGTGTTCACCATCGGTGGCGCACAGGCTGTGGCCGCGCTGGCCTATGGCACGCAGACGATTCCTCAGGTCGACAAGATCGTTGGTCCAGGCAACGCCTATGTGGCTGAAGCCAAGCGCCGCGTATTTGGCACGGTGGGCATCGACATGGTCGCCGGCCCTTCGGAAGTGCTGATCATTTCGGATGGCACGGGTGAGCCGGACTGGGTGGCGATGGATCTTTTTGCCCAGGCCGAACACGATGAAGTGGCGCAATCCATCCTGCTGTGCACCAGCGACGCTTTTATCGACGCGGTTGCTGCCTCGATTGCCAGACTGCTGCCGGAAATGCCGCGGCACGAGATCATTGCCGCCTCACTGAAGAATCGTGGTGCACTGATCAAGGTGGCGAGTCTCGGCGAAGCTTGTGAGATCGCTAACCGTATCGCGCCGGAGCATCTAGAGCTCGCCATTGAAGATGCCGAGCCCTGGATTGAGCGGATTCGCCATGCTGGCGCCATTTTTGTCGGGCACTGTTCGGTTGAATCGTTGGGCGACTACTGTGCCGGGCCAAACCACGTATTGCCTACCATGCGCAGCGCACGTTTCTCTTCGCCGCTTGGGGTCTATGACTTCCAGAAGCGTACCAGCATCATTCACATGTCAGTTGCCGGTGCCGCTGAACTGGCCCCAGTTGCTGCAACACTGGCTTATGGTGAAGGCCTGCAGGCTCACGCAAAGTCGGCTGAATATCGCAAATAAAGTAACCCGGGTGAAGGCTGCAAGCCGGATCCGGGGATGTGTTGTGGACGCTCCCGGGCTTCGCTTTGCTGCATCCGGGCTACGGATCGATACGCCTGGATATGCCCGAGCTGAAATTCATTACGCCTGACTGGCCTGCACCGAAAAAGGTTCGAGCCGTTTCTACGACGCGCTGGGGTGGTGTGAGCACCGGGGCCTATGCTGCATTGAACCTGGCCAAGCATGTTGGTGATTCACTTGAGCACGTGCTGGAGAATCGCCGTCGTCTGGTAGCCAAGCTGCCCATGGAGCCCTTGTGGCTGGAGCAGGTGCACGGTTCTACCGTCGTCAATGCAGCCTGCACATGCCCCGATGCGCAGGCTGATGCCAGCGTGGCGCGCATGAGCTACCAGATCTGCAGTGTGATGACGGCCGACTGTTTGCCGGTACTGCTCTGTGATATTGCCGGCACAGCCGTGGCGGCAGCACATGCAGGCTGGCGAGGGTTGGCGGGGGGCGTGCTGGAGAACTCCGCGCGCGCCATGCAGGTACCGGCCACGTCGATCATGGCCTGGCTCGGCCCTGCCATCTCGCAGGCTCGCTTCGAGGTCGGTGATGAAGTGCGGACGGCTTTCCTGGCGCATACGCCCGCGGCAGCGGAGGCCTTCCTGCCGGGCAAGGAGCAGGGGAAATGGCAGGCTGATCTGTATCTGTTGGCACGGCAGCGCCTGGCTTTAATGGGGGTGACGCAGGTGTATGGTGGCGATCGCTGCACCTATGACGAAGCGGACGCTTTTTTCTCGGCGCGTCGAGACGGTACTCAGTCGGGGCGACAGGCTTCCCTCATCTGGCTTGAATAGGGCGGGTGGATAGCCCGTCAGTGCAGTAGGGGGCAATAATGCTCTAGGGTAGATTGAGGTGCTGAAAGTTAGTTTGGTGCCGTATGTCTTTTTCCTCCTTGCTGAGCAGTGTTCTGCCGCTCGCAGCCCTTCTCTTTTTTTCCAATCTGGCTCTTGCAGAGGATGTTTTACGCCGTTTTGGCCCACTCCAGGATACGGGCGCCGCTGGGCATGACTACGCTGGACGGGTTCTGGATGAGGCGATGCGACGAACCAGGTCAAGCTATGGCGCATATCGCATCGAGACCCGGCAAGTGCCCGTGGGCCGTGAAGAGCAACTACGCAAGATGCTGCTTGGTGACGAGGTCAATGTTTCGGTCGTCGCAACTCAGCCTTCTTGGGAGTTGCAGCTTCTGCCGATCTATATTGCGCCGGATATGGGCCTGTCGAATTACCGGATTGCTCTGACAACTGCAGAAGTGCAGCCGAAGCTCAGCGCAGTAGGGAACCTTGATCAGCTGAGAGCGTTGCGGGTGGGGGTGGGAGAGGCCTGGTCGTCGCGGCGAGTGCTGGAGATTGCTGGCTTTGCGGTTTACACGGAGGAGAGCGCCAAGCCTTTGGTGGCTCGGCTGTTGGCAGGGAAAATTGATTACTTTCCGCGTGGCCTGAATGAAGTGTTTGCCGAGTTCGACGAGCTTCGATCAGCGTCTCCCAATTTGCGTGTCGAGCAGGACATCCTGCTCAAGTTTCCTCTGCCGGGCTATGTGTTTGTTTCGCCGGCCCATCCGCGCTTGCACAAACGCCTCTCTGCGGGTCTCGAAAGTATGGTGCGAGACGGCAGCTTGTTGCGCATGCTCAAGCAGCATTACGCAGATGTGTTCAAGCGTGCGCGCCTTTGCGAGCGGCGCGTATTCCTGCTTGAGAACTACAATCTCCTTAACCCTAAGCCCTTGCAGCGCAAGGAGTTATGGTTCGACGCCTTTGATCCCCGTAGTGGTGTGTGCAAGAAGACGCGCAAACTCAGCTGAGGATTTCCTTCAGTGCGGCGACCAACAGGGAGCATTGCGCGTCAGTGCCGATGGTGATGCGCAGAAACTGATCGATACGCGGTAGCTTGAAGTGGCGCACGATGATGCCCCGGGCGCGGAGTGCCTGTGCCAGTTCGGCGCCATCGCGCTTTGGGTGACGTGCAAAAATGAAGTTGGCGGCCGAGGGCAGCACTTCGAAACCCAGTGCCTGCATCTCGGTGTTGAGTTTTTCGCGGCTGGCGATCACGCGCTGGCGGGTGTCCTCAAACCAGGCGATGTCATCCATGGCAGCCGCGGCGGCAACGATGGCCATGCGGTCCAGTGGATAGGAGTTGAAGCTGTTCTTGACGCGCTCCAGTCCCTCGATCAGGTGCGCCTGACCGACCGCAAAGCCGGCCCGTAGCCCAGCCAGCGAGCGACTCTTGGAGAGCGTCTGGATGACCAGCAGATTCGGGTGGTTGCGGGTCAGACCCACGGCGCTTTCTCCACCGAAGTCGATATAAGCCTCATCGATGACGATTACCGCATCCGGCTGGCCTGCAGCGAGGCGCTCGATGTCTGCCAGGGGGAGCAGACGCGAAGTAGGGGCGTTCGGATTGGCGAGGATGATCGCGCCCGCTTCACGGCCGAGATAGTCGTCGACGCAAATGCCGAATTGCGCGTCCAGGGCCACGGTTTCGTAGGCGATGTCGTAGAGCCCGCAATACACCGGATAGAAGCTATAGGTGATGTCCGGGAAAAGCAGGGGTTTGTCGTGTTTCAGGAGACCCATGAAGACATGCGCCAGCACTTCGTCCGAGCCGTTGCCGACAAATACGCAGGCAGGCTCCACGGCGAAAAAGCGGGCGACCGCCTGCTTGAAAAGATCGGAGTTCGGGTCCGGGTAGAGGCGCAACGCATCGCTAGCTTCGCTAGCGATGGCGGCCAAGGCCTTGGGTGAGGGGCCGTAAGGGTTCTCGTTGGTATTGAGCTTGACCAGATTAGCAATCTTGGGCTGTTCGCCCGGCACGTAAGGGGTCAGGCGATGAACAAGATCGCTCCAGTAGGCACTCATGGATTCATTCCGAGGGTTTCGTTGCGCGGCAATCACGGTCTTGCAGATGGTGCAAAGCCGCACCAATGCTATCATAGGGCTTACCCGGACGCCCTTGTGCCGGGCTTTCACTTCCTTCGACATGGGCCCCCGCCATGAGGCAAACCGAAGTCAGCCGCAACACTCTTGAAACCCAAATCACCGTAAGCCTCAATCTGGATGGCAGCGGTGCGGCCAAGCTTGCCAGCGGCGTGCCTTTTCTGGATCACATGCTTGATCAGATAGCCCGCCATGGCCTGATTGATCTGACTGTTGAGGCCAAGGGGGATCTGCACATCGATGCTCACCACACGGTGGAGGATGTGGGTATCACCCTGGGCCAGGCTTTTGCCAAGGCCGTGGGTGACAAAAAGGGTCTGCGCCGTTATGGCCACAGCTATGTGCCGCTGGATGAGGCCTTGTCGCGCGTAGTGGTGGACCTCTCGGGCCGCCCCGGGCTGGAGTTCAATGTGGATTTCACGCGCGCCATGATTGGCTCGTTTGATGTGGATCTGACCCGCGAGTTTTTTCAGGGTTTCGTTAATCATGCCGGCGTGACGCTGCATATCGACAACCTGCGTGGCAAGAACGCACACCACCAGTGTGAGACCGTGTTCAAGGCCTTTGGCCGCGCCCTGCGCGCGGCATGTGAAGTTGACGAACGTGCCGCTGGCGCCATGCCGTCGACCAAGGGCACGCTCTAAAGTCTCCAGAGGGGCTTTGCCCTTCACTCCTCACTTCGTAGCGAAGCTCACAGAAATGAAGATCGTTGTAGTCGATTACGGCATGGGTAACCTGCGTTCGGTTGCCAAGGCCATTGAAAAGGTGGCGCCCGCCAGTGCCAGTGTGCTGATCAGTAGCGAAGCCGCGCAGATCCATGCGGCAGATCGCGTAGTGGTGCCCGGCCAAGGCGCCATGCATGACTGCATGCGCGAATTCATGGGGCGTGGTTTGCGCGAAGCGGTGCATCAAGCTGCGCAGAGCAAACCTTTTCTGGGTGTATGTGTTGGCATGCAGATGCTCTTCGATCACAGCGAAGAGGGCGATACGGCTGGGCTGGGTTTCATCCCGGGTCAGGTGAAGCGCTTTGCTGATGGCATGAGCGGGCCGGATGGCTTGCGTCTGAAGGTGCCGCATATGGGCTGGAACCGGGTTGATCCCACGCGCGCTCATCCTCTGTGGGCGGGTATCGAACCGGGGGCACGCTTCTACTTCGTGCATAGCTACTACTGTCAGCCCGATGATGAGTCGGCGAGCGCGGCGACGACTGATTACGGCCTGCGCTTTACCTCGGCGGTGGCCCAAGCTAATATTTTTTCAGTTCAGTTCCATCCGGAAAAGAGCGCTGCTGCGGGTCTGCAGTTGCTCTCGAATTTCGTGAGCTGGCAACCCTGAGCCTGACCCACAAGGAACGCCCGGAACCTCCGGAATCACTTCACCGCTTGCCTTCAAGCGCTAACGCCCCCTGAAAAATCATGCTGCTCATTCCCGCGATTGACCTCAAAGACGGCCACTGCGTTCGCCTGCGCCAGGGCGAGATGGAAGGTGCCACGGTCTTCTCCGAAGACCCGCGCGCCATGGCCCGGATGTGGCTCGATAAAGGCGCGCGTCGCCTGCATCTGGTCGACCTCAATGGTGCCTTTGCCGGCAAGCCCAAGAACGAGGCGGTGATCAAGGCGATCTGCGAGGAGGTCGGTGACGACATCCCGGTTCAGCTCGGTGGTGGCATCCGCGACCTGGATACCATCGAGCGTTATCTGGACGACGGTATCAGCTATGTGATCATTGGCACTGCTGCGGTCAAGAACCCTGGCTTCCTGCACGATGCCTGCAGCGCCTTTCCGGGCCATATCATCGTTGGTCTGGATGCCAAGGATGGCAAGGTGGCTGTCGATGGCTGGTCCAAACTGACCGGGCACGACGTGATTGATCTGGCCAAAAAATTCGAGGACTACGGTGTCGAGTCCGTGATCTATACCGATATCGGCCGCGATGGCATGCTCTCCGGCGTGAATATCGAGGCGACCGTGAAACTGGCCCAGGCCCTGCGCATTCCGGTGATCGCCAGCGGAGGCATCACTGATCTGAAGGATATTGATGCGCTGTGTGCTGTCGAGTCTGAAGGCATCATGGGTGCCATTACTGGCCGGGCCATCTACGAGGGCACGCTGGATTTCGAAGTGGCTCAGGCGCGTGCCGATGAACTCAATGGCGAGGCTGACTGATCAATGCTCGCCAAACGCATCATCCCCTGTCTCGATGTCACCGCCGGACGTGTCGTCAAGGGCGTCAATTTCCTTGAGCTGCGCGACGCCGGTGATCCCGTCGAGATTGCACGCCGCTATGACGAGCAGGGCGCCGACGAGCTGACCTTTCTGGACATCACGGCCAGTTCCGACGAGCGCAACATCATGCTGCATATCGTCGAACAGGTGGCCAACCAGGTTTTCATTCCGCTAACGGTGGGCGGTGGCGTGCGCTGTGTTGAAGATGTTCGACGCCTGCTCAATGCCGGTGCGGACAAGGTCAGCATGAACAGTGCTGCGGTGTACAACCCCGATCTGGTGGCCGAAGCCTCCGGCAAGGTTGGTAATCAGTGCATCGTGGTGGCGATAGATGCCAAGCAGACTGCGCCGGGCAAGTGGGGGGTATTCACTCACGGCGGACGCAAGCTCACCGATCTGGATGCCATTGAATGGGCCCAGCGCGTCGAAAAGCTTGGCGCCGGTGAAATCCTTTTGACCAGTATGGATCGTGACGGCACCAAGATTGGTTTTGATCTGGCGCTGACCCGCGCAATCTCTGACGCAGTAAATATCCCGGTGATTGCGAGTGGTGGCGTGGGCAATCTGCAGCACCTCACGGATGGGGTGATCGAAGGTCGGGCGGATGCAGTGCTGGCGGCGAGCATCTTTCACTACGGTGAGTACACCGTTCGGCAGGCCAAGGAATACATGCGCGAACGTGGCGTGGAGGTGAGACTGTGAGCGAAGACAGCCGCTGGCTCAATGATGTGGTGTGGGACGAGCAGGGGCTGGTGCCGGCTATTGCTCAGGATGCGGATACGGGCGAAGTGCTGATGTTTGCCTGGATGAATCGGGAAGCACTGGCGCTGACAGCTGAAAAGCGCGAGGCCGTGTATTGGTCGCGCTCCCGGCGCAAGCTGTGGCACAAGGGCGAGGAGTCCGGCCATACTCAGCGCGTACGCGAAATCCGTATGGATTGTGATGGTGATGTTGTTCTGCTGAAGATTGAGCAGGTGGGAGGCATCGCCTGTCACACCGGCCGCCGCAGCTGCTTTTTCCAGCGTCATCTGGATGGTGGCGGTTGGGAAGACGTCGAGCCGGTTCTGAAAGATCCGGCCGAGATTTACCCCAAGAAATAATTCTGTAAAAGGCCTCAGCCATGATTGATCCGGAAGTTCTGCAGCGCTTGTCGGCGACGCTTGAAGCGCGGAAATCCGCGCCGCCCGAGTCGTCCTATGTTTCCAGCCTGTACGCCAAAGGAACTGACGCGATCTGCAAAAAAGTGGCCGAAGAGGCTGCCGAAACCATCATGGCAGCCAAGGATGGGGATCTGCGCCACATCGTGTATGAAGTTACCGACCTGTGGTTCCACTCGCTGATCCTGTTGTCGCAGTTCGGTTTGTCGGCGGATGACGTGCTCGGCGAGTTTCGCCGGCGCGAAGGCATTTCAGGCATCGAAGAAAAGAATTCCCGCAAATCATGAGCGACTGCATTTTCTGCCGTATTGCCCGTGGCGAGATTCCCTCCGGTAAGGTGTATGAGGATGATGAAATCCTTGCGTTCAAGGACATCCATCCGCAGGCGCCGGTGCACGTCCTGATCATCCCGAAGAAGCATATTGCGACGCTGGCGGATGCCATGCCGGAAGATGCACCGGTGCTGGGCCGCATGCTGGAGCTGGCGCCGCGCATTGCAAAAGAACTGGGTGCGGGCGAGGGCTTTCGTACCATCATCAACACCGGACGGCATGGTGGGCAGGAGGTGTATCATCTGCACCTGCACATTCTTGGTGGGCAGCCAATGCCCGCCATGCTGAAATACTGAGGAGAGCTGCACATGGGTTCGTTGAGCATCTGGCATTGGCTGATTGTTTTGGTCATCGTTCTGCTGGTTTTCGGCACCAAGAAACTGCGCAATATCGGCGAGGATCTCGGCGGCGCGGTGAAGGGCTTCAAGCAGGGCATGAAGGAAGGCGCTGACGACAAGCCGGCGGAGAAGATCGCTGCTGCCTCCAATACTGTGGAAGGTGAAGCGCGCGAGAAGAAGGACTAAGCGGGAAGTCATTCCCGAGTGGGGGCGCGCGTGAGCGCCCCTTTGTTTTTGTGCTGCAGGATTGATCTGACAGGCCCGGCATGTTCGATATTGGTTTTTCCGAGCTTCTTCTCATCGGCATCGTAGCTCTGGTTGTCTTTGGTCCCGAAGAGCTGCCGCGTGTGGCGCGTACGGTGGGTCATCTGCTGGGCAAGATGCGCCGCTATGTGGCAGATGTGAAGTCCGACATCAGTCGCGAAATGGAAGCTTCTGAGATGAAGACGCTAGTGGCCGATGTGCAGGAGTCTGCGCGGAGTCTGCAAGCTTCCATCAACGAGCAGGCGCAGGCTTTTCAGGCTGAGCTGTCGGCAGGAGCTGCCGCTGTGGAGCAGGAAGTCAAGGCGCTGGCCGAACCGGTGGTGCAGGAGCCGCGCCCGCCCGCCGAAACTCAAGCCGTGGCCGTGGTGCTTGAGCAAGTGCCGGCAGAGACCGTGGCAGCTGAGTCCGATCTCTTCGCGTCTTCCGAGCCCACTCCGCCACCCGAGCGCGACGATAGTCAGCTCGATCTCTTCGGGATGCCCGTGGAGCCAGTGAAAGTGCACAAGGGGTGATGGGCGTGGATTCGCAAGAAAGCTTCATTTCCCATCTGGTCGAGCTGCGCAATCGCCTGATCTATTCCTTGCTGGCCGTGCTGGTGGTTTTCCTGTGCCTAGTGTGGTGGGCCAAGGATCTCTATGCGTTGATGGCAGCGCCTTTGCTGGCCGTACTGCCGCAAGGCGGGCAGATGATTGCGACAGACGTCGTGGGCGTCTTTCTGGTGCCGATCAAGGTGGTGGCCTGGCTATCCTTGCTGATTGCCATGCCTTTCATCCTCTTTCAGGCCTGGTCCTTCATCGCCCCTGGCTTGTATGCTCACGAGAAGCGTCTGGCCTTGCCGCTGCTGGTTGCGAGCTGTCTGCTCTTCGTGAGCGGCATGGCTTTCGCCTATTTCATCTTTTTTCCGGGCATGTTCAAGGTCATGGCCAGCTTCACGCCTGAGGGCGTAGCCTGGATGACTGATATCGACAAATACCTGAGCTTCGTGATGGGTATGTTCCTCGCGTTCGGTGCGACTTTCGAGGTGCCTGTGGCGGTCGTGTTGTTGGTAGCGCTGGGGATCGTAACAACCGCCAAGCTGGCCGAGGCGCGGCGTTTCGTGATCGTGGGGGCATTCGTGGTCGCCGCCGTTGTTACGCCTCCAGACGTGGCTTCGCAATTCATGCTGGCTGTGCCAATGTGCCTGCTGTATGAGGTTGGCATTCTGGTGGCGCGCATGCTGGAGCGCTCGCGCAGCTGAGTCTGCCGCCAGGCATTCGAGCTGCGTTGGCTGGCTTTAATCCTGTGCCGATTGTGTGGGCAAAGGCCGTTGGGCTATCTGCAGCACGGCCTCCATGGTTTTTCCCTTGCGGATGATGGCGGCCTTGGCAAGTTGCCCCGGTGGCAGGCTAGCGACCGTTTCAAGCACGCCGTGAGCGTTGTTGATGGCCTTGCCATCCAGCGCGATGAGCACATCGCCTGCTTGCAGCCCACCCTTGGCGGCCGGGCTGTTGCGGGCGATGCCGGCAATCAGCGCACCTTTCTGCGGCAGTTGAAGGGCCTGGGCGAGTTCGGGCGTGATTTCCTGTACCTGAATGCCGATCCAGCCCCGAGTGACCTGCCCGTTCTTGATGATCTGCTCCATGATGCTGCGCGCCGTGCCGGCCGGAATGGCGAAGCCGATGCCCAGTGAGCCGCCGGAGCGCGAGTAGATCGCAGTGTTAATACCGACCAGCTGACCTCTGGTATCGACCAGAGCGCCTCCTGAATTGCCGGGATTGATCGCCGCATCGGTCTGGATGAAGTTCTCGAAGGTGTTGATACCAAGATCCGAGCGGCCCAGAGCACTGACAATCCCCATGGTGACTGTTTGTCCGACGCCGAACGGATTGCCGATGGCCAGCACTACATCTCCTACGCGCACGCTGTCTGCCGCTGCAAAGCTGATTGCGTGCAGTGCTGTCTTGCTGTCGATGCGTAGTACGGCCAGATCTGTCTCAGGGTCACGGCCGACAATTCTGGCTCGGTATTTCTGCCCGTCGTTGAGGGCGACCTCGATGGTGTCCGCGGCTTCGATCACATGATTGTTGGTGAGGATGTAGCCTTCGCCGCTCACCATCACGCCGGAGCCTAATCCCGAGCTGCGTTGCGGGGTGCGCTCGGGGGCGCCGAAGAAATGGCGGAAGAAGGGGTCGTTGAAGAGCGGGTGGCGGGGTGCTTCGATTTCCTTGCTGGTGAAGATGTGCACCACAGCAGGTAAGGCCGCCTGGGCCGCGTTGGCGTAGCTGTCCGCGGCGCGGGCCGGGCCGGGTGTTGTCTGGGCAGAGGATTCGAGCGCTGGCGGAGGCGCTTCGAAGAGCGTGGGGCGACTCACCCATTCGGGTTTCAGGGTTGTGATCACGAAGAGTACACCCAGCGCGATGGTCGCGGTCTGGGCAAAAATCAGCCAGAGACGTTGCATAATTCACCGTTCGCAGACGCGCTGTCTGCCGTGATCAAGTGCAGGGAGAGTTGTCATGGACCGCCAGGAACTCCAGAGGATTCTGGATACGCTGCTTGAGTGCGGCCGCTTCAACGATTATTGCCCAAACGGTTTGCAGGTGGAAGGACGCGCCGGGATTGCGCGCGTGGTCTGCGGAGTGACGGCCAGTCGGGCGTTGATCGAGCGTGCCATTGCATTGCAGGCTGATGCAATCATCGTGCATCACGGTTGGTTCTGGAAGTCCGAGGACCCGCGTGTGACCGGGATTCGTCGTCAGCGCCTGGGGCTTTTGCTAGCCCACGATATCAACTTGTTCGGTTATCACTTGCCGCTAGATGCGCATCCGGTGCTGGGGAACAATGTGCAGCTTGCACAGGTGCTGGGCTGGCAGGTCGAGTCGCCATGTGCGGAGCAGTCGCTTGTGTTATTGGGCAGCTTGCCGCATGCGATGCCTGCCGGTGAGGTGGCGCGCTCAGTGGCTGCCCGTCTCGCCCGTGAGCCGCTGCTGATCGCCGAGCCGCAACGTGTTGTCCGGCGTGTGGCGTGGTGCACCGGTGGCGCTCAGAGTTACTTCGAGCACGCGATTGCTGCTGGGGCTGATCTTTTCCTGTCTGGCGAAATTTCCGAGCAAACCGTGCACCTAGCGCGTGAAACCGGTGTGGCCTACCTAGCGGCAGGGCATCATGCCACCGAGCGATATGGGGTGCAGGCATTGGCGACGTGGCTGCAGCGCGAGCATGAACTGGAAGCTATCTTCGTGGATATCGACAATCCGGTTTGAGCGACCGGGTTTCCTCCAGAACCTTGTTCGGGGACAATGGCGTCCCGCCTCACTTTGCAAGAGAAAGTCCATGAAAATCACCAAAGACAGTGCTGTAACCGTAAGCATGAAGGTCAGTACAGACAAAGGAATGCCTGTCGACGATGGCAAGCGCCCGGTTTCCTACCTGCATGGTGGTTACGACAATATCTTTGCCAAGCTGGAGGAGGCCCTTGAAGGGCAGGAGCCGGGTTACCAGGTCAGCTTGTCACTGAGTGTTGAGGACTGTTTTGGCGAACGGGATGAGGCTTTGGTGCAGAGCATGCCCAAGGCCGAGTTTCCTCCTGGAGTAAAGGTGGGGGGGCAGATTCAGCGACCGGGTCCGGATGGTGAGCTGCGCTATTTCTTTGTCACCAAGATCAAGGGGCCGGTGGTGCTGCTGGATGGCAACCATCCGCTTGCCGGTCAGGCCTTGAGTTTTGTGCTCAAGGTGATTGATGTGCGCGCTGCTACTGCCGAGGAAATTGCTCACCAGCATGTGCATGGTGAGCACGGGCATCACCACTGAGAAGCTATTCACGATTTGACTGCGAGGTCGCTCATTGATAACTGAGAGGGCCCATGCGCTGCTTGGAATCCTCATTTATCAACATAAACTGCGGTTCTTGTGCTGCTCTTTACTCCGCTGACGGCCTCTCGCTACAGATCGTGAATAGCCTCTAAGATCGATTGTGACTGGCAGGGGCTCCCGAGGGGGCCCCTCTGAGCAGGGCTGACTCATTCAGACGAGTCGCTCCCCATGCCGCTGTTGTCGTCCGGGCGGATGACCGAGCTGATCACCGAGCCAGTCTTTGTGTCGAAATCAACGTATAGCAGAGCCTTGAATGCGGCGGAGTCCTCGGTCTTGTAGACCAGTGACGAAGTGCCGTTGCTCCATTTCGGAGTAGCAACCGGTTTGCCGAACATCTGGATGACTTCGTCCTTGCTTTGGCCCGCCTGTATCTGCTGGGTCTGTTTCAGGCTGACAAAGCCGGGAGCAGGCTTGGGGGCTGCGGCGAAGCTGCTCGAAATGCACAGACTGGTCAGGACTGCGAAAACGATATTGCGTGTTTTGAGCATGATGTGACTCCTTTTTTGTTGGGGGGTGTCGCCCGGAAAAGCAGCTGGCACAGCCAACTTAGTCAGCGTCGCGTCCAAAGTCCGGGGGCTGCCCGATGGTCGAAATAATGCCCTGTTCATTTTTATTGCCTTGCTGTATGGCCTTTTCGGTGTTTTTCTGCCATGAAGCGTACGTTGGGGATGCCCCCTGAGGCGAACGGGTTTTCCTTACTGCGCGTGGGGTTCTTGGCCTCAAACAGTCGGGATTCCACCTGATCCGGGCTAAAATGCAGCATCAGAGAGAGGCGTGGCCGGGTGGCTGCGCCTTGTGTTTTTTAAGGTTGAATACATGAGCAAAAATTCCACGCCCCGAGTTGGTTTTGTGTCGCTGGGCTGCCCGAAAGCGGCGAGTGACGCCGAAAGTATCCTGACTCGTCTGCGCGCTGAGGGTTACGACGTCGCTTCGCAATATCAGGGTGCCGATCTGGTGGTCGTGAATACCTGTGGTTTCATCGACGCAGCGGTTGAAGAGTCGCTCGACGCGATTGGCGAGGCGCTGGCCGAAAACGGCAAGGTGATCGTGACAGGCTGCCTCGGCGCCAAGAAAGATTCGGCGGGGCGCGGTATTGTTGAACAGACGCATCCTAAGGTGCTGGCTGTGACCGGTCCGCACGCCACGGAAGAAGTGATGACGGCGGTGCATCAGTTCCTGCCCAAGCCACATGACCCCTTCACCGATCTGGTGCCGCCGCAGGGCGTCCGCCTGACGCCGGACCACTATGCCTATCTGAAGATTTCAGAAGGCTGCAACCATCGCTGCAGCTTCTGCATTATCCCCTCGCTGCGCGGGGATCTTGTTTCGCGCCCGATCCACGATGTGCTGCGCGAGGCTGAAACCCTTGTGAAGGCCGGCGTGAATGAGTTGCTGGTGATCTCGCAGGACACCAGCGCGTATGGCGTGGATGTGAAATACCGCACCGGTTTCGTGGATGGCCGCCCGGTGAAAACCAAACTCTACGACCTGTGTAAGGAGCTCTCCGAGCTCGATGTGTGGGTACGTTTGCACTATGTCTATCCCTACCCAAGCGTGGATGACATCATTCCGTTGATGGCCGAGGGCAAAATCCTGCCGTATCTGGATGTGCCTTTCCAGCACGCCAATCCGCGCATTCTCAAGGCCATGAAGCGCCCGGCGAATGCTGAGAACAATCTCGAGCGCATTCGCCGCTGGCGCGAAATCTGTCCGGATATCACCATTCGCTCCACCTTCATTACCGGCTTCCCGGGAGAGACCGAGCAAGAGTTCGAAGAACTGCTCGAGTTCCTCGATGAAGCCAAGCTTGATCGTGTGGGTGCTTTTGCCTATTCGCCGGTAGAGGGAGCGACGGCCAATCAGTTGCCCGGCGCCGTGCCGGACGAAGTGCGCGAAGAGCGCAAGCGCCGCCTGATGGAGTTCCAGGAAGATATCTCCACCCAGCGCCTCGAAGCCAAGATCGGCCGCGAAATCGTGGTGCTGGTCGATCAGATCGACGAGGAAGAGGGCGCCATCTGCCGCTCTGAAGGGGATGCGCCGGAAATCGACGGTCTGGTGATCGTGCCAGAAGGGCAGGACATGGAGGTCGGCAAGTTCTATCAGGTGCGCGTCACGGATTGCGACGTACACGACCTCTACGCCGAGCCGGTGTGGGCAGACGAGTAAGCGTCGTGGCGCAGGCATTTCTGGCGGCGTTGCGGTCCATCGTCGGCGAGGCGAATGTGCTGACGACGGAGCCGGACTGTGCTCCCTATGAAGAAGACTGGCGTGGGCGCTACAAGGGGCGTGCATTATGCGTCGTGCGTCCGGGCTGTACCGATGAGGTGGCTGCCGTTGTACGGGCCTGTGCGGCGGCTGGCGTGCCCATGGTGCCTCAAGGGGGCAACACCGGCCTGGTTGGTGGCGGCGTGCCACATGCAGGGGGCGATGAAGTCCTCATCTCGTTGGCACGCCTGAACCGGGTGCGCGCTGTGGACGTTGTTAATAACACCTTGACGGTGGAAGCCGGTTGTACGCTGGCTGCTGTGCAGGCTGCAGCGGCGGAGCAGGGCCGCTTGTTCCCCTTGTCTCTGGCCTCCGAGGGTTCTTGTCAGATCGCCGGCAATCTCGCCAGCAACGCTGGCGGAGTGCAGGTGCTGCGCTATGGCAACACCCGCGAGCTGACGCTGGGGCTTGAGGTTGTACTGCCTGACGGGCGGATCTGGAACGGTTTGCGTGGCTTACGCAAGGACAATACCGGCTACGATCTCAAACATCTTTTCATCGGCTCCGAAGGCACACTGGGCATTATTACCGCGGCCGTGCTCAAACTCTTTCCTTCCCAGAGCCGCCGTGCCGTGGCCTGGCTGGCGCTGCCGGATGCCGGGGCGGCTATCCACTTGCTGGCAAGTTTGCGTCAGCGCGCAGGAGAGCGCCTCACGGCTTTTGAAATCGTGTGCTCGGCAGCACATGAGTTGGTGCTCCAGAAAATGCCCGGCAGCGTGCGTCCGCTGGCTGAACCTGCACCCTGGTATGCACTTGTCGAGCTGGTTGATAGTGATCCGGCTGCCGAGCTTGAAGCTTTGCTTGAAACTGCGCTGAGTGAGGCTTTTGAAGCTGGCTGGGTGATTGATGCCGTGTTGGCAGGCAAGGAAAGCCAGGCTCAGGCCTTGTGGGCCTTGCGCGAAAACATTTCTGAAGCGCAGAAGAAGGACGGCATCAGCATCAAGCACGATGTGTCGGTGCCGGTCAGCGCGATTCCGGCCTTTCTGCAACAGACAGATGCGGCGCTGGAAGCTGCCTTCCCGGGCGTGCGCATCGTGGCTTTCGGGCACGCAGGGGATGGCAATCTGCACTACAACCCCTCGATGCCTCAGGGGGGCGAAGCCAATGTGGCGTTCGTAGCCCGGACGACCGAGGTCAATCGCATCGTGCATGACATCGTGGCGACACTGGGCGGATCGATCTCTGCCGAACATGGTTTGGGACAGCTCAAGCGCGACGAAATCCTGCGCTACAAGAGCCCGGTCGAGATGGACATGATGCGCGCCATCAAGACCGCTTTCGACCCGCGTGGGCTGATGAATCCGGGCAAGCTTCTGTAGTGGGAACCCATTGCGCTGGGTGACTGAATGGCGATGCGCTTTCATGCAAATAACTTCGCGAAATGGTCTTGACGAGGTGCCGATCGCTGTCTAGAATCTCGCTTCTTCGCTGGACGGGGGTATAGCTCAGCTGGGAGAGCGCTTGCATGGCATGCAAGAGGTCATCGGTTCGATCCCGTTTACCTCCACC